>NZ_JBEZDR010000007.1:0-580312 GCF_040648415.1 Nonomuraea sp. NPDC049141
CTTCGGCCATGGTCTTCACCATGGATCGCAACATGTCGGGGTCGTCGGTCTCGATCTGCCGCGCCAGCCACTGCGCGGGCGTCACACTGTTGTCTACGGCCATCGCCTGATCTCCTTCGATCTTGATCTTGCTACTCGAAGGATCACGCGATGGCCGCCTTCATTTCACGACGCCACGCCTATGACCAGGCCAAACTCGTACACCACTCCCGTGGACGCAACCTCGCCGTCCTACGTCGTCAGGTCGCCAGGCCGCGACCGGACTGGGCCGACCAGGCGCTGCTGGCGGCGCTGGCACGGCAGTTGCCCAAGCGACTTCGGCTCCATCGGACCGTGACGCCGGGCACCTGTCGGCCTGGCACCGCCGGCTGGTCACCATGAGAACCGGACTCTAGCCATCCGAGCCTTCTGTGCGACACCGAATATCGCCTGCGGTTTCTCGCCGGCCTTGGCAGACAACGAGTAACCGAAC
Source organism: Nonomuraea sp. NPDC049141 (assembly GCF_040648415.1). Taxonomy (NCBI): domain Bacteria; kingdom Bacillati; phylum Actinomycetota; class Actinomycetes; order Streptosporangiales; family Streptosporangiaceae; genus Nonomuraea; species Nonomuraea sp. NPDC049141. Next base: position 473 of record NZ_JBEZDR010000007.1, read on the forward strand.
GCCTTCAGCTACCCAACCGAAACGGAAGGATCACGACGACTCTGTGCCTGCCGATAATGTCATCCGCGCAGGTCATCCAGCTTGCCCAACAGGCGGACCCGCGTGCTCGGTACCACCCCTCACCCGACCGCGGCCTGGGTCAGTCAGGTGTTCAAGAATCTCGTGATGGACCTACAGGACGCCGGCTGCCGGGCGCACTATCTGATCCGAGACCAGGACGGGAAGTTTCCGGCCCTGATGGAGGAGATCCTCGCTGACGCTGGTATCCACACGGTTCTCACCGGCGTCCGCGTGCCGCGCATGAACGCGCTCATGGAGCGATGGGTACAGTCCTGCCACCGCGAACTCCTGGACCGCTGCCTGCTCTGGAACGAACGCTACCTGCGGCATGCCCTACACGAGTACGAACACTTCTACAACGAGCACCGAGCCCATCAGGCCTTGGCTCAGGCAGCACCGCTACGTCCTGTCCCGCTCGAAAACACGATTTCGTACTGTGAGCTGGGCTTTCGCTGCGCGATCAGGGCAGCGGCTGCGACCATCTCAAGGTGGTGTTGTCGCTTGTCTACCGGTTGGTGAAGGGCTTGTTCGGCCTGCTGGCGGTGTTGGTCCGCTCGGACCTGTCCAAGGACATTGAACTGCTAGTGCTCCGTCACGAGAACCAGGTGCTGCGCCGTCAACTCGGTGACCGGCCGCGGTGGGATCACGCCGACAAGGTCTGGCTTGCGGCGTTGTCAGGATTGGTCCACCGCCGCCGGTGGGCGGAGGTATTCACGGTCACCCCGGCGACAATCTTGCGCTGGCATCGCAACCTCGCAGCACGCAAATGGACCAGCACCAACCGGCAGCGTCCGGGACGGCCCGGCACCCGTCGGCCGATCAGAGGACTGATCGTGCGAATGGCGCGGGAGAATCCGACCTGGGGGCATAGGAGAATCCAAGGCGAGTTGGCCCGCCTGGGCTACAACATCGCGGCCTCCACCGTGTGGGAGATCCTGCACACATCAGGTATCGATCCGGCGCCCCGCCGGGCCGGCCCGAGCTGGCGGCAGTTCCTGGCCGCTCAAGCCCACGCGATCATCGCGTGCGACTTCCTGGTGGTCGAGACCGTGCTGCTCAAACGGCTGTATGTGCTGGTCTTCATCGAGCACGGCACTCGGCGACTGCACCTGGCCGGAGTGACCGCGCACCCGACCGGGGCATGGACGGCGCAGCAGGCCCGCAAACCTCGCCATGGACCTGAGTGACCGCATCGCCGAGCTGCGGTTCTTGAACCACGATCGGGATCCGCTCTCCACCTCCGCCTTCAGGGCGGTCTTCGAAACCGAAAGACTACGGATCATCACCACGCTGCCGCGGACGCCGAGGATGAACGCCATCTGCGAGCGCGTCATCGGCACCCTGCGGCGTGAGTGCCTCGACCATCTCCTCATCTACGGAGAGCGGCACCTCCGGCACGTGCCGGCATGCTACGAGCCTCACTACAACCATCACCGACCGCACCGCGCTCGAGAACCAAGGCCGCCACTGCATGACTCTCAGAGGTGGTCGACCTGAGGGCCCGCCGCGCGCATGCTCGCCCACGACGCCGACCTCCTCGTCATCGACGACCTCTCAGCCGCTCTCGACATCACCACAGAAACCCTCCTGTGGCAGCGCATCCTCGACCACGAGCCTGACCGCACCGCCCTTGTCGTCTCCAACCGCCGATCCCTCCTGCGCCGCGCGGACCACGTCATCGTCATGGATGATGGCCGTATCGCCGCACAAGGCCCGTACGAAGAGCTCTTCGCTTCTTCTGACGACGTCACGAACCTGTGGAAATAGCCCGGATGTCGTCGCTGGTGAAAATCCAGAGACGTGGGTGGCGACGACCGGTAAGTTCCGGGACCGGTTCGCGCACGAACTCGAACAGGCTCTGTGCTATTCAGTGCACATGAGCCGTTCGGCTGCGGCGATGGCGTCGGCCGGTTGGCCGGAAGCCAGCTGGACGACCACCTCCGTCTCGCCGTCCGCACTGCTCATCGCCATCCCGCTGTAGCCGAAGATCCACCCGGAATGGCTGAACACGCGCCGCCCGCAGCCGAGCGTCTCGGCGAAGATTCCGAACCCGCCGGTCTGCAGTTGCCTGCCCACCCCCTGAGTGAACACCCAGTGGTAGAAGCTCGACACGTCGGCCGCGGTCGAGATCAGCCCGCCCGCGGTCCAGAAGATCGACGAGTCTAGCTCGGCGTTGTCCACTCCGTCGGTGTGGTTTCCGTGCGCGAGATCCTTGGGCAGGTCGTCGGTGGGCAGCTCGGTCGCGGTCAAGCCCTGCGGGCCCGTGATGCGCTCGCTCAGCAGCTCCCTGTACGACTTGCGGGACACCTTCTCCAGAATCATGCCGAGCAGGATGAAGTTGGTGTTGGAATAACCCTGCGCCTCTTTATCCGCATATTTCAGCAGTTCTCGGGGTGGCCAGTGCCGGAGGTGGGCGCCGTTGCCTAAGTCCTTGACGAAACGCTCGTCGCGCAGGTAGTCGGAGATGCCGCTGGTGTGCCTGAGCAGGTCCGCCACGGTCGCCTTCGTCTTGATGACACCGGGCAGCAGTTTGTCCACCCGGTCGGTGAGCGCCAGCCGCCCCTCCTCGACCTGCTGCAGAACGAGCGTCGCGGTGAACGTCTTGGTGATGCTCGCGATCCTGAACCGATGATCCGTCCGCATCGGCACCCCGGTGTCCGCCTGCCCTGCCGCCGCTTGCCACGTCTGATCCCCCTTCCTGACGTGCACCACCGCGCCCGACGATCCGGCCTCGACCAGCCGCGTGGCCTCCGCCTGCACCCCTGGCGCCGGGGAGGGCCGTACGGACGGCGTCCGGGGGACGGGAGAGCTGCACGCGACCGCGCAGAGCAGGGCGAGGATGGCTGTGATCCGCATGACTTCATAATGATGTTCGAGCTCTTCGGGGGAAGGCCGGCACGGTCATCGTCTCCCGGCAAGGGAACGGGGCTTGAGGGTCCCCGCCCCCTCGGCCGTCGGGTACTGCGCTATTACCACCGGGCCCCTCGATCAGGCACCGCCACCCCCGCCCCGCACCGGACGCGGAAGGATCCCTGACATGCGCTTCTACGAGGGAGCGTGCCTCACTTGTCCCCAGAATAGGGCAGCGCTTGGCGCAGCAGAGGTGCTCATTCTTGAGCATCTGATCAGGCCACATCTCGACCCCTCGCATGGGCGGACCGGCGGCTGTCAACATCCCGCAAGGCAACTGCCAGCAAGATCACCGATTGTCTGACCGATATGCCGGATAAAACTCGACTCAATCAGTCAATGCGGTCGGACGTCGCATGACGCAAAGACCGAAACACTGATTACGGACATTCCGCAAATGAACAAGATCCTCACGCAGCGTGACAGGCGCCCCTGACGCAGGGGTGGGGTAGAGATCATCCGCCCAGCCTGAGAGGTGCACCTCCCACCGACGCGCCCGCAGGCAGCGAAATTTCCCGATAGCCGAAACCTCCATTCCGTCATAGATTGAAATTTCGCCACTTGACTGGCTTTCGGACAACCCAATAGGAATGGCGTGGCTTTAACCGGTCCTCGCCAGGACGAACCCCTGACGAGCGGTCCATACTTCCTGCTGCCCGCGCGACGACCTCGCACGGCGCGGCGGACCTGTCTGGGGGGGGTGACTTGGCGTAACAATGCGAGACGAACACGTGCTGGCCGAGACACCGTTCACCTCGCTGAGGCGATACCCGCCCGGCGTTCCGCTCCTCTTCTGCCTCCCCTACGCCGGTGGAGACGTCTCCGCCTTCTGGCCATGGAGGCAGGCGTTCGACGGAGTCTTCGACGTACGGGTGGTGATGCTCCCCGGTCGTGAAGGCCGGGTTGCTGAACCCGGGGCCCTCTCCCCGGAGCTGATCGCACGGTCCATCGCCGCCCACCACCGCACGCCGTACTCGATCTATGGGCACAGCATGGGCGGCCGGGTCGCCTTCGAGGTGGTGCGCGAGCTGCGGCGGCTGGGCGTGCGAGCGCCCGAATGCCTCTACGTCGGCGCCGCGCACCCGCCGGAGCGCCAGGAGACGCTGGGGCGGTGGACGGGCCTGGGTGACGAGGACCTGATCGAAGAGCTGATCCACCGGCTGGGCGCGCCCGCGGAGTTACGGACGCAGCCCGAGGTCAAGGCTGTGCTCATCCCCGCCCTGCGGACGGACATGGAGTGGCTGCGCCGTTACCGCTTCGCCAGGCAGGAGCCGCTCGACGTCCCCATCGTCGCCTTCGCCGGCGCTCATGACCGAGAGGTCACCCATCCCGCCATGCTCGGCTGGGCCCGCCACACCTCCTCGACCTTCCGCCTGCACACGCTCGACGCCGGGCACCTCTTCCTCGCCACGCACGGCGATCAGGTGGCGCGGACGATCGCAGCGGGCCCCCAGCAGCGCCTAGCCTCGGACGAGGTGCACGTGTGGCTGGCCAACCTCGAGGAACTGCCCGAGATGTGCGCGGCCGTCGACGAGCTGTCGCCCAGGGAGGTGGCACGAGCGGCCAGGTTCCGGCAGGAGGACCACCGGCGCTGGTTCGTCGGCAGGTCGGTGCTGCGGCGGCGGCTGCTCAGGGAGTACGGGGTCGAGCCGGGCGTCGACGAGCTGCCGACCCGGCCCGGCGGCAAGCCGTACACCGGGACCGAGCTCACCTACAGCCTCAGCCAATCGGGCGGGCTCGTGCTGGTCGCGCTGGCGACGGGCCGGGAGGTGGGCGCCGACCTCGAGCGCTTCCGCCCGCCGGCCGACGAGCAGGCCTTCTTCGAGGGCGTGCTGGACGAGCGGGAGCGCGATGAGTTCGCCGCGCTGCCCGAGGAGCTGCGGTTGCACAGCGCGCTGCGCACGTGGACGGCGAAGGAAGCGGTGCTGAAGGGTGACGGGCTGCGGGTGGATCCGGCGCTGTTCGGGTTCGCCGGGCAGCGACCGGGCACGACCTGGGCGCCCGAGGCGGCGCCTGAGGCGGCGCGGCTGGCGGAGTGGCGGGTGACGCACCTGCCGCTGGGCCGGGCGATCGCCGCGATCGCCGTCCGCGCGCCGCGCTTCCTGCTGCGTTTCGAGACGGTACGGCAAGGCCGGCTGGTACGGCAGAGCGTGGAGGCCGGAGGATGACGCTCCTCAGCAGTCTGATCACGGCCCAGGCCGCGAAGACCCCGGATGCCCCGGCGGTCCGGCAATGGGAGAACGTGCTGACCTACGCCCAGCTGGTCGAGCAAGCCGGGGCGCTGGCGGGCCGGCTCCGCGAGCTCGGCGTCGGGCCGGAGACGCGGGTGGGCCTGTGCGCCCGCCGTACCCCGCTGATGCCGGTGGCGGTGCTGGGGATCATGCTCGCCGGCGGTGCCTACGTGCCGCTGGATCCCGGTCATCCGCGCAAGCGCCTGGAGGAGGTGCTGGAGGACGCCGGGATCGCGGTGGCGGTCGTGGACGGGCGCGGCCGTGAGCTCCTGGACGGCTGCGGCCGTACCCTCGTCCCGGCTTCGGCCGGCACCGCGGCACCTCAGGAGAGCGACGCCGTGCCGGGCAATGCCGCCTACGTCATCTACACCTCGGGCTCCACCGGCCGTCCCAAGGGCGTGGTGGTCAGCCATCGCAGCGCGGTCGCCTTCGTCACCTCAACGGCCGCGCACTTCGGCCTGGACGCGAGCTGCCGCTCGGTCGCCTTCTCCGCGCTGGGCTTCGACGTTTCGGTGCTGGACATGCTGGCCCCGCTGACCACCGGTGGCTGCGTGCAACTGGTACCGGACGAGGACCGGGTGGATCCGGCTCGGTTGCAGCGCTTCCTGGAGGAGCACGACGTCACTTGGGGATTCATCCCGCCTGCGTTGCTGCCGCTGGTGGATCCGGCGCGTCTGCCGTACCTGAAGGACGTGGTGACGGCGGGCGAGCCACCCGGGCCCGAGCAGGTGGCGCGGTGGTCAGCGCACGCGCGCTTCCACAACTGGTACGGGCCGACCGAGTCGACCGTCTGCGTGGTGGGCGGCGAGTTCGACGGCGTGTGGGAGCGGCCGCTGCCGATCGGGCGGCCGCTGCTCGGCTGTCGGGCGCACATCCTCGACGAGGACCTGAACGAGTGCCCGCCCGGTGTGCCCGGTGAGCTGTTCATCGGTGGGCCGCAGGTAAGCCGCGGGTACCTGGGCCGGCCCGGGCTGACGGCCGAGCGTTTCGTGCCCGACCCGTTCGCGGCGGAGCCGGGCGCGCGGTTGTACCGGACCGGCGATCACGTGGTGTGGGAGGAGGATGGCCAGATCTCGTTCATGGGCCGCCTCGACCGCCAGGTGAAGGTCCAGGGGCAGCGGGTGGAGATCGGCGAGGTGGAGTCGGCGCTGCGCGCGCATCCCAGGGTGCTGCAGGCGGTGGTGGACTTCGCGGGCGAGCTGGTGGCCTACGTGACGCCCGAGGACGCGCCCGACCTGGCCGAGCTGCGCAAGGAACTGGCCGTGCGGCTGCCGACGTACATGCTGCCGAGCAGGCTGGTACGGCTGGCCATCCTCCCGCTGAACGCCTCGGGCAAGGTCGACCTCGCCACGCTCCGGGCGCAGTCCCAGCCGGAGCGGGGAAGCGGCACAGGACTGGCCGGGATCTGGGCGCGGGTGCTGGAGGCGCCCGCCCCGGACGACGGAGACGACTTCTTCCAGCGCGGCGGGCACTCGCTGCGGGCGATGCGGCTGGTGGCCGCGGTACGCGCGGAGCTGGGCCGGGCGGTGTCGGTCGAGGACGTGTACGCGGCCAGGACCTTCGGCGAGCTGCGTGCGCTGGTGGAGCGCGCGCCGCGGGAGACCGCTGCGGCGCCGCCTACCGGGAGCCCTGCCGCGCTCTCCCCCGCCCAGCGCCGGATGTGGTTCGTCGAGCAGCTGGCGCCGGCGTCCACCGCGCACAACATCGCGATGGCCGAGCGGATCCGCGGCCCACTCGACACCGCCGCACTCCAGCGCGCGCTCACGGCCGTGGTGGTGGTCCACGAGGCGTTGCGCTGGCAGGTGGGCACGCGCGCAGGGGTCCCCGAGGTGACGGTCGCGCCGCCGGGCGAGGTGCCGCTGCCGATCGACGACCGCTCCCCTGAGGAACTGGCCGAGGCGTTGCAGGCGGAGGCGCGGGCGCGTTTCGACCTGGCCGCCGGACCGCTGTTCCGGGCGCGGCTCATCCGGCTCGGCCCGGACGAGCACGTGCTCTGCCTGACCGCGCACCATCTGGTGTTCGACGGCTGGTCGCAGGATGTGCTCTACCGGGACCTGGCCGTCGCCTACCGCGGCGAGCAGGTCGAAGCGCCAGGGCACGGGTTCGCCGACTATGTGCGCTGGCTGCGCGGGCACGGCGACGGCCAGGCGCTGAGCTGGTGGCGAGAGCACCTGCGCGATGCCCCGCTGGTGCTGGATCTGCCGAGGGATGGGGCCAGGCCGCCCGCGCAGACCTTCCACGGCGCCTCCTGCGGGGGTGTGCTGGATGCGACGCTCGCCAAGCGGGTGGCCGAGCTGGCTGCGAGACTGGGGGCCACGCCGTACGCGGTGCTGCTGGCGGCCTTCGGCCGGCAGCTGTCCAGGCTGTCGGGGCGGGACGACCTGGTGGTGGGAGCGGCGTACGCGGACCGGCCGAACGTGGCGTTCGAGTCGTTGGTGGGGATGTGCGTGCAGGTCCTGCCGCTGCGGCTACGCCCTCAGGGGGACTTCGCGGAGCAGGTGACGGCGTGCGCGGCCGAGCTGGGTGCGGCGATCAGGCACCGGGACGTGCCGCTCGGGCAACTGTTGGAATCGCTGCGGCAGCCGCGCGACCTGAGCCGCAACCCGATCACGCAGGTCATGTTCAACATGTACAACTTCGCGCAGGCCCGGCTGGAGCTGGCCGGTTGCGCGAGCGAGCCGTTGCGGCCCGGGCTGCCGGGGGCGCTGTTCGACCTGACCATGTACGTGAGCGAGCAGCGCGACGGTTACGCGCTGGAGCTGGTCTACAACCCCGACCTCTATACGGCCGAGCGCATGGCGGCTCTGGTAGACGGCTACGTCGAGCTGCTCGATGAGCTGCTGACGGGGCGGGTGGGACACGACTCCCCCGACGTGGAGCTCCCGGGCTGGGCCGGGCCCGGACTGCTGGAGCTGGTCGGCGACGCGCATGCGGGCGCGCGGCGGCGGACCGAAGCGGCGCTTCGGAAGGCGGGTGTCGAGCCGGGAGCCGTGGTGGCCGTCGTCGCCTCTCGGGTGCCCGAGCTGCCGGGGATCCTGCTCGGCGTGCTGGCGGCGGGGGCGCGGTGGGTGGTGATCGACTCGGCTTATCCTCCTGCCGTACAGGAGAGGCAGATCACCGCCGCGGGAGCCCGGGCGGTCCTCCGGGACCACGAGATCGAGCTGCGCGAGGGCAGCGCTGATCTGCCGGGGCCCGGTTATCTCTCGATGACCTCAGGCACCACAGGGGATCCCAAGCCGGTTGTCACCGCCGAGAGGCCACTGGCTCATTTCATCTCCTGGTATGTCCGCACCTTTGCCATCGAGCCGCACGATCGGTTCGCACTCCTGTCCGGGCTGGCCCACGATCCGGCGCTGCGCGACATGTTCGTCCCGGCCGCGGCGGGCGCCGAGCTGTTCGTGCCCGAGCAGGAGCTGACCCGCGATCCCGCCAAGCTCGTCACCTGGCTGCGCGAGCATGCGATCACCGTCCTCCACCTGACGCCACAGCTCGCGGCGATGCTGGCGGGCACCGGCGCCACGCTGCCCGACGTGCGGCTGGCCGGCGTTGGTGGCGACCGCTTCACCGGTGCCGAGGCGGGCAGGCTGCGCACGCTCGTGCCCCATGCCCGGCTCGTCGCGTTCTACGGCACGACCGAGACGCCACAGGTGCACGCGTGGCACGAGCTCGCGGAGCCGTATCCGGAGATCGTGCCGATCGGGCGGCCCGTCGAGGGCAGCGAGATCATCGTGGTGGCGCCGGACGGCAGGCGGGCCGGTGTGGGCGAGCTCGGCGAGGTGGTCGTCCGCAGCCACCATCTGGCTACAGGCTACCTGGATCCGGCGCTGACCAGCCGGCGCTTCGCCGGCGACCGCTTCCGCACCGGGGACCTCGGCCGGCGCAACCCCGACGGCACGATCACCCCGGCGGGGCGCGCCGACGACCAGGTGAAGGTGCGCGGGTTCCGGGTCGAATTGGGCGAGGTGGAAGCGGCGCTCGCCGCCTGCCGGGACGTGCGTGCCGCCGCGGCCAGGGTCGAGGGCACCATGCTCATCGGCTACGTGGTGCCCGCCCGACCGGGGCTGGCGGCGCATCGAATCCTGGAGGAACTGCGCCGCGTGCTGCCCGAGCACGCTGTACCCACCGAGGTGGTGGCGCTGCCCGCGCTGCCGCTGACGCCCAACGGCAAGGTGGACCGCGCCGCGCTGCGCGGACGGCCGTTCGAGCAGCCGAAGGCCAACGGCCGCCTCGGCGGTCCCACGCAGAAGGTCGACGGTCCCACGCAGAAGACGGTCGCCCAGGTGTGGCACGCCGTGCTGGGCCTGCCGCGGCTCGGCCCCGACGACAACTTCTTCGAGATCGGCGGCCACTCGCTGGCCATGGCCGCCGTGCAGGCGCGGCTGAAGGCGGCGACCGGCCGCGAGATCCCGATCATGGAGCTGTTCAAGCACCCCACGATCCGGACACTCGCCGCGCATCTCGATGGCGCGGGCGGCAGTCCGGGGCTGGACCGGGCGGCGCGCCGCCTGGCCGTACGACGAGACAGGTTGAGGAACCGCAACGAGAAGGGGACTGCCCCATGACGGACGAGCCCACGGCTGAGCCGATCGCGATCATCGGCTTGTCGTGCCGGGTCCCGGGAGCAGGTGACGCGCAGCAGTTCTGGCGCAACCTCGCCGACGGCGTGGAGTCGCTGACCACCTACACCCTGGAGGAGCAACGGACGCTGGGCGTCGCGGAAGGCATGCTGGCCGACCCGAATTTCGTGCCGGCCGCCATGGTGCTGGAAGACCATGAGGACTTCGACGCGGCGTTCTTCGGCATGTCGATCAGGGAAGCAGAGGTCCGCGATCCACAACATCGGTTGTTCCTCGAGTTGTCGCACACGGCGTTGGAGGATGCGGGCTACGACCCGTTCCGCTATCCGGGCGAGATCGGGGTCTACGCCGGGACCGGGACGGACGCCTACCAGTGGCGGAACATTCGCAGTAACGCCCAGGCCCACAAGAACGCCGGCTGGCTGGCGGTCATGGTGGGCAACCACGTCGACTACTGCGCGACCCTCACCTCCTACAAGCTCGACCTGCGCGGTCCCAGCTACACCGTGCACACCGCGTGCTCGAGCGCGCTGGTGGCGTTCCACATCGCGTGCGAGGCGCTGCGCAACGGCGAATGCGACATGGCGCTGGCCGGCGCGGCCATGCTGGACCTGCCGCAGGGCGAGGGGTACGTCTACGACCAGGACGGCATCGTCTCGCCCGACGGGCACACCCGCTCCTTCGACGCCGACGCCGGCGGCACGATCTGGGGCAGCGGCGGCGGCGTCCTCGTGCTGAAGCGGCTGTCCGAGGCGATCGAGGACCGCGACAACATCCGCGCGGTGGTCCTGGGCAACGCGATCAACAACGACGGCGCGAGCAAGGTGGGCTTCTCCGCGCCGAGCCTGGACGGGCAGGCCGCAGTGATCGCGCAGGCGCTGGGTGTGGGCGGCGTGGATCCTCGTACGGTCACCTACGTCGAGGCGCACGGCACCGGCACGGGGCTCGGCGACCCGATCGAGGTGGCCGCGCTGTCCAGCGTGTTCGCGGAGCATACGACCGACACCCAGTGGTGCGGCATCGGCTCGGTCAAGAGCAACATCGGCCACCTCGGACAGTCGGCTGGCATTCCCAGCGTGATCAAGACAGTGCTGGCGCTGGAGAACAAGCTGATCCCGCCGACGCTGCACTACACGAGTCCCAACCCGAAGATCGACTTCCCGGCGAGCCCGTTCTACGTCGTCTCCTCGCCGACGAAGTGGGAGCGCGACAGCTTCCCGCGCCGCGCCGGGGTCAGCTCGTTCGGTATCGGCGGCACGAACGCGCATGCCGTGCTGGAAGAGGCGCCGCCGCGCCCGCCCCTTCCCCGCGAGCAGCCCGCGCACCTGTTGAAGCTGTCGGCCAGGACGGAGTCGGCGCTGGCCGCCGCGCGGGAACGCCTGGCGGCGCACCTGGCCGCGCACCCCGAGACGGACCTGGCCGACGTGGCCTTCACGCTGCGCGTGGGCCGCCGCGAGCTCAAGCACCGGGCCGCCGTCGTCACCACGTCACCGGCCGACGCGGTGGCCGCGCTGGCCGACCCCAAGCGGATCGTCGCCGGTGCCAAGCCGAAGCGACCTCCGCAGGTGGCCTTCCTCTTCTCCGGTCAGGGCTCTCAGTACGGCGGCATGGCCGCGGAGCTGTACCGGAACGAGCCGGTCTTCCGCGAGGCGATCGACGAGTGCGCGGCCATCCTGGACGTGCGTGAGCAGATCTTCGCCACCGGCGAGGAGGCGGACGAGGCGCTGAGGCAGACCTCACTCACCCAGCCCGCCCTCTTCACGGTCGAGTACGCGCTGGCCAGGCTCTGGCTCTCGCTGGGCGTCGAACCGGCCGCGATGATCGGCCACAGCATCGGCGAGTACGCAGCGGCCACCATCGCCGGCGTCTTCACACTGCCCGACGCATTGCGGCTGGTCGCGGCGCGCGGGCGGCTGATCCAGGGCATGCCGCCGGGCTCCATGCTGGCCGTGCAGCTCATGCCCGACGAGATCGCGCCGATGCTGCCCGACGACGTCTCCGTGGCCACCATCAACGGCCCCGGCACGTGCGTCGTGTCCGGTCCGTCCGAGTCGATCAGGGAACTGGCCGAGATGCTGGAGGAGGAGGGCATCGGCTGCACCCCGCTGCGCACCTCGCACGCCTTCCACTCGGCGATGATGGAGCCGATGCTCGGCGAGTTCCGCGAACTGGTCGCGGCCACCGAGCCGGCTGCCCCGAGCCTGCCGTTCCTGTCCAACGTGACCGGCACCTGGATCACCGCCGCGGAGGCCACCGACCCGTCCTACTGGGCCAGGCACGTGCGCGAACCGGTCCGCTTCGGCGACTGCGTCTCGACGCTCCTGGCCGACGGCGAATGGATCATGATCGAGTGCGGGCCGGGACGGCAACTGTCCGGCCTGGCAGGCACCCAACTGCCGGCCAGTGCGATCGCCCCGCTGCCGTCGCTGCCCGGCCCGCGCGATCGGGCCGGTGACGTCGCGGTCTTCTCGCAGGCCGTGGGCACGCTCTGGGTCCACGGCATCGAGCTGGACGACTTCGGCGGCCCCGGCTTCCGCGTGTCGCTGCCGGGTTACCCGTGGGAGCGGCAGCGCGCCTGGATCGAACCCGACCCGCAGGGCGCCTTCGTCGGCGGCGTCGCCCGCCCGCAGCAGGCCGACGGGCCCCTGCCGCCCGAGCAGTGGTACGGCGTGCCCGTCTGGCGCCAGGCACCCGCCCGTCCGGCCCAGGCGACGGCGGGGCCGTCGCCGATCACGCGCTGCCTGGCCTTCGTGGACGAGGACTCGGCCGCGCTGGCTGACGCACTGCGCGCTTCCGGGGCCGAGGTTCTGGAGGTACGGCCGGGCACGGCGTTTGACACCGCGTCCGGCGCTTCCGACGGATATTTCACCGTACGGCCGGCCGTACGGGAGGACTACGACGCGCTGCTCGAAGCGGTCGGCGAGATTCCCGAGCGGATCGTGCACGCCTGGGCCCTCACCGGCGGCGAGCAGACGTGGGCGGCACAGGACCGCGGCTTCTTCGGTGTCCTGGGTCTCGTGCAAGCGCTGTCGGCGGCCCAGCCTCCGGGGGGTGTGCAGCTCGATCTGGTGACCGCGGGCACGATGGACGTCGTCGGCGACGATCTGACCAGGCCGGAGCACGCGACGCTGGCCGCCTTCGCCCGGGTCGTCCCCCTGGAGACGCCGTGGCTGCGGGTCCGCCACATCGACGCGCCGGATCGGGATGCGGTGCGTGGCGTCGCCGCCGAGCTGGGCCGCGAGGCGGAGCCCGGCGAAGCCGGGCTGCTGGCCCCGGTCGCCCTGCGCGGCGGGAAGCGGTGGCTGCTCGGATACGAGCAGGTGGAGGTGGCGAGCGAGCCGGGTGAGCCGCGCGACGGCCAGGTGTATGTGATCACCGGCGGTCTGGGCGGCATCGGCATCTCGCTGGCCGAGGATCTGGCGGCGCGTGCCCGCGTCAACCTCGTCCTGTTGTCCAGGACCGGGCTGCCCGACGGCCCGCCGCGGTCGGCCCGCGAGGCGCGCGCCGTCGAGGCGATCCGCCGGATGGAGGCCGCCGGGGCGCGGGTGCTGACCCTCGCCGCCGACGTGACGGATCCGGCGGACATGCGCCGGGTCAGGGACGAAACGCTCGCCGCCTTCGGCCGGGTGGACATGCTCGTGCACGCGGCCGGCCTGCCCGGCGGCGGCATGGCCCAGATCAAGGAGAGGGAGGCGGCGGAGGCCGTGCTCCGCCCCAAGGTGCTCGGCACGCTGGCGCTCCAGGAGGCCTTCGGCGACCTGGAGCTGGAGGCCGTGGTGCTCTGCTCGTCGATCACCGCGGTGGCCGGCGGGTTCGGGCAGATCGACTACTGCGCGGCCAACAACTTCCTCGATGCGCACGCCCGCGCCGGACGAGGCTGGAACGCGGCCCAGATCGTCAGCGTCAACTGGGGCAGGTGGCTGGAAGTCGGCATGGCGGCGGAGACCGCGGCGCCCGCCGGATTCGTCGCGTTGCAGCGCGGCGACCGGATCAAGGCGATCGACCACCCGGTCCTCAACGCGCGGCACGCCGGGGAGGGAGGCAACGGACTCGACTGGTGCAGCGGCACGCTCTCGCCGAGCACGCACTGGGTTCTGGACGAACACCGCATCGCCGACGTACCGGTGCTGCCGGGCACCGGTCACCTCGAGCTGGCCAGGACGGCGGCTGAGGCGGTGCTGCCCGGCAGCGGGCTCGTCGAGCTGCGGGACGTGGTGTTCGTCGAACCGCTGTCGGTGGCCGACGGGGCGACCGCCGAGGTACGGGTGATCTTCACACCGGAGGCGGACGGCGCGGAGTTCCAGGTGCAGAGCATCATCGGCGGGTCACACCGCACCCATGCCAGAGGCATCGCGGCCAAGGTGAACCCGCCGCCTGCTGACCGCGTGGACCTACGCGCGGTCATGGATCGCTGCGTGCCTTCGGCGGATGGGCAGGGCGGCGTCCCGCTGTCGGGTCTGCTCACGCTGGGCGGGCATTGGAGCAGGACCCTGACCGCCACGCATATCGGCCAGCAGGAGGCGCTCGGGCTGTTCGAGGCCAACGACGTGATGCTGGTCGATCTCGACCGCTGGGGGCTGCACCCGGCCCTCCTCGACGCCGCCACCACCTTCAGCTGGGTCCAGGTCGAGGGTCACTACCTGCCGCTCGGCTACGGCCGCATCACCGTGCGCGGGAGCCTGCCCGAGGCGTTCTGGAGCCACCTGCGTATCACCAGCACCGACACCGACGAAGTGCTGGTCGTCGACGTCACGTTGATCGCGCCCGATGGCACTGTGCTGGTGCAGGTCTCCGACTACGTCCTCCGGAGGATCGACACCGATGCCGTGGTGTCCGGGGTCGTCGCCAGCGCCGACTCTCAGCGCGCCGCCACGGCCCCGTCGGCCGACGACGCGGCCGGCATCAGGCCGGCCGACGGGGCCGTGTCCCTGCGCCGGCTGCTCGCCGCCCCGCTCGGCCCTCAGGTCGTGGTGGCAGCCAGTACGGTGGCCGAGCTCGTCGCCGGCGTCGGCTCGCTGACCCAGGAGACCGTCGAGACCGAACTCGATCCGGCAGCGATCGCCGACCGGCAGGACAAGGCGCCTGCCGAGGGTTACGTCGCTCCGCGCAACGACGCCGAGGCCACGATCGCCCGCCTGTGGGGCGAGGTGCTCGGCGGCGACCACATCGGCATCGACGATGACTTCTTCGAGCTGGGCGGCAACTCGCTCATCGCGGTCCAGCTCATCGCCCTCGTCCGCAAGGAACTGGGGGTGCGGCTGCCGATGCGCAGCCTCTTCGAGGAGCCGACCGTGGCCGGGGTCGCAGCCCTGATCGACGCCGCCGCTCAGCCCACTCCTGGGCCCACCCCTGGGCCCGCCGCCCAGACCATCCCCCGCCTTCCCCGGAGTTCCGCATGAGCGCAGATACCAAGGTCGTTCTCAACGACGAGGAGCAGTACTCCATCTGGCCCGCCGACCGGGACAACCCCTCCGGCTGGTACGACGCCGGCTTCTCCGGCACCAAGGACGAATGTCTGGAACACATCGAGCAGGCGTGGACCGACATGCGGCCGAAGAGCCTGCGAGAGGCGATGAACAGTGAGTGATGCCTTTCCCGCATCCTCCGGCCAGGAGCGGATGTGGTTTCTTTCGCGCTTCGAGCCCGACCTGGCCGTCTACAACATCGGGATGCTCATGCCGATGGCGGCCAGGCAGCCGGTGGACCCGCGCCGGCTGGAGCGGGCGATCGATCTGGTGGTGCGGCGCCATGAGGCGTTGCGCACCACGTTCGAGTTCCGGGACGGGCAGGTGGTGCAGATCGTCAGCCCCGACGCGCCGCCCACGGCGCTGACGGAGACAGACCTGACCCACCTTCCGCGGGCCGGCGCCGAGGCGGAGCTGGCCCGCCTGGCCAGGACGGACGCGGTCCTGCCTTTCGACATGGAGCGGGCGCCGCTGTACCGTGCCAGGCAGGTCAAGCTGGCCGAGGACGATCTGCGGCTGATCATCGTCTTCGATCACACGGTCTTCGACGGCGTCTCCTCCATGATCTTCATGGACGAGGTGGGGGAGTGTTACGACGCGCTCGGCGAGGACCGGGTGCCGAAGCTGCCTGAACTGCCGATCCAGTTCGCCGACTTCTCCGTGTGGCAGCGCGGCAGGTTGTCCGGCGAGTTCCTGGAGACCGAGCTGGCGCACTGGCGCAAACGGCTGGCCGGGGTGCCCGCCGACCTCGCTCTGCCGGGCGATCGGCCGCGGCCGGCTCGCCGTACCTATCGGGGCGAGATGCGGCTCGGCGTCTACTCCCCCGAGCTGTCGGCGGGCGTGGAGCGGCTGGCCAAGGACCTCAACACGACGTTGTTCACGGTGATGCTCACCGCGTACGCGGCCGTGCTGTCGCGCTGGTCCGGGATCGACGACATCGTGGTGGGCACGCCGATCGCGGGACGGCTGCTGCCCGAGACCGAGCCGGTCATCGGCATGTTCGTCAACGCGGTGCCGCTGCGCGTGGATCTGTCGGGCGCGCCCAGCTTCCGCGAGGCCGCCGCCCGCGTGCGGGCGACGGTGGCCGAGGCGCTGGACCATCAGGAGCTGCCGTTCGAGCGGCTCGTGGAGGACCTGCAGCCGACCCGGGATCTGAGCGTGCCGCCTCTCTATCAGGTGATGTTCAACCTGGCCGTACTCACCAACGAGGGGCAGATCGCCAACGGCACCGCGAAGGTGGACATCCAGCTCGACCTCAACATGCGCGACGGGCAGCTGCACACCCGGCTGGAGTACGCCACCGACCTGTTCGATCCGGAGACGATCGAACGCTTCGAGACGAACCTGCGGACGCTGGTCGAGTCGGCCGTCGCCGACCCCGACCGGACGGTTTCCGCGCTTCCGGTGCTCGCGGGGGAAGAGCGTGAGCAGGTGTTGGCCCTCGGGGCCGGTGCGCCCCAGGATGCGCCCGGGACCCTGCACGCGTTGATCGAGGCCCAGGCCGCCGCGACTCCCGACGCTCCCGCGGTGCTCTTCGGCGATGTCACGCTCACCTACGCCGAGCTCAACGGCCGCGCCAACCGGCTCGCCCGGTGGTTGCGGCACATCGGCGTCGAACGTGGCCGACCCGTCGCGGTCTGCGCGGAACGCTCGCCCGAGCTGGTCGTCGCGCTTCTCGCCGTCCTCAAGGCGGGCGCGGCGTACGTGCCGCTGGATCCCGACTACCCGCGGGACCGGCTGGAGTTCATGCTCTCCGACTGCGGCGCACGGGTGCTGCTCACCCAGCGCCACCTGCTGCCCGGCGGGTCGATCAAGGCGGTGCTGCTGGAGGACGACTACGACCTCGACTCCGGTGATCTCGAGCCGGTGACCGGACCGGACGACGCCGCGTATCTGATCTATACCTCGGGCTCGACCGGCCGGCCGAAAGCCGTGGTCAACACGCACCGCGGCATCGTCAACCGCCTCGCCTGGATGCAGGAGACGTTCGGCCTGACGGCCGGCGACGTGGTGATGCAGAAGACCCCGACCAGCTTCGACGTGTCGGTGTGGGAGTTCTTCTGGCCGCTGCTGCAGGGGGCCTGCCTCGTCCCGGTACGGCCGGGCGGCCACCGCGACCCCAGCCACCAGCGCGACCTGATCAAGCGGCACGGGGTCACCACGATGCACTTCGTGCCGTCGATGCTCGCCCTCTTCCTGGAGGAGGCGAACATCGAGTCGTGCACGTCCCTGCGGCGCGTGGTGTGCAGCGGCGAGGAGCTGCCGCCCAGGATGGTGGCCCGCTTCTTCGACCGCCTACCCGGCGTGGAGCTGCACAACCTCTATGGCCCCACCGAGGCGGCCGTCGACGTCTCCTGGCACGCCTGCCGGCCGGGCGAGACGGTGATCCCCATCGGCCGCCCGATGCCCGGCTGCCGCCTGCACGTCCTCGACGAGCACCTGGAGCCGATGCCCGTCGGCGTACCCGGTCACCTGCACATCGGCGGCGTCCAGGTGGCCCGCGGCTACGCAGGACAGCCGGGGCTGACGGCCGAGCGCTTCGTCCCCGACCCGTACGGCCCGCCGGGCGCGCGCCTGTACGCCACCGGCGACCTGGCCAGGCTGCGCGCCGACGGGGAGCTGGAGTTCCTCGGCCGCATCGACGACCAGGTGAAGGTGCACGGCTGGCGAGTCGAGCTAGGCGAGATCGAGGCGGCGATCGCCGAGGACACCCGGGTGCGCAGGGCCGTCGTGGCCCTGCGTAATGACGCACCGGGCGGCCGCGGGCTGGTGGCCTACGTGGACTGGACGGGCGAGGCGAACCAGCTGTCGCACGAGATGCGGACCGGGCTGGCGCGCAAGTTGCCGCCGGCGCTGGTGCCGCAGGCGTTCGTGCAGGTCACCGAGTTCCCCCTGGGCCCGAGCGGGAAGCTCGACCGCGCCGCGCTGCCGCCGCCCACCGGGCCCGGCCGCAGCGATCTGGGCACCACATACGTCGCGCCGGAGACGCCGCTGGAGGAGGAGCTGTGCGCGCTCTGGGGCGAGCTGCTCGGCCGTGACCGGGTGGGCATCGAGGACGACTTCTTCGCGCTCGGCGGGCACTCCCTGCTGGCCGTCCTGCTGATCACCAGGTACCGGGAGGCGTACGGGATCGAGATGGACCTGCGGGTCTGCTTCGAGCTCACCACGGTGGCCGAGCACGCGCTGGCCGTACTGGAACTCCAGCTCGGCGACGTCGAGCTGGACGATCTCCTGGCGGAGGACGCGGACGGATGAGTGAGGTGAGAGGGCGGCTGGCCCGGCTCAGCCCGGAACAGCGTGCGGCGCTGGAGCGCAAGCTCCTGCGGCAGCCGAAGGCGCGGCCCACCGGCATTCCCGCGCGCAGCGATCCGAACGCGCCGGCGCCGCTCTCCTACGGACAGGAGCGGCTCTGGTTCCTGCAACGGCTCGACCCTGCCGATACCTCCTACAACATGTACATGGTGCAGCGGCTGCGCGGTGAGTTGTCCACCCAGGACCTCGCCAGGGCGCTGACCGCCGTGGCGGCGCGACACCCGATGTTGCGGGCCCGCTTCCCCGCCGTAGAAGGCAGTCCGGTCCAGGTCGTCGAGCCGGAGCTGAGGCTCGATCCGGTGCTGGTGGACCTCGCGGACCTGCCTGCGTCCGAACGCGAGGCGCGCGCCACGGCGATCGTGGCCGAGCTGACCAATACGCCGTTCGACCTGGCCACGGGCCCGCTGGTGCGGGTGCACCTGATCACGCTGTCGGCAACCGATCATGTGCTCTGCCTGGTCCTGCATCACCTGGTGGCCGACGGCTGGTCCCTTAAGATCATCTTTTCCGAGCTGGCCGCCTGCTACGCCGGGAACGCGGCCGGGCTGAGCGCTCCCTCGGTCGACTACCGCGACTATGCGGCCTGGCAGCGTGGCCGCGAGCCGTCGCTGGCGTCTCTGGACTACTGGCGCGCCCAGCTCGACGGCGTGGAGCCGCTCGACCTGCCTACGGATCGGCCGCGGCCGGCCGTACGCCGACCCAGTGGCGACTACTGCGCGCGCCGCATCGGCCCCGAGCTGACGGCCCGCCTGGAGCAGCTGGCCAGGGAAGAGCGCGGCACGCTCTTCATGGTCCTGCTGGCCGCCTACCAGCTCCTGCTGGCGGCGCACTGCGGCACGAACGACCTCACGGTCGGCTCGGTCATCGCCGGGCGCGATCGCCCGGAACTCCAGGACGTCGTCGGCTTCTTCCCCGAGACGCTCGTGCTGCGCGGTGATCTGTCCGGCGACCCGTCCTTCCGCACGCTGCTCGCGCGGACCAGGGCAACGGTCCTGGACGCCTTCGCGCACCAGGACATCCCCTTCGAACGCCTGCTCAACGACCTCGGCATCCGCCGCGACCTGAGCACGACGCCGCTGTTCCAGGCGATGCTCGTGATCCAGGACAAGGAGGCCTCCGCCCTTCCGCTGCCCGGCATCGAAGTGGAGATGTTCGACCCGGGGGCGACACAGGTGAAGTTCGACCTGATGCTGGACATCACCCAGTTCGACGGCTCCCTCTGGGCGATGCTGTCCTACGCCGGCGACCTGTTCGAGGAGGAGACCGCGACGCGGTTGCTGCGGCGGTGGGAGCGGGTGCTGGAGACGGTCGCGGGCGACCCGGGCGCGCCGCTGTCCGCGCTGCGCGCGGCGATGATGCTGCCCGAGGACAGGCTGCCGGTCCTCGACACCCCGCAGCCGCCCGCGCGCGACGTGCTCGACCTTTTCCAGGAGCGCGTACGACTGACGCCCGGCGCGCCGGCGGTGAGCCACGGCACCCGCCGGGTCACCTACGCCGAGCTGGACGCCATGGCCACCGCGCTGGCGGGGCGCCTGTCCGAGGCCGGAGTCGGCCCGGACACGGTCGTGGGCCTGCGCGCCAAGCGCTCGGTGGAGCTGATCGCCGGGATGCTCGCCGTCGGCAAGGCAGGCGGCGCCTACCTGCCGCTCGACCCGGCCTACCCGCCGGAGCGGCTGCGGTGGATGGCGGCGGACGCGGGCGCGGCCCTGGTGCTGGACGAGGACGATCTACGCGAGTCGGGAAAATCGCTCAATGGCACAGCGCCGGGCTCGCTGGCCTACGTGATCTACACCTCGGGTTCGACCGGGCGCCCCAAGGGCGTGGAGGTGCCGCGCGAAGCACTCGCGTCGCGGGTGAGCTGGATGCGGAAGCACTACGAGCTCGGGCCGGGCGACCGCGTCCTGCAGTTCGCCTCGCCGAGCTTCGACACGCACGCCGAGGAGATCTACCCGGCGCTGGCCGCCGGCGCCGAGCTCGTCCTGTGCCCGGACGACCCGCTGCCCGACTTCCTGAAGACTCCGGAGGGTTCCGCGCTCACCGTGCTGGACCTGCCCACGTCGTACTGGCAGGAACTGGTGGCCATGGGCGTCGCCTGGCCGCCCGGTCTCCGGCTGCTCATCCTGGGCGCCGACCCGCTGCCCGGCCCCGCCCTGGCCACCTGGTACGAGTCCGGGCCCCCGGGCGTTCGCCTGATCAACAGCTATGGCCCCACCGAGACCACGATCATCGCCGCCACCGCCGAGATGGACCCCGCCGAGGCGCTGCGCCGCCCGACCGTGGGCGTCGCCCTGCCTGGCACCACGCTCCAGGTGCTGGCCCCCGACGGGCTGCCGGTTCCGCCCGGTGTCGCAGGCGAGCTCCACATCGGCGGCAGCGGCCTGGCTCGCGGTTACCGGGGCGCACCCGCCCTCACTGCCGAGCGCTTCGTCCCCGGCCCTGACGGCTCGCGCCGCTACCGCAGCGGCGATCGGGCCCGCTTCCGCCTGGACGGCAGGCTGGAGATCCTCGGCCGCCTGGACCGGCAGGTGAAGGTGCGCGGTTACCGCGTGGAGCCGGGCGAGGTGGAATCCGTGTTGCTCGCCCACCCGTCAGTACGGCAGGCCACCGTGGTGGTCCGCGACGACCGCCTGATCGCCTACGCCGTCCACGACGCCGGAGACGCGTTACGCGATCACCTCGCCGCCGAGCTCCCCCCGCACATGGTGCCCAGCGCGATCGTCTCGCTCGATCGCATCCCGCTGACCCCCGGCGGCAAGGTCGACCAGGACGCCCTGCCCGCACCGGGCCAGCCGCAGAGCGCGACGTACGAGCCGCCGGCCAGCGCGGCCGAGGAGCTCGTCTGCATGGTCTGGTCCGAGGTGCTGAGGCTGGAGCGGGTGGGCGTGCTGGACGATTTCTTCCAGCTCGGCGGCCACTCGCTGCTGGCCACCAGGACCACGGCCCGCATCGCCGCGGCCACCGAGCTGGAGGTGCCGCTCAAGCTGGCCTTCACCCACCCGACGCCACGCCTGCTGGCCGCGGCGCTGGAGCACCTGGCCGAGGAGGCCGACGAGCGTGGATGAGCGGCGTGCGCGCATGGAGGCCCGCTTCCGCAAGGCGGTGGCGGGCTTGGGCGCTGCGGAGGAGATCCCGCGACGTACCGAGGGCAGCGATCCACCGCTGTCGTTCGCGCAGGAGCGGCTGTGGTTCATGGAGCAGTTCGCCCCCGGGACGAGCGCCTACGTGCTACCCGTGTCGGCCAGGCTCCGAGGCCCGCTCGACACCGAACGGCTGCAGCAGTCGCTCGACACCGTGGTCGCCCGGCACGAGAGCCTGCGCATGACCTTCCCCGCCGGCCCCGATGGGCGGCCGGAGGTGCAGGTGGCGGATCGGGTGCATGTCCCGCTGCGCGTCGTGGACGTGACGACGGAGGCGGCGGCCAGACAGGTGCTCAGCACCGACGCCGCGCTCCCTTTCGAGCTGGCGACCGGTCCGCTGCTGCGCGCCACCCTGGTACGGCTGGCGCCCGACGACCACGCGCTGCTCGTCGCCGTCCATCACATCGTCGCCGACGGCTGGTCGGCCGACCTCATCCTCCGCGAACTCCTGGCGCCACCGGAGAGCGGACCGCGGCTGGGTTTCGGCGACTACGCGTTGTGGCAGCGTGAGCGGCTGAGCGGTGCGCGTTTGGCCGATGACCTGGCGTTCTGGCGCGGCGAGCTGGACGGGTTGCAGGTGCTTGAGCTGCCCCTGGATCGGCCACGCCCGCCTCGGCAGGGCTTCCGGGGCGGCTGGCACGACCTCGAGCTGGACGTGGCGGCGTTCCGCGAGCTGTGCCGGGCCGAGGGGGCAACGCTCTACATGGGGCTGCTCGCCGCCTTCCAGGTGCTGCTGGCCCGCTGGTCCGGCATGACCGGCTTCGCGGTGGGGTCGCCGGTGGCCGGGCGGACCAGGCCGGAGTTCGAGGAGATGGTGGGGCTGTTCGTCAACCTGCTTCCGCTGCGGGCGCGGCTGGCGGGCGATCCCGGATTCGCCGAGTTGCTTCGCCGGACGCGGGATGGGGCGCTCGAGGTCTACGACCACCAGGAGTTGCCCTTCGAGAAGCTGGTCGCCGAGCTGGACCCCGAACGCGATGTCAGCCGCTCGCCGCTGGTACAGGTGCTGTTCGCGCTGCAGAGCTATCGCGAGGGCGGCGAGGGCTTCGAGCCGGACAGCACGACCACCCGGTTCGACCTGGAGCTCTACGCCGCCGAGCGGGGTGAGCTGCTGGAGGGGCGCTTCGTCTACAACAGCGAGTTGTTCCAGCCGGAGACGATCGAGCGGCTGGCGCGGCGGTTCGCCGCACTCCTGCGTGCGGTGGTGGCGGCGCCCGACGTGCCAGTGGGGCGCCTGGACATCCTGCCGGCCGAAGAGCGAGAGCAGATCTCGCGGTGGAACGCCACTGCCCAGGAGCATCCGGGCGTGACCCTGCACGAGCTGGTCTTCGAGCAGGCAGAGCGGACACCGGAAGCGACGGCGCTGGTCTTCGAGGGCGACCGGCTGACCTACCGCGAGCTGGCCGAGCGGGCCCGCGAAGTGGCGGCGAGGCTGGGTCCTCGGGTGGACCAGCCGGTCGGCGTGTGCATGGAACGGTGCCTGGACCTCCCGGTTGTGCTCCTCGGGGTGCTGGCGGCCGGTGGCGCCTACCTGCCGCTCGATCCGGGCCACCCGGCGGAGCGGACGCGCGGCATGCTGGCCGACGTGGGGGCCGACCTGGTGCTCACGGCAGCGGACGTGCATGCGGCCCCGGCACCCGTCGTGCGGGTGCACGAGGACAACCTGGCCTACGTCATCTTCACCTCCGGCTCCACCGGACGGCCCAAAGGAGTGGGCGTCTCCCACCGGGCGATCGTCAACCGGCTGCGCTGGATGCAGGACACCTTCCAGCTCACCCCCGAAGACCGCGTCCTGCACAAGACACCCACCACCTTCGACGTCTCGGTCTGGGAACTCTTCTGGCCACTCATCACCGGCGCCACCATGATCATCGCCCGGCCCGGCGGCCACCGCGACACCGCCTACCTCCGCGACCTCATCAAGACCGAGCAAGTCACCACCGCGCACTTCGTCCCCTCCATGCTCCAAGCCTTCCTAGAGGAAGAAGACATCCAGCCCCCGCCACGGATCATCTGCTCCGGCGAAGCCCTCCCACCCGGCCTCGACCTACCCGGGCTGCACAATCTCTACGGCCCCACAGAGGCGGCCGTCGACGTCTCCTGGCACCCCTGCCAGCCGGAAGAGACCGTGGTCCCCATCGGCAGACCGGTGGACAACACCACCCTCCACGTCCTCGACCGGCACCTCCGCGAAGTCCCCATCGGCACACCCGGTGAGCTCTACATCGGCGGCGTCCAACTCGCCCGCGGCTACCTCAACCGGCCCGGCCTGACCGCTGAGCGATTCCTGCCCGCGCCCGGAGGCGGGCGGCTCTACCGGACCGGTGACCTGGCCCGGTGGCTGCCCTCGGGCGAGCTCGAATACCTCGGCCGCACCGACCACCAGGTCAAGATCCGCGGCATGCGCGTGGAGCTCGGCGAGATCGAAGCCGTCCTGCGCGGACAGCCCGGCGTCACGGGAGCGGCGGCCAAGCTCGTGGACGGCCGCCTGGTCGGATACATCGTCGGCGACATCCCCGATTTATCCGATTTGCTGCCAGATTTCATGATCCCGACGGCGTGGGTGCGGCTGGACCGCCTGCCCATCACCCCCAACGGCAAGCTCGACCGCGCCGCCCTCCCCGCCCCCCACCGCCCGGCCGACCTGCCGTGGGAGCCGCCATGCGGCGAAGCGGAACGCGCCGTCGCGCGGGTCTGGCAGGAGGTTCTCGACCTCGACCGGGTCGGCAGGAACGACACCTTCTTCGCCGTGGGCGGCGACTCGATCAGCAGCCTCAAGGTCGTGGCCCGGCTGCGCGCCATGGGCTACGGCGTGGAACTGCAGCACCTGTTCACCCACCAGGCGGTCGCCGAACTGGCCACCGTCCTGCGGCCGCGGCAGGCCGTACCGGAACCCACGGCGGGAGCCTTCGACCTGCTCAGCCCGGCGGACAGAGAGAGGCTCACACGATGATCATCGACGCCTACCCGCTCAGCGCCCTCCAGGCCGGGATGCTGTACCACAGCGAGCTGGACGGCGTGACCTTCCATGACCACACCACGCTCACCCTGCGCGGCACGTTCGATGAAGTGGCGCTGGTCAGGGCGCTGGGCGAGCTGTCGGCTCGGCACGAGGTCCTGCGGACCTCCTTCGACCTGACCGGGTTCAGCGAGCCCGTCCAGCTCGTGCACGACCGCGCGGAAATCCCGCTGACCGTTTCCGACGGCGAGCCGGAGTACGGGCCGTTCGACTGGACGCAGGCTCCCCTGCTTCGCGTCCATGTGCGGTCCGAAGCCGACAGGTTCGCGCTGACCGTCTACTTCCACCACGCGATCCTCGACGGGTGGAGCGTCGCGACGCTGGTCAGCGAACTGCTGGCGCGCTATGCGACACCGGGGCTGCCGGTGGAACCGCCGGGGGCGCGCTTCCGCGACCTGGTGGCGGCCGAGAAGGCCGTGCTCGCCCGGCCGGAGGCGGCGGAGTTCTGGCGGGAGGCGATCGACGAGGCGCCGGAAGGCCGGCTGCCCCGGATGCCCGGCTACCCCACCGGCGGACCGCGCAAGGTCGAGGTCCTCGCCACGGCACTCCCCGACGACCTGGCGAAAGCGCTGGCGGAGGAGGCGGCCGCCGACCGGGTGCCCTTGCGCTCGGTGCTGCTCGCGGCGCACGTGCGCGTCATGGCACTGCTGACCGGCGACCCGGACGTCCTCACAGGGATGCTCACGCACAGCCGCCCGGAGAGCGAGGCGGGCGACGAGGTGCTCGGCCTGTTCCTCAACACCGTCCCGCTGCGCGTGCGCGCCGACGCTCCCGAACTAGTCCAGCGGGTTTTCCAGGCGGAAGTGGCGGCGCTGCCGTACCGGCACTTCCCGCTCTTCGAGATCCAGCGGGCCAGCGGTCGCGCGCGCCTGCTGGACACGCACGTCGACTTCCGCGACTTCCACGTGTACGGCGACGCCGCCACGCCCATCGAGGGCCAGGACTTCTTCGAGCAGACCGACTTCGCGTTCAGCGCGGCCTTCGTCCGGACTCCCGGCCAGGGACTGACGCTGACCATCTCCTACGACACCACGCAGTTCCCCACCGACCAGATCGCGGCGATCCGGGATCACTACCTCCGCGCATTGTCAGGAAATATTGGCATCTCGCCGGAGAACGCGGCTCTGCTCGCGCTCTGGAACTCCACCGCGTGCGACCACCCGGGCGGGATGCTGCACGAGTTGGTCTTCGAGCAGGCAGAGCGGACACCGGAAGCGACGGCGCTGGTCTTCGAGGGCGACCGGCTGACCTACCGGGAACTGGCCGAACGGGCTCGCGACGTGGCGGCCGGGCTGGACGTGCGGGTGGACCAACCGGTCGGCGTCTGCATGGAACGCGGGCTGGACCTCCCGGTCGTGCTCCTCGGGGTGCTGGCGGCCGGTGGCGCCTACCTGCCCCTCGATCCGGCCGACCCCGAGGAACGGCGCCGCGGCATGCTCGCCGACGCCGGAGCCGAGATCGTCCTCACCGCCGCGGGTTCCGGGGGTTGCTTCACTCGGCCGCTGGTGCACGAGGACAACCTGGCCTACGTCATCTTCACCTCCGGCTCCACCGGACGGCCCAAAGGAGTGGGCGTCTCCCACCGGGCGATCGTCAACCGGCTGCGCTGGATGCAGGACACCTTCCAGCTCACCCCCGAAGACCGCGTCCTGCACAAGACACCCACCACCTTCGACGTCTCGGTCTGGGAACTCTTCTGGCCACTCATCACCGGCGCCACCATGATCATCGCCCGGCCCGGCGGCCACCGCGACACCGCCTACCTCCGCGACCTCATCAAGACCGAGCAAGTCACCACCGCGCACTTCGTCCCCTCCATGCTCCAAGCCTTCCTAGAGGAAGAAGACATCCAGCCCCCGCCACGGATCATCTGCTCCGGCGAAGCCCTCCCACCCGGCCTCGACCTACCCGGGCTGCACAATCTCTACGGCCCCACAGAGGCGGCCGTCGACGTCTCCTGGCACCCCTGCCAGCCGGAAGAGACCGTGGTCCCCATCGGCAGACCGGTGGACAACACCACCCTCCACGTCCTCGACCGGCACCTCCGCGAAGTCCCCATCGGCACACCCGGTGAGCTCTACATCGGCGGCGTCCAACTCGCCCGCGGCTACCTGGGCAAACCGGCGCTCACCGCCGAACGATTCCTCCCCGCACCCAACGGTCAACGCCTCTACAAGACCGGCGACCTCGCCCGCTGGCTCCCCACCGGCGAACTCGAATACCTCGGCCGCACCGACCACCAGGTCAAGATCCGCGGCATGCGCGTCGAAACCGGAGAGGTCGAGGCCGCCCTGCGCGCGCAGCCGGGAGTCCGCGACGCGGCCGTCACGGCGTACGAGCACAGCCTGGTCGGCTACATCGTGGGCGATGTACCCGACCTCCGCGACGTCCTGCCCGCCTACATGATCCCGCGCCGGTGGGTGCACCTGGACGCCCTCCCCCTCACCCGCAGCGGCAAGCTCGACCGGGCCGCGTTGCCCCCGCCGGAGGCAGCGAGCGGCCGGCCGTACGTGCCGCCTCGTGATGAGGTGGAAGCGCGCCTTGCCACGCTCTACGAAGAGGTGTTGAAGGTGCCCGCGGCCGGGATCCTTGACGACTTCTTCGAACTCGGCGGCCACTCGCTGAGCGCCCTGCGGCTGGCTGCCCGCATCCGCCAGGAGCTGGGGCGGAGCCTGCCTGTCGCCACCGTCCTGACCGCGCCGACGATCAGTGCGCTGGCCAGGGTGCTCCGCCAGCCCGAAGACCTCGCGCCACCGAGCCACGTCGTGCCGCTCAACCCGGACGGTGACCGTACGCCGATCTTCTTCATTCACGCGCTCGGCGGCCAGGTCTTCCGCTACCACCCGCTGGCCCGCCGCCTCGGCCCCGACCAGCCGGTGTACGCCATCGCCGCGCGCGGGCTCGTACCCGGCGAGGAGCCGCACGCCACGCTCGCCGAGATGGCCGACGCCTACGTGGCCGACCTGCTGGAGGTACGGCCGGCGGGGCCGTACGTGCTGGGCGGATTCTGCATCGGCGGGAACATCGCTCTGGAGGTGGCCAGGCGCCTGCGCGAGCGCGGCGAGCAGGTGCCACTCGTGGTGCTCTTCTACGCCAATGCCGAAGAGCCCGTGGCCAGCGCGTCGCTGGAGGACGACACTGTCCTGCTGTTCCATGCGCTGGCCGGCGGACCCGAGGAGACCCTCGGGCTGGACCCGGCCGAACTCGCCGCCCGGCCACCGGAGGAGCGGCTGCTGGCGGTCATGGGCGCCGCCTCGGCCGCAGACCGGCTGGCCCCCGACACCACCGAGGTCGAGCAAGCGCGCCGCTACCTGGCCGTGTTCCGGGCCAACGCGCACGCGGTCGGCGGCTACCGGCACGAGCCCTACGACGGCGACGTCGCGCTCTTCGCGCCCAAGCGCGAGGACGGCAGCTGGTCCTCCGTCGCCAAGGGGCGATTCGCTCACGTCCCGATCCCCGAGGAACGCGTCCCGATCCTGTACGAACCCCTGGTCGCGGGAGCGGCCACCGAGATCAGAAGATGGATGGATCATGGCATCCCCGACCAGTGAACAAACCAGCCTGTGGCGCAACGCCGACTTCATGCGCCTGTGGTCCGGGCAGAGCCTGTCGCAGTTCGGCTCGGCGATCACCTACTTCGCGATCCCCGTCATCGCGGTCACCGTCCTGCACGCCTCCGAGGAGGAGATGGGCGTCGTCGGCTTCCTGCTCCGGGTTCCGATGGTGCTCTTCCTGCTCTTCGGCGTGCTGGCCGACCGGGTGCGCAAGCGGCCCATCCTGATCTGGACGGACGTGGCGCGCTTCGTGCTGCTGATGTTGATCCCCGTCGCGTGGTTCGCCGACATGCTCACGCTGGCCTGGATCTACGGCGTCATCTTCGGTATCGGGCTGCTCAGCACGCTCTTCCAGACGGCCTACCGCAGCTACTTCCCGTTCCTGGTGCGGCCCGAGAACTTCCTGGAGGGCAACTCCAAGCTGCAGCTGACCGAGTCGGTCGCCCAGACGTTCGGCCCCGGCCTGGCCGCGGCGCTGCTGAAGGTGCTCGCCGCGCCCGCGCTGCTGGTCATCGACGCGATGTCGTACCTGGCCTCCGCGATAGCGGTGGCGCTGATCAAGCGGCCGGAAGCGCAGCCGGAGCCGGATGACACCACCGCCGGGCAGGTGCACAAGGCGATCTGGCAGGGCATGGGCTGGGTGTTGCGGCACGAGCTGATCCGGCCGCTGGCCATCTCGTCGGCCGTGTACTCGCTGTTCATCCTGGGCTCGATGAACTCGATCTACGCCCTGTACGTGATCCGCGACCTGGGCGTGCCCGCAGCGTGGTTCGGCAGCATCCTGGCCGGTGGCGGCGTGGGCTCGATCATCGGGGCGTTGCTGGCCGTAAAGGTGATGCGGCGCTTCGCGATCGGCAAGGTGCTGCTGTGGTCGATCGTGTACGGCAACCTCGCCCTCTTCCTCATCCCGCTGGCCACCGGGCCGGTCTGGGTCTCGGTGACCATGCTGGTCGCCGCGCAGCTGATCAGCGGTATCACCTCGCAGATCTTCTTCGTCACCAACACCACGCTGGTGCAGACGGTCACCCCGCCGCAGTTGCAGGGCCGCGTGGTGGCGTCGATCTACTCGCTGGGCCTGATCCCCGCCCCGCTGGGTGCCCTGGGCGCGGGCCTGCTGGCCGGCGCCCTGGGAACGCGTACGACGCTGTGGGTGGTCGTCACCATCGGCGCGCTCGTGCCGATGGCGGCGATGGCCTGGTCGCCGCTGGCCAAGCTCAAGGAGATGCCGGAGCCAGGCCGGCAATGAGCCGCAGCTGGCGGCTGCGCAGCCGCCGGGTGGGCGTGACCAGGCCAACGATCAGCGTGGTCGCGCCCGCCTCCTGGTAGGCCGCCATCCGCTCGCGCACCTTGCCCGCGGGGCCGCACATGGTCATCGCGTCGACGAGCGCGTCGGGCAGCATCGCCATGGCCTCGCCCTGCCGCCCGTCCAGGAAGGCTTCCTGCATGCGGGCGGCCTCCTGCTCGAAGCCGAGCGTGGTGGCCAGGCGGTTGTAGAAGTTGGTACGGCGCGAGCCCATGCCGCCGAGGTAGAGGGCGAGCATGGGCCGCATCATGTCGTAGGCCAGCTCCTGGTCCTCCTCGACGTGCGTGAGCACCATGGGCGCGATGTCGAGGTCGCCGCGGTTCAGGTGCGTGGCCATCTTGGCCAGGTGATCGGGCGGGAAGTGGATGGCCAGCCAGCCGTCGGCGAGCTCGCCGGCCAGCGCGACGGTCCTGGGTCCCATCGCGGCCAGGTAGACCGGCAGCCGTTCCTGCACCGGCGAGACGGCCAGCGTCAGCTCCTTGCCCTCGCTGCCGGGCAGGGGCAGCGTCATCGTGGCTCCGTCGTGCTGCACCGGCTCGCTCCGCAGCGCCTTGCGCACCACCTGGAGGTAGTCACGAGCGCGGGCCAGCGGCCGGTCGAAGCGCTCGCCGTGCCAGCCCTCGACCACCTGCGGGCCGGACAGGCCCACGCCCAGCCGGGCGCGGCCGCCGGAGAGCTGGTCGATGGTGGCCGCCGTCATCGCGGCGACCACGGGTTTGCGTCCCGACATCTGGAGCACGCCGGTGCCCAGCGCGATGCGCTCGGTCTGGCCCGCGATCCAGGCCAGCAGGCTCGCCGGGTCGGTCCCGTAGGTCTCGGCCGCCCACACGGACGAATAGCCCAGAGCCTCCGCTTCTCGTACCAGCGCCAGGTGGTCGGCCGGGCCGAGGCCCGCGCCGCCCCAGTAGCTCATGCTGTAACCGAGGCGCATCCCATCTCCTCAACGATCGCGGCTGCCAGGGCGTCCGGAGTCTCCTCGGCCAGCCAGTGAGTGGAGTCGAGCCCCTTCAACGCGGGCCTGTGCACACTCTGCCGCCGCCAGCCCAGCAGGCCGCCCCTGGTCAGCGAGGCGTCCCGGATGCCGTACAGGACAGAGACAGGCACCGGCAGCGGTAGCCCGGGCCGGTGGTGATATTCGGCCAGTAGCCCGAAGTCGGCGCGGAGCGCCGGTTCCAGCACCGGCCAGAGCGCCTCCCGATCGGCCAGTTCCGGCGGGACACCGCCGAGAGCGATCAGCTGCTCCCAGAACAGCCACGACGGCAGCGACGGCAGGCGGCGCAGCAGCAAGGTCACATCCGGCGCGGCGAACGAGCCCACGATCAGCCGTTCAGGCCGCCCGCCCAGCTCGACCACGCGACGGCAGACGAGGAAAGCCAGCAACGCCCCGCTGCAGTAGCCGAACAGCGTGTACGGCTCGCGCCACCCGGCAAGGTCGCGCGCCAGGTCCTCGACCAGCCCGTCGAGGTCAGTCCGTGGTTCTTCGGCGAGCCTGGCCTGACGCCCCGGCAGGTTGACCGACCACAAACCCACCTCGGGCGGGAAGTGTCCGGCGAGCTCACCGAGCGAAGCCGGACCGCCACCCGCGTGCGGGAAGGTGACCAGCGCCCGCTCCCCCTCCTTGACCTGAACGAACCACGGCGTCATCGGGCGTCCCCCAGGTGTTGGGCCAGTTCGGCCGGCGTCGGATGGTCGAACACGGCCCGTACCGAGACGGCACGCCCCGCCAGCTCCTCCAGTGGACGGATCAGCCGGACGGCCAGCACGGAGTGGCCGCCGTTGAGGAAGAAGTTGTCGTGCGGCCCCAGCCCAGGCCGCTTCAGCGCGTCGCGCCACAGCGCCACCACCTGCTGGACCAGCCCGTCGCCCACCTCCTGCGCCGGGGCGCCACCCTCGTCAGGCACCACCAGCTCGCGATAGGCGATCTTCCCGTTGGCGGTGGTGGGGAGCCTGTCGGTGACGATGTAGCGGGTGGGGACGGCGTAGTCGGGCAGCCGCGTCCTGGCGAAGCGCCACAGCTCCCCATCAGCGGCTTGGTCGGTGACCTCGAGAAAGGCGACGAGCCGTCCGTCGGTCTGCGGGTCGCCGTCGAGGATCACCGCGGCCGTCCGTACCGCCTCGTGCTCGTGCAGCGCCGCCTCGACCTCGCCGAGCTCGATGCGGTGGCCGCGTAGCTTGATCTGCCTGTCGTCGCGGCCGAGAAGCTCGAGCGTGCCGTCGTGGCGGATCCGCGCGCGGTCGCCGGTCCGGTAGAACCTGCCGTACCGGTCGTGGCGCCCGAAGCGCTCCGCCGTCAGCTCGGGCCGGTTGAGGTAGCCCGCACTCACCCCCGCACCGGCGACGCACAGCTCACCCGGCACGCCCGGCGGCAGCTCGCGGCCCGCGGCGTCGGTGACGAAGATCTGGGTATTGACCAGCGGCTCCCCTGCGGGGACCGGATCGAGCGGTGGCTCGCGCAGCTCGGCGGCGGTGGACCAGATGGTGGTCTCCGTCGGGCCGTAGACGTTGAACACCCGGCAGCCCAGCTCCAGCAGGTCCCGGGCCAAGGCGGCGGGCATCGGCTCGCCGCCGCACAACACCGTGCGTCCGGCCAGCTCCGGCCCGGCTTCCGGCGCGATCAGCCGCCACGCGGTCGGCGTGGCCTGCACGACCTGGATGTCGGCCGCGGCGATCAAGTCCAGGAACTTGCCCGGCTGCAACTGGTCCTCGTCCGAGGCCACGACCACGGTGCCTCCAGAGGCCAGCGGCAACAGCAATTCCAGCCAGGAGATGTCGAAAGAGGTGGTGGTGGACCACAGAACGCTCGTGGGCGCACCGAGCCGGTCGGTGAAGTCGAGCACCAGGTTCGTCAGGTTTCCGTGCGTGACCTGCACACCCTTGGGCCGCCCGGTGGAGCCGGAAGTGTAGATGACATAAGCGATATTTCCGCACTCGGGTGGTACGGGTTCCCCCAGCGTGCTGGGCATCGGCGCGACCGGCGTTTCACCCGCCCACTGCGGCGTGCCCGCCGC
The DNA here is from genome assembly GCF_040648415.1 of Nonomuraea sp. NPDC049141. NCBI lineage: Bacteria > Bacillati > Actinomycetota > Actinomycetes > Streptosporangiales > Streptosporangiaceae > Nonomuraea > Nonomuraea sp. NPDC049141. Next base: position 33,046 of record NZ_JBEZDR010000007.1, read on the forward strand.
GACGACCAGCCGCGCACCCGAGTCGGCCACCTGGTAGGCGAGACGCGACTCCGGTTGCCGCACGTCCAGCGGTAGAAACGCCGCTCCCGCCTGCCACACTCCCAGCACCGCCGCCACCAGGTCCGCCGAACGATCCAGGGCCAGGGCGACGACGTCGCCGTGCCGTACCCCTCGCTCGTGCAGCAGGTCGCGGACCGCGGCCGCGCGCCCCAGCAGTTCGTCATAGCTGACCTCGCGCCCGCCCTCCCGCACGGCCACGGCCGGCCCTGGCACGATGCGCTCGACCAGCGTGCCGGGCCAGGTGCGGCGCGTGTCGTTGACCCGGTCGAGCAACTCCCGGTCCGCCGGCGAGAGCACGTCCAGCACCCTGCCGCGCGCCGCCTGCCGCACCACCGCGCACATCCTGGCCGCGAACGCCGCGATCTCGTCCTCGTCGTGCACCTCGGTGCTGTGCCCCATGCGGATGGTGAGCCGATCCGGCTCCTGGATGACATTGCACTGCATGTCCAGGCGGCTGCGGTCGATGAGGTTCTCGACGTACCCGGGCACCTCACCCTGGATGTGTACCTTCTCGTCGCTCCAGGGCCGGTAGTTGAACATGTGCCGGAACAGCGGGACCCGCCAGTCGTCCGTGCCGTGCCCGCGGCGGGTCAGCACCGCCTCCACCGAGGCGTCGGCGTGCTCGATCCCCTCCGCGAAAGCCTCCTCCACGCGCCTGGCGACCTGCTCGAAGTCGTCGTCCAGCTCGACGTGGACGCGCAGCGGCAGCGTGCTCACGGCGTAGCCGACGTGCTTGCGCTCCTCACCCGTCCTGGTGCTGACCGGCATGCCGATCACCAGGTCCGGGCCGGCACCGTGCCCGCGCAGCGTCAGCAGGAAGGCGGTGGCCAGCACGATGTTGCCGGTGGTGCGCAGACTGGCCCGCAGCTCGTCCAGGGCCGCCACCGTCTCGGCGTCGACCCGCCACGAGCAGGTGTGGCCGGCGAACGTCGGATGGGGCGGCGAGTGCCTGCTCCCCGGCAGCACCATGGCGGCGGGGTCGACGCCGTCGAGCCGGTCCAGCCAGTAGCCGATCGACTCATCTGACGGCTCCCCCGCCTCCAGCACCGGCGCGGGCCCCGCCAACTCGGGCGGCAGCGTGCCGTGCCCGGTCTGGCTGTCGTAGAAGCGGCCCAGTTCCTCCACCAGGAGCTGCAGGGAGGCACCGTCGATGATGATGTGGTGGCCGACCAGGCACACCACGGTCCCGGCGCCGTCGGGCAGGGTGAAGTGTCCCACCCTGATGAGGAGGTCGCGGCCCAGGTCGAAGGGCTCGTCCAGAAAGGACTGCAGGTCTGCGACCAGCGTCTCCTCCGTCGTGGCCCGCGTCTCGACCTTCAACTGGGCTTCCTGGGGCGCGACCAGGTGCCTGACGGGCGCCCTGCCCACCACGGGGAACCGCAGGCGCAAGGCCGGATGCCGCTTGACCAGCCGGCTCACCGCGATCTGCAGCGGCAGCCTGCGCAGCGGTGTCTCGAACCTGAGCGCCACCGCCAGGTTCGACACGCCGCTTTCCGGCGCGAGCTGCTCCAGAACCCAGAAGGAGTACGGCACCGCCGACAGCGGATGCGGCTCCTCCACGGAGGCGGGCAGCTCCGGCTGCGGCCTCGGGATGGGGATGCGTTGCAGCGGGTGATCGGGATCGAGCGCGGCCCAGTCCACCCGGCCGCCGCCCGTCCAGAACCTGGCCACGGCGGCCAGCAGCCCCGCGAGATCGTCACCCACCCGGACCTCGGCTCCGGCCGTTTCTTGCGTGAGGCCGGCGAGCGCCTCCTTCAGCGGAGGGTCACTCGCGAGGAGGGCCGGGTCCGGTGCTTCCGCGCGGATGCCCCAGGCGGCGAGGGTGGCGGCCAGCCCGTAGGCGGTGGCGAAGGCGGGTGGCACCTCGACGCCGCGCGCTTCGAAGGCCTCTTCGCACACGTCCACGGCCTCGGTGAACACGCGCTCCACGCCGTACAGACCGGCCGCCTCATCGGGGAAGGACAGGCGGACCGGCCCCTGCTCGTAGATGTGCTCGCGGCCCAGCGCGAGAGCGGCTTCTGCGGCGCTCCGGCAGACCAACGCACCTCTCACGGGGTGGTGGACGCGTCCCTGCTGCAGGGTGCCCGCCGCGTCGGCATAGCGATCCTCCGACAGTCCGGCGAAGAAACCGGCCAGGCTCCTCCGTGCTGACTCCGCCTCTTCGTGGGTGCGGCCGGACCACACCACCACGCGCGGGCGGCCGTCACCCAGAGCGTGCACTGGCGGATAGCCCTCCTCCACCTCGAGGTCGTCGGGCCAGATCACCCGGTGTACCAGGTCGCCGTCGAGCAACGCCCGGTCGAGGAGCCGCAGGACCAGGGTGCCACGCAGCGTACCCGGTGGCAGCTCGCCGACGTCGGTCACGGCCAGCTCGCACTCCCCGGCCAGCAGCGCCGCGCAGGCCTTGCCCACTCCGCCGTACAACCGGACGACCTGCGTTCCAGGATCGTGTCCGGCCTCCTCGGCCGCCCCCACCTCCTGCGGGAAGCGCCCTATCGCGATCACAGCGATGGGCTGTTCGTGAGGGGTCACCGACCGTCCTTACGGATCCTGGCACGCACGTCGCGGCGGCTGCCGCCCAGCGGACGGCGACGGGCGCCGTCCTGCCTGGCGGGCGCCTGGGCCTGCGTGATCAGGTGCGAGAGGGCACGCAGGTTCGGGTGGGTGAACATCGCGGTGGCCGGCAAGCTCAGGCCCAGCACGCTGGTGATCTCCTCGTGCAGCTCGACCAGGGCAAGCGAATCGAGACCGGCTTCGAAGAAGTTGAGATCGGGATCGAGAGCGCGGCCTAACCTTCGCTCCACGAGAGATGCAACCGCGTCGGCCTGGGTCATCCGCGTCCTTTGTCTAGCCTGCGATTGGACGGGATCGCCGTCCGCCTCCCAGCATCCTTGCCGAGCGCCGTAATCCACCACAAGCCCGTATTTTTCGGGCTTCCGGAGCCACGCGCATGGCTCCGCAGTCCGGTGGGCTACTGCCTGGTAGCGCCCGAGGGCTTGCGGTAGGAGCATTATGTACTTCGTGGGATGAGGTGGCGCTGGTGCAGCCCAAGTCCAAGGTCGCACTCACCGCCTCCTCGCGGCGAGGCGGGGCCGCTGCTCTTCCTGCAGAACCGCAGGTCAGGCCATGATCAAAGCGCGCCCTGCAGGATTCGAACCTGCGACCGTCGGATTAGAAGTCCGATGCTCTATCCAGCTGAGCTAAGGGCGCTCGAATTCGGCGTCTGACCAGCACGTCAGCCGACCAGGTGAGACGGTAGCATAATCATACACCGATCGAACAGTATCGGATTTGGAGAGGCCCATGGCGCGATCCCGAAGACAGCTGCCCCCTTCGCCTCCCCTGCTCGACATGGTCCCCTCCTGGGAATTGTCCCTTCAGGCGGCTGACAAGTCACCCGGAACGATCCGCAGTTACCTCGACAGCGTACGCGTCCTGGCCCGGTTTCTCTCCGAGCGCGGGCTGCCCGTGGAGGTGGAGGCGGTCGAGGCCGCGAACGTGCGGGCGTTTCTCGATGCCAGTACGGCCACGACCAGTCCGGGGAACGCGCACAAGCATTTCCGGAACCTGCGGGTGTTCTTCAACTGGCTGATCGCGGAGGAGGAGCGGACCGCGGGGACGCCGATGGCCGGGATCGATCCGCCCAAGGTGGCCAGTCGTACGGTCGAACTGCTGGCTGATCGGGAGCTTGAGGCGTTGCTGGAGGTGTGTTCCGGGGGGTCTTGGGTGGATCGTCGGGATACCGCGATCGTGCGGGTGCTCATGGACAACGGGATGCGACTGTCTTGGCTGGCCGGGCTTCGGCATAGTGCCGACGTCAGCGACGAGGGCGGGGACGTGTGGTTGGATCGGCGGCTGCTGCGGATCGTCCGTAAGGGGGAAGACGCGCATCTGGTGCCGATCGGGCCGAAGACCGCCGCGGCGATCGATCGGTATCTGCGGGCCCGCGCGCGGCATCCGCACGCGGCCTCGCCCTGGCTCTGGCTTCCGGTACGCGGCATCACGGCCGAAGGTGGGGAGCGGCGGCTGACCGCCACGGGGATCCAGCAGATGCTGGAACGGCGGGGACGGCAGGCGGGGATCTCGGGGCGGCTGCATCCGCACCGGTTCCGGCAGACGATGGCCGACGACTATCTGGGCAAGGGCGGCGATCCGCTCGATCTGATGCGGATCACCGGGTGGAAGAGTGTGGAGATAGTGCGCCGGTACCTCGAAGCTGGGGCAGGCGTGCGGGCACAAACTGACGTCGCCCTCGGCGACCGCCTCTGACCGAAGTCAGTCCGTCAGCGCGATCACCACCCACATGAACGCCGTCCCCGCCAGCGTGGCCAGCAGCGTCGGAGCGGCGGCACGGCTCGTGGTGTGGGCCTCGGGCAGGATGTCGGACGTCGCCAGATACAACAGGAACCCGGCGAACATCCCCAGGTACGCCCCCAGTATCCCGGCCGGAATCGCGATCAGGGACGTCAAAGTCGCCCCGGTCACCGGTGCGAGCGCATCCAGACCCAGCAGAAGCACCGCCCGGCGGCGCGCGTTCCCGTACAGGGAAGTGATCGTGTACGTGTTGAACCCGTCCGTGAAGTCGTGCGCGATGACGCCGATCGCGACGGCGACGGCGAGCGTGGTGTCGGTCTGGAAGGCGGCGCCGATCGCGGCACCGTCAAGGAAGCTGTGGACGACGAGCCCAGTGCCGGCGACGAGGCCGACGCCCGCGTGCGAGTGGCGGTGTGAGGCGTAGTCGCCTTCGTGGGCGTCGTGCATGCCCATCGAGCGTTCGACGGCGTGGATGCCGAGGAACGCCAGCGCGAACATGAGCATCGGCACCGGCACCCCGCCGAGCTTGGCCGGTTCGCGTGAGAGCGCCTCAGGCAGCAGGTCGAACGCCACCACGCCGAGCATGACGCCGGCGGCGGCGCCGAGGACGAGGTGACGGCGTTCCTTGACCCGATGCGCGACCAGCCCGCCGAGCAGCGTCATCAAGAATGCCGCGAACGACAGCAGGATCGGCATGACGCTCCAGGCTAGGGGGCGCGGGTGCGCCGCAGTGTCTCGACACGCTAAAACGCCAGGCGGGAGGGTTATAAAAGGGTCTAAGCTCTCTTGGCATGGTCGCGACGCTCCTGCACGAGATCCCCTTGCAGGGCGGGGATGTGACAGACGGGGTGGTCCGGGTCGGTGACACCGTGCGCAGGCCGGTGCGCCCGTCGACGCCCGCCGTGCACGCCCTGCTCCGCCACCTGGAAGCCGCCGGGTTCGACGGCGCGCCGCGCGTGGTGGGCGTGGACGGGCTCGGGCGGGAGATCCTCACCTATGTTCCGGGTACGACCGGGCTCGGCCTGGTGACGGTCACCGACGAGGCTCTGGTACGCCTGGCCGAGCTGCTGCGCGACTTCCACGACGCGACGGAGGGCTTCCCGCTGACCCGCGGCGGCTGGGAGGGCGGTTCGAACGACGACGCCGCCCCCGAGGTCATCGGTCACTGCGATATAACCCCCCAAAACGTGATATTTCGTGATGGAAGACCGCGGGCGTTGATCGACTTCGATCTGGCCCGGCCGACGACCCGGCTGTTCGACGTCGTCACGACGCTCAGGCACTGGGCTCCCATCGCCGACCCCGTGGACCTGGCTCCGCTCCAGCGCGGGCTGGACGTAGGGGCGCGGCTCCGCTTGTTCTGCGACGCGTACGGAGTGCCGCCCCGTGATCGCCGACGGCTGCTGGAGCTGGCCAGGCTCCGGTTCCAGCGCTCGTACACGGTCATGCGTGGCCGGGCGGCGGCGGGCGGGAGCTGGGCCAGGATGTGGGCGGGCGGCGCGGGCGAGCGCATCCGCCGGGCGGCCGCCTGGCTGGACAAGCACGAAGATAAGCTCCATGCGCATTTGGTCAGCTAAGTCCCACCCAACCAGGCCGCTGGGCATCGCGTTGGGGGTCGTGCTCGACGCCGTTGTCGGCGATCCGCGCACGGGCCACCCCGTCGCGCTGTTCGGCCGCGCCGCCACCAGGCTGGAACAGGCCCTGTACGGCGATGCCAGGCCGAACGGCGTCGCCCACGTCGTCGTCTGCGCGGGCACGGCCGCGGGCCTCGGCGTGCTGGCCGAGCGGGTGGCGAACCCGGTCGTCCGTACGGCGTTGACGGCCGTCGCCACCTGGGCGGTGCTCGGCGGCACCACGCTGGCCCGCGAGGGCGCCTACCTGGCCGAGGCGCTGGAGGACGACGACCTGACCAGGGCACGCGCCCGGCTGCCGCACCTGTGCGGGCGCGACCCGGCCCGGCTGGAGGCGCCCGAGATCGCCAGGGCCACCGTCGAGTCGCTGGCCGAGAACGCCTCCGACGCCGTCGTGGCCCCTCTCTTCTGGGGCGCTGTGGCGGGCGTCCCCGGGCTGCTGGCCTACCGGGCGATCAACACGCTCGACGCGATGATCGGCCACCACTCGCCGCGTTATGAGCGTTTCGGGTGGGCGGCGGCCAGGCTCGACGACGTGGCCAACTACCTGCCGGCTCGGCTGACGGGTCTGATCACCGTACTGGTGGCCCCGAACCGGGCGCGGGCGCTGGCCGTACTGCGCAGGGACGGCCACCGCCATCCCAGCCCGAACGCGGGCAGGTGCGAGGCCGCGTTCGCCGGGGCGCTCGACCTCACGCTGGGCGGCACGAACGTCTACGGCGGCCGGACCGAGCACCGCCCGACCATGGGCGACGGCCCCAAGCCCGAGGCCGGGGACATCCGGCGCGCGGTACGCCTCACCCGAGCGGTGAGCCTGACCGCCGCCGGCATCGCGGTGCTGGCCGCCTGGGGCCTGCGCCGCCGAGGATGAGGTGCTACGTCAGGCTCTGCAGGTTCGTCACGAACCAGAACGCGATCACCACGACCACGCCCAGCCCGAGCATCACCTTGACCGAGCTGCCCGTGGACTGCCGCCTGATCGGTACGGCCCGCATGGAGTGCCGCCAGGCCTGCCGGGCCGAGACCATCGACTGGAAGCGGCGTCCCGCGACGAACAGGGCTAATGCCACGATAATGAATAAGACGACAACGCGGCTGTCGGACGTGTCCATAGAGCCGCTCCTCCGTAAGTCAAGGAGATGTGCCCCCGCACAAGCTGAAAGCCCCAGAATACTCAGCTGTGCCGCTTTGTGAAGTTGTCAATTCCGAGGGTGCAAGAGCAGGAGAAGGGCGGGCAACCCGGCCAGTGCGGCCATGAGGACGGCGGTCAGCGTCAGGTTCCCGGCCGCCAGGAGCGGGGCGACGGCCGCGGCGCCGAGGGGCGGCGTGGCCTGCATGAGCGTACGGAGCACACTGAACGCGCGGCCGCGCAGGGCGGGCGGGATGAGCTCCATGCGCAGCGACTGGGCCCAGACGGTCATCACCACCCCCGCCGCCCCGATCAGCAGGAAGCCCGCCGCCAGCACCCACCGGTCGGGTACGGCCAGCACCGCCAGGAATCCGGCCGCGGCGACGAGCTGCGCCAGCCCGATGGCCCGCATCCGGCCGGTGTTCGGCTTCCATGATCCAGCCAGGAACCCGCCCGCCAGCTCGCCCACCGACAGGGCGCTCAGCAGCAGCGCCAGCGTGGCCGGTCCGCCGGGCAGCCGGTCCTTGGCCAGCCACGGCCCGGCGACCAGCACCAGGGCGCCCTCGGCGATGTTGAACGCCATGAACGCCAGCGTCGTGCGTACCAGCGCCCGGTCCCGCAGCAGGTGGGCCAGTCGCGGCCGGCCCGTCTCCGCCGTCACGTGCGGCCGCAGCGGGGTGCGGACCAGCAGCGCGGCCACGGCGAAGCACAGGTAGCTGGCCGCGTCGAGCGCGAGCACGTTCACCGCGCCGATGGCGTCGATCAACGTTCCGGCCAGGGCGTAGCCCACGATTCCGGACACGGCGTACGCCAGGGACTCCAGCGCGTTGGCCTTGTCGAGCTCGTCCGGCTCGACGAGGTCCGGGATGGCCGCGGGTACACCGGCCATGGGCACCATCTTGAGCAGGCCGTGCAGGGCGGCCACCACGAACGGCAGCCAGCCCGGCATCCCGCCACCCAGCACCGCCGTCAGCGGCACGGTGGCCACCGCGACCCCTCTGACCAGGCTGTCGGCGGCCAGCACGTGCCGCTTGTCGAAGCGGTCGAGCAGCGGGCCCACGGCCAGCCCGCCGGCCAACACCGGGGCGGTGTAGCAGGCGGCCAGCAGGCTCAGCGCGGCGACGCCGCCGGGGCCGTTGAGCACCAGCCAGGACAGGGCCACCAGCGTCATGCCGTCGCCGACCAGCGAGATGGACGAGCCGATCCACAGCCGGCGGAAGTCCCGCGTGGCCAGAACGGTGAGCGTCATGCCGCGGCCCACAGGTGGTGCAGGGCGTAAGAGCGCCAGGGGCGCCAGCTCGCGGGCGCCTGCCGTACCTGCCGGGTGGGCAGGAAGACGTCGGGGTCGGCGAGCGCGCGCATGCGGATGTAGGCGGCGGTCCGCTCGTCCACACCGGGCACGGTACGCAACTGCCGCTCGGCCGCGTCCCGGTCGGCGCCCGGATCGAGCGTGAGCCGCCCGGTGGCCAACGCCTTCGCGAGCGGGGCGGCCTTGGCCAGCGCCGTCACCGGCGGGAAAAGCCGGATGACGCCACCCGCCGGGCTGCCGAGCGGCTCGCCGAAGCGTTCGACCAGCTCCGCCAGTTCGTCGCCCGGCCCGCACACCGCGCGCACGGCCAGCTCGGCGGGGTCCACGTGACCGGGCGCGCGCAGCCCCGGACGGGCCGCGACCAGCGGGGCGAGCATCGGGTCCGCGCCGAGCACCTCCGCGATCTCGCGCGGGTCGGCGTCCAGGTCGAGCAGCACCCGGCACCGCCGTACGGCGACCGCCAGGTCCCTGACGTCCGCCAGCAGCAGCCCGCACCGCATGTGATCGCCGCCGTCCGTCACGTCCACCACGCCGGTCCCGTACGGCAGACGCAGCGACCTGCGGTAGAAACCGGCCCCACCCTCCTCGACCCCGGGCACGGCCCGCGCGGCCAGGTAGCCGAACAGCGCGTCCGCGTCCAGCGGCGGCCGATAGGCCAGCCGCACCTGGACCCGCACCGCCCGCGAACTCGGCACTCCCGCCGAGCCCAGCACTCTCGGTGAGCCTGACGCGGCCTCCGGGCCCAGCGCGGTCGCTGAGCCCAGCTCAGTCTCCGAGCCCAACGCGGTCGCTAAGCCCAGCGCGGTCGCTGAACCCGGCACAGTCGCTAAGCCCGGCACGGTCGCAGAGCCCGGCCGGTTCCCGCCTTTTCCTGGGACGCGGGACCGCAGCTCGGTCGGGGTCAGACCGTACAGCTGCCTGATCGTCTGGTTGAACTGCCTGATGCTCGCGAACCCGGCCGCGAACGCCACCTCCCCCGCCCCCAGCCCCGTCGACTCCAGCAGGATCCGCGCGGTCTGCGCCCGCTGCGCCCGAGCCAGCGCCTGCGGCCCGGCGCCGAGCTCGGCCAGCAGGAGCCGGTGCAGCTGCCGCTCGCTGTAGCCGAGCCGGGCGGCCAGCCCCGAGACGCCCTCCCTGTCCACCAGCCCGTCGGCGATCAACCGCATCGCCCGCCCGGCCACGTCGGCCCGCAGGTTCCACTCGGGCGAGCCGGGCGCCGCGTCGGGACGGCAGCGCTTGCAGGCCCGATGTCCCGCCTGCTGGGCGGCCGCCGCCGAGGGGTAGAGGCGTAGGTTCTCCGGTTTGGGCATGGCCGCCGGGCAGCTCGGCCGGCAGTAGACGCCCGTGGTGGCCACCCCGACGAAGAACCGCCCGTCGAAGCGCCGGTCGCGGCTCCTGAGCACCGCGTACAGGTTGTCAGCATCCATCACCCGACCCACTGTGACGTGCGCCGGGGCGCGGCGGCTAGCCACGATCGGACGCCAACGGCAACGCCCTACAGGAGCCCGGTACGGCGGGCCAGGGCCGCCGCCTCGACCCGCGAGCCCACGCCGAGCTTGGCCATGATGTTGGACACATGGACCCCCGAGGTCCTGGCCGAGATGAACAGCCGCTCGGCGATCTGCTTGTTGCTCAGCCCCTCGGCCACCAGCTCCAGCACCTCCAGTTCCCGCGCCGACAGCCCGGGATCGGCCGTCAGGCTCACCCTGCCGCTGGCCGCCGCGGCCTCGACCTCGCGCCGCAGCGGCTCCGAACCCAGCCGCCCGGCGATGGCCGCGGCCTCACGCAGCAGTTCGCGCGCCGCCTCGGTGTCCTGTTCGGCCGCTCTGACCAGGGCCTGCCCCAGCGCGTACGGCTGACCGACCGACCGCCACGCGGCCACGGCGGCCGGCCACGAGCCCCCGCACTCGGCCTCGAAGGTCGCCCGGTACGCCTCCTGGACCCGGCCCGTCGTCTCCATGCCAGGAGGCGCCTGCCGTACCCGGCCCGTACGCGCGGCGATCACCAGCAGCGGCCAGGCATAGCGGCGGCTGAGCGTCACGTCGTGCGCGGACAGCACGTGGTCGGCCAGCCGCCCGGCCCGCTCCACATCACCCGCGGCGACGGCGAGCCTGCCTTCGAGCAGGTCAGGCTCCAGGCACGAGTCATAACCGCGCGAACGCCCGCGCATCAGCGGCCTGGCCCGATCCAGCACGCCGGCCGCCTCCTCCAGCGAACCCTCCCAGACCGCCACCGTGCCGAGCACCATCAGCAGCCAGGCTCGGTGGATCGGCGGCGGCTCCAGCGCCAAGGCCGCGTCGATGACCTCGCGCGCCTCCTTCCAGCGACCGAGGGAGGCCAGGGGCTCGGCCAGGTTCGCGGCGATGTGGGCGCCGCGCGAACGGGCCATGCCCATGCGCCTGGCCTGCGCCATGCCCCGGCGCGCGATCGCCTCCGCCCTGATGTGCTCCCCCGCCGCCTCCAGTACATCGGCCTCGCCGGCGTACGCGACCAGCACCGTATCGTCGTCGGGAGCGGCGGCCCGCGCCTCGGCGTGCAACCTCGACGCGGTCGCCAGGTCGCCTTCGAGCGCGGTGAGCGCGGCCAGGGTGACGAGGGACCTGGCGTCGCCGAGCGCCAGCGCGTCCTCGGCGCGGGCACGGGCCTCGGCGTCCTGGCCGTTCCAGGCGAGCGTGTTGGCGAGGGCGCCGATCAGCCGGGCCTCACGCGGCGCCAGCCGTACCGCTTCGCGCAGATCCGCCAGGCCGTCCTCGCCGAGCAGGTCACGGATCGCCACCCGCAGCTCCAGCAGATGCGCGGCCCGCAGCGGATCGCCGCCCACCTCGTCGAGCGCCAGACTCGCCAGCTCCTCGGCCCGCTCGGCGTCACCCACGTGCAGCGCGTCCTTGGCCGCCAACTCCAGCACCGCGGCGTGATCCATGCCATCGCCGCCGTGGTGCCCTTCTGGGTCGGCGTGGTCCCACAGTTCCAGTACGCGGTCCCAGCGGTGTGCCCGCCAGGCCGCCTGGAAGGCGCGGCGTCTGTCGCCCGCCGCGTACCAGTGGTCGGCGGCCAGTTCGGGCCGCGCCTCGGCGCAGCGGATGTGCAGGCGGATGCGCTCGCCCGGCAGCAGGTCGTCATAGACGGCGTCCCGGATCAGCGTGTGCCTGAACACGTAGCCGTCACCATCCACCAGCAGCAGCCGAGCCCGGACGACCGGCCGCAACGCCTCGTCGAGTGCCAGGTCGTCCAGCCCGGCCACGGACCGCAGCACCTCGTGCGGCGTCCTGCTCCCCTCGTACAGCGCCGAACGCGACACCGAAGACGACACGGCGGCGATCCGCAGCACGTCCAGGCTGGCCCGGCCGAGCCGCTCCGCACCGGCGAGCAACAACTCGCGCAGCGAGGCGGGCGTGGTCGGCGTGGCGGTGCCCGCGTCGGCCAGCGCCTCAGCGAACAGCGGATTGCCCTCACTACGCGCCACGATCCGCTCGATGTCGGTACGGGCAAGCCCAGGCACTTGATCGCCGTCGGTGCCGCCCAGCATGCGCGCCACCTCATCGCGACCCAGTGGCGGGACCTTGAGGACCTCGGCCACAGGCAGACGCAGCGGCTCACGCGAGGTCGCGATCACCAGCACGCCGGGCCGCGTCAAGTTACGCAACAGGAACACCAGCAGGTCGCGAGTGGCCTGATCGGCCCAGTGCAGATCCTCCAGCACGAGCACGACGGGCCGCCGCTCCGCCACCCGCTCGACCAGCAGCAGCACCTCTTCGAACAGCCTGGCCCGCCCCAGCTCCGGGTGTTCCTCCAGTTCGCCGAGCTCGGGCAGCAGCCGCGCCAGCCCCATCCGGCCACCGCTGGGGATGAGCTCGGCACCGTACTCCCGGACCAGGCGGCGCAACACCGGCACGAACGGCGCATACGGCATCACACTCGGACCAGCCATCGGCTGAACAGCCGTTCCCGGGTCGGCGCCGCCCTCGGCCACCAGCGCGTCGACGCCGCGCGTGAACTCGCGTACCAGCGACGATTTGCCGATCCCCGCCTCGCCGACGACGAGCACCGCACCTGGCGTCCGCTCCAGGGCGGCCGCCAGCGCGGCAAGCTGCTTCTCACGTCCGACGAACACATTCCCACACTATGAAGAGGTGGCTACGCATCATGCCCGATGTGCCTGAGGCGAGCCTCCGGCACTGTCGGAATTATGCTGACTCACCCAATGTCGTCACCTTCTGGTTCGCTGCTCACCCGCCCGCTGCTCCTGGCCATGGCCGCCGCGGCCAGTGGGCTGCTGGGGTTCTATCTGCTGTTCGCGACCATGCCGCTGTACGCCGCGTGGGGTGGCGCGGGCGAGACCGGCGTGGGCCTGACGACCGGCGCCATGATGCTGTCCACGGTCCTGCTGGAGCTGGCCGTCCCGTGGCTGCTGTCGAGATACGGCTACCGTGCCGTGCTGGCGCTCGGGCTGGTGCTGCTCGGTCTGCCCGCCTTGCTGCTGCCCCTGTCCGCGGGGTTGCCGCTGGTCTTGGGGGTGGCGCTGCTGCGTGGCGGCGGGCTCGGCATCCTGGTCGTCGCGGGCACCGCGCTGGCCGCCGAGCTGGTGCCGGCCGAACGGCGTGGCGAGGGAATGGGCCTGTACGGCGTGGCGGTGGGGGTTCCGTCCGTCATCGGGCTGCCGCTGGGCCTGTGGGCGGCCGGAGCGCTCGGCTTCACCCCGGTGCTCGTCGTGGGCGGCCTGATCCCGCTGGCCGGACTGGTCACGGTGCTCGCGCTGCCTGCCATAGCACCCAACACCGGAAGGACCGGAAACACGGAAAATGCTGGGACGTTCGAGCTGCGTGTCCAGGTGCGGCCCACGCTGATCTTCGCCGCCGTCACGCTGGCCGTCGGCGTGCTGGTGACGTTCCTGCCGTTGGCCGGGTCGCCGGGGCTGGCCTCGGCGGCGCTGCTCGCCCAGTCGCTCGGCACGCCGCTGGCCCGCTGGTGGGCGGGGCGGATCGGGGACGGGCACGGCTCGGAGCGGCTGCTGGTGCCCGGCGTTCTCGTCACCGCCGCCGGGGTCGCGCTCCAGGTCTGGGCCGGCGAGCCGGTCGCGGTGGTGGCGGGGATGGCGTTGTTCGGGGTCGGGTTCGGGGTGCTGCAGAACGCCACGCTGGCGCTGATGCTCGAACGCGGTCCTTCTGGCCCGGTCAGCGCCCTGTGGAACCTCGCCTATGACGCGGGGATGGGCGTGGGCGCGATGGGGTTCGGGCTGTTCATCGGCCACACCGGCTACCCCGTGGGCTTCGCCGTGACCGCCGCGCTGGTCGCCGCCACCCTGCCGCTGGCCCTGAAGCGCACCCGGCCCATGGCGCACCGCTGAACGCGGGTCAGCCGGCCCGCTCGACGCCCACCGTGATCTCGTTGCCCAGCTTGTGCCGGCCCACGAGGTCGAGATCGTCGCCGCTCCAGAACCTGCCCGGGTCGTACCAGTTGGGCCGGCGCCCGCCGGGCAGCAGCCCCATCTCCTCGTACGTGACCGCGACGATCTCGGCGCAGTAGGCGCTCTCCAGCGTGCGCTCCCCCATCCGGCGCCGCAGTTGCGGGACCCGTCCCCTGGCCCAGCGGGCCGCCAGCCGCGCGGTGGAGGGGAACGGCGTGCCGTCGAGCCGGGCCACCGCGCGCAGGGCGGCGTCCTCCATCTCGGGCGTCGCCTCGGGTTCGAGCTGGCGGAGCCAGGCCCGCTGACCGTACCTGTTGGCCCAGACAGTGACCGCGTCGCGCAGGTCGTGGAGTTGCACCCCGCGCTGGTGGGTGCCCGACCAGAGATCGGGCAGCGACCTGCCGAGCTCGGCGTGCCACATCATGGGCGGCAGGTCCTCGACCACGATCGCCATGCCGACATGGTTGATCGGGCTGTTGGTCATCGTCTGGATGGCGCGGTCCGGCACCGAGCGCCCGCGGAAGACCCACACATCGCCGGTCCTGGTCAGGCTCACGGCCTCGTCGAGAGTCAGCACACCGCTAGCCTAGGCACATGCGCTGGTGGAAGATAATCGGACTGGCCGGGGTCGCGGGAGTCGCGGCCACCGGGGTGGCGATCGCGCGGGCCGAACGCCGCCGCCGCGCCTACACCCCGGAGGAAATCAAGGAACGGCTGCGCGACCGCGTCGAGGGAGCGCCGACGTCTGGAGGAGGAGCGACGGGAGCGTAGCGACCAGAGCGACGGGGGAAGACGGCGGCATCAGGCGACCGAGACCGCCTCACGAAGTGAGGCCGTGAACACGAAGGTCAGCCAGCGGGTCGCAAGTCGTAGACGAAGACCACGTCGGGATAGGCCGGGTTGTCGTCGTAGCCCTGGATGCCGCCGAGGTAGGCGCGCTGGTAGTTGACCACCCAGGGCAGCGCGCCGGCCACCCGCTGGTCCAGCACCCGGCTCGTGGCCTGGGCGAAGGCGCGCTGGGCGGCGGCCTTGTCGGTCACCGTGAGCTCGGGCAGCGTGTCGAGCAGCGCGTCCGTCCGCTTGTCCTTCAGGTAGGCCAGGTTGAAGACCGGCGGCTCGGCGCTGTGGAAGACGTTGCCGAACCACGAGTAGCCGTCGGCGTAGTCGGGCCACCAGTACATGACGAAGATGTCCTGGCCGCGCTTCTTGCCGAGCTCCCATTGGGCGTTCCACGGCATCGCCCGCGCCTCCAGCGTGACGTTGAGCGCCTTGAGCGTGGCCTGCAGCCTGGTGACGAGCAGCCGCTCGTCGTTGTCGCCCTCGGCGTAGGTGAGCCGCAGCCGCAGGGGCTTGAGGCCAGGACCGTAGCCCGCGAGCTGGAGCTGCCGCGCGGCCTCCACGAGGTCCTGCTTCGGTACGCGCCCAGGGGTGTGGCCGGGCAGCCCCTCCGGCACGATGCCGCTGGCCGGTGAGGCCGCGCCCTTGAGCGCCCGGATGATGCCCTCGTAGTCGACGGCCTTCTGCACCGCGCGCCGTACCCGCACGTCGGCCATCGGGCCCGCGGCCGTGTTGAACAGCAGCATCGCCGTCTGGAACGACGCCCGGGCGGACGTACGCAGGCCCGGTGTGACCGACGCCCTGGCGAACAGCCGCGGGTTGAGCCGGTCCACGAAGCTCACGTCACCGCGGAGCAGCAGCTTCCAGGCCCGGTCGGCGTCGGGCACGACGCGGTACTCGACCGTGCGGTAGTGAGGCTGGCTCCAGCCGCCCCAGTAGCCGTCGTACGACTTGAGCGTGAGCTCCTTCTCCTTGCCCTTGCGCCAGCTCGCGACCGTGTACGGGCCCGAGCCCGCGTCCCTGCCCGCCTGGAACCACTTGCCGAGGTCGGGAGCGGCCTGGGTGTCGTAGATGTAGGCCGCGTAGCCGGAGGAGGCGACCAGGTCCAGCGGGACCGGGTACTTGAGGGTGAAAGTCACGGTCTCCATGTCGTCGGCCCGGATGGCGGACACCGCGTCCCAGATGTACGACGCCCCGGCCTTGGTCTTGATCGTCCGCTCGATCGACGCCTTCACCGCCGCGGCGTCCAGGGCCCTGCCGGTGTGGAAGGTGACGCCGGACCTGAGGGTGAACGTCCACGTCTTGCCGTCGGCCGACGAGCGCCAGGAGGTGGCCAGCCGGGGGCTGGACTTCTTGGTCACCGGGTTCCAGACGGTCAGCGTCTCGTAGATGTTCTGCAGGGCGATGATCTCGTTGGAGTACGAGTGGCTGGGATCCCAGTCGGAGATCACGTCCAGATTCTGAACGTAGACGAACGGCGACTCGCCGGCCGGTGCCTGCCGTACCACCTCTGGAGGGGTCGAACACGCGGCGATGGAGAGCACCAGCGCGGCGACCGCGGCGATACGACGGCGCAACGCATCTCCCTCTGTGACGGATGTACGCCGAAACTTACTGCACGATGCCTGTCAAAAGTCCAAAAGTCCCGAAAAATTAGCCATTCCAGAGATCGAATTGCTATCCTCTGGGCTTGTCCCGTCCGGGGTTGCCAGCAGGGGACCGACCGGAATGAGGTGCCATGGGTCGTAGCCGAACGATCCGCATGAAGATCATCGGTCTACTGCTGGTTCCGCTTGCCTCGATGGTGGTGCTCTGGGGAGTCATCACCGCCGTCACCGCGAGCGAGAGCCTGGAGCTGCGCCAGTACAAGACGCTCTGGACCAACCTGCGACTGCCCGCGTACAAGCTCATCAACCAGATCCAGCTCGAACGCCTCGCCTCGGTGAAGCTGCTGCGTACGAAGAGCCCGGCCGACCGGTCGGCCACCGCCGCGCAGCGCACCAAGACGGACGCGGCCGACGCGGACTTCAAGAAGCTCTCCAGCACGTCCATGAACGCGTCGGAGACGATCCGGACGCAGGTGGACGCGGTGCTCACGCAGATGGACCGGCTGGACGCGGTCAGGGCCGAGATCGACGCGGGCCTGTCCGACCGGCTGCGCGCGGTCGAGTCCTACAACGCGATGACCGACGCGCTGTTCGGCCTGCACCGGCGGGTGGCGTTCATCGACGACATCCCGATCTATGAGCAGTCGCGCATCGTCATCGACATGGGCTATGCCAAGGAGCTGCTCACCAGGGAGCAGGCCATCGCGGTCGGGCCGACCACGGACGCCGAGCGCAGGCTGTTCACCCAGTGGGTCGGCAACCGGCGCTTCATCATCGACCAGGCGCTCGGCGAGCTCGACCCGCGCCTGCGCGACACGCAGGTGTCGCTGATCACCTCGCCCGCCTACCAGCGGATGCGGCTCATGGAAGACCAGATCATCGCGGGCGCCGCCCCGAAGTCCTGGCTGACCACGGCCGACACGCTGGCCAAGTCGTTCCAGGAAGCCCAGATGCAGGCGAGCACGATGCTCTCCGTGCGGGCGGAGCCGGTGGCCGACTCGGTGCTCAACCGGGCGTTCCTGCTGGCCGGGACCTGTTTCATCCTGGTGATCGTGTCGATCGCGTTCTCGCTGCGGATGGGCACGCGGCTGTCCAAGGAGCTGGGCGCGCTCCGGCTGGCCGCGCTCGAAGTGGCCCGGGAGCGGCTGCCGCAGGTCGTGGCCAAGCTGCGCAAGGGCGAGACGGTCGAGGTGCCGGAGCTGTCGGTGGCGAGCACGACCGCCGAGATCGCCGACGTCGGCCAGGCGTTCTCCATCGTCCAGCAGACGGCCGTGGAGGCCGCGGTCGGGCAGTCGCAGCTCCGCGACGGTGTCGGCTACGTCTTCCGCAACCTGGCCAGGCGCAGCCAGACGCTGCTGCACCGCCAGCGGATCCAGCTTGAGGGCATGCAGCACCGTACGACCGACACCGACGCCCTCGACGACCTGTTCCGCCTCGACCACCTGACCACGCGCATGCGCCGCCACGCCGAGGGCCTGATCATCCTGTCGGGCGCCACCCCGGGCCGCGGCTGGAGCAAGCCCGTGCCGCTGCTCGACGTGGCGCGCGGCGCGGCGGCCGAGGTCGAGGACTACCAGCGGGTCACCGTCGAGCCGATGCCCGGGCAGCGCCTGGCCGGGCCGGTCGTCGGCGACGTGATCCACCTGATCGCCGAGCTCATCGAGAACGCCACCGTCAATTCCCCACCGCACACCACGGTCATCGTGCGCGGCGAGGCGGCGGCCCGCGGCTTCGTCTTCGAGGTGGAGGACCGCGGTCTCGGGATGAGCGAAGAGGAGCTGGCCGACTTCAACGAGCGGCTGGCCAGCCCCCCGGAGTTCGACCTGGCCGACAGTGACCGGCTCGGCCTTTTCGTCGTCTCCCGCCTGGCCGCCAGGCATGACATCCGCGTGACATTACGCGGTTCACCATATGGAGGGACCACCGCGATCGTGTTGATCCCGGCAGAACACGTGAGCGACCCGCCGGCCGAGCCGGAGGACCGCGCCCAGGAGCCCGCCCCTCGCACCATGCGGGTGGTGCCAAGTGAATGACGAGCGGTGGCTGGATGAGGACGCGGGTCCCATCGTCCCCGCGTACTTACTGACCCGAGGCCGTACCGTCCCCGCGAGCGAGGCCATCGACCTCATCGCGGTGATCATCACGGCCGGTGGCCTGGCGCCGCCCGCCGGGCTCGGCCCCGAGCATCTGATCATCATGCAGAAGTGCACGAAGCCGACCCGGCTGGTTGACGTGGCCGCCGAGCTGAACCTGCCCATCGGTGTGGTCAGGGTCCTCTGCGGCGACCTGCACGCGCAGCAGCTCATCCAGGTCGAGCCGCCGCGCGCCGCGCCGGACGCCACGGTGCTGCTGGAGGTGATCAGCGGCCTGAAGGCGCTCTGAGGCGCCTTCAGGCCGCTGATCACGCTCCTGAGCGCCGCCTTACGGCGTCGCGATGGCGACGCGCCGGTTGAGCAGGCCGAACACGGCCGCGAACACCGCGGCCACCGCGCCCGCGACGGCGGCGACACCGAAGACCCACTGGTACCCGAGCACGCCCGGCTGGGCGGCCAGGAGCGCGGCGATGACGGCGCCCGCGGTGCTGCCGCCCACAATGCGCACCAGTGCGTTGACCCCGGCGGCCAGCGCCGTCTTGTCCGGGCTGACGTGCTCGACCGCCATGGTGCCGAGCGCCGCGTAGCCCACGCCGAGCCCGATGCCCAGCAGGGACGTCGCCACGTAGATGTCGCCGCCGGTCCGGTGGGCGAAGACCAGCCAGAGCGCCGCGAGCCCGACGACGCCGCCACCGGCCGCCACCATCGACGAGGCCGAGAACCGGCGCATGAACCGCCCGGCGAACAGCGAGATCACCAGCATGAACAGCGTGCTGGGCAGCAGGTAGAACCCCACCTGCAAGGTCGAGGCGCCCAGACCCGAGGCCGGCGCCTGGGTGAACCCGGACACGCCGGTCATGACGGTGAAGAAGGCGAACCCGAGCAGCATCGAGGCCACCGTAGCGCCGATCGTGCCCCGCTGGACCAGCATCGACATCTGCACCAGCGGCTCGGTCACCCGCCGCTCGACGGCCACCCAGGCCACCGCGCCCACCACCGTGACCGCGAACAGCCCGAGCACCCCCGGCGAGCCCCAGCCCCACGAGCCGCCCTCGCTGATGGCCAGCAGCAACGCGACGAGCCACACGGTCAGCAGGAACGCCCCGGCCAGGTCGGGACGCCCGCCGCCGCCCGGAACCAGGTCGCGCACCAGGAAGGCGACGATCACCGCGGCGACCACCGTGATCGCGGCGGTGATCCAGAACACCGCGTGGTAGTCACCCGAGGCGAGCCCCGCGAGGATCATCCCGCCACCGCTGCCGAAGCCCATCGTGGCGCTGACCACCCCGATCCCGGTGGCCAGTTGCTCCCTGGGCAGCAGGTCACGGACCACACCGATCGACAGTGGCACCAACGCCGCCACGAACCCCTGCAGGACCCGGGCCACCAGCAACATCGGCAGCGAGGTGGCGAGCCCGGCCATGACGGAGCCGATCACCAGGAGCGCCAGCGCGCCGAGGATGATCGCCCGTCTGCCGTACATGTCGCCGAACCTCGACAGCAGCGGCGTGGACACCGCGCCGACCAGCAGGCTGAGTGTGAGCGTCCAGCTCACGGCGGAGAGCGAGGTATGCAGCTCGCGCTGGAGCACGGGAAGCAAGGGAACCACCGCGGTGTTCTGCAAAGCGGCGATGGAGGCCGCGATCGCGAGCGCGACCACCGCGGGCCATGGGCTCTTGTTCGAGGTCTCGTGCCTTGGAGAAGCGACTACTGTCGCCATGACCGCTCCTTTAGATAACTTGGGTAAGTAACCGAGAGACGATAATACATACGTAAGTTAGGTAAGCAAAGCGATGGGCGAAGACCTCAACAAGACCGTGGCGGCCTTCAGACGGTTGGTGACCACCCTCAACCGCGCCAAGACGCACGAGCGGCTGACCGAGGCGGCCGGTGTCCGGCTCGACCGGCCCGACGTGCAGATCCTCGTCTATCTGCTCGACTCGGGCGAGCCGCGCAGGGTGGGCGCGATCGCCGAGGGCCTGCAGGTGGAGAGCCCGCACGTGACCCGGCACGTCTCGTCACTGGAGCAGCGCGGGCTGCTTTCCCGGGTCAAGGACCCCGACGACGGCCGGGCCTGGCGGATCGCGCTCACCGATGAGGGCGCCGCGGCGGCCGCCAGCTGCCGCCGCATCACCACGGAGTGGTTCGACGCCGCGATCTCCGACTGGCCCGATGCCGAGCGGGCCGAGCTGGGGCGGCTGCTGTCCAAACTCTCCGACGACCTGTGCACGCACCTCAATGACCGCTTCGCCGACACCGCCGCCAAGTGACCGTCAGCTGAGCGACATGACGGTCAGCCCAGCACGTCCTCGGCGCGGTGGCAGGCCACCTGACGACCGCCCACGTCCCTGAGCGCGGGCGCCTCCGCGCACTCCGGCGCCGCCAGCGGGCAGCGCAGCCGGAACGGGCAGCCCGTTTCGGCGGGCCGCGCCTCGGTCCTGCCCGTGGTCACGGGCGGTTCGCCCCCGAGCTTCGGTACGGCGTCACGCAGCGCCAGCGTGTACGGGTGCGCGGGCCTGTCCAGGAGGTCGGCCGTCGGGCCCGACTCCACGACGCGGCCCGCGAACAGGACGTGCGAGGTACGGCAGAGCCGGCCGACCACGGCCAGGTTGTGGGTGATGAGCAGGCGTTCGGTGTCGAGGCCGGCCAGCAGGTCGAGGATCCTGGCCTGGACGGTCACGTCGAGCGCGCTGGTGGGCTCGTCGAGGATGAGCAGCCGGGGACCGACCGCGAGCGCCCTGGCGATGACCACGCGCTGCCGCTGGCCACCCGAGAGCTGGTGCGGGCGCCTGGTGGCCAGTTCCGGGGAGAGGCCGACCTGTTCCAGGAGTTCGGGGACGCGGTGCCTGGCGTTCCTCGGCAGGGCTTCGGCTATGGAGCCGCCGACGCGCATCCGGGGGTCGAGGGCTTCGGCTTGGAAGACCGGTTGAACGTCCCTGCGAAACGCCCTCATATCCGCATTTTTCAGGGTTTGTTTGCCGTACCAGATATTTCCGGATGTGGGGGTGAGCAGGCCGAGGAAGGCCCGCGCCAGCGTGGTCTTGCCCGAGCCGCTCTCGCCGATCAGGCCGACGCCGCCCTCGACGAGGTCGAGCGTGACGTCGTGCACGACGGGCGTCCGGCCGTACCCGAGCGTCACCCCCTCCGCCCTGAGCATCGTCACGGCAGCGCCTCCAGCAGCTCACGGGTGTACGGATGGGACGGCGCGGCGAGCACCTCGGCGGCCGGGCCGCTCTCCACGACGGCGCCGTCCTTCATGACCAGCACCCGGTCGGCGATCGTGGAGACCAGGGCCAGGTCGTGGGAGACCAGCAGCAGGGCCAGGCCGCGTTCCGCGCGCAGCCGCCGCAGCACGCCGACGACCTCGGCCTGCACGGTCACGTCGAGCGCGCTGGTGGGCTCGTCGGCCAGGATCACCTCGGCGCCGAGCGCGATGGCCAGCGCGATCGCGAACCGCTGCGCCTGGCCGCCCGAGATCTCGTGCGGATAGCGGCGCAGGATGCCCGGGTCGAGCATGACCGCCTCGACGGCCTCCACCATGACCCGGTCGGCGCTCAGGCCGTGCAGCTTCAGCGCGCGGCGCATCAGGGTGCCCAGACGGGTCGTGGGGCTCAGCGCGGCCTGGGGTGACTGCATCACGAGCGCCACCCGGGCGCCCCGGATCTCGCGGAGCCGCCGTTCCGGCGCTTGGAGCACCTCGACTCCACAGACCCGGATATTTCCGGATACGTGGGCGCCTTCGGTGAGGCCCAGCAGCGAGAGCAGCGTGGTCGACTTGCCCGACCCGCTCTCCCCCACGATCGCCACGCACTCCCCTTCACGCACGTCCAGCTCGGGCACGTCGGCGACCAGCCGCTCGCCGTACCGCACCTGAAGATCCCTGACCTCGATCACTTCACGACCCTTCGTGGGTCGAGGGCGTTGCGCAGCCCCTCCCCCAGTACGTTGAAGGCGAAGGCCGTGACCAGGATCGCCAGCCCGGGGAAGGTCACGACCCACCAGTTCGTGGTGAACAGCGTCTGCCCCTGCTCCACCATCAGCCCCCACTCCGCCGTCGGCTCCTGCGCGCCGAGGCCCAGGTACGACAGCGCGGCGGCGGTGAGGATCACCCCGCCCGCGTCGAGGGAGATCTGGACCAGGACGGGGGTGAGCGAGTTCGGCAGGACGTGCCTCAGGATGATCATGGGCGCGGGCACGCCCAGGCAGCGGGCGGCGTCCACGTAACTCCGGGTGGAGATGGAGGCCGCCACGGAGGCGGCCAGCCGGGCGTACCAGGGCCACCAGGTCACCGCGATGGCCACGATCGCGGTCGTCACGCTGGGCTCCAGCACCACGGCCAGGGCCAGCGACAGCAGCAGCGCGGGGAAGGCCAGGAAGACGTCGGTGACGCGCATGATGACGTCCCGCAGCCAGCCGCCCGCGTAGCCCGCCACCACGCCCAGCGTGACGCCCACGGCCGCCGACATCGCCAGCACGGCCACGGCGATGGTCAGCGAGGTCCGCCCGCCGTACAGGACCTGGGTGAGCACGTCGCGCCCGACCTTGTCGGTCCCGAACCAGTGCGTGCCGCTCGGCGGGAGCAGGCTGTGGACGGGATCGAGCCGGTCCACGGGGTACGGCGCGAGCCACGGCGCCAGGGCCGCGGCCAGCAGGATGAGCACGATGAGCACCGCACCCGCGGCGGCGAACCGGTCGGTGACCTTCGGCAGCGTTCGGCGCAGCCGCACCGGCTCCTCGGCCACCCGCGTCTCGGTCATCGGGCCCTCGCTCTCGGGTCGACCACGCCCTGGAGGAGGTCCACGATCAGGTTGGCCAGCACGTAGACCATGGCGACCAGCAGCGTGACGCCCGCGATGGCCGGAGTGTCACGGCTGGAGATCGACTGGACGGCGTAGCGGCCCAGCCCCGGCCAGTTGAACACCGCCTCGACCAGGAACCCGTTCACGATCGCGTACGCGAAGACCAGGGCGATCAGGGACAGCACCGGGTTCAGCGCGGGCCGCAGCGCGAACCTGGTCAGGATCGACGTCTCCCCGAAGCCGAGCGCCCGCTCCAGCCGGGCGTGGTCCTGACCGGACTCCTCGATGAGCGCAGCCCTGGTCATCTGCGCGATCACGCCCGTCGGGTAGGCCGCCACGACCAGGGCGGGCAGCACCAGGTGTTCGAGCGTGCTGGTGAGGATCGGCCAGTTGCCGGTGATGAGCGCGTCGACGAGGGTGATGTTGGTCCAGAGCGTCAGGGGGCTGGTGGTGTCGAGCGTGGAGTCGTACTCGCCGGCGATCGGGAACCAGCCGAGGTTGCTGGCGAACACCGTCTGCAGGGCCAGGGCCAGCCAGAACACCGGCACCGAGACAGCCAGCATGCTGGTGATCCGCACCCCAAAGTCCGGAAATTTCGTCTTATAGCGGGCGGCGAGCACGCCGACCGGAATGCCCACCGCGATCGCGATGAGCAGCGCCGTGCCGACCAGCTCCAGCGAGGCGGGGAAGGCGAGCAGCAGATCGTCGCGGACCGGCTGCCGGGTACGCAGGCTGGTGCCCCAGTCGCCCGTCACCAGGTCCCTGACGTAGTTCCAGAGCTGCACCGGGATCGCGTCGTCCAGCCCGAACCGCAGCCGGGCCGCCGCGAGCTCCTCGGGAGTCGCCTTCGGCCCGGCGAACGCGACCGCCGGATCGCCGGGTACCAGCCGCATGACGGCGAACGTGAGCACGATCACGCCGGCCACGACCAGGACGGCCTGGCCGAGGCGGCGGACCAGATAGCGCGGCATGGGTCAGCTTGCGGGCTTGAGATCGTAGAAGAAGACCACGTTGGGATAGGCCGGGTTGTCGACGTACCCCTGCACGTCCGCCGTCAGCGCGCGCTGGTAGGTCTGCACGTACGGCACCGCCACCGCGGCCTGATCCTGGATGATCTGCTTCTGCAGGGTCGCGTACGACTGCTCGGCGGCGAACCTGTCGGTGGCCGTGAGCTGCGGCAGCGCGTCGATCTCCTTGTCGATCTCGGCGTTCTTCAGATAGGAGAGGTTGAACTGCGGCTTGTCCGCGCTCCTGAACACGTTGAGGAACCACGAGTACGCGTCGGCGTAGTCGGGATACCAGTACATGACGAAGATGTCCTGACCCTGCTTCTTGCCCTGGTCCCACTGCGCGTTCCAGGCCATCGGCTTGGCCTCCAGACGCACGTTGAGCTCCTTCAGCGCCGAGCTGAGCAGCGTGACCAGCAGCTTCTGGTCCTCGTCACCCTGGGCGTAGGTCATCTTCAGCTTCAGCTCGGGCAGGTCGCGGCCGTAGCCCGCCTCGGCGAGCAGTTCCTGCGCCTTGGGCAGGTCCTGCTTGGGCTCCAGGTTGGCGGTGTAGCCGATGAGGCCCTGCGGCACCAGGCCGGTGCTCTTCCTGCCCGCGCCCTTCAGCGCCGCGATGAGGCCGTCGTAGTCGAGCGCGAGCTGGAGCGCCTGCCGGATCCTGACGTCCTTCATCGGACCCGTGGCGGTGTTGAACAGCAGCAGGAGGTTCTGGAAGGACGGTGTCTGCGAGGTCCGCACGCTCTGGGTCGTGCCCGCCTGCTCGAAGAGCTGCGGGTTGAGGCGCTCGACGAAGTTCACCTCGCCCTTCTGCAGCAACTGCCAGGCGGTGGTGATCTCGGGGGTGACCCGGAAGGCGATCTTCTTGTACTGCTCGGGCTTCCAGCCGCCCCAGTAGTCCTCGTACGCCTTCAGCGTGAGCTCGGTCTCCTTGCCCTTCTGCCAGCTGTCGATGGTGTACGGGCCGGTGCCGGCGTCGGTCTTGCCGTCCTTGAGCTTGTCGGCGGCGGCCGTGTCATAGATGTAGGCGGCGTAGCCGGAGGAGGCGATCAGGTCGAGCGGCGCCGCGTACTTGAGGGTGAACTTCAGCGTCGCCGGGTCGGGCGTCTCGATCGTCTTGACCGAGCCCCAGATGTAGGCGGCGCCCGCGTTCATCTTGATCGTGCGCTCGATGGCCTTCTTGGCCGCCTCGGCGTCCACGCTGGCGCCGGTGTGGAACTTCACGCCCTGGCGCAGCTTGAACGTCCACTGCTTGCCGCCCTCGGCCGACGTCCACTCGGTGGCCAGACGCGGCTCGGGCTTCTGCGACTGGGTGTTGTACCTGGTCAAGCCCTCGTAGATGTTGGACATGGCGATGATCTCGTTGGAGTACGAGGTCGCCGGGTCCCAGTCCGTCACCACGTCGAGGTTGGGCGCGTAGACGAAGGTGGCGTCGTTGGCCTTGGCGGCGGGGACGGCGGAGTCGCTCGTCGTGGCGCTCGGCTTCGGGCTTCGATCCGCACCGCGCACCTGGCCGCCCGCGCACGCGGATGCGGTCATGGCCACGGCACCGGCGACCCCGGCGACGAGCAGACGCTTGTGCCAGCGCATGGGTGGGGAGTCCTTTCGATCTGTCACCGGGAGAGAGGTCCGGCGGCTTTGACGTGTACCCGCACCGCGGGCTCGGAGAGGTAGCTCAGCGGCACCTCGAGCAGGTCGACGATCTCCACTCCGGCCGGATCCGCGCCTGCGGCCACGGCACGAGCCGCCGCTTCCTCCTTGGCTCTTTCGATCGCCTTTGACCGGCTTTCGCCCGCCGGCAAGATCGTATCCACTCTGCCGCTCGCGAGGGCGATCGCTGCGCCGACGGCGTTGGCCACCTCGGCGTGTTCCGGGCGGACGACGCGGCTCACGCCGGGGATCTCGGCGGGCAGCAGGAACGCGCCGCCACCCACCGCCACCAGCGGACGGTCGGCCCGGCCGAGCGCCATCCGGTCCACGGCGTCGATCACCGTCGCGTCGGCGACGGCCAGTGCCCTTTGCAGAGTGTCGCCGAAAGTTTCCGACATGTTCGCCGCGGCCGCTTCCAGCCGTTCGCGCCAGCCGGCCGCGTCCGCCGGGACACGGCCGCCCGCCACGGCGGCGTCGGTGAGCGTCATCGTGGAGCCGCCGAACACCAGCGCCTCCTCCGCGATCCGGTAGCCCACCGAGTCCGGCCCCACCGTCCCACCGGCGGCCCGGATCACGGTGCCGCCGCCCAGTGCGATGGCCAGGATGTCCGGCATCCGGAAGTTCGTCAGCACCCCGCCGATCTCCACCGCCGCCGCCGACTCCCTCGGGAACCCACCGGCCAGCACGCCCAGGTCCGTGGAGGTGCCGCCCACGTCGGCCACGATCGCGTCGCGCACCCCTGACAGGAAGGCGGCCCCGCGCAGCGAGTTCGCCGGTCCTGAGCCGATCGTGGACACCGGCAGCCGCGCGGCGTGCGCCACCGTCATCAGCGTGCCGTCGTTCTGGGCGAGGTACGGCCGCGCGCCCAGCCCCCGTTCGGCCAGCGCCGCCACCAGGGCGTCGGTCACGTGCGCCGCCACGCCGTACAGGGCGGCGTTGAGCACGGTCGCGTTCTCCCGCTCCAGCAGCCCGAGGGAGCCGATCTCGTGGCTCACCGAGACGGACAGCCCGTACTCGTTCCCGACCAGCTCCTCGACGACCCGCTCCTGGTCGGCGCTGGCCGGGCTGAACACGCCGGTCACCGCCACGGCGTCGGCCCGCACGCCGTCCAGGAACCGGCGGATCGCGCCGAGGTCGAGCGGGCTGATCTCGCGGCCGTCGACGTAGTGGCCGCCGGGCACGATGGCCTCGCCCGCGGACACGGCCTTGCGCAGGTCGTCCGGCCAGTCGGAGAGCGGCGGCACCGAGGTGGTCGCGGGCGCGCCGAGCCGCAGCACCGCCACCCGGCCGAGGTTCCTGCGCTCCAGGATCGCGTTGGTCGCGTGCGTGGTGCCCAGCATGACCCGGGTGATCCGGTCCCACGCGGCCACCTCGGCGAGCACCGCGTCCAGCGCCGCCCGCAGCCCCGCGGTCACGTCCGGCGTCGTCGGCCGTTTGGCCTTGGCGACCACCCGGTCGGCGGCGTCCAGGACGACGGCGTCCGTGTTCGTGCCGCCGACATCGATCCCGATCCGCAACGCGCCCTCAGCCACGCGGCTCCCCCTTCACCAGCTCCTCGATGGGCACGTACTCCAGGTCGTAGCCGAACGCGCGCGGCCCCGCCGTCTCCAGCCCTTTGGGCGTCCGCCAGAGCGGGTCGCACGGCCAGGCGAGCACCGTGACGCGCTGGCCGTACCGCAGGCCCTCGGTCTGGACGGCGGCGGCCGTCTCGGTGTCGACCACGGTGATCAGGTCCGGCACCATGGCTCTGGGCCGGCCGTTCTCGACGGCGACGAGGTTCTCGTTCTGGAGCTCCAGCGTGAGCGTGCGGCCCCGGTCGTCACCGGTGCCCTCGATCGTGGCCGTGCCCCTGACGAACCCGCCGGTCGTACGTCGTTCGACGTCCGTCAACTTGCCGGTGATCAGCCGGGCCGCGCCGAGCCGTTCCGCCAGCGCGCGCAGCGGCTCCGCCGCGCCCTCGGTGGCGCGGCCGATGGCCAGCGCGCGGGTGACCGTACCCTCGATGACCGCGCCGCGCGCCTGCGCGGCGGTGAGCACGTAGTCGGCCATCAGGGCGGTCGAGCCCGCCGCCACGCAGACGGCGCGGGCCAGCCGCTCCGACCAGAGGCCGTCGACGGGGCGGATCGTCACGACGTTCCCCACGACGTCGGACATGACGACGAGGTCGGCGGGCAGCCCCGCCACGTACATCGACACCATCTGCACTTCGGGGAACGCCCGGCCCATGGCGTCGGCGTCCAGCAGCGGCAGGCCGAGCTGGGCGGCCCAGGCGACGGGCGCGACACCGTTCGACCCGCCGATCTCCGACGACATGACCGCGGCCGGCGGGCGGCCGAAGATCCGCTCGATCTCCTCCGCGATCCGCTTGGCCTCGTCCTCACTGTGGATCATCTCGTGGCTGACGGTCGGCGCGCCGATGCCGGACAGCGGCACGACCAGCGCGTCACCGGGCAGCTCCGCCAGCTCCACGAGCGGCACCGGCCCGTACGTCTGGATCGCCCGGATCGCCGCCAGCGACCCGGTCCGCACGTCTCCTCCGCCTCCGGTGCCCAGCACGGCACATCCCCGGGCGAGGGCGGGAATGTCGCTGATGTCGATACTCATATGGCGACACAACCAAGCACATAGCCACCCGTTGCGCCAGTCAGGCCTGTCAGGTCCGCGCGGCGAGGCTCGTGTGGGGGCATGCTTCGGTGTACCGGCGGATACGGAAAGGTGAACGTGAGCATGCGGATTTCGGTGGCGACCGACAGCCTGGACGGCGTGGCCGAGCGCGTCGTGCAACTCCTGCGCACGCGCGGCCACGAGGTGGTCACGCACGGCGCGCTCAACGCCGAGGAGCGCGCCGACTGGGCGTGGGCGTCCGAACTCGCCGCGCGCGACGTGAGCGAGGGACGCGCCGACCAGGCCGTCGTGTGCTGCTGGACCGGCACGGGCGCCTCGATCGCGGCGAACAAGGTTCCGGGCGTACGGGCGGCGCTCTGCGTCGACGCCTACACGGCCGGCGGGGCGCGTAAATGGAACGACGCCAACGTCCTGGCGCTGAGCCTGCGGCTGACGTCCGAGGTGGTGCTGGAGGAGATCCTCGACGCCTGGCTGGCCGGCGCGCCGAGCACGGACGCCGTCGACCAGGCGAACGTCTCCCACCTCGACGCGATCTGAGGAATGACCTTCGATAGAAGCTCGGAAACGTCGGTGCCGCCGTTTAGGGTGCTGGGCATGACCGACGTGCTTCTCCACGGCGGGCAGCTGTGGGGTCTCAGGATGCCTGCCGACATCCTCGTACGGGACGGCCGGATCGAGCGGGTCGCGGCCACGATCGACGCGCCCGCGGCGCGCTCGTTCGACATCACCGGCCAGCTCGTGCTGCCCGGCCTCGTCGAGGCGCACTGCCACCTCGACAAGACCCTCTACGGCGGGCCCTGGGTCCCTCACTCCGCCGACGACACGCTGGCCGGCCGCATCGGCAACGACCTGGGCCGCCGCGCCGAGCTCGGCGTGCCGAGCGTCGAACGCGTCGCCGCGCTGCTGGCCCGGATGAGCGCGTACGGCACCACTCACGTCCGCACCCACACCGACATCGACCCGCTGGTCGGCCTGCGCGGCGTGGAGGCCGTCCGGGAGGCGGCGGCGGGCTCCCCCATCGACGTGCGCCAGGTCGCCTTCCCCCAGCACGGCGTGCTCACCAACCCCGGCACGGCCGACCTGCTCGAAGCGGCGCTCAAGAGCGGTGTCGAGGCGATCGGCGGACTCGACCCGGCGGGCATCGACCGCGACCCGGTGCGCCACCTCGACGTCATCTTCGGGCTGGCGGCGCGCTATGGCACGCATCTCGACATCCACCTCCACGACGGCGGCTCACTCGGCGCCTGGGAGCTGGAGCTCATCACCGAGCGCACCAAGGTGCTCGGCCTGGCGGGCAGGGTGGCGGTCAGTCACGCCTACGCGCTCGGCCAGCTCGACGACGCCTACCAGGACCGCCTGATCCAGGGCTTCGCCGAGGCCGGCGTGGCGCTGGTGACGGCCGCCGTCTACAGCTTCCCCGTGCCCCCGATCAAGAAGCTGCGGGCGGCGGGCGTCACGGTCGCGTGCGGCCACGACGGCATCCGCGACCTGTGGGGCCCCTACGGCAGCGGCGACATGCTCGAACGCGCCATGCACGTCGCTTACCGCAGCACGTTCCGCGGAGACGAGGACATCGAGCTCGCGCTGGAGGCGGCGACCGTCGGCGGTGCCCGCATGCTCGGCCTCGACGACTACGGCCTGGCTCCCGGCGACCGGGCCGACCTCGTCGTCGTCCCCGCGAGCGGCCCGGCCGAGGCCGTGGTCGTTCACCCAGCGCGCACTCTGGTCATGAAAGACGGCGCAGTCCTGCACAATTGACCGGCGGGACCATCGAAAGGCAGGCAAGTGCTCTCTATTCACCAGCGGATCGCGGAAGAGCTCGGCGTACGCGACGGGCAGGTGCTGTCGGCCGTCGAGCTGCTCGACGGCGGCGCGACGGTGCCGTTCATCGCCCGCTACCGCAAGGAGGTCACCGGCGCCCTCGACGACGCCCAGCTGCGCACGCTCGAAGAGCGGCTGCGCTACCTGCGCGAGCTGGAGGAGCGCAGGGCGGCGATCCTGGAGTCGATCGAGTCCCAGGGCAAGCTCGACGACGACCTGCGCGCCCAGATCATGGCGGCCGACACCAAGGCCCGCCTGGAGGACATCTACCTCCCCTACAAGCCCAAGCGGCGCACCAAGGCGCAGATCGCCCGCGAGCTGGGCCTGGAGCCGCTGGCCGACCAACTGCTCGCCGATCCCTCGCACGACCCGGCCGCTCTGGCCGAGACGTTCCTCACCGAGGGCGTCGCCGACGCGGCGGCCGCCCTGGAGGGCGCGCGGGCGATCCTCATCGAGCGCTTCGCCGAGGACGCCGATCTCATCGGCGGGCTGCGCGAGCAGCTCTGGGGCCGTGGCCGGCTGCTCTCCACGGTCCGTGAGGGCAAGGAGGAGGCGGGGGCGAAGTTCTCCGACTACTTCGAGTTCGGGGAGCCGTTCACCAAGCTGCCCTCGCACCGGATCCTGGCCATGTTCAGGGGCGAGAAGGAGGAGATCCTCTCCGTCACGCTGGAGCCCGACGACAGCCCCGAGTACGAGATGCGCATCGCCTCCCGCTTCGGCGTCTCCGACCAGGGCCGCCCGGCCGACCGCTGGCTCAACGAGACCGTGCGCTGGGCCTGGCGCACCCGCATCCTCGTGCACCTGGGCATCGACATCCGCATGCGGCTCTGGCAGGCGGCCGAGGACGAGGCCGTGCGGGTGTTCGCCACCAACCTGCGCGACCTGCTGCTGGCCGCGCCCGCTGGCACCCGCACGACCATGGGCCTCGACCCCGGGCTGCGCACCGGCGTGAAGGTGGCCGTGGTCGACGCCACCGGCAAGGTCGTCGACACCGCCACCATCTACCCGCACGAGCCCAAGCGGCAGTGGGACCAGTCGCTGGCCGTCCTGGGCGCGCTCGCGCAGAAGCACGGCGTCGAGCTGATCGCGATCGGCAACGGCACCGCCTCCCGCGAGACCGACAAGCTGGCCGGCGAGCTGGTCCAGCACATGCCGTCGGTGACCAAGATCGTGGTGTCGGAGGCGGGCGCGTCCGTCTACTCCGCCTCGGCCTACGCCTCCGCGGAGCTGCCCGACCTCGATGTGTCGATCCGTGGCGCGGTCTCCATCGCGCGCCGCCTCCAGGACCCGCTGGCCGAGCTGGTCAAGATCGACCCCAAGTCGATCGGCGTCGGCCAATACCAGCACGACCTCGCCGAGACCAAGCTGTCCCGCTCCCTCGACGCGGTGGTCGAAGACTGCGTCAACGCCGTGGGCGTCGACGTCAACACCGCCTCCCCGCCGCTGCTCACGCGCGTGTCGGGCATCGGCGCCACGCTGGCCGAGAGCATCGTGCGCCACCGCGACACCAACGGCCCCTTCAAGACCCGCTCGGCCCTGAAGGACGTGGCCCGCCTCGGGCCCAAGGCGTTCGAACAGTGCGCGGGCTTCCTGCGCATCGCGGGCGGCGACGACCCACTCGACGCCTCCAGCGTGCACCCCGAGGCCTACCCGGTGGTCCGGCGCATCCTCGGCTCGGTCCAGACCGACCTCAAGACGCTGATCGGCAACACGGCGACGCTGCGGGCGATCAAGCCGCAGGAGTTCACGGACGACAAGTTCGGCCTGCCGACGGTCACCGACATCCTGCGCGAGCTGGAGAAGCCGGGCCGTGACCCACGGCCCGCGTTCAAGACCGCGACCTTCAAGGAGGGCGTGGAGAAGATCTCCGATCTGCTGCCCGGCATGATCCTTGAGGGCGTGGTGACGAACGTGGCGGCGTTCGGCGCGTTCGTGGATGTCGGCGTACACCAGGACGGCCTGGTCCACGTCTCCGCCATGTCCCGAAATTACGTGACAAATCCCCGCGACGTCGCCAAGCCCGGTGACATCGTCCGCGTCAAGGTCCTCGAGATCGACATCCCCCGCAAGCGCATCTCCCTGACCATGCGCCTGGACGACGAGACCACCCCCGAAGGCCGCCCCTCCCGCGGCTCCGGCGGCGCCGGCCGCGGCCCGGCCGACGGCAACCGCGGCCCAGGCGGCGGTCGCGGTCCGGGTGGCGGCGGCCGTGGCCCGACCGGAGACGGCAACCGCGGCGCGGGCGGCGGCGGTCGCAGCACGGCCGGAGACGGCAACCGCAGCACGGCCGGAGCTGGAGACGGTAGCCGCGGCGCAGCGGGCCGTGGAGCGACTGGTGCTGGAGACGGCGGTCGCGGATCCGGCGGTCGCGCCGACGCGACCCGCGGAGGCGGCGCCCCCGGAGCCGGCACCTCTGGCGGCGGCGCACGCGGTGACGGTCGCGGAGACAGCGGTCGCGGCGCCAGTGGACGTGGAGACGGCGGCCGTGGGGACGGCGCACGAGGCGGTTCCGGCGGTCGCGGCGACGGCGCACGAGGTGGCGGCGGCGCTCAGCGCGGCGACGGTGGTCAGCGGGGTCGCGGAGACGGCGGCCAGCGCGGCGGCGGTGCCCGCCGCCCGGCCCCCTCGGGCGCCATGGCCGAAGCCCTCCGCAAGGCCGGCCTGACCGGAGACGACCAGTAACTCCCGGCTGTCGGCCGGCGCGCTGGGCAACCAACGCGCTGGCCGACGGTCGGCTTCACCCGGCGAACTCGCCCACCGCCGGGTGGTCCGCTGCGGGCGGAATCTCGGCGAGTCAGCCGTGCCCGCCGGAGCGATACGGTCGGAGGGTGAGCACTACTGCGTTTACCACGGCGATCACCCAGGCCCGCGACCTGCTCAGGTGGCGCTCACCACTGCGCACAGAGCTCTGGGCGGCCCGGCTCACGGCGACACTGCGCCCAACAGAGGTCCGCCCGCTCGTACGAGAGCTGACCGAAGCCGGCACTCCAGAGGCACGCCTCACCCTCGCCGCCCTGGCCGTCGTGGAAACCGCAGCTCTGAACGACGACGAGGCGCACTACGACGACACCAACGCCGAAGCAGCGGCCACACCCCCAACCGAGGCGGCAGCCGACGACGACACTCAGGCACCGGGCGACACCGTAGCCAGCGGCACCAGCCCGTACGCGGGCACGGATCCGCAGACCGGACACCCGACCACGCAGGAGCCAGGAGGCAAGAGCCTTCAAGAGGTTCTGCGCGAAGCCGGGCAGGAGGCCGTGCGAGGGCTGCCCGAGTGGGCCGGGCGGATGGGGCAGGTGGTGTGTGAGCAGGCGTGGTACGGCAAGGCCGACCGCTACGGCGAGCAGGCCCTGGCCGCTCTGCGGTTCCGCTACCCCGACGGCAAGGAGCCGCACGTCCTGATCGTGGGCATCGACCAGGTCAACGGCGGCCTGGCGGTCGATGCGACGGTCGAGGAGCCGAAGTTCCTCGACGACCTGGACCTGCGTTCGGCGGATCCGGCTGTGGTAGCGGGGCGGGTGCTGGACGCGTTCGAGATGACGGACCTCGTCATGGGGGCGCCGATCGCCGAGAGCCTGCCCGCCGTCCGCCCGCTGGCCCTCGCCCGCGCGCGGACCGTCCCCGATCCGGTACGGCAGGCGCCCGACGACACCATGTCCCGGTTCCTGGATCTGCCGGATCTGCCCGGAGCGCAGGAGGCGTTCGGGAAACTTGTCGAGTTCGTGGGCGATCGGCCCCTGTGGTGGAGTCCGGCCCGGGTCTCGCGGTTCCTCACCTCATGGTTGCCGCGCGAGGCGATCCTGACCGAGGCGGCCATCTCGGCCATGCCCGACGTGGTCCGCGCCTGGAGCCGCTTCCACGGCGGCGACCCTGAGGTGCTCCGGCAGATCGAGGCCGATGCGCCGCGCCTGCCCGCGCTGATGGCGGACGAGTCGCTCGCGGGCCTCCGCAAGCGCATGACCCAGAACGGCCACTGACGCCAGGCCTATGACACGCACGCCTGCCGTCCCACCACCTGCCGTCCCGCCGCCTGCCGTCCCGCCGCCTGCCGTCCCGCCGCCTGGCGGGCACGCCGACGCGCCGCACGGCACTGTTCGGACCTACCTTGCGGAATCGACGGCCAGAGGTGTCAGTGCGAGATCACGAGACGCAGGCCGCGGGCATCGTGTGAAGGTTGCGCTCTGAAGGTGAGACCGGATCTCCGCAGTCGATGAAGGTGCCGGCCGAAGCCACCTCAAGGTGATGTCCGACCGCGGCTACTTGGCTACGGCCGATGAGCCCGAACTGCTCACTCGCGACTTGATCGTCTTTCTTCGGCGCCTGGCCTGACCGCGCACCAGCATTCCGGCGCCTCTACCGGATAGCGACGTGCGCCATGTCAGGGAGTTGGGACAAAACGCCTGGCACCTGCGAGCACAACCTCCGGATTTTCGGTGTTCCACCACAGCTCGCCGTCGACCGTCAGGTACGGCAACCAGTAGCGCACCGGAGCACCTGCGGCGAGCGCGTCGGCCACCTCGGTGAGATAGGTGCCGAGCGTGGGCCAGGCAGCATCGAAGTCGCCGAGGCCGTCGTGCGCGGTAAGGCCGACCCGCCCGTACCCGGGCCCGGGCCGCAGGTCGATCACCTGCGCATCACCGTCCAGGGCGGCGAACGGCACCCATCGCTCGTGCCACCACGGCTCGGCGCCCGGCCGGTGCGGGGTGAGCCCGTCGAAGCTCGGGGCGACGTCCATGCACGCGCGCCAGTGGTCGACGATGCCGACGGCCGACAGCGGCGGCCCTTCGGGCAGGATGTTCGCCCAGATGCGCTGGCCGTCGTGGCGGCGCAGCGACTCGACAAGCTCAGGCGGGAAGGCGAGCCCCAGCGCGGCCTCGGCGGCGGCGATGTCGGCCGGGTCGGCGGGTGGGGCCAGGGCGGCCGCGCTGGCCGGGGTATGCCGCGCCAGCCACTCCTCGATCCGCGCCCACGCTTGCGTCACCACGCCCACGCACACACCCTAGCCTCGCTTGGGTGGCAAGGCTTGCCACCCAAGTCCCGACCAGCAGCGACAGGATCGGCAACTTCGCTGATCATGGAGCAGCGCCGACTGCCCCAGCCCTATGAGCGGCCTTCAGGGCGAAGTGAGCGGTTCGGCCTGGTAGGCCCGGTGAAGCAGCTCCAAGAAGGACGGCGCCTCAGGCAAGGGCACAGAGCCGATCCGGCGTACCGCCACACCCGGCGTCCATGAGTTCATGACCACGCCCCCGGCCAACGCAGGCAGGTCGGCGAGCGTGATCTCCTGGACGCGCTGGGGGACGCCGAGGCGGCTCAGTTGGCGGCGGACAATGCTCATCGTGGTTCCGCCCAGCATCTCGGCCGCGGGCCACACCACCGCGGCGCCGTCCCAAAAGGCCAGATTCCAGATCGACCCCTCGCTGAGCCGACCCCGACGGTCGATGAAGGCGGCGTCGTCGAAGCCTTGCCCAACGGCCTGACGGAGGAAATACGTCTTGGCCACCTCGCCGACATGCTTCACGCCCGGCAGGACCCGCTCGTACTCGACCGTCGCCAGCGTCAGCGGGCCCTCCGGACCAGACGCGGCCGGCCCGGTACGGACCAGTACCTCGGGCTCCACATCAGTCCCGGCCACGGTGAACTCGCCCGCCGGCGAATACACCGTGGCCATCAGCGAGAGGTCAGCCGGACCGGCCTCCAGACCCGCCCGCAGACAGGACCGCACCCGATTCTCGGGCAACGCTCGGCCGAACAACTCCACCGAGGCAGACCGCAGCCGTTCCAGATGGAGGTCGAGGCCCCGGACCTGGCCCCCACGCACCTGCATGGCAGTGAAGTGGGCATAGCCGGCGAAGGCGAGCGGCGCCAGTTCCTCGCCGGTCGCCGCCCGGCCATTACGTTGAACAACAAAAGAGGCAGCAGCGGTACTCATCGCAGGTCTCTCCCCAGATCATGGTGATGCGCCCCGCCGACATCTCTATCGCGGGGCTGAGGATCAGCCTGCCCTGGTGAACCGCGGTCTCCCAGAGCCCTGTTCTGCTGACGACCAGTGGTCCTACTACTGCCAGGGTCAGTCTCGTCCGCGGTCGCGTGCGTACAGCCAGCGATAATGGGCGATATGGGAGATCAGCTTGGTACGGAGGAGGCGGCGGATCCCGGCGGCGAGCGGCCGTTCGATCCGCGCGCTGAGCTCGGCAAGTTCCTGCGCAGCCGCCGGGCCCGGCTGAGGCCGGAGGATGTCGGGTTGCCGGCCTTTGGACGGTACCGGCGGGTGCCGGGACTGCGCCGCGAGGAGCTGGCCCAACTCGCCGGCGTGTCGGTCGCCTACCTCACCCGGCTTGAGCAGGGCAGAGGCTCCAACGTGTCAGCCGAGGTGCTCGACGCGATCGCGCGTGCCCTGCGACTGACGGACGCCGAGCACGAACACCTCACGCATCTGGTCAAGTGCCAGCACCGGAAGAAGCACTCGCCGCCGCGCCAGGAGCAGGTACGCGCCACGCTCCGGGAGATGCTGGCCTCCTTGGAGGGGGTGCCCGCGTACGTGACGGGACCGCGCTCGGACATCCAGGCCTGGAATCCGATGGCGGCGGCCCTGTTCGGCGACTGGGATCGATTGCCCTCCCGGGAGCGCAACTGGGCTCGGCTGGTGTTCCTTCAGCCCGACTATCGCCGGCTGTTCGTGGACTGGGAGTCGAAGGCAGCCGACATCGTCGGAGCCATGCGCCTGTACGCGGGCTGCTATCCGGACGACCCTCAGCTGTCGGCGCTCGTGGGCGAGCTGTCGGTGAAGAGCGAGGCGTTCCGCCGCCTGTGGGCCAGGCACGACGTCAAGGAGAAGAACCACGGCGCCCAGCGCCTGCATCATCCGCTGGTGGGCGACCTCACCCTTTCCTTCGAGTCGTTCCGGCTGCCCGACGATCCCGAGCAGTCCCTGACCGTCTACAACGCCCCGCCCGGCTCCACCGCGGCGGAGAGCCTGCGGCTGCTGGCCAGCTGGGGCGCGGATGCGATCGCCACGGGGTAGGCCGCCGAAGGCCAAACGAAGACGGCCCGCGGCGCCGCCGAAAGTGGCTGAACGCAGGCAGTGCGGCGACCGAAGACGGGCGAAGGCGGCCAACCGAGCAGCCAGGAAATGGGCCGGAGTCGTGGGTGGGGGCGGCTATGCTGCGCAATGAACGTTTTACCGCCGCCCCCGCACGGGCGTCTCAAGG
Source organism: Nonomuraea sp. NPDC049141 (assembly GCF_040648415.1). NCBI lineage: Bacteria > Bacillati > Actinomycetota > Actinomycetes > Streptosporangiales > Streptosporangiaceae > Nonomuraea > Nonomuraea sp. NPDC049141. Next base: position 70,540 of record NZ_JBEZDR010000007.1, read on the forward strand.
GAGATCTACGCAATGTACAAGGAGTTCGCCGCCGAGGCCGTGGTCTGGCTAGTCCCGGTTGTGGTCCTCATCGGCCTCGCCCTGATGGTCACCTCCTGACGGCCAGGGGCCGGACCGGGCGCGGCCCCTGGCGCCTGGTCAGCGGTAATACTCGTAGTGGACGACCGTGTTGACATCACGGTCGAAGCGGATCTCGCCGTCGAGCCACCGGTTCCACATGTTCGAGAGCGTACGAGTCCTGACGGTGCATCCTCCCCAACGGGAGTGCTTGGCCCGGATGGTGCCGACGTAGTCGTAGCACGACCCGACCTTCTTGCCGTTGACCTTGAGCCGGGCGTTCAGGCTGACGGCGTAGAGGGTCGTGCGGGAGATGTTGGTGATCCGCACCTTGACGCGGCAGGTGTCCTTGCAGCGGCCCCAGTGGATCTTGTACTTGATCAGATGCGCATTGGCGGTGCTGGAGAGGGTGGTTGGCGCGTTCGCGGCCACCACCGCGAGAGCGGGAGACGGAGCCGCGGCGTTCGCGGCGGACGGCGCCGCGACCACGGCCCCTACCACCGCCACTGCCGAGGTGACGGATAAGAGCGTGCCGACGAGACCCTTGACCATGTTGCCCCCATAAGCAACGACGTGCTGCCGCTTCCCCCTGTTGAAAGCGACGTCAGGCTCCCGATTAACCGTCAGGGAAACGGCCGAGTCAATTGGTTGTCCGACCACATCCCTATTACCCGGTTATGCGGCTTTAGGAAGCCCAGGAGAGCAAGCGACTCCCCTGCCGCAGGCGTTTCAACGCCTGTTTCTCCAGTTGCCTGATGCGCTCTCTGGTGAGCCCGAGGCGTTCCGCGATTTCGGTGTAGGTCCACGTTTCCTGGCCGGCCAGGCCGTACCTGAGCCTGAGAATGAAAGCCTCTCGCGGTGGGAGCGAGGTGAGCACCTGATGCAGGTCGGCGTTGAGCGCGCGGCGCTCCATGACCTCCTGCGCCTGGAGACCGTCCTCGTCGGCGATCATGTCGCCGATGTTGCCCTCGCCGTTCTCCCCGACGGGCACGTCCAGGCTGACCGTCTCCTGGGCGAGTCGCCGCAGCACGGCGACGTGGCCGAGTGAGCGTTCCGCGGCCTTGGCGAGCTCGCCGTCGCGTGGTTCGCGTCCCAGGTCGACGGTGAGTTGCCGGGCGATCCTGGTCAGCCGCGACAACTCTTCGGCGACGTGCGTGGGCAGCCGTACGGTGCGGCTCTTGTCGTGGATGCCGCGTTCGATGGCCTGGCGGATCCACCACATCCCGTACGTGGAGAACTTGTAACCCCGTTTGTAGTCGAACTTCTCCACAGCCCTGATCAACCCGAGATTGCCCTCCTGGATGACGTCGAGAAGCGGAAGCCCACGGAAGGCGTAGCGTCTGGCGGCGGCCACCACCAGCCGGAGATTGGACCTGATGAGCAGGTCCTTGGCGCGCTGCCCCTCGCGGCGGACGCATTCGAGCTCCGGAGTGCCCTGGCCACGGCTGATCAGGTAGCCCGAGTAGAGCCCCGCCTCGATCCGTCGTGCCAGGTCCACCTCGTCCGCGGCGGAGAGCAAAGGTGTCTTTCCGATCTGCTCCAGGTACATGCCGAGCAGGTCGGGCTCTTCGGCCGACATACCACGGCGACTACCCGGTAAACGGCGGCGAACTCCCCGGTTCGTTGAGTTCTGCTATGGCGAGTTCGGCGGTGGTGCGGATATCGAAGAACTTGTCGAGGGCGGTGATGGCGAACAGATGCTTACACCTGCCGTTAAGCCCGGAAAGGAGCAACCGGCCGCCGGACGCGGTCACCGCCTTGTGCAGATAAACGAGCACGGAAAGGCCCGAAGAATCACAGACGCTGACCGCCTGCATGTCGATGACGAGTAGTGGTGGCTGGGTCAGATCCAACGCCTTGGTGACGCGATCACGCACCTCGGCCGCGGAGCCGAAGTCGAAATCCCCCGTAAGCCTGGCGATGACACACGGTCCCTGGAGCCCGAGGCTGATCGACAAGGCTTGCTCCGAAGTCACCCAGTTCCACCTACCCGCATTGCTTGTCCGATGTCACCACTTTACGAGAAGTAGCGTCTCGGGTTGGACACCAGCATCTGCTCGATCTGATCGCCGGTCACACCCGAGTCAAGGAGTGCGGCCAAGACCTCGTCGTGGATGTGATCGTAGCGCCAGTTGGGCGCCATCGTGCTCAGCGCGTCATCCCAAGCTGCCCCAAAGTAGTCATAAAAGCACCCAGCATCGTGGCTGAGGACCATGCGATCAGCGTATCCCCGCTGGCAGAGGGCGGCGATGGTGGCCACTCGCTCGGAGGTCGGATTGTAGACATCCAGCCCGAATCTATCCATACCCAGCGTGGCGCCCGTGTCGGCCAGACGCATCAGGTAGTCGAGATCGTTGGTGTCGCCCGCGTGCCCGACGACGACCTTCGTCAGGTCGACGCCCTCCTTGGCGAAGAAGTCGAGCGCTGTCAGCCCGCTCTGCGTGAAGGAGTTCGTGTGGACGGTGATCGGCGCGCCGGTGCGTACGTGGGCCTGCGCGACGGCCCGGCAGATCCGCTCGACCCCGGGCGTCAGGCCCTTCTGCTCGACCACGCACTTGAGGAACGCCGCCTTGACCCCGGTGTCGGCGATGCCCTCGGTGATGTCCCGCACGAAATCGTCGATCATCGGATCGGGTATGTCCAGGAGCAGGCCGGGACCGCGGAACTCGTACTGGTGCGGCAGCTCGTCGAAGCTGTACATGCCGGTCGCGGCGATGATGTGCAGGTCCGGCACTTCGGCGGCGATGCGCTGGATGCGGGGGATGTACCGGCCGATCCCCCACACCGTCGGGTCCACGATCGTCCGCACGCCCTTCGCCGCCGCCGCGTTGAGCTTCGTGATCGCGTCCGCGACCCGGAACTCCTCGTCCCACCAGGCACCTTTGCCGTAGTTGTCCACATACTCGGTGGAGAGGACGAAGACGTGTTCGTGCATCAGGGTCTGACCGAGCTCATCGACGTCGACGGGGCCGCGAACGGTGTTGACGGTGGGCATGCACGCCTCCATACCGGCTGGTCGGTGCCGCCAACCTAGGCCGCCGCATACCCACCGTCAATGGGCCAGCCGCGGGAACAACGGCTCGGGCTCGGGCAGCCGTTCCCCGCTCACCGCCGCCGCCACGCGAGCCGCCCCTGTGGGCAGGAACGGCGCCAGTTGTACGGCCAGCACCTGGCACGCGTACACGAGCGTCGACAGCGAGGTCTCCCGGTCCCCGGGCTCCTGCCGCCACGGCTTGACCCGTTCGACGTACTTGTTCGCTTCCTCGACGATCGTCCAGACCGCGGCGGCGGCGCGGCGGAAGTCGAACTCCTCCAGCGCCTCGTGCACCCGCCCCGGCGCGCTCTCACAGGCCTCGACGAGGGTACGTCCGGCGACCGCGTCAACGGCGACCGCGGGGACCTCGCCGTCCCGGAACCGGTGCACCATGGTGACGACCCGGTTGACCAGGTTGCCGACACCGTTGGCCAGATCCTCGTCGGCCCTGGCGACCAGCCGTTCCACAGTGAAGTCGGCGTCGCCGACCCGCGGCACCTCGCGCAGCAACCACCACCGCACCGCGTCGGCGCCATAGGCCCGCACGATCACCTCGGCGTCCGCGGACGTTCCCGATGATTTGCTGATCTTGCGCCCGCCGACGGTCAGGTAGTCGTGGACGAAGATCTCAGCAGGCAGCGGCAGGCCCGCCGCGAGCAGCATCGCCGGCCAGTAGACCGCGTGGAAGCGGATCACGCCCTTGCCCATCAGGTGAACCTTGCGCGGCTCCGCCACCCACCAGCGGTCATAGTCGCCACCGTCCAGCGCGGTGACGTAGTTGGCCAGAGCGTCCCACCACACGTACACCACCTGGGAAGGGTCCCCCGGCACCGGTATGCCCCAGCCGCGGGCCCGGTCCGCGGAGCGCGAGACGCTGATGTCGGCCAGCCCGGCCTCGATGAACGCCAGCACCTCGTTCCGCCGCGCGGCCGGCTCGATCCTGAGCCGCCCGCCACGGATGAGATCCAGCAACGCGTCCTGGTAACGCGAGAGGCGGAAGAACCAGTTCCGCTCCGAGACCCGCTGCAACGGCGCCTCGTGCTCGGGGCAGGGCCCCTCGCTGTAGAACTGCTCGCAGCCGACACAGTAGAGCCCCTCGTAGTGCCGCTGGTAGAGGTCGCCGTCGATCGCCCGCCAGATCCGCTCGACTCCCGGGCGATGCCCCGGATGATGGCTCGTCCGGATGAACGAGTCGAAGGTCAGGTCGTACGACTCGCGCAGGGCCTCGAAGGCGGCCGCGTTCCGATCGACGAGCTCCCGCACCGGGACGCCCTCCGCTTCGGCGGCCAGCACGTTCTTCAGCGAGTTGTCGTCGGTGCCGGTCTGGAAGCGTACGGGCTCGCCCCGCCGCCGGTAGTGCCGAGCCAGTACATCACCCTGCACGATCTCCAGGGCGTGCCCCAGATGCGGGCGGGCGTTGACATAAGGGATGGTGGTCGTGATGTACATCGTGTGTCTCCCGAGGGGCCCCGGACACGACGAGAGGCCCCGGTCGCAGGGCCTCGAACAAGACGTCGTCGGTGGAAGCCCCTACGGGGCCATCATCACCAGTCGCGTCGTCATGCGCTCATCGTAGCGTTCCGGCTGAAACCAGCGCACTCGTAAATCACCCGCCCCCGGACGGAGCCCGCGAGCTCGCGGAGCACCTGGCGTCACGGAGGCCCCGGCGTCACGGAACCCCCAGCATCACGCAGGCCCCAGCGTCACGGAGGCTCCGGCGTCACGGAGGCTCCGGCGTCACGGAGGCTCCGCGATGGCGGACCTTCCAGATGATCAGGCCGACCGCGAAGACGGCGAGGCCCGCGAGCACGGACGTCAGCGGCAGGGTCGCCGCCAGCAGCAGGCAGAGGGCCAGCCCGAGCGCCGGTACGGCCTTGGGCGGGGCGCCCTCGTCCGGCCCGAGGGTGAGCGCGCAGGCGTTGGCGATGGCGTAATAGACCAGGACGCCGAACGACGAGAAGCCGATCGCCCCACGCAGGTCCGCCACCAGCAGCAGCCCGACCACCACCACGCCCACGGCCAGCTCGGCCCGGCGGGGGACCTCGGTCGCGGAATGGACCTCGGCCAGGAGCCCGGGGAGATCGCGCCGCCGGGCCATGGCGAGGACGGTGCGGGAGACACCGAGAAGGAGGGCCAGCAGCGCCCCCAGCGCCGCCACCGCCGCGCCCGCGCTGACCACCGGCCCCAACCAGGCCGCGCCGGACGCGGTGGCCACGTCGGCGAGCGGGGCGTCGGACGCGCCGAGCGACATCGGACCCAGCACGGACAGCGCGGTGACGGCGACCAGGGCGTAGACCACCAGCGTGACGGCCAGGGCGGCGGTGATGGCGCGGGGGATGGTGCGTGCCGGGTCGCGGACCTCCTCGCCGAGCGTGGCGATCCTGGCATACCCGGCGAAGGCGAAGAACAGCAGGCCCGCGCCCTGGAGAACATCCCACACGGTGGGGTGGTACGCCTCCTCGACCTGCACCGCGATCGCGTAGAACCGGGCGTACACGTCGTTCTTGGGGATGGGTGTGGCGGTCTCCTCGGGAGAGAGGTCGATCCTCTGGTCCTTGTCGACGATGCGCGCGTTCGACGGCAGACCGTCCGCCGAGAGGGCACCGTCCCCGGAGCCGGTGGCAGAGGAGGCGTCAGGGCCGTTCAGCAGCCCGATGGCGACCACCGCGACCAGGACCGCCAGCACGAACGCCACCATCACCCGCGCCGCCATGGCCGAGCGCTGGACGCCGAACAGGTTGAGCGCGGTCAGCGCCACCACGGCGGCGATGGCGAGGGGCCGGGCCAGGCCGGGCGCCACGTACGAGCCGAAGGTCAGCGCCATCGCCGCGCAGGAGGCGGTCTTGCCGACGGTGAAGCCCCAGCCCGCGAGGTAGCCCCAGACCGGGCCGAGCCGCCGCCTGCCGTAGACGTAGGTGCCGCCCGACTCGGGATAGAGGGCGGCGAGGCGAGCGGAGGAGGTCGCGTTGCAGTAGGCGACGACGGCGGCGAGGGCTAGGGCGGCGAGCAGCCACGCACCCGCGGCCGCCGCGGCGGGCGCGAAGGCGGCGAACACCCCGGCGCCGATCATCGCGCTCAGCCCCACGACCACCGCGTCGGCGGTGCCGAGACGCCGTGACAGCTCCACCCCGCCCTCCTCGTTCAACCGGCTGGCAGCCACTATGCACCACACCGCCGACAAAAGAACCACGGGCGAAAGGCCGCCCGGCGAACGGCACCCCGGCTAATCCGGCGCGTCCGGCTTGTCCGGTGCGGGCACCACCAGCACCGGCCGGTGCGCGTGGTGCAGCACCCGGTCGGAGGTGCTCCCGAGCAGCAGCGACTTCACCCCGCCCAGCCCCCGCGTCCCGGTGACGATCAACGTGGCCCCGACCTCGTCCGCCACTTCCACAATGGCCGACCACACGGCGAGCGCGTCCGGCTCACAACGCGGCGTAGCGTCGAACCCCGCCTTCCTGGCCAGCTCCGTGCCCTGTTCGGCGAGCTGCCTCATGGCCTGTCCGACGGCCTCGTCCTCGACGGGCGAATCATCGATGGGCATCATCAACCCGGCCGACGCCCGCACCGAGGCCATCCCCAGGCGTTCCCACACGGTCAGCACAACAGCGCGCCGGCCGGCCAGCAGCGTGCCCGCGAAGGCGATCGCCGCCTTGGCGTCGTCCGAGCCGTCGTACGCGATCAGAATGGTCGTTTCAGCTGCTTCCATAGCCGAGCTCTTTCCCGAGCGGGCCGTTTCACGCCCACGAGCTGGGTAGCCAGCGGATATGACAGTCACTCGATTCAAGGATCTGCCTCTGGCCGACCGTGACCGCGAGTGGGACGCGGCGGCGGCCGACAAACGCGTGCGCAAGTGGGCGGGCGCCGAGGACGGGCCGGACGAGAAGTACCGCCAGGCCTTTCTCTGGTACGACGACGACAACGCCGACGAGTTCGGCGGCTACAAGCTGCCGATCGCCGACGTCGTGGGCGGTGAGCTGAAGGTCGTCCCGCGGGCCGTGATCTCCGCCGCCGGGGTTGTCGACGGTGCCAGGGGCGGGGTCGACGTGCCGAAGGGCGACCTCGATCGGATCAGGTCGCACCTGGCCAAGTACTACGCCAAGATGGGCGACACGCCGCCCTGGGAGCGCTGAATCGACGGCTTGAGCAGCGACAACCCGGCCAGGGCGAGCACCCCGATCTCGGTGACGACCACGAGGCGCTGGGTGAGCCCGGCGGGGATCTCGTCGTTGGACAGCGGGATGCCGAACATCCGCACGACGTAGGGGACCACGACGAGCAGCAGCGCGCCCAGCGCCACCGCGCTCAGGACCCGTACGGCCCTGGCGTACCGGACCCGCGCGTTGGCCAGCAGCATCCCCGCGACCGGCATCACCAGGAAAGCGGCGAAGGCGGCATACCTATGGATGCCTCCCGACAGCGAAAGCGGCACGCCCGGGCGGTCCGTGGGAAAGGCACCGATCAGGAACATGCTCCCGCCCCACGCCAGCAGCAGCAGGACGACCCACACGCTCGCTCCGGCCCGGCGCAGCGACTCGGCGATCAGTGCCGAGCCGAACGCGAAGAGCGTCAGCGAGGTCGGCAGCAGCCACCCGAGGGGCTGAAAGGCGTACTCGCTGATCACGCTGTGCAGCGGGTCGAGACCCGACTCGGCGTGCAAGGTGAGCATGGCGCCGGCCCCGGTGCCGATGGCCGCGAATCCGCTGAGAAGCAATGCCTTCATGCTTCAAAGCTCGTGGAATACGGGCTTCCGGAGTATCGGAGATCGACCCGAACGGGCCCTGAACGACCCCTTAATACCTTGGTCGTAGCAGTTCGGGCGGATGCCCGCTGACCTGCGGGAAACCACCCCTGGGTGGGGTAGGCCCCCTCAGGGTAGGTACCGTCGGCGGTAGCCGATTTGACTTAGAGCGCGCTCTAAGGGCCAGTCTGTAGCTCTACCCGGAAAGAAGCCTACAGAGGATGACTATGAACCAGCGCACTCTCGGCACCGGTGGCCCGCAGGTCTCCGCTCTCGGACTCGGCTGCATGGGCATGTCTGAGTTTTACGGCCAAGGCAATGAAAATGAGTCGATAGCCGTCATTCACCGCGCTCTTGAGCTTGGCGTGAATTTTCTGGACACCGCTGATATGTACGGCAGTGGGCATAACGAGGAGCTCGTCGGCCGGGCCATCAAGGACCGCCGCGACCAGGTGGTGCTGGCCACCAAGTTCGGCATCAGGCGCGAGGGCGAGAGCCGCTCCATCGACAACACCCCGGAGTACATCAGGGCCGCCTGCGACGCCTCGCTGCGGCGCCTCGGCGTCGATCACATCGACCTTTACTACATGCACCGCCGCAACCCCCAGGTGCCGATCGAGGAGTCGGTCGGCGCGATGGCCGAGCTCGTACGGGAAGGAAAGGTCAGGCACCTGGGCCTGTCGGAGGTAGGCGCGGAGACGCTGCGCAAGGCCGCGGCCACGCACCCGATCGCCGCCCTGCAGAGCGAGTATTCGCTGTTCACCAGGGACATCGAGGACAAGATCCTGCCCGCGGCCCGCGAGCTGGGCATCGCGCTGGTGGCGTACTCGCCGATCAGCCGCGGCTTCCTCACCGGCACGCTCGCGCCCGCCGACCAGCTGCCCGACGACGACTTCCGCAAGTGGCTGCCCCGCAACTCGGGTGAGAACGCCGAGCACAACGCCCGGCTCACCGCCGAGGTCCTGCGGATCGCCGCGGCGGCCGGCATCACCGGCGCGCAGCTCTCCCTGGCCTGGCTGCTGGCCCAGGGCGAGGACATCGTGCCCATCCCGGGCACCAAGCGGCTGAAGTATCTGGAGGAGAACACCGCGGCCGCCTCGATCACGCTGACCGCCGAGCAGCTGGCCGAGCTGGCGCGGGCCGTACCGGCTGACGCCGTGCGCGGCGCACGTTATCCGGACATGTCAGCGATCGAGTCGTAAGCCCCGGACATGTCAGCGATCGAGTCGTGAGCCGGGCGGGTCAGTGATCGGCTCGTGAGCCGGGCAGGTCGAAGTAGGCCCTGATCACAGTGGCGCCGGCCCGCGTGTGGACGCGGACCAGGTCGCTGAGCAGGTTGACGATCAGCAGGCCGCGCGAGCCGGGCGTGCGCGGATCGACCGGCATCCGCCCGGCCAGCGGGTCGCTGATGTGGCCTGTGTCGCTGATCTCGCACACCAGCCGGTCGGCTTCGGTCCAGATCCTGATCAGCCCGGAGCCGCCGCCGTGATCGAGGCTGTTGGCGCCGAGCTCGGCGACCGTCAGACGGATGTCGTCGAGCTTGGCGCGGCCGAACCCGAGGTCGGCGGCCCGCCTGGCGGCCAGCCCACGCGCGGCGGCCAGGTTGGTGTGGTCGAAGCGGAGCGAGAGGAAGTCGGCGGGCTCGCCGAGCGGCTGGTTGTGCCCGTCGACGACCGTCTGGGGCGCGTAGTCGCCGCTGTGCCACTCGCCGGAGCCGTCACGGAGCACGGGATGGGTCCGCTCGGCCTCGCGGATGACCTCGGGATCGAGCCCGTCGAGGTCGTAGGGGCACAGGATCGTGACGTGGCGGCCGGTGAAGGCGTAGTTGATCAGTGCCTCGTGCTGGGCGCAGGCCGGATATTCGGTCACGGTGCGGCCCGGCCAGATGGGCTCGCCGATGATCCGTACGTGACCGCCGGGGTGGCGGTCGGCGAACTCGCGGAGCACGGCGGGGATGATGCGTCCCGGATTGCGCCCCGCGCTGGTCATGTCGAGCAGGAGCACCTCGTCGGCCTCGGACCCCAGATCGGCCCGGATCAAGGCGAGATTTTTGGGCGGCACGGCGACCGCGACAGGCTCTCCCAAACTCAGCCCTTCACGGACAAAAGCCGTGGTGGCAGCCACATACTCCCGATCTCCTCGGTAGAAGAGTGCCGGGTGCACAAAGGGGTCGGCCGCCATCACAGTTCAAGCTACCTCGCGATGAGGTCTTTACGGCAATCCGTTGGGTATCCAGGTGTTATGAAGAAACTCCAGATCGTGCGGCCCACGAAGCCCTCCCCCCGGCCGCTCCCCCTCGATCTGCGTACGCCCTCCGGCCGACGCCTCCCGTTCTGAATCAGCCGAACCTATGCTCGGGACATGTCGGATTTGCAGATGCGCGTCTCTGATGAGGATCGCGAGCGTGGTGCGCGAAAGCTGCAGGAAGCATTCATGGAAGGCCGCCTCACCCAGCTGGAGCTGGAGGATCGGCTCGAACTGGCCCTCACCGCGCGAACCTACGGCGACCTGCTCGGCCTGATCGCCGACCTGCCGGCCGACGGGCCGCCGGTCGACGAGGTGGTGGAGCTGGAGTCCAAGAACGGCCACATCAAGCGCTCAGGAGACTGGGCGGTCCCCCACAGGCTCAGGGTCGCCTCCAAGTACGGCAGCGTCGAGCTCGACCTGTCGGAGGCGGTCATCCCCCATCCGGTCGTCGAGATCGACCTCGACCTCAAGTACGGCTCAGCCAAGATCGTGCTGCCCGACGGCGCCGCCGCCGACATCGACAGGTTCCACACGGATTGGGGCAGCACCGTGACGACGAACGTACCTGGCCGTGCCCAGCCGGGCGCCCTCTATGTGGTGGTGAGCGGCGAGACGAAGTACGGGAGCCTGGCGGTCCGCTATCCGCGTAAGCGGTGGTTCACCCACTGATGGGTGATTAGCCGCTGGTTAGCCCCGCTTTACAACGACTTGATACAGATGGTGCTAGTGAGGTGCAACCAAGGATCAAGGGTTGCTCCATAATGTCGCTTCGTCACTGAACGCAACGAAGGGCATTACCAATGACTCCCCCTCGTCGTCGGATCGCCATCGCGATCGCGACGCTCTCCCTTGCCGGCCTCACCACCGCTTGCGGTGCCATCGGCAACGCGGTCAACTGCAACGAGGCGGCCACGGAAGTGAACAAGATCACCCAGGAGTTCACCACCTCCATGGGCACCGCGGCCGCCGACCCCAAGGCCCTCAACAAGGCCACCCAGGAGACGGCCGACAAGCTCAAGACCCTCGCCGGGAAGTACGACGGCGACCTGGCCGGGGCTCTCAATGACCTGGGTGCGGTGTTCGAGGGCATCAAGATCGACGCGAAGAACCCGACCTCCGCGACCGACGCCATGGCGAAGATCCCGGCCGCCACGGCCAAGATCCAGAGCGCCTGCGGCTGATGAACCGCAGCCGCCGCACCGCCCGCGGGGGGCGGCGCGGTGCGGCGGCCCTACCGCGCTTCAGGTGAAACCGGTCTACTCTTGCTGCCCGTGACGGGGGAATTTCTGGCAGCCGGCGTCGCCCGTTGGACGGCCCGGATCACGCCGAACCGCCTGCGCGTCGGGCTGATCGCCGTGGTCTCGGCCGCCGTCTACGCCGTGCTCGGCCTGGTCAAGCTGGCCACCTATCGCGCCAGCACGTTCGATCTGGTGATCGTTGACCAGGCCGTGCGCAACTACGCGCACTTTCGGCCGCCGTACATCCCGATGGTCGGCGCCTTCCACGACCGGGGGCTCGACTACCTCCAGCTCGCCGACCACTTCTCGCCCATCTACGCGTTGCTCGCGCCGTTCTACTGGATCCATGACGGCCCGGCCTCGCTGATCGTGGCGCAGGCGCTGCTGTTCGCCGCCGCGATCCCGTTCATCTGGCTGTTCACCAGGCGGATGCTGGGGACCGCCCCGGCCTACCTCGTCGCCGTGGCCTACGCGCTGTCGTGGCCCGTCGCGCAGGCGATCGCGTTCGACGCGCACGAGGTGATGTTCGTCCCGCTGCTCACCGCGATCATGATCGAGCGCTACCACGCGGACCGTTTCCTGCCCGCCTTCGCGGCGATGGGCGGGCTCCTCCTGGTCAAGGAGGACATGGGACTCACGGTGATCGGCTTCGGCCTCTACCTCTTCGTCACCGGCGACAGGTTCCGCGGGCTGTGCTGCGCCGCGATCGGCCTCGGCGGGGTCATGCTGACCCGGGGCGCGCTCATTTCGCTGGCCGGCGGCGAGAGCGCGGACTTCTGGGCCTACGGCCACCTGGGGCCCGACGCGCCCAGCGCGATCCTGACGCTGCTCCGCGACCCGCTGGCCGCCTTACTCCTGCCGTTCAGCGAGGAGACCAAGGTCGACACGCTCTTCCTGCTTGCCTGGCCGACGCTGCTGCTCTGCCTGCTGTCGCCGCTGTCGCTGGTCGCGCTGCCGCACCTGCTCGAACGCATGCTGTCGGACCGCGAGCTGTGGTGGCGGGCCGATTTCCAGTACAACGCCTTCACGGTGGTGATCCTGTTCTGCGCCGGGGTCGACGGGCTGTGCAGGCTGCTGCGCCGGCTCAAGCGCTCGGACGACCGCTCGCTCAAGCTGGCCTGGTCGGCCGGCGCGTGCGTGGTCGCGCTCACTCTGGTGCCGAGATTCTCCCTGGACCAGCTCTACCATCCGAGCTTCTACAAGGCCGAGGAGATCGCGACCGCGTCGGCCGCCGAGGCGGTGGCCAAGGTCCCGCGGGGCGTCACCGTCGAGGCGGCGAACTCCCTCGGGCCCGCCCTGACGTCCCGCACCACGGTCCTGCTCTGGACGGGCCAGTCGCACGGCGCCGACTGGGTGGTGGCCGACACGGCGCGCTGGCAGTACCCCTTCGGCTCCCCCGACGATCAGCGCGCCCAGGTGGACCGGCTGGTGACCGAGGGCTACACGAAGGTGTACGACCACGATGGCTATGTGGTGTTACGTCGCAGGTGATGATCCAATAGCTTCCGCGTACGCCTGGTCGAAGCCCGCCAGCACGGTCGGCCAGGAGCCCGCCGACGGGGGCACGGCGCGGTTGTGGGCGATCATGCCCTGCCGCAGCTCGGGGTCCGTGGCCAGGCGGGCCACGGCGTCGGCCAGGTCGCCGAGGGTGCGGCCGAGCAGCCCCTCCGTGCCGTGCCGGACGAAGTCGGCCACCCCGCTCTGGGCCCGCGCCACCACGGGTAGCCCAGCGGCACGAGCCTCCAGGGCGGCGATCCCGAACGACTCGCGTGGCGCCGGCGCCACGAACACGTCGGCCGACTCCAGCACCTTGGCGATCTTCTCGCGGGTGTAGCGTCCGGGCAGCGAGACCCAGCCCGTCATGCCGTGCCTGGCCAGATACCGCTCCATCTGGGCACGCGCCGGCCCGTCGCCGATCACCGTGGCGCGCAGCGGGACGTCCGCCGGGACCCGGGAGCGCGCCATGTCGAGCAGCTTGAGCAGCCGCACCGGCTGCTTGCGCGGCGCGAGCCGCCCCACCGCCACGATGTGCACCTCATCCCGCACCTCCGACGCCGTTCCCGAGCCGGCCGCGAAGCGGCGCCAGCCCGACAGGTCGAGGCCGTTGGAGACCACGTGCACGGGCACCCCCTCCCCCGCGACCGACCGGATCGGCGCCGCCGCCGCGTTGCTGACCGTGGTGCCCACCAACCCCCAGCTCTGCCAGCCGTACGCCAGCCGCAGCAACCGATAGACGCCACGCGTGACGGGATCCCACATGCTGTGCACGGTCACCACGCACGGAATTCCGGCCCGCCGCGCGGCCCGCACCCCCATCCAGGCGAACGGCGAGACCGCCCCCATGTGCACATGCACCACGTCGGGCCGCGACGAGGTCAGCCGCCGCGTGAGATGCCCCACTCCGAACGGGTGGACCGGCAGGTCGAAGGGCATCCTGGCGACGATCCGGTGGACTCCGGGCAGCGGCTCACCCTTGGTCGCGGTCGCCACATCGACGGCGTGGCCGGCCTCGCGCTGCGTACGCACGAGGTCGGCGACCTGAACCTCGATCCCCCCGAGTCGCGGCAGGTAACAGTCACTCACGTGAAAGATCCGCACCCCTCCCAGACTAATCTGGGCCTTGTGCCTCCACGTACCGCTGTGTTCTTCCACGCCCATCCCGACGACGAGGCCCTGCTGACGGCCGGCACGATGGCGATGCTCGCGGCCGAAGGTCACCGCGTGGTCCTCGTGGTGGCGACCGCCGGCGAGCGCGGCCTGGCCGAGATGGGGCCGGGCGAGGAGCTGCGCGCCACCCGGCTGAAGGAGTTGTACGAATCGGCCGCGCTGCTCGGCTGCGCCCGCGTCGAGTGCCTCGGCTACGGCGACTCGGGCCTGAGCCCGCAGGGCGGAAGCGCCGAGGAACGTCCCGATGACGCCTTCATCGACGCCGACTCCGAGAAGGCGGCAGGAAAGCTGGCCGCCATCCTGGAGGAGGAGCGGGCCGACCTGCTGTCGATCTACGACCCGGCGGGCGGCTACGGCCATCCCGACCACGTCCAGGTGCACCGGGTGGGCCGGCGGGCGGCCGAGATCGCGGGCACGCCGGTCGTGCTGGAGGCGACGGTCAACCGCGATCCGCTGGTCAGGCTGCTGAAGCTGGCGGGCAAGTTCTACCGGTTCCCGCCCGAGTTCGACGTACGGACCTTCGAGAGCGCCTACTCGGCGAGTGAGACGATCACCCACCGGGTCAATGTCCGGAAATATGCGAAACAGAAGCGGGCGTCGATGTCCGCGCACGCCTCCCAGGCCACCGGCGGCGACAGCGACCGCACACTGGCCGTCATGCTCAAGGTGCCCGGCCCCCTCTACCGGCTCGTCTTCGGCACCGAATGGTACGTACGGCGCGACCTCCCACCCGGCACCCGCCTCCGTCATCCCCTGGACCAGTGGCCGAAATGAGTCCCCAGTATGATCCGGGCCGCCCCCGCGACCGGCAGACTGTACCCCGATGAAAAACAGATGGCTCCAGATCACGCTGTCCGCGCTGTCCCTCGCGCTGGCCGTGGTCCTCGTCGTTTACCTGCCGCAGATCGTCCATTCGCTGACCGGCAAACCCGTGTCCTGGCACGAGATCGGCAAGCTCTTCGGCACCCTCAGCGTGGGCACGATCGCGCTGATGAGCGCGCTCTGGCTGCTGAGCCTGCTGGCCTACACCTTCGTGCTCACCAACTCGCTGCCGGGCCTCAACAACCTGCAGGCGCTCGCGCTCAACGCGGCGGGCAGCGCGGTGAGCAACCTGCTGCCGTTCGGCGGCGCGGCCGGGGTGGCGCTGACGTTCGGGATGACCAGGGGCTGGGGGTTCGCCAACCGGCCGATCGTGGTGATGACCCTGGTCAGCGGCATCTGGAACACCTTGTTCAGATTCATCCTGCCCGCCGTCGGCATCATCGCGCTGCTGGCGGCCGGCAAGGCGCCCAACCCGACGGTGGCCAAGGCCGGCTGGGTGGGCGCGGTGTCGATCCTGGCGCTCTGCGCGGTGGTGGCCGCCGCCCTCTACTGGGACCGCGCCGCCGCCCTCCTGGGCAAGGGCCTCGACTTCCTCGTACGGCTGCTCAGACTGAAGTTCCACGCCTCCGACGCGCTCAACCGGCTGCGCAAGGACACCGCCGAGATCGTGAAGTCACGGTCGATCGCGCTGTCGCTGGCCATGATCTTCTTCCTGGGCTTCCAGTGGGCGATCATGGTCGTCTGCATGCACGCCACCGGCGCCTATCCGGGGCTGGCCCAGTCGATCGCCGTCTTCGCCCTGTCCCGCGTGCTGACCAGCGCCCTGGTGACACCGAGCGGCGCCGGCATCATGGAGAGCGGCGTGGTGGTGCTGATGACCGGCGCCTTCGGCGTGGCAGCCGCTCCGGCGACCGCGACCGCACTGCTCTTCGGCTTCTGGACTTACACTATCGAGATCCCGTTCGGCGGCCTCGCACTTGGCGCGTGGGCGCTTCTGCGCAGGCGCAACGCCAGGAACGCCGAAGCGGAGCCCCCGTCCGCGATCTCGAAGGCCCCTCAGTGACAATCCCAAACCCAACCGGCGTTAATCAATCACGGCTCTTGTGCGTGATTCGGAAGCCCGCATAGCGTGGCGGCTGACATGGTGGCGTTCCGAGTTCTGGGGCCAGTCGAGGCGTACGAACACGACGACGAACTCGACCTCGGCGGGTTGCGGCAGCGGGCCGTCCTCGCCCGACTTCTCGTGGCCAGAGGTCAGGTCGTGCCGGTTGACACACTCCTTTACGACTTGTGGGATGACGACACGGCCAAGGGAGCCCAGTCGGGGCTCCAGGTTTACATCTCCCGGCTGCGCCGGGTGCTGGAGCCGGGCCGTCCGCGTGGCGGGCCCAACCGCCTGCTGGTGACCGTCGCCTCCGGCTACGCGCTGCGGGTGGCGCCCGACCAGGTCGACGCGCTCAAGTTCGAGCAGTTGGTCAGGGCCGCGGGCGAGCACCTCGAAGAGGGCGATCCGCAGTCGGCCCGCGCCCGCCTGGAGAAGGCGCTCGGCCTGTGGCGCGGCACCCCCTACTCCGACTTCGCCGACCAGCAGTGGGCGGAGGCCGAGGTCAACCGGCTGACCGAGCTGCGGCTGGTGGCGCGCGAGCGGCACGCCGACACCGGGCTGCGCCTCGGCATGCCCGCCGAGACCGTGCCCGACCTGGAGGCGCTCACCACCGAGCACCCGCTGCGCGAGGAGGGCTGGCGGCTCCTCGGCCTCGGCTTCTACCGCTGCGGCCGGCAGGGCGACGCGCTGGCGGCGCTGCGCCGGGCCAGGAGCATCCTGGCCGACGAGCTCGGCATCGACCCGGGGCCCGCGCTGCGCAAGCTGGAGTCCGACATCCTGGCCCAGTCACCCGAGCTGGAGCTGAGCCTCGCGCCGCGCCCGTCCAGGCCCGTGCAGCAGCCCACCGACACCTGGCCGCCCAGGCCCGCCGCCCCGATCGAGCCGCCGCCGCTGGAGCCCGAGCCGTTCGTCGGCCGCGACGCCGAGCTGGCCAGGCTCACCACGGCCGCCGCCCGCACCGGCAGGTTCCAGGTGGCGATCGTCGCGGGCGTCGCGGGCGCGGGCAAGACCACACTGCTGCGCCAGCTCGACGGCAAGCTCACCGGCGACGGCTGGATCACCGCGTCCGGCGCCTGCCCGGACTCCAGCGCGACACCGCCGGGCTGGGCGTGGGTGGAGATCCTGCGCACCCTGGTGGGAGTGACCGGCGCGGGCGAATACGCCCAGTTGCTGGCGCCGCTGCTGGACGACGCCGACCCCGACCCCGACGACGACGAGGTGTCCGGCGGCTTCCGGCTGCACCGGGCGGTCGGCGGCTACCTCGCCGGGGTGGCGCGGCGCGCGCCGGTGCTGCTCACGCTGGAGGACCTCCACTGGGCCGACGACCAGACGCTGGCGCTGCTGCGCGCGCTGCCCAGCCTGCTGGCCACCAGCCGGGTGCTGCTCGTGGTCACGTGCAGGGAGAGCGAGCTCGACGACCGCCAGTCCGACGTGCTGGCCGCGCTCGCCCGGCTCGGCCCGGTCCGGGTGGGGCTGTCCGGCCTCGATCCGAAGGCCGTGGGCGAGCTGGTCAGGGCCACCTGCGTGCGCGAGATCGACGAGGACGCGGTCGAATCCATCGTCGAGCGCACCGGCGGCAACCCGTTCTTCGTGCGCGAGACCGTGCGCCTGCTCGACTCCGAGGCGGCGGCCGACCGGGCCAGCGCGGCCGAAGTGCTGTCGCGGGTGCCCACCGGGGTACGTGACGTGCTGCGGCGGCGCATCTCCCGGCTGCCCGCCGGGGCCCAGCAGATCCTGCTGCAGGCGGCGGTGATCGGCCGTGACGTCGACGTCGACGTGCTGGTCGACGTGGCGGGCGACGAGGACGCCGTGGTGGAGGCGGTCGAGGCGGCGCTGCTGGCCGGGCTGGTGACCGAGCCGGGGCCGGGGCTGCTCAGGTTCGATCACGACCTGGTGCGCGACACGATCTACTCCGACGCGTCGCGGCTGCGCCGCACCCGGCTGCACGCGGCGGTCGCGGCGGTCATCGAGCGGCGCACGCCGTCCGACGTGGCGGCGCTGGCGCACCACTACTTCCTCGCCGACACCGCCGAGAAGGCCGTCCACTACGCCGGGCTGGCCGCCGAGCAGGCCGAGCGCAGGTTCGCGCACCGCGAGGCCGCCACGCTGTGGGAGCAGGCCATCGCGGCCTTCGACCGCGCCGGCGGCGACACCAAGGAGCGGCTGCAGCTCATGCTCCGCCAGATCAGGGCCCTGGCCCTGTGCGGCGACATGACGGCGGCCAGGCTGCTACGCCGCCAGGCCATGGACGCCGCGCTGCCGCTGGGCGACCTGGAGATCACCGCGCGGGTGGCGGCCTCGCTCGCCGTGCCGCACAAGGGCATGGCCCGCGACTTCACCCGCACCGCGTGGGAGATCGTCGACGTCACCGAGAAGGCGCTGATGGAGCTCCCCGAAGGGGAGCAGACGCTGCGCGCGAGCCTGCTCACCACGCTGGCGCTGGAGCTGGAGGGCTCCTCGTCGCCCGAGCGGGGCCGACAGGCGTCGCTGGAGGCGCTGGAGCTGGCCAGGCAGAGCGGCGACCCGACGCTGCTCGCGGCGGCCCTCAGCGGGCGGCTGCGCCAGTCCTACGACATCCCGGCGGTCGACACCCGCGAGAGCATCGGCCGCGAGCTGCTGGAGGTCGCCCAGCGGTCCGGGCAGATGGCCACGCAGGCGCTGGCCCACCTGGTGCTGCTCGAATGCGCGGCGGCGCGCGGCGAGTTCGCCGTCGCCGACGAGCACGCCGCCGCGGCCGACCGGCTGGCCAGACAGTACGACCTGTCGGCCCCGGCGGCCGTCTGCGCCTGGTACGCGGGCCAGCGGTTGATGATCGCCGGCGACTACAGCGGTGCCGAGCGGGCATACGGCGACGCGGCCAGGATGACCCAGCGGGCGGGCATGCTGGAGGGCCGCCAGGACCTGCCGCTGATCACCACGTTCTGCCTGCACCTGGTCGACGGCCGGGCCGCCGAGACGGTCGGGCTGCTCTCCGAGGCCCACCGGCGCGGCGCCAAGTGGACCCTCGACGCCTACGCGCTGGCGCTCGCCTCGGCGGGTCACGTGTCGGACGCCAAGGCCGTGGCCGCCGTACGCCCGCCCGTGCGGCCCGACTTCCTGTACGAGCTGGCGATGACCTGGCGGGCACTGGCCGGGATGCTGCTCGACGACCGCGAACGGATGATCGACTGCTACGACAAGCTCAAGCCGTTCGCGGACCGCATCGCCGGCGCGGGCACCGGCGTCGTGGCCCTCTGGCCGGTGGCGCTGACACTCGGCGACCTGGCGGTGCGGCTGGGCCAGCCGGACGCGTCGCGGGCCCACTACGAGAAGGCGCTGGAGGTGGCCCAGCGGATGGGCGTGCCGCGCTGGGTGGAGGCGGCGCAGCGGTCGGTCAGCAACTCACCTGGAAGCGGTCGCTCTTGACGGTCCTGGCGCCTTCGACGGTGAGCTCGATGCGATACCAGCCGGGGTTGGCCGAGACGCTGGTCCGCCAGTCCACGGCCTGCTCGTCGCCGGCGAAGCCGTCGTAGTCGACGAAGTAGACGTTCCAGGTGTGGGTGTCGGCGCTCCAGCGAGCCAGCCGCCAGCCGTACATGACGGTCCGGTCGGGGTCGGGGTTGACGACCACGCTGCGGGCCACGAACGTCTTGACGCATCCGGCGTCGCCCGGCAGCGCGCTGACGCTGACCTTGCCCGCCTTGGCGGGCTGCGACGTCCGGGTGCTGAGCGAGGAGGTGATGGGCAGTTCGCGGGCCGACAAAGTGACGGTCTGCGCGGGCCGCGGCGCGGAGCTGGCGGTGTCGTAGGCCGAGAAACCGACATAGGCTCCGGTGAAGGCGAGAGCCGCCACGAAGAGCTTGGCCGTGTTGGCCGTGCCGGAGACCAGAACCGCACTGCTTCTCGTTGCCATGATCGACACTCCTTCTTACTCACCTACAGGTGTATGCGAAGGTGGTTGAACCCTGGTTGTCGGCGAGTTGCACCCTGCTGTGGCGGCGGCTTGCCCCTTGAACTAAGGTAAGCCTGACCTAAAACGCGCGACGGGGTGTGGGGGTCCTGATGCGACATCTGGCGATCACCATCGATCCCGTGGGGCCGATCTGGCTCGGAGTCGTGCTGATCATCGCCCTGTTCGGCGCGTTCCAGGCGTACTACTGGATCGGCCGCAAACTGGGCGAGCGACTGTATGACTCACGCATCGGTGTGAAGCTCGGCCGGGATCGGATCGCGAAGGTCGAGGGCGTCGTCGAGAAGTGGGGGGCGTTCGCGGTCTACGGCTGCTTCTGGGTGCCCATGCTCCGGCACACGCTGCCGTGGGTCGCCGGGGCGCTACGCGTCTCGTACCCCTGGTACGTCGTGGCCAGCGCGCTGGGCTGCCTGACCTGGGCGCCCATCTGGTGGTTCGGGCTGACCGCGCTGATCTGGGCCTGGTTCCAGGTCGCCGCCCGGTCACCGATCACGGCGGCGGTCCTGGCCGTGCTGTTCGTCGGCGGGGCGGTCGGGTTCATCGTGTGGCGCAGGAAGAAGCGGGCCGACAAGGCACTGGCCGCCTGACACCGGGGATTTCGCGGCTTGAGTGGGAGTTCGGCATACTTAGCGGTGATCACCTGCGACCATGTCAGGCATGCATATTGGGGGTTTCATCGGCTCCACCGTACTCGCCGTGGTCGTCGGGGTCTCGTTGCCCGCGACTGCCGCGCAGGCGGCGGACGCACCCGTAGTGGCGGCCAAGTCCGCATATGTGATCGATTCGGCGGGAACGATCCACTTCAGCAAGCGCGAGACGCGCCGGGTGCCGGTCGCCAGCCTCGTCAAGGTGATGACGGCCTACGTGGTGCTCCACGAGGCCAAACTGGGTGACACCATTACGATCACCGCGGCCGACGTCAAGCACGCGACCACGAACGACGGCACGACCGCCTCCCTGAAGAAGGGCGAGCGGCTGACGGTCAGGGATCTGCTGTACGGGCTCATGCTCCCGTCGGGGGCCGACGCCGCCAGCGCGCTGGCCAGGACGTACGGACCGGGCAACGCGGCGTTCGTGGCCAAGATGAACGCCGCGGCCCAGCGGCTGCACCTGGCCGACACCCGCTACACCAACGCCGACGGCCTGCCCAACCCCGCCAAGGGCGGTTACTCCACGGCCGTCGACCAGGTCAAGCTGGCGCAGGTGGCGCTCGGCGACTCGACGTTCAGGACGGTCGTCGGGCAGACCGTGCACAAGGTGACCAAGACGGCCGCGCACCGCGCGCACACCTGGCGCAACACCAACAAGCTGCTCAAGCAGGCCGACGGCGTGCTGGGCGTCAAGACCGGCTACACGAGCGCGGCGGGATTCTGTCTGCTGTTCGCGGGAGAGCGCGGCGGCCGGCAGGTGGTGGGCGTACTCCTCGGGGACCAGGACGCGCGCCGCTTCAGCACGGCCGAGAAGCTCCTCGACTACGCGGGCGAGCAGATCGCCGGGAGCTGACCCGGCGACGGCGATGACCTGGCGACCGGCCAGGTCATCGCCGGCCCGTAGCCACTTCCGGCCAGGCGACGGGGTCGAGACGGTCGGCGGTTCTGCGCAGTGTGTGCGCCAGCCGTACCCGGACCCCGGCCTTGTCGGGTGACCGTTTGATCGGCGCCCCCGGGAGCGCCTCCGCCAACCTGTGCCCGTGACCCATCGCGGTCTGGTGCGCGAGGACCTGCATGGCATCCATGTCTTTCCTCCTTAATCAATTAAGACCTTAATCGATTAAGAGGAGTCCGGCAAGGCCGGGCGATACGGTTGGCGCATGGCCAGAGTCACGCTGCAGACGATCGCCGACAGGTTGGGCGTGTCCCGGGCCACGGTCTCCTACGCCTTCTCCCGGCCCGACCAGCTCAGCGACGGGCTACGGCGGCGGATCATGGAGGTGGCCGACGAACTCGGCTACGCCGGGCCCAACCCGACCGCGCGGTCGCTGCGCCTGGGGAGGGCCGGGGCGCTGGGTCTGCTGTTCAGCGAGACCCTCGCGTACGCCTTCGCCGACCCCTACTCCATCGGCTTCTTCCAGGGGCTGGCCACCGCGGCGGAGGACGCGGGCGTGGGGCTGCTGATCCTGCCGTTGCCGCACGGCGACAGGCGGACCGAGACCGTACGCGACGCCGTGGTCGACGCGTTCTGCGTGGTCTCGCTGCCCGACGGGCATCCCGCGCTGGCCGAGGTGCTGGGCAGGAAGCTGCCCGTCGTGGTGGTCGACGAACCGTACGTGCGCGGCCACCCGTTCGTGGGGATCGACGAGCCCGCCGCCGGGGCGGAGGCCGCGCGCCACGTGCTCGGCCTGGGGCACCGGCGCATCGGCGTGGCCATGGTCGGGCTGCACGACGATGGCTACACCGGCTGGGCCGACGTCACCAGGCAGCGGAGTGCGGTGTTCGAGGCCATGCGCGCGCGGCGGAGCGGCTACCAGGCGGCATGCGAGGACGCGGGCATCGCCTGGGCCGACGTGCCGTTCTACGAACTGACCCGCAACTCCCGGGAGGCCGGCAGGAAGGCGGGCCACGCGCTGCTCGGCAGGGACCCGCGGCCCACCGCCATCCTGACGAACACCGACGTGCTGGCGCTCGGCATCCTCGACGCGGCGGCCGACCTGGGGCTCGACGTGCCGCGCGACCTGTCGGTGGTCGGGTTCTCCGACAGCGCCGCCGAGCAGGCCGGCCTCACCACGATCCGGCAGCCCCAGCAGGAGATGGGCGCGGCGGTCGGCCACCTGCTGCTGGCCGGCGCCGGACACGGGCAACCGCCGCCACTCGCCGAGGACGGGCGGCTGCTGTTCGCGCACGAGCTGGTCGTCCGCGGCTCGACCGCCGCACCCGCTCCCTGACCTGACCTGACCTGACCTCGCGTACGGTCGAGCGCCCCTCAGTCCCGAAGGAATCCCTGGTAGCCATTGGCCGCCACTTCGGCGCATATATCCCGATATACGCCGACTCCGCCGACAAACGGCATGAAAACCCGAGGCTTCCCGGGGATGTTCGCCCCCATGTACCAGGAGTTCGCCCGAGGGAACAGCGTCAGCCCCGCGATCTCGTTCACCTGCTCCACCCACGCGTCCTCAGCCAGCGGATCCGCGTCGAGAGCCCGCCCGCCCAGCCGATCCAGGCACTCCGCGATCCAGTCCACATGCTGCTCGATCGAGACGATCATGTTGCTCAGCACCGACGGGCTGCCCGGCCCGGTGATCGTGAACAGGTTGGGGAAGCCGGCGCTCATCAGCCCGAGATAGCTCCTGGGCCCCGCCCGCCATTTCTCCCTCAGCGACAGCCCGCCCTTGCCGCGGATGTCGATGGCCAGCAGCGGCCCGGTCATCGCGTCGAATCCGGTGGCGTACACGATCACGTCCACCGGATGCTCGCGGTCGGCCGTACGCACGCCGCCGGGGGTCAGCTCCCTGATGGGTGCGGTCCTGAGGTCGGCGAGGGTGACGTCCGGGCGGTTGTAGGCGGCGTAGTAGCCCGTGTCGACGCAGACGCGCTTGCTGCCCAAGGGATGGTCGCCGGGGAGAAGCAGATCGGCCACCGCCGGGTCCCGTACAGTGGCGCGGATCTTGCCGCGGACGAAGTCGGCGGCCGTTCTGTTCGCCTCCTCGCTGATCATCAGGTCGGAGAACGCGCCGAGGAAGGCCAGGCCGCCGCGCTCCCACCGCGCCTCGAACTCGCGTCCCCGCTCCTCCTCCGTCACCGCCAGGGCGGAGTCGGGGTTGGGGCTGGTGAAGAGCCCGCTGTGTGAGGTACGGAGCTGGTGACGGAGCTCGTGGTGGTTGGCCTTGAACCACTGGTCGTCCTCCGGCCGCAGCGGCCCGTTGCGCGCGGGGACACTGAAGTTGGGCGTCCGCTGGAACACCGTCACGTGCTCGGCGCTCTCCGCGATGACCGGAATGGACTGGATACCCGACGAACCGGTGCCGATGACCGCCACCCGCCGCCCGGCGAGGTCCACGCCCTCGGCCGGCCACCGTCCCGTGTGGTAGCTCGGCCCCCGGAAGGAACCGGGCAGCCTGGGCAGGTTGGCCGCGGACAGGCAGCCGACGGCGGTGACGAGGTAGCGGGCCGACAATCGTTCGCCACCGTCGGTCTCGACCACCCACGCCCCGGGGGCGTCCCAGGAGGCGGCCGTGACGCGGGTGTTCAGCTCGATGTCGCGGCGCAGGTCGAAGCGGTCGGCGACGTGATCGAGGTAGCGGAGGATCTCGGGCTGCGTGGCGTACCGCTCGGTCCAGGTCCATTCGCGCTGGAGGTCCTCGGCGAAGGAGTAGGAGTACTGGAGGCTCTCGACGTCGCAGCGGGCTCCGGGGTACCGGTTCCAGTACCAGGTGCCGCCGACACCACCGCCCGCCTCCAGGACGCGAGCCGACAGGCCCTGGCCGCGCAGGCGGTGGAGCATGTACAGGCCCGCGAAGCCCGCACCGATGATGATCACGTCGTGGTCGGTCGATCCTGGGGGCATCGCTCCTCCATCGGCGGTCGAGGTGGTCCTCCCCTATAGGAGAACACGGCCGTCAGGCGGACTGCGGAGATCGCGGCGGACCGTCCTAGGGGTATCCCTTGGCCGAGCCCTGAGGCGCCCGGTCCGTCCCTCGATCTACGCTGGGTCCCACCTGCGGCCCGAGGCGCGCATGGCTACTTCCTCCATCGAAGGCGGGGGGCTCGATGGCTCAAGCACCATTCGCCCGAGGAACCCATCGGCAGGTGGGCGATCACTGGCGCGGCAGGCGGCCCGGCTCCGGCGGACAGGGGGCCGTCTGCGAGGTCTGCGACGGGGGCGGCAGCCGAGTGGCATCAAGCCGCTCAGGCTCAGCCGGATGGAAAGGGAGCAGGCCAGGGCCCGTTTCGCCAAAGAGGTAGCCGCCACCCGCCGGGTGGCGGCATTCCGCGTGGGCAGGGTTTCTCACATTCGGAGTGACTGCGGGGTCGTGCCGGTCGGTGGGCGCAGCTTCAGGCGTCCCGGTGGTCCGATCGGTGGCTGGGGTGGCTCGGCCGGAGGACGTCCCGTGGGGGCCGGTGGCTTGTCCGCCGCCGCCAGGCAGCCCCGGCACGGCACCCAGATGAAGCCCGACCACGCCGAGGAGCCGTTCCACGCCGATCCGGTCCACTGCCAGGACCAGGCGGTCGTCGCGTAGTACCGGCTCTCGCCGCAGGCGCCGCCCCAGCCCCATGTCGGCGCGAACGTGAACGAGGACGAACCCGACACCTGCCCGGTGCCGCCGCACTGCACCCAGGTGCCGCCGTCCCAGTAGTAGAGGAGGTTCTCGCTGATGTGGGTGGTGCGCCACCGGCTGCCGTTGCGGTAGGAGAAGTCGTCGCCCCCGGTGTGGACGCCGTCCGGCAGGAATTCCATCCGTGACCGGGTGCCGTGCTCGTAGTTGCCCGTGCTGGAGGTGGCCCAGCCGTAGCTGAAGATCCAGTAGTTGGGCGGTCCCAGTTCCTCGAACTCGGGCTTCCAGATGTAGTCGTCGATGTCCCCGTCATAGCCGCAGATCCAGGTCTCGCCGCTGACGGTGACGATGTCGTCCTGCGCCGTGTCGTCACACTGGTCGCCGGGGTAGTCCGCGTACGCGGCGCCCTGGCCTATGACCAGGGTCGCCGCCACGAGTAAGAACGTCGTGAGCACGTGCCGCCAGCCGCGAAACGGCGCTTTCATAACGTACGCTTCCGCGATTTCTTCATGATCATGCGCACAAAGTAACTTCGGCCCAGGACCCCGTCAAGACGCACCTTACTCATCGTTACCATTAAGCGGAAAATTCACCGCGCATTCCAGTCGATATAAATCCGCGAGTAATCCGGCCGTCGGTCAGGAAGCAGGCGAACCACCCGGCAGACGCACGCCGATCCATTCGCCGACGGCCCAGGAGTCGTCGAGCTCCGTTCCGGTGATGGCTTCGGCCAGGTAGAAGGCGGCTCCTCTCGGATGCTCGCTCCACTCGTGGACGTCCACGCCGAGGCCGTTCGCCCAGTCGCGGATCTCCCGCACCTCCGGGTCGTCAGCCAGGTCGTCCTCGCCGATGTCGTCGGCGTCGAAGTCATGGGTGATGCGGCCCTGGACGGCGTACGTGAGGTAGGTGCCGCGCTCTCCGGCGACGATGTTGAGCGCCTGCCCGCCCTGTGACAGTGCGGCGAGCACCGCGTCGTCGGCGCCGCGGCTGCTCCGCACCTCCAGCACCGTCACCCACCCCGCGACCTCGCGGATGAGCAGGCGCACGCCGACGGGGTCCGACGCGAAGCCGTCTTCGGCCTCATCCTGGACGGTCACCGCGCGGGGATGGGTCAAGTCCTCGCTCCGGGCGTCGAAGGCCTGGACGACCTCCGCCACTGTGGCGCCGGAAATCCAGGTGGCGCACATGAACTCGTCGAGCTGCGCCCAGGAATCACGGGCAGCGTGCATATGTGCTCCTCGATTGATGGTTCTCCGCCATGCTGAATTCGTGATCTTTTACCCCGATACTGGTTCCGCTCGCAAGACGCGGACGGCCGAGGAGGAACCAGGTGGAGGCCAAAGGTCGTACGGCCGAGATCATGATCGCGGAAGCCCGCAAGGCTTTCTGGGTGATGGTCGGGTTTCTCGCCGTCATCTGGCTGCTGCAGATCGTCAACTGGGCCTCGGGCTACGCGCTGAGCTACGACTACGGCGTGCGGGCGTGGGATCCGGCGACCCTGCCGAACATGGTGTCGTCACCATTCCTGCACTGGAGCTGGGAACACATCGAGGCCAACTCGGGGCCGCTGTTCATCTTCGGCTTCCTGTCCGCCTATCGGGGCGTCGCCAAGTTCCTCAGCGTGACGGGACTCATCATCGTGGTCAGCGAACTCGGCGCCTGGTTCACCTCCGATCCACGGGGGGTCGGCGTAGGCGCGAGCGGCGTCGTCTTCGGCTATTTCGGCTACACCCTGGTACGCGGCATATTCGACCGGCATCTGATCGACATCGTCGTGGGCGTGGTCATGGCCCTGTGCTTCGCCTATCAGTTCGCCGGGCTGCTGCCCCAGGAGGGCATCGGGTGGCAGGCCCACCTGTTCGGCTTCCTGGCCGGCGTGGTGGGCGGTTGGCTGTTCCGCGACCGCGGCAGCCGGGCCCGGCCGGCTCCGGCCGCACCGGAACAGAACCCCCGATCCGCGCTGCTGAAGGAACTGGACGACCTCGGACTCTGACCAGGTGTTCAAAGGCAGCCCGCGCGAGCCGGGTAGACCCGTACCGTCTTGGGCTCGCCGCCGCCCTTGGCCGGACAGAGGCGCACGACGCTCGGCGCCGAGTCGTCGCGGTTTCCGTAGTTGTCGAAGGTGATGTTCCCGCTGGCGCCGCCGACCGCCGTGCCGCCGTGGACGAATCCACCGAGCGCGGCGTTGATCCGGGAGGAGACGACCGGCTCCTTCGCGGTGAGTGTGTTGACGGCGCCGGCGACGACGGCCATGCCGTCGAAGCCCGCGATCGCCCACCCGCTGTCCAGATGCGCGGGATCGAAGCCGAGCGCGGCGAACGACTGCCGCAGGACCCTCATTCCTCCTTCTTTCGGCAGCAGGTCGGGGTCGGCCAACGGCGTGTAGATCAGGCGAACGGTCCCATCCACGAACATCGGGGTGCTCAGGGCCGCCACACGCTGCTGCTCGAGATTCGGATCGACCTCCGCGGCCCGCATCCGCCCAGCGTCCGAGGTGCTGAGCACCGTGATGCTGGTGAAGCGGCACTGACCGAGCTCGGACTGGTCCGCGATGCTCTTGAGGAACTGCGGCAAATGGGTGGCCCGCGCGGCGTAGAAGACGCTCACCGGCCCCACGCCGGCGCAGACGCGCTGCGCCGACTGCTTGACGGTCGCCGGGTCCCCCGGGTCGAACTTCACCTCCTGCAGCGGACGCGACTTCGGGTCGAACCTCGCATGTACGAGCGGCAGCGTCGTGCACGTGTACGGGTCGTCCATGGTGATCGGCGTCATGATGAAGGTGAGCGTTCTCCTACCCGGCCCCAGGTATTTGGCGAGCTGCTCGATCTGAACCGCGTTGCGGTAGGAGACCCGGTAGAAATAGCCCAGGCCGATGCCGTCCTTGTAGGTATGTGATGGGTCGCAGCGCCCGTAGTCGGGCCTGTCCTGCTGCGAGCCGTTCGCATCGAAGCCTTCGGCCGTGATCACGTTGCCGACCATGGGGATCTTGCGCTGCGCCAGCACCTGGGCGGCGTCCGCCGTCTCCTGCCGGCTCAGCCCCATGCCGGTCACGGCGACGACGCCCTCGTCGGCGAGCAGCTCGGCCACCCTGGTCGCCGCCTGTTCGCCGGCGCCCATCTGGGCCACCCGCAGCTTTATCGGATGCACGCACTCGGCCTTGTTCCCGTTGGCGTTCGCCTGCTCCGCGACAATGCCTTCGAGCTGGTGCAACGCCTGGCCGCCGCTCTCGGCCGACGTCAGGGTCAGCAGCGCGCCGACCCACACCGCCTCGGCACCCGAAGCGCACGAGCCGTCCTTGGCCGCCTCGTTCTGCCGCGCGACCTTGCTCATCACATCCGTCAGCTCGCGGCGGTCGAAAGCGTACGGCCCCGCGGTGAGGCCAACGCATTCACCCTCCTGCTTCCATACGCCGTACAGCGGCTGCCACCCGCAGGAGAACCGGTCCGACAGCCACGGAACGCCCTTCACCACGCCTGGGATGAGGACACCGAAGGCCATGACGGCGCCGAGCGGGCGCCACCAGTGCCACCACTCCCTCGGGAACCGCTCGCGATTCGGCCAGATCCGCCATAGGTAAGTGCGGGTGCTCATGGTTGTCGGCTCCAGTCGGCGGATCCCGGGCGAGGACGGAGTGCCGCGGTCAGGCGAGGGCATCGGCGAGCTTCTGGTAACTCTGGGCGCGTTTGAGAAAGGAAAGCGGATCCACGTCGGAGAGCCGCCTGCACTCCTCGGCGGCGATGATGTAGCGGCCGCGGCACAGCCCCCGGTCACTGAGCAGGGGGTCGGCGAGCTGCCGCAGAGCGGTGACGAGCTGGGAGACCGCCGCGCAGCGCGGCTCCGTCGTCACATGCGCGGAAGCGGGTCGCGGTCGGAGATCGGGCGTGGCGACAATCCGATCGAGGCAGTCGAGCCACTCGATGCCCGAGACCTTGTCCAGCAGACTCAGCAGCTCGGCGACGACGGTCTCGCGGTTGCCCAGGGCCAGCTCGTGATGGAGTCTGCCGCGGATGTCCTGATCCGGCGTGTGGTCACGGAGCCGTTCGAAGACTCTGGTCCAGCAGGCCTGGTGGCTGTCCGGGCGCGCGGCCAGTTCGCGCAGCAGCAGAAAGCGGACGAACGGCGCCATCGCCCATGGACCCTCCTCAGCTGAGGAGATGGGCCACAGCGACGGTGAGACGAGCAGGATGGGCTCGCCCTGGACCGTGTTGTGCAGGAGCGGTGTCAGGCACTGCGCCTCATCGTTGTCCCGCGCCCCGGCCAGCGTGATCAGAGCCCCTCTGAGATGCTCGTCGAGGCGCCGCCGCGGGCTCAGATCCACCGTGATCTTGTTGATCAGGTAGGCGTCCATCGTCTGTTCCAGGTCCGGCAGGCGCTCCGAGAGCACCCGTCCCAGGTCGTCGATGAGTTCCGGATCGTCCCGGAGCCGGGCGAGCACGAGGTCCGTGGCCTCGGCATGCCCGCCGGTGAGCCGCCGGACGGCGCTGGTGATGGTGCCGGTGCCGAGAGAAGAGGGCCACCAGGTGAGATCCGCCTCCACGATGTGCTCGATGGCGTCGGTGGTGATGCCCTCGAGGAGCACGCGCAGCCACGGCCCGGACTTGTCGAGGTCGTCGGCGGACAGGCGGGTCAGCGCGGACTCGGGCCACTGCGCCGCCCGGCCGGACAGGCCGACCGCGTCCGCCAGTGTGTACCCTCCGCTGGCGGTGATCACGGTCAGGGGATCTCGGGGCACCTGGTGACGTGCCAGCTTGTTGCGTACTTTGACCAGGGTCTTCACGAACTGGGTGGCCGAGGGGACGTCGCCGTTGTCGAGCAGCACGACCGCGCGAGAGGGATGGTTGACCGCGCGGTCGAAGCTGTCGCGCAGGTCGGCCAGCAGCGCGGCCATCAACAGGCTGTCGACGTTTTCCCGCACACCGACGTTCCGCACCGCGGCCTGCAGACTGAGCCGGACCAGCGCGTGTTCGGGGTCGTGGCAGAAGCCCTGGTCCTGGTGCTCGAACCAGGCCAACGCCTCCCGCCAGAGCAGCCTCGACCGCAGGCCCGACCTGCTCAGCCGCCCGGTCATCTCCTCGATGGTCCTGTCCAGGCCGGCGGCGTCGAGGCCGAGAGACCCTCCGGCCAGCGACAGCAGCCGGCGCAGCAGCGTGGTCACCAGGCTCGGGTCCTGGTAGTCGTTGATCCGCTGCCGCATGACGCTGGTGCTCTTCTTCGGATCGGCGTCTTCGATCGGTCCCGACATCGCGATGTGGGCCAGCACGCCCCGGGGGAAGGAGACCTGATAGCCGGGGGCCTCGGCGGTGAGGCCGAGCATGACGGCGGTCAGCACGGATCGCATGGAGTCGGAGTCGTCGCCCCTGACCAGCGGGTCCACCTTCACGATCGGGGTCTTCTTCGCCCATCGCCGCCACGTGTCGTCCAGCACGCGAGTGCGACCGGAGCCACCGACGCCTTCCAGGATCACAGTCGGGCGAGCGGCGTCCCGTCTGACCTGTGAGCCGCCCGCCACCTGGATGAACTGATCGATCAACGAAACCAGGCTCGACCGTACGGGGACATCCATGCGCGTCTCCTGTCCGAACCCACGACGGTGATGGACCTTTAATTCTGCGACAAACTCCAGAATGGATCTCGCAAATACAGCAACAAAGAAAAGCCGCCCGTTTTGCAGCGGCCCGTAGTGATTTATCGGGATATATAGAAAAGGCAGCTCACGCCGCTTTTAGTCCCCTTGTTAGCATTCTGGCGGGACACGTCCGCCAGGCGGACAAGATCATCACCGAGTGTCCCGCTGGAGGGGAGAGACCGCCCTGGCGTCCGCTTTGGAACGTTACATAGTGATATGAAAAGTAAAGCGAGGGTTGACCGTAGATGACTGGTAGTAGATAACGGTAACGGCACGGGCACGAAATCCGACCCTCGGAGACGCCGATGACGAGTGTCGACAGCCCCGCGATGGTCGGACGTGAAGCAGCGTTGCGAGCGCTCCTCGACGCGATCACCCGACCGCCCGCTGTGGCCCTGGTGGAGGGCGAGGCGGGGATCGGCAAGACCCGGCTGGTGCGGGCCGCCATCGACGTCCTGCGCGACGGCGGGCGCACCGTGCTGCTCGGCCACTGCCACCAGCTCAGGGAGCCCTTCCCGTACGGCCCGGTGCTCGACGCGCTGCGCCACGTCGCCGCCGCCCTGCCCGCGGCCGAGGCGCTCAACCCGGTCACCGGGGCGCTGCGCGGCTACCTCCCCGAGCTGGCCGGGCACCTGCCGCCGTCGCCACCACCTCCGCCGGTCGACGACCCGCGAGCCGAGCGGCACCGCCTGTTCCGCGCGGTCCACGCGCTGCTGGACGCCGCGGCGCCCGCCGTACTGGTGGTCGAGGACCTGCACTGGGCCGATGACGGCACCCGGGACCTGCTGCGGTTCCTCACCCACCAACCGCCCGAGGGCCTGGCGCTGGTGATGACCTTCCGGCGGGAGGACCTGCCCGTGCCCGGGCTGCCGCTGGGCCACGCCTACCGGCATCCGCCGGGCGCCAACAGCCTGGTGATCTCCCTCAAGCCGCTGGACGTCGAGGCCGTCAGAACCCTGACCAGCACGCTGCTCGGCCGCTCCCAAGTGACGGAGGACTTCGCCGCCAGGCTGCGCGAACGGACCGCCGGCGTCCCGTTCCTCATCGAGGAGGTCGTCCGCTCGCTGCTCGACGGCGACGGCCAGTTCCCCGGCGGCGTGGAGGAGCCGGAGTCGCTCGACCACATCGCGGTGCCGCTGCTGCTCCGCGAGGCGATGGCGGAGCAACTCGCCGGCCTGTCGCCGCCCGCGCTGCACGCGGTGCACGCCGCCGCCGTGCTCAAGGTGCCCGCCGACGAACGGCTGATCGCCGCCGTCTCCGGCGCCGTCGCCCCCACCGGGGCGGGCCTGCTCGAGGTGCTCAAGGCGGGCGTCCTGCTGGAGCACCCCGACGGCCAGTACGGGTTCCGCCACGCGCTCGCCCAGCAGGCCGTCTACGACGCGATCCCCGGCCCCGACCGGCAGCTCACCCACAGGCGGGCCATGGCGGCGCTCACCGCGCTCGACCCGCCGCCACTCGTACAGCTCGCCTACCATGCCAGATGCGCGGGCGAGTACGAGGCGTGGCGGCAGCACGGCGGCGCCGCCGCGGACCAGGCGGCGGCCCTGGGCGACGTCCCGCTCGCGGTCGAGCTGCTGGAAGGCATGCTGGCCGATCCCAAGCTGCCACGCGAGGCCCGCGGTCCGCTGGCCCTCCAGCTCAGCCGGCTCGCGGCGATCGGGCTCTCCCATCGGCGCGCGGTGCGGATGCTACGACACCTGCTGTCGGACGACTTCCTGTCCAGGGAGGTCCGCGGCGAGGCCAGGCTGAACCTGGGCGTACTGCTGGCCAACCAGGCGGGCGCCATCGCGGAGGGACGCCAGGAGGTCCTCGCCGCGCTCCCCGACCTGGAGGACAGGCCCGGCATCGCCGCCAGGGGGCTGGCCCTGCTGGCGATGCCTGCCTACGGCGCCGAGCCGATCGCCACGCACAAGAAGTGGATGGACCAGGCCGAGAGCCTCCTCGTCAGCGTCGCCGACGAGAACCCCGAACTGACCGCCACGGTGCACGCCAACAAGGTCACCTTCGCCATGCTCGTGGGCTCGCCCGACGCCTTCGCGCTGGCCGGCACGCTGCCCGTGAACGACCCGTCGGCAGCGGTACGCAGGCAGGTCGCGCGCGCCTACTCCAACCTGTGCGACGCGGCGACCGCGCTCGGCCACTACGGCCCGGCCGACCGGTTCGCGGGCGAGGGCAGGCGGATCGCCGAGGAGACCGGCGCGCTGTACCCCGCGTACCTGGTGGAGGTGTCGTCGATCAAGCTCGACTGGCTGACCGGGCGCTGGGACGGCCTTCGGGAGCGGGCGGCCGCGGTGGTCGAGGTGACCCCCGAGGCGCCGCTGCTCGCTGTGGACGCCCAGCTGGTTCTCGGCATGCTGGCGCTGGCCAGGGGCGAATGGGAGGAGGCGGAGGAGCGCCTGGCGGCAGCCGGTCCGCGCGAGCTGGACTCGGCCTTCCTCCCGGTGGCCGCCGCCGCCTCCGGCGGGCTGGTCGAGCTGCACCTGATCCGCGGCTCCGTGGACGCCGCACTGGCGGAAGCGGACAGCGCGGTCACCAGGCTCCGGCGCAAAGGCGTGTGGGTGTGGGGCGAGCAGGTAGTGCCGGCGGCCGTCACCGCGCTGCTCAAGGCGGGGCGCTCCGACCAGGCCGCCGAGCTGGTGGCCGAGTTCGCCGCGGGCATCGAGGGCACGGACGCGCCGGCCGCCGAGGCGGCGCTGGAGTCGGCGCACGGAGCGCTGGCCGGGGCGGAGGGCCGGTTCGAGGAGGCCGCCCGCCGCCATGGCCAGGCCCACGCCGCTTACGAGGCGATGCGGAGGCCGTACGGGGCGGCACGGGAGGCCGAAGCCGAGGCGGGCGCGCGGCTCGAACTCGACGACGGGGAGGCCGCCGCGGAGATCATCGCCCGCGCGGGCGAGCGGTACACCGCGCTCGGCGCCACCCACGACGCCGCTCGCTGCCGCCATCTGCTGCGGGAGATCGGCGCGGGCAGCCCGATGCACGAAGGCAGGAAGGCCCGCGGGGGCAGGAAGGCTCGCGGGGTGCTGTCGCCGAGGGAGAGCGAGGTGGCCAGGCTGGTCGCGCTCGGCCAGACCAACAGGGAGATCGCCGTGGTGCTGTTCCTGTCGCGCCGCACGGTGGACACGCACGTGGCGCGGGTGCTGCAGAAACTCGGCGTCCGCACCCGCTACGAGGTGTGTCCGCCGCCATGAGCGAAGCCCCGGCCGGAGGACCGGCCGGGGCTGTGTGCCGCTGTGTGTCAGAGGGTGATGCTCCAGGTGTTCAGGTA
Source organism: Nonomuraea sp. NPDC049141 (assembly GCF_040648415.1). NCBI lineage: Bacteria > Bacillati > Actinomycetota > Actinomycetes > Streptosporangiales > Streptosporangiaceae > Nonomuraea > Nonomuraea sp. NPDC049141. The sequence goes on from NZ_JBEZDR010000007.1 coordinate 104,500, forward strand.
GCCGGTGTCACCCGCGTAGACGTCGCTGACTTCGAGCACCCAGGTGCCCGCCGCCTGCTGGCTCACCGGGACCGAGTACGTCCTGGTGCCGTACGAGGTGCAGCTGGTGCCGCCGTACCTGTCGACCGCGTACCACGTGCCGTTCGGCCCGCGGAGCCAGATGTCGAGATCCTCCGCGCAGGTGTGGACGATGGTGACCGACAGCTGGACCGGCGAGACCGCCGAGCCCGTCGCCGTGGAGGTGATCGAGCTCCGTATCGTGCTGTAGTCGCTGATGGTGTAGTCGGTGCCGTTGGTGAACGTCCTGCCGCCCGAGGTACCCGTCACCGTGAGCGCGTAGGTCGTGGTGTGCGTCGCCGTCACACCGGTGCCGGTCACGGTCACGTTGTACGAGCCGGCGGGCGTGGTCGCCGCGGTCGAGATCGTCAGGGTGGACGAACCGCCCGAGGTCACCGAGGCCGGGTTGAAGGTGGCCGAAGCGCCCGTGGGGAGGCCGCTCGCGGTCAGGTTCACGGCCTGCGCGGTGCCTGCCGTCGTGGTGGTGCCGATCGTGGTGGTGGCCGCGGACCCGGCCGTCACCGTGCCGGACGCCGGGCTGGCCGAGATCGAGAAGTCACGGGTCGCGGTGCCGACCTGGAGGGTGAAGGTCGCGGTGTGCGTGAGCGACCCCGTGCCGGTGACGGTGATCTGGTAGCTGCCCTGCGCCGTCGAGGAGCCGACGGACAAGGTCAGGGTGGAGGAGTTGCCGGAGGTGACCGACGAGGGGCTGAAGCCGGCGGTGACGCCGCTGGGCAGCCCGGACGCGGTCAGGTTGACCGTCTGGGCGCTGCCGGACGTGGTCTGGGTGCTGACCGTGGACGTCACCGACCCCCCAGGCTGGGCGCTGCCGGTCGACGGGGAGAGTGAGAGCGAGAAATCGTTGGTGGCCGTGCCACAGGCGGGCTCGCCCGTCGCCGCCGCCACGCTCACCGCGCTCCACGCCGCCTTGGTGGTGTTGCACTCGGCGCTGTTGGCGCCGAACAGCTCGATCGCGGCCGCGACCGATGCCGCGCGGGCGTTGGTGTAGCGCCAGGTCGAGGTCTTGCGGTTCAGGGCTCCCATGTAGATCTGGCCGGCCTTCTGCACGCCGACACCGGTCACCGACGACGGACCGCCGGAGCAGATCGGGCTGGTCGGCTTGCCGCCGCCGGGGTTGTTGCCCTCGGCCAGCAGGTAGAACCAGTGGTTCAGCGGACCGGCCGCCGCGTGCACCTCGGTGCTGGGGATCGAGGAGGAGTAGCAGTTCGGGTCGCCGAGCGCGCTCGGGTTGTACATGTTGCGGATCGGCCCGTCGCCGACGAGGTCCACCTCTTCGCCGACCAGGTAGTCCGGCGGGTCGTTCGGGTTGTTGGCGTAGGCCTCGGTGAGGGCGCCGAAGATGTCACCGGTGCCCTCGTTGATGCCGCCGTTCTCGTTGCCGGAACCTGCGCCACCGGGCGTGGTCTGGAAGATGGCGTGCCCGAACTCGTGCGCCACCACGTCGATGTTGCTGGCCTGCCGGGCGTTGTCCTGGCTGTGGCCGAAGTTGGTGTAGCTGCCGTTCCAGTAGGCGTTGACGTCGGCCAGGCCGACGCGCGCGGGGAAGCCCCGGCCGCTGCCGTTGATGCCGTTGCGGCCGAGCCAGGCACCCAGCATGTCCCACTCGCGCTGGACGGAGTAGAGCGCGTCGACGCAGGCCGTCTCCAGGTTGGTGCCCGAGGCGTTGCCCCACGCGTCGTCGGTGCCGGTGTAGGCGGTGCCGCCCTGCCCGCCGCACTGGATGCCGGGCCTGGTCGTGTCGGTCATCGAGTACGAGCTGCCGGAGCCGCTCGTGTTGATGGTGACCTGCCCGTAGTAGTAGCCGTTGCCGCTGCCCTCGCGCACCTGGTCGTAGGAGTCGGCGATCTTGCCGGTGCGGGCGTCCACGAACACGTGCTGAATGCTCGGCCGGCCCTTGACCAGGCCGCTGACGACGGCCTCCCAGGTCAGCGCGGGCTTGTCGCCCCAGGTGAGCACCACCAGGCGCGGGGCGGCGGAGTCGTCGACGCGCGAGAGCCGGGTCTTCGCCACCTCGGTGGCCTTCTCCGCGCTGATCCTGGCCTGGGTCTGCACGTCCGGGCTGCTCGGTCCGGCCGCCGCGACGGTGTCGCGCACGTGGCCCGCCGAGTCGGTGACGACGACCGCGTCCCCGCCGATCACCGGCAGGCCCTTGTAGGTGCGCTCGTAGCCGACGAAGAACATGTCGCTGGTGCCGCGGGTGACCGACACGCGGCTGTACGCCTCGTCAGGTCCCTTGGCCAGTTTGTCGAGCCCGCTGGAGACGGCCTTGTCGGCGACCGCCGCCGCGAGCGAGGCCGGGTCGGCCGCCGCTCGTACCTGCGCGCTGGAGTTGTCCTTGCTGGCTCCGGGTGGGGCAGCGTTCGCGGGAGGAACGAAGACAGACATCGACGCGGCCGTGGCGAGTCCCACGGCCGCGGCGGCTAAGGCGGTGCGTTTCACGCGTCGTGCTCCTTTCGGCATTTCCCGGGCGCCACGACGTGCGCGCACGCCGACCACCACGCCGCAGGGATCGCCTGGGCCACGGAGCCGACCGGGAAAAGGGGGGTGGGTGAGCATGCCGTTTCACCTTGCTGCCGCCAGACGCTAGGCGCTGCGCTCGGGCCTGCAAATCCGTATGTGCATCAGTAGGCATACCGATGTTTTCGGAACGCGCTGGTCACGGACCCCCGGGGAGGAGCGGCGGCCGTCAGGCTCCGTCGGCGCGCGTCAAGCTGTGGCAGGCGATCGCGGCGGCGGCCACCACGTTGAGGGAGTCCACCCCGGCGGCCATGGCCGCCGGGCTCATCGGGATGCACACCGACTCGTCCGCTTCGCGCATCCAGCGGGACGACAGACCATCACCTTCGGAGCCGAGGAGCAAGGCCACCCGCTCCCCCATCTTCACCTTGTCTATGGGGGTCACGCGCTGATCGGGCGTCAGCGCCAGCAGGGTGTAACCCGCCGTACGGATCCGCTCCAGGCCGCCGTACCAGTCGTCCATCCGCCCGTACGGGATGGAGAAGACCGCCCCCATCGAGACCTTCACCGACCGCCGGTACAGCGGATCGGCGCACCGGGGCGACAACACGATCCCCTCCACCCCCAGGGCGGCCGCGCACCTGAAGATCGCGCCCACGTTCGAGTGGTCCACGAGGTCCTCCAGGACCACGACGCGTGACGTGCCCGCCAGCACCTCCTCCACCGGCGGCAGTGGCAGGCGCTCCATCGACGCCAGCGCCCCCCGATGCACCTGGAACCCGGCGACGCCCAGCATGGTCTCGTCGCTCACCACGTACACCGTCGCGTCCCCGAGTACGTCCGCCAGTGGCTCCAGCCAGCGGGGAGTCGTCAGCACCGATCTGATCGGGTAGCCGGCGGCGATCGCGCGTCTGATCACCTTCTCGCCCTCGGCCACGAACAGGCCGCGCTCCGCCTCCAGGCTCTTGCGCAGGTCCACGTCCCTGAGCCGGGTGTAGTCGGTCAGGCGTGGGTCGGCGGCGTCGGTTACGTAGTCAGGCACCTTCAGATACTGCCACGACGCGCATGACCTGCCAGACCACCGCATAGCAGGTGAGCACCAGGCAGAGGCCGACCAAGGTGCCCGCGCCCACCTTGGTGACGACGCTCGCCAGGCCGAGACGGGGGTTGGGCTCGTCGACCAGGGGCCAGAGGAAGGCGCCCGCGACGGTGCCGACCGTACACAGCACGAGGACCGCCCGCCGTAGCGCCGAGTGGATCCGCAGCCGGGCGGGAACGGTCGCGGCGGACATCCGGGTGAGGCCGCGCCAGGCCCACCACACGACGATGGCCAGGCCGATCACCGAGGAGGTGTACTGGAGCAGGCGGAACAGCCGCACCACCCCGAACACCGACACCGAGAGCCAGGAACCCCACTCCTCCGGACCGGTGGAGTGGGTGAAGGAGTCCCACAGGACGTGGGAGGCGGCGCCGATCACGGCGCCGGACACGACGGACGGCAGGTCACGGAGGCGCGGCGGGCGCAGGGTCGCGGCCCGGCCCGCGAGGGCGGGCGGGAGCAGGGAGATCAGCGGTTCGCGGAAGAGCAGGTGGAACAGGCCCAGCAGGATGAGGACGGCGGCCAGGTCGATGGTGATGACGCCGTGGTAGGAGTGCCAGTCGCTGTAGTCGGGCAGGAACGGCAGGAAGATCGGGAGGTCGGGAACCATCGCCCCGATCGCCAGTGCCCACGGGTTCGCCAGGCGGCGGAGCAGGGGCGACGACATCAGCGGGAGCACCGCTGCCATGTGACTGGGCGTGAACGGCACCGGCTCCGACCCCTCCCCCGTGGCTGATCTTCGTAGATTACCTCGCGAACCTTGAACAAGCTTTGCCCGCAACCCTTAAAGTCACGATTAGTAATGGGTAGCTTACGTATCGCTGTCGACGGCCGGGAGTCGGGATTCGGGGGTTCGAGGTGCCTGAACAGCGAATTCACGCTCATCCGGCCGCGTCAGCCGACTGGCTGCGTGCTGCGCGCGTGGCTCGCTCGCTCTCGGTGGGCACTCTCGTCTGGCTGGCGGTGGAGAGCTCGCTCGGCCTGGCCGCGGGGCTGTCGGCGCATTCGGTGGCGCTGATCGGCTGGGGACTGTCGGCTCTCGTGGAGGCGGCGGCGAGCCTGATCGTCGTCTGGCGCTTCACCGGCTCGCGCACGCTGTCGCCGAGCGCGGAGCGCAGGGCGGGACGGGCGGTGGCGGTGAGTTTCTGGCTACTGGCGCCCTATCTGGTGATCCACGTCGCCCATGATCTCGATGCCGGCCACCGGGCCGTGCCGACCGTGCTGGGCATCGTGGTGACGGCGTTCAGCTTGGTCAGCATGCCTGTGCTGGGGCTGGCCAAGCGGCGGCTCGGTCGGCGGCTCGGGTCCGCCGCGACCTCCGGAGAGGGCACCCAGAACCTCATCTGCGCCGCGATGGCGGCGGGAGTTCTGACCGGGTTGTGGCTGAACACGCTCGGCTGGTGGTGGGTCGATCCAGTGGTGGCGGTGGCGCTGGCGGGAGTCGCAGCAAGGGAGGGAACTCGGGCCTGGCGTGGTCACTCATGCTGCCATTGACCGTCACACCAGGTAATCGCCGCACCAAACGGGCTGTTTTGCCACAGTAAGCGCACCGAGTATCGTTCCGGAAGTATTGCGGAGCATCTCCCGCTAGGGTCTCCGAAAGGTCCCGACACACCGAAGAGGACATCGTGGGGCGACACCGCACAGACGAGCTCGATGGCGGCTACCAAGCCCAGGAACCGACTCCCCGAAAGCGTGGGAACGGTGGTGGCCGCGGCAAGGTGTTCGTCCCGCTCGCCGGAGCGGTCGCACTCGCTGTACTCCTGGGCGTCGCGGCATTCGTGATCTTCAACCGCGACCATGACTGTTCGAACGGCAAGCTGGCGCTCCGCGTCGTCGCGACCCCGGACATCCAGCCCGCGCTCAACAAGATCGCCGGCAACTACAACAAGGCCATGCACTCGATCGACAGCCGCTGCGTCGAGGTGACGGTGGCCAAGGAGGCCGCGGCACGGACCGCGAACGCGCTGGCCGCCGGCAAGATCAACGCTGATCTGTGGGTGGCCGACTCCAGCCTCGTCGTGTCCAGGCTCCGTGGCCAGGCCGCGGGTGCCACGCTGCCGGAGTCCACCGGCTCGGTCGCCACCTCGCCGGTCGTGCTGGTGACCGCCAAGGCCTCGGCGGCCAAGCTGGCCAGCAGCCTCCAGCCGAGCTGGGCGGGCGTCATCGCGGCGGCGAACGTCGCCAATCCGGACGGACCCGGCAAGAAGATCCGCGTGCTGGCCCTCGACCCGCAGAAGAACTCGGCCGGGATGGCCGCGCTGCTGGCCGCCGCGGGCCAGGCTCAGCAGGCCGGTCAGGGCAAGGCGCTGGTGGGCGCGCTCAAGGAGTTGTCGGGCCAGCTCGTCGCCGACCCGACCGCGCTGCTGGCGAGCCTGACCGTGAAGTCCGGGAGCAAGGTCCCGATCGGCGTCACGTCCGAACAGACCATCTACCTCTACAACACGAAAAAGCCAGACAACCAGGTGGTGCCGCTCTACCCGGCCGAAGGCACGCTCAGCCTCGACTACCCGATCGTGATCGTCACCAAGGACGCGGCGATACAGAAGGCCGCCACGGCGTTCCAGCAGGAGCTCGGCACCGAGTCGGCCCACCGGACGCTGCGCGACCAGGGCTTCCGCACGCCTGACGGCAAGGCCGGCGACGCCCTGTCCAAGGACAAGGGCTTCAATCCGGCCAAGCCCGAGGCGCTGCCCGCCCCCGACGACAAGACGGTGGTGAGCATGGCGCAGACCTGGTCCCGGCTGAATCTCGGCACCCGCCTGCTCACCCTGGTCGACGTCTCGGGCACGATGGCGCTGCCGGTCCCCGGCACGAAGATCACCCGCATGCAGGCGATCAGCAAGATCGCCGTCGAGGGGCTCGGGCTGTTCCCCGCCGACGCGGAGATCGGGGTGTGGACGTTCTCCACCCACCTCGACGGGCAGGGCAAGGACTGGCGCGAGCTGGTCTCGGTCGGACCGCTCAGCGAGAGCGTCAACAGCGTGCTCCGCAAGGACGCCATAGCCAGGCAGTTCTCGACGGTCCAGGCCAAGCCCACGGGCGACACGGGGTTGAACGACACGCTCAAGGCCGCTTATGCGGAGATGTCGAAGTCGTACCAGGAAGACAAGATCAACACGATTGTGGTCCTCACCGACGGCGCCGGCAACGACGATCCGGACGGCGGACTGACGAATAAGCAAATCCTGAATTATCTCAAGAAAACGTACAACCCCAAGCGCCCGGTCAGCATCCTGCTCATCGCTTTCGGCCCCGACGCCCCGAAGGGCAAGCAGCAAATGGACGCCGTCGCGCAGGCGACCGGCGGCGAGGCGTATATCGCCAAGAATGTGCTGCAGGTGCGCGACTTCTTCCTCCAGGGCATGCAGCGCCGTCTCTGCGCCCCCCGCTGCGACGGCTGACTTCCGACAAAACCGCAGCCTTTCTGTTACGGCCAGCATGGGCCAGCCCCACCCACCGACCAGGGCTGGCCCCTGTCCAGGGACACGCTCCTGCGGTTTACGTGACCGGGCGCCGTGACGTGCGCCTCTTGACCCTTGCCTCTCCTTTCTCACCCCGAGTCACATCTGACCCCGTTTCCCCAGCTCATGCCTGTTAGGCATGGACCCGCACGCGGTGGTAACCCCGCTTGACCGGGGAGGCGTCCAACCCGCCGTGGAGGCTTTCGCCTCCGACCTGCGGGGAGGAAACGTGTCTGGATGGCCGGCTGTTGACCGCGGTGACGATCAACAGGTGGTTGACGAGCTTCGGATGGGTGCTGTCGAAGGCGCTGCCAAGCTCTATGACGCTTATGCGGAGCGATTGCACGATTACGCGTGCTCTCTTACCGGAGAACGCGACGCCGCGGCCGATTCCGTGCATGACGCGCTGGTCACCGCGCATGGGTGCGTATCCCGGTTGAAGGAGCCCGGCCGGCTCAGAGCCTGGCTGTATGCGTTGACCAGGTTCCAGGCCGCCGCCCGGCTGGCCCACAGGAGCGGCTCGGCGAGATCCGACAGCGTGCCGTTACCGGTTTTCGACGAGCCGGAGGACCCCGAACTCGCCGAACTCGTGCACGACGCGCTCGGCGAGCTGAGGATGAGCGAGCGCGAGGTTCTGGAACTGTCGCTGCGGCACGGGCTCACTCCGGCCGAGGTTGGGGCGGTGCTCGGTCTGACCTCTCGTCAGGCCGCCACCCGGCTCGGCCGGGCTCGTGACCATCTGGAGAACGGCGCCGCCGCCGTGATCCTGGCCAGGACCGGGCGGGCGCACTGTCCCGACCTGTCGGCGCTGCTGGACTCCTGGGAAGGGCCGCTCACCCCGTTGCTGCGACGGCGGCTGTCGGGGCACATCTCCGGGTGCGAGGTGTGCACGGAGGGACGGCATCGGCAGGTGGCGGCCGCACGGCTGCTCGACCTGGTGCCGGTGGCGTTTCCCCCCATTTCGCTGCGCCGGCGGGTGGTCGACACCTGCGTGAACCCGGAGCGGGACCAGACCCGGACACTGATCACCGATCGGGGCGACAGCTTCGACCGCACGGGGTTCCCGGTGGCGGCCGAGCGGCGGTCGCGGCGCCGCAGGCCGCGCCGCCTCGCGCCGGTGTTGCTGGCCGGCGCGGCGGTTCTCGCGGCGACCGGGGCGATGGTCGTGATGAACACCGCAGACCCCGCCAAGACCGCGCTGCGCGTGACCCCCGCCCCTTCGGCCTCCCCCTCGACCTCTCCTGACGAGCTGACCGGCATCACGCCCGACCCCGCGCTGGAGGACGACAGCACGCCCGCCCCCGATCCGTCGCCCACGTCCTCCCACACCGGCTCTCCCACCGGCGTACCGAGCACGAGGCCCGCCGCCACCGCCGCGACCACCAGGCCGGCGACCGCCCCGACGGCCACCCGCCGGCGGACCGTGCGCGGCGCCCGGTTCGCCGCCTCCTGCCCGGAGAGCGTCGACGCCGCCGCGAAGATCGGGTTGAGTGCGCGCAACGCCACCGTCACGTGGAGCGCGACCGCGTCGGCGGGGCTGGAGGTGCTGCCCGCGAGCGGGTCGATCAAGGCGGGCGGCTCGGTGGCGATCTGGGTCACGGTCGACGACCCGGCCACCGGCGGCAGCGGCACGGTCTCGTTCAGCTCCAACGGCGGCGCCGCGAAGTGCTCCTTGTCGTGGGGCGGTGGCCCGGAGCAGACCCCAGAACCGCCTACCGACCAGCCGACGGCCGGCCCCGACTCAACCGAGACGCCCAGCGGCCCGACGCAGAGCACGTCCGTGGACAACGTCCAGGTGGACCCGGCCCACGACTCCTGACGAGTCGACAAGCCGCCATTCCCCCATGCGCGACAGAGCACCGCTATCGGGACGATGCAGCCATACGGCGTTACATTCCTCCTGATAGGGCGCAGAAATCCTGACTGCCGGCCGTCGAATCCCCTCCCCCGGATCAGCGTGACCGGTGGGCCATGAGTACACTTACGTTACAAAAGGGGAGAAAACGGACCTTAGCTCGAAGATCTTGCGGCATATAGGGCATCCTTGGGGTTTGGGGACCGCAACGGAGGCCGGATTCAGCTGGGCATGTGTCGAACACCACATGCGAAATATTTGCCTGCCGGTAAACCGGAGCGTGTCGCCAAGCGTCGGCATTGACGTGTCCACGGGTGGATTGGTCCCATGAAATGCGATCAATCGCGCCTTTACCCAGCTAGATCCAGGAGAGAGACGGTAGATGCTCAAGCACCGCAGAGCGTTGACGTGGCTCCTCGCGCTCGCCTGCATCGCGGGAGCGGTGATCGCGCTGTTCGACATCCAGACACCGCTGCGCCCGTTCCTCATCTCTCTTTTCCTTCTGGTGGTGCCAGGAGCGGCAGTCGTAGGACTGTTGCGTGATCGTGACCCACTTGCCGCACTATCAGTAGGCGCTGCGGCAAGTCTCGTGCTTAACGTGCTTCTTGCTCAAGCCATGCTGCAGTTCAACGCATGGTCGCCCCGGGCGGGGGTGGCGACGGTCGCCGTGCTCGGTGGCTTCATGTACGTGCTTCGCGTGTTGTACCGGGGGAAGAACATGCAGACCGAACAGGGGGCCAGGGCAAGGTGAAGATCACAGTAGTCCGCCCCGGAGACCTCGGAGAGTCCGAGCGGGCCCGGTGGCGCGCGCTCCAGAAGGCAGACACGAGCCTGGACAATCCCTTCCTCTCCGTCGAGTTCGCCCTGGCGATGGATCGCCTGCGGGATCGGGTGCGGGTCGCGGTCATCCAGGACGAGACCGGCATCGCCGGCTTCTTCCCCTACGAACGGCACAGCTTCGGCATCGGCAAGCCGCTCGGCGGCTTCCTCACCACCTGCCACGGCCTCATCTCCGTCCCCGACCTGAGGTTAGAGGCCAAAGCCCTGCTGAGGGCCTGCAAGCTGAGTGTCTTCGACTTCGACCACCTGGTCGCGGGGCAGCCGACGTTCGCGCCTTATGAGAGCGACGTACGCCCGGCGCCGGTCATGGACTTCACCCAGGGCTTCGACGCCTGGCTCCAGCAGGTGAAGACCAATTCCCCCAAGAACCTGAAGACCGTGCGCTACAAGGAGCGCAAGTTCGGCAGGGAGCAAGGTGGGCTGCGCTTCGAATGGGCTTCGGCCGATCCGGAGGTGCTGCGCACCCTGCTCGCGTGGAAGTCCGATCAGTACAGGCGGACGGGCCGGGTCGACCGGTTCGCCCAGCCCTGGATCGTCGAGCTGATCGATCTGATGTTCGCCGAGAAGTCGGCCGACTTCTCGGGCGTCCTGACCATGCTGTACGCGGGAGACGTGCCGGTCGCCGGCCATTTCGGGCTGCGCACGGCCACCACGCTCGTCGGGTGGTTCCCCGCCTACGACACGGAGTTCGCCCGGTATTCACCGGGCATCGTGCACCATCTGCAGATGGCAGAGGCCGCCGCGGCGGCCGGTCTGCACATGGTGGACATGGGCAAGGGCGGCAAGGAATACAAGGACTGGCTCAAGAGCGGGGTGCTGTACGTCGCCGAGGGCCGCGTCTCCCGACCCTCCGCTTCGGCGGCGGTGCACTGGATGGGCAGAACTCCTTTCAACAAAGCCCGAACAATTGTCATGGACCGGCCGTCTCTTTATAGGGCAGCCGATCGCGTCCTGAAGGGCTTCGGTCGGGTGCGCAGCTCTTTGCACCAGGAATCATCGAACGCAGTCGTCAAGGAACCAACGGGAGCGCGCTGAGCGCTCCCACCCTCACAGCAAACCCCGCGCAACCCTCGCTCTCAGAGGACCCTTCATGCACCGTCCGCAGCACCGCCATTCCTCCCGCGCCCGGGAGTGGCTGCGTCCGGCCCGCATGGTGGGATCTCGGAAGGAATTTCCCTCACCATGAGTCCCGACATCAAGCACAACGGCAAAGTGCAGGTCGCGCCCCTGCGATCGATGCCGCCGATTGAGCGTTTCACACCCGTCACCCCTCACCTGGCCATCTCTCCGACGGTGAGTGTGGTGGTCCCGGCCATGAACGAAGCGGACAACCTGCCGCACGTCTTCGCCACACTGCCACAGTGGATCGACGAGATCATCCTCGTCGACGGCAACTCCGTTGACGAGACGGTGGCGGTGGCCAGACGCCTGCGGCCCAATGTGAAGGTGATCACCCAGACCGGCAAGGGCAAGGGTGACGCCTTGGCGGCCGGCTTCGCGGCGGCCAGCGGCGACATCATCGTGATGATCGACGCCGACGGCTCCACCGACGGCCACGAGATCATCACGTTCGTCGGCGCGCTGGTGACCGGCGCCGACTTCGTCAAGGGTTCGCGCTACGCCGCCGGTGGCGGCAGCGACGACCTGACGTTCGGCCGCCGGTTGGGCAACAGGGTCCTCACCGGCATAGTCAACGTGATGTACGGCACCCAGTACACCGACTTGTGCTATGGCTACAACGCCTTCTGGGCGCGCCACCTGGAGGCGCTCGACCTCGACTGCGACGGCTTCGAGGTGGAGACCCTGCTGAACGTCCGCGCCGCCAAGGCCGGATTGAAGGTGCACGAGGTGCCGAGCCACGAGCGCAACCGGATCCACGGCGAGAGCAACCTGCGCGTCGTGCGTGACGGCATGCGTGTGCTGACGACCATCCTGCGAGAGTGGCGCCGCCAGCCCGCCCCGCCGCAGCCCAAGCCCGCCACTGCTCCGGCCGCGGACCGGGGTGTCGCGTAAGAAGGTCCGTTGTGAAGACGTCTGTTGTCATCTGCGTATACACCGACGAGCGGTGGGAGGACATCAGGCAAGCCGTCGAGTCGGTCGAGCAGCAGCGATGCCGGCCACGCGAGCTGATCCTGGTCGTCGACTACAACCCGGACCTGCACCTGAAACTCAAGCGTGCCTACCCACAGGCCATTGTGGTGGAGAACACGCACGAGCAGGGGCTGTCCGGCGGCAAGAACACCGGCGTGGCCACGGCCACCGGTGAGATCGTCGCGTTCCTCGACGACGACGCGGTCGCCGATCCCGGATGGCTGGAGGCTTTGGAGGAGGGTTTCCAGGATCCGGGCGTCGTCGGCGTCGGCGGTCGTACCGATCCGCTGTGGGCGTCCCAGCGCAGACCGCGCTGGTTCCCGTACGAGTTCGACTGGACGGTCGGCTGCTCCTACCGCGGCATGCCCGCGGTAAAGGCGCCGATCCGCAATGTGATGGGCGGCAACGCCGCCTTTCTGCGCGAGGTCGTCTCCGAGGTGGGTGGCTTCCACAGCGGCATCGGGCGCAGCGTGCAGGGCCGCAAGAGCCGGCCTCTGGGCTGCGAGGAGACCGAGTTCTGCATCAGGCTGAGCCAGCGCAAGCCCGGCTCGGTCATGCTGTTCGAGCCGCGCGCGCTGATCGGGCACAAGGTGTCGCGGCAGCGCGAACGGTTCGCCTACTTCAGGTCCAGGTGCTACGCGGAGGGACTGTCCAAGGCCCTGGTCACCAAGGAAGTGGGCACCCAGGACGGGCTGGCCAGCGAGCGGGCCCACGCGCTGAAGACGCTGCCGCTCGGCGCGCTGCGGGGCGTCGGCGAGGCGTTCCGCGGCGACGTCGGCGGGCTCGGCCGGGCCGCCGCGATCGTGGTCGGTCTGGCCTGGACCACCTGGGGTTACGTGGTCGGTTCGGCACGGCTGAAGGCGGTGCGCGCATGATCCGCGTACCGATCCTGATGTACCACTCCGTCGCCGACAACCCGAACGACGAGACGCGCCCCCACTCGGTACGGCCGTCGGACCTGGACGAGCAGCTGGCCTACCTGTCGGAGAGCGGGTTCACCCCGCTCACGCTGGGTGATCTGGTGGCCTCGTTGAACAACAACAACGGCAGGAGTATGCCGGCCAAGCCGATCGTGCTGACGTTCGACGACGGCTACGCCGACTTCCACAGCCACGCGCTGCCGATGTTGGACCGCTACAAGTTCCCGGCCACGGTCTTCCTGACCAGTGGCTGGGTGTCGGACGCCGGGGACGACGCCGCGGGCCGGCCGCTGGACGACATGCTCACCTGGGGCCAGGCCCGCGAGGCCGCCCAGACCGGCATCGAGATCGGCGGCCACAGCCACAGTCACCCGCAGCTCGACCAGCTCCGCACCGACGAGCTGCGCCAGGAACTACGCCGGAACAAGGGCCTGCTGGAGGACATGATCGGCACACCCGTCGCCACCATGGCCTATCCCTACGGCTACTCCAGCGCCCGCGTGCGCCGCGAGGTGCGCAAGGCCGGCTATTTCGCCGCCTGCGCCGTGAACAACACCATCGCCGCCGACCGCCACGACATGCTGGCCATCCCCCGGCTGACCGTGGCCCGGCACACGTCCATCAGCATGTTCAAGCGCGCCGTCGAGGGCAGCGCCGTCCCCCTCATCTACCTGAAGGAGCGGGTCCTCACCAAGGGCTACGCGATCGTCAGGCGCACGAGGTACGGCCTGCAGCGGGTGCGTGGCCATGTCTAACCTCTGGGGGAGAGTGCTGCGCGACCTGCGTAGCCCGCTGTTCCGAAACGGTTACGCGCTGATGGCCAACACGGCGATCACCGCGACGCTCGGCATGGGCTACTGGCTGCTGGCCGCCCATTTTTACACGCCCGAGGAGTTCGGCCGCGGCCAGGCGATGATCACCGCGATGCGGCTGTTCGCGTCGCTGACCGCTCTGGGCCTGGTGGGCGCGCTCTCGCGCTTCCTGCCGCTGGCGGGCCGCCGCATCCCCGAGCTCATCCTGCGGGGGTACGGCCTGGCGGCGGCGACCGGCGGCGTTGCGGCACTCGGCTTCCTGCTGACCCTGCCGCTGTGGGGGCAGACCTACTCGGTGCTCGGCGGGTTCGGGCCGGGGCTGTTCTTCCTGGCCTCGGTGCTGGTCTGGTCGGTGTTCACGTTGCAGGACGTGGTGCTGACCGGCCTGCGCGAGGCCACCTGGGTGCCGCTCAACAACCTGGTCTTCGGCCTGGCCAAGATGGGGTTGCTGGTCGCGATGGCCGGCGCGCTGCCCGACGGCGGCATCTTCACCTCCTGGATGGTGCCGACGGCGCTCGCGCTGATCCCGGTCAACTGGCTGATCTTCGGCGTCATCGTCCCCCGGCACATGAAGCGGACCGAGACCGTCCAGGAGCCGCCGCGCCTGCGCGAGATCGGCCGGTTCCTGGCCGGCGACTTCCCCGGCACGCTGTCGATCCTGGCGATCGTCTACCTCGTTCCCACCGTCGTCGCGACCCGGGTGGACGAGGCCACGTTCGGCCGCTTCTCCATGGCCCACACGCTGGCCAGCATGATCGAACTGCTGGCCATGAACATGGCCGTGTCACTGACCGTCGAGGGCTCCTTCGACCGATCGCAGCTGGCCGAGAACTGCCGCCGGGCGCTGCAGCGGGCCTTTATGATCATCGTACCGATCATCGTGGTGGTGCTCGCCGGCGCGCCGCTCATCCTGAGCATCTTCGGGGACGGCTTCGCGGCGGTCGGTACGACGCTGCTGCGGCTCATGGCGCTGGCCGTGCTGCCGCGGGTGCTGATCGAGGTCTATCTGAGCGTGTTGCGGGCGCAGAGCGACGCGCGGAGACTGGCCGCCGTGCAGATCGGGCTCGCGGTGTTCGTGGTGGTCTCGATCTTGGGGCTGTTCCCGTTCGCCGGAGTCAATGCGGTGGGGTACGGCTTGCTGCTCAGCGAGACCCTGATGGCACTTTTGATCTTCAAATCTCTACGCAAAATACTCATTCTTGGTGATATGCGACAGGCTAGCGTCACTCAGGGGTCGTCCGGGGCCGCATGATGGTCAACGTGAGGCAACGTGACGGCGATGGCATGACAACGGGGATCACGGGCTCTTCCGAGCCCATGGGCGACTCCACAGACGGCGCAGAGGAGGAAACGGGCGTGGCCTTCGATCCGGATGCCACGGGCGTCATCCCGCGCCTGCCGCGCCTGGACGGCTCGGACAGCCCCGCGTCCGGCTCTTCCGCCGAGGTCACCGATGGTGACGACGAGGAGGAGCCGGGCACCCTGCCCGCGCTACGCCTGCCTGCCACCCTCCACATCGGCTCACCACCGAAGCCGGAGGGCACAAAAGACACAGCCACAAAAGCCTCGAAGGACTCAAAGGGCTCGAAGGACGCCGCGCCCGAGCCCGCCGCGGATGGCGCCGCCGCGGGGACCGTGCCGACGAAAGTGGCCGCTCCTAAGGTGACTGCCCCGAAGCCAGCCATCCCGGAGGCGACCGCCCCAAAGGCGCCCGGCCCGAAGGTAACCGCCTCGGAGGTGGCCGCCCCCAAGGAGACCGCTTCAAAGGCGCCGGTCCCGGAGGCGGCCGCCTCGGGGGTGGCCAGCCCAGGGGTGGCCGTCCCGAAGGCGGATGTGCCGAAGACGGCTGCCCCTCAGGCGGCTGCCCCCACGGCGGCTGCCCCGGTCGCGCGACTGTCCGTGGAAGCTCCCCCGGAGTCCCCGGCTCCCGCGAAGGCACGCGTCCAGCCCGCCACCGACCCCCCGGCCAAGACCGCGATCAACGCCCCGGCCAAGACCCCGGCCGAGCCCCCGGCCAAGACCCCCGCCAAGACTCCTGCCAAGGCGCCCGCCAAGGCGACGGGGTTGGGTGGACGGGTGGGGCAGTTGGTGCGGAGCGCGCCCACCTGGCTCCCCGCGCTGCTCACGGTCGAGGGCCTGGTCATGTACATCCTGGCCCTGCGTGTCGCCCCAGGTCCGCTGCGCGGTGTCAACCCGGCCGACATCAACGGCCTCGGCCTGATCGCCGCCCTCCCGGCCAGCGCGTTCGCCGCGATCCTGATCATGCTGGTGTCGTTCTTCGTGACCGTCGCCCAGAGCACGGACCGTAAGTTCCTCCTGCTGTTCCAGATCGCCGTCATCACGTTCGCCCTGCACGGCGCCGGTTCGCTGGTGGCGAGTGAGCCCAGGTTCCCCACGGCGTACATCCACGCGGGCTTCGTCGACTTCATCGGCCGGACCGGCGAGACGGCGATCAACATCGACGCCCGCATGGGCTGGCCGGGCTACTTCGCGCTGTTCGCCTTCGTGACGAAGGCCGCCGGCATCACCGACATGACCACAATCCTCCAGTGGACGCCGCTGCTGACGAACCTGCTCTACCTGTTGCCCTTCGTGCTGATCCTGCGTCAGGTGGTGGCCACCACGCGGGCGCGCTGGTTCGCGGCGCTGCTGTTCGTGCTGGTGCAGTGGATCGGGCAGGACTACTTCTCGCCACAGGGCTTTACCTTCGCCCTCTATCTGGCCTTCGTCGCGATCCTGTTGCGCTGGTTCGGGCGGGTGGAGCCGCGGACCAAGCCGATCGCGCCGAAGGGGCTGCGTAAGCTGCTCGGCCGCCTCGACGCGATGACGCCCGGCGAGATCGCCAACACCGGCACGTTCCGGGCCGACCGGCTGCTGATGCTGATGATGCTGCTCGCGCTGTTCTTCGCGGCGACGGCATCGCACCAGATCACGCCGTTCATGATGCTCGGCGTGCTGACGGCGTTCCTCATCTTCAAGCGGACCAAGCTGACGTGGGCGCTGCCGTTCTTCCTCGGCCTGGCCGTGCTGGCCTGGATCAGCTACGAGACCGTGGGGTTCTGGGCGGGGCAGATCAACGCGATCTTCGGCGGCCTGGGCAGGATTCTGACGAACCTGCAGACCAACACCGGCGACCGCATCGCGGGCAGCGACCCGGCGCACGCGCTGGTGTTGCAGGCGCGGCTGGGCATCCTGGCCGTGATCCTCCTGCTGGCGGCGGTGGGCCTGCTCAGGCGGCTGCGGCGCGGGGTGTTCGACCGGGCGGCGCTGATCCTGCTCTGCGTGCCGGTGCTGGCGCTGGGGCTGCAGAGCTACGGCGGCGAGATCGGGCTGCGCATCTACATGTTCGCGCTGCCCGGCGCCTGTCTGCTGGCCGCGTACGCGTTCTTCCCGAACCTGCCCGCCGACAGCGCGGACGTGCGCGAGGAGACCGTGCCCATCCGCAAGCGGAACGTGCGCTTCAACCCCGAGCTGACCAGGAAGCTGTCGGTCGTGCTCGCGGCCTGTTTCGCGGTGCTGTTCGCGGGGGCGTTCCTGGTGGCCCGCTATGGCAACGAGAAGTTCGAGCGGGTGACGACCGGCGAGGTCGCCGCGATGCACTACATCTACGCGCACGACAAGCCGAGCGCCAAGGTCCTCTACCTGACGGCCAAGGAGGGCCCCGAGGTCACCCCGACGCTGCCATGGGGCGAGAAGGACATCGAGCTGGTCAACTTCAACGGCCAGGCACTCGTGTACAAAGATCCGACGCAGATCGCCAAGGCGGTGGCGACGCTCAAGGCCAGCCCGCGCAACACCTATCTTGCCGTCAGCACCGGTCAGATCAGCTACCTGCAGCTCAACGAAGGCTTCCCGGAAGACTGGGGCGCCAGGTTCCGGGCCGCACTGGACGCCTCGCCGGATGTCAAGAAGGTCTTCTCCAACAGCGACGCCGCCTTGTACACGTGGAAGAAGTTCGTCAAGGGCACCGAGATCCCGGATCCCCAGCCGTACAAGGGGCGCGGCGACCCCACTTCGCCATGGACGCCGGTCGGTCTCGCGGCACTGGCCCTGACCTGGGCGAGCATGTTCGGTTACGAGGTGATCCGGCTCAACGGGCCGAACCGGGCGGTCAGGGCGCGCAGGGTGTTGCTGTGGGTGTCCATACCGGCGTTCGCCGTGGCCGTGGCCGTGATCATCGAGCGATTTATCTATATCGCATCAAAAAACTAGATTCACAGGAAACCCTCAGGTTTTGCGGAATGATGTTCGCTGATGAGGACACATCCCGCTATTTCACCCGAGCGATCCGTGGCCACCGCGCGCATCACCTCCGTCGATGCCCTGCGGGGCTTCTCGCTGCTCGGCATCCTCGTGGTGAACATCGCCTTCCTGGCCTCCGGCTACCGGATGGCCGGGATGGCCGAGCCCGCGTTCGTCTCTCCGCTGGACTGGGCGGTCCGGTGGACCGTGACGCTGCTCATGGAGAACAAGTTCTACTTATTGTTCTCCTTCCTGTTCGGCTACAGCTTCACGCTGCAGGTCGACTCGGCCGTGCGGCGGGGCAAGGCGTTCGTGCCGATGTTCCTGCGCCGCCTGGCCGGGTTGTTCCTGCTCGGGCTGGCGCACGCCGTGCTGCTGTTCCCGGGTGACATCCTCACCACCTACGCCGCGGTCGGGCTGGCCCTGCTGCTGTTCCGCAAGATCTCGCCCAGGACCGCGGTCATGCTCGCGGTCGCCTTGACGTCCCTGCTGGCCCTGGGGTTCGTGCTGCTGGCCGTCCTGGCGATGGTGGGCCTGGACACGGCGGGGACGGTCTCGCATGGGGTGGCGGAGGCGGTGAACTCGGACGCGGCGCTGCGCGGTTCCGGCTTTCAGATCATCGGTGAGCACCTGCGCAAGCTCTCCCTCATCGTCGTGCTGCGCGTGCTCTTCCAGGGGCCGGCCGTACTGGCCGCCTGCCTGATCGGGCTCGCGGTCGGCAAGCTCGGCGTGCTGCGCGACCTTACGGCGCACACGCCCACGCTCCGCAGGCTGCAGTGGGTCGGGTTCACCGTCGGGCTGGGCGGCGCGTTCGTCTACACGCTGTCGGCCTGGCACGGCAGCGTGAACAAGTTCCTCGGCGAGGCCGTGGACCTGGTCACGGCTCCCCTGCTCGCCGCCGCCTACGCGGCGACGTTCCTGCGGCTGCTGCCGTATCTGCCCCGCATCGGGCGGGCGCTGGCGGCGCCGGGCCGGATGGCGCTGTCCAACTATCTCGGGCAGTCGCTCATCTGCTCACTGATCTTCACCGGGTACGGCCTGGCGCTCGTGGACCGCGTCAGCCCGCCGCTGGAGGTGCTGATCGCGATGGCCGTCTTCGTCGCCCAGGTCCTCCTCAGCCACTGGTGGCTGCGATCGCACCGGTACGGGCCGGTGGAATGGCTGCTCCGCGCCCTGACGTACTGGAGCCGGCCGGGGCGGGGCGCCCATCAGAGGTCAGGGCGCGCCTGAGGTCCCCGATAGGGCAGCGTGCGGCTGTAGACCAGGTTGGTGGTGGTGCTGCCGAACTGGGCGAGGTCGTCGACGACCTGTTCGAGGTGGGACATGGAGGTCGCGGCCACCTTCAGCAGGTAGCAGTCGTCGCCCGTCGTACGCAGGCATTCGAGGATCTCGGAACGCTCGCCGAGCAGCCGGTGCAGCGGCTCGTGCCGGTTGCCGGGGTATTTGAGCCGCACCACGGCGAGCACGGCGAACCCTACCTTCTCCAGATCCACCTCGGCTCGATAGCCGGTGATGACCCCGGCCGCCTCCAGCCGCTTCACCCGCTCGGTCGTCGCGGACGGGCTGAGATTGACCCGTCGCCCCAGCTCGGTGAGCGCGATGCGCCCGTCTGTCTGGAGCTCGGCGATGATCGACCAGTCCGTCATGTCAAGGCTCTCGGCCATCCACCCAAAATACCGGCAATTCCCCGGCCAATCGTGACGTACACCGGGAAGACCCCCTTCCTGGCGCAACGACCGATTGGCTAGCCTTCACGGGTGCGGATAGGCGTGAATGTCCCGAACTTCGGACCAGGCACCAACCCCGACGTGCTGCGCGACTGGGCGCGGACGGTGGAGGGCCTCGGCTTCGACCTATTGATGATCTCCGACCATGTGGTGGTGACACCCGACGTCGCCAAGCAGTATCCGGCGCCGTTCTACGAGCCCTTCACCACGCTGGCCTGGCTGGCGGGCATCACCGACCGGATCAGGCTCGGGACCACGGTGCTCATCATGCCGTACCGGCAGCCGCAGCTCGTCGCCCGGATGGCCGCCAACCTCAACGACCTCAGCGGGGGGCGGCTGGTCCTCGGGGTGGGCGTGGGGTGGGCGCGGCAGGAGTTCGAGGCACTCGGCGTGCCGTTCCACCGGCGCGGGGCGCTGACCGACGAGTACCTCCACGCGCTGCGCGCCGCCTGGGCGGACGGCGAGGACTACCGAGGCGGGCCGGTGCCGATCTGGATCGGCGGCAACAGCGACGCCGGTCTGCGCCGCGCGGTGCGCCTCGGCGAGCCGTGGCACCCCCTCCGCAACACCCTGCCCTGGCTGCGCGAAGCCGTGGGCCGTCTCGAAGCCCTGGCCGGCGAGCACGGACGCCCGGTGCCCGCGCTGATGCCACGTATCGTCCTCCGGCTCACCACGACCCCGATCACCGATCCCGACCGGCTGGCCGGCGCGGGCACGATCGAGCAGATCGTGGACGACCTCGAACAGCTACGCCTCCTCGGCGCGGACACCGTCGTGCTCGACCCTTTCGGCGGCGACCCGCAGGAGACCTGTCACCCGGAGGTGGCCTGGCACGCCCTCGCGGCCGTAGCCGCCTCCTGGGACCTGCACGCGAACCACTCATAGAACGGAGCGATCATGACGCACGACGACGAGCAGTTCCTGCGCAGAGCCATCGGGCTGGCCGCCAAGGCGCGGGCGGGGGGCAACCCGCCGTTCGGGTCGCTCCTGGTGGGGGCGGACGGCGAGGTGCTCGCCGAGGACACGAACACCTCCATCAGCGACTCCGACATCACCGCGCACCCCGAGCTGAAGCTGGCCCGCTGGGCGGCCCGCGAGCTCACCCCCGAGGCCGCGGCCACCACCGTCATGTACACCAGCTGCCAGCCCTGCGGCATGTGCTCGGGCGCCATCGAGCGGTCGGGGCTCGGGCGGGTGGTGTTCGCGCTGTCCGGCGAGCAGCTCAGCGGGCTCAAGCCGCCCGCCGGGAACGCCGGGGCACAGCTCGACGGACCGGCGCTGTACGACGAGGCACGGGTGCCGGTCGAGGGCTATTACGTCTAGTCCGACACCGGCTTTTCCCCAACAACCTCAGTAAAACCACGCAAACCGCGCTGTCGGCCGCCAGGATGATCGATGGAAACCTGTCGACGCATCAGGAAGGACCGACAGTGAGGTTACGGTTGTTCACCGCGGCACTGGCCGGTGCCGCACTCGTGTCCCAGCTCACCGGGGTGGCGTCAGCCCAGTCGGCCGCTTCGGCCGAGCGGCTGGAGGCGGCGCCCAAGGCGATCGGCTGGGCGGAATGCGGCACCACGTACAAGGGTGAGTGCGCGACCATCAAGGTGCCGCTGGACTACGCGAAGCCCGGCGGCCCGACGATCGACCTGGCCATCGGCCGGTTGAAGGCGCTGGACCCGGCCAAGCGCCAGGGCGTGCTGTTCGTGCACCCGGGTGGTCCCGGTGGTTCCGGCCTCAACTCCTACATCATGGGCCGTGGCATCCCGGACGACAGCCCGCTGCGCCAGTACTTCGACATCGTCAGCGTGGACCCCCGCGGCGTCGGCAGCAGCACGCCCATCCTGTGCGGCGAGGACGTGGTCAACGAGACGCCGCCGACCTACCCGGCCAACGAGGCCGAGTACCAGAACTGGCTGGCCTTCAACGCCAAGCTGTCGAAGAACTGCCGGGAGCGCACCGGCCCGCTGTTCGACCACGTCGACACCACCAGCGTGGCGCGCGACGTGGACTCGATCCGGGCGGCGCTCGGCGAGCGCCAGATCAGCTTCTTCGCGATCTCGTACGGCACCCAGGTCGGCCAGCAGTACGCCGAGCTGTTCCCGAAGAACCTGCGCGCGATGGCCATCGACTCCAACATGGACCACAGCATCACCTCGGCCTACCAGTACATGAAGACCGCCACCGACGACCTCGAGGGCTCGTTCCTGGCGTTCGCGAAGTGGTGCGGCGAGACCGCCGCCTGCGCGCTGCACGGCCAGGACGTCCCCGCGCTCCTGGACGACCTGCTGGCCAAGGCCAGGGCGGGCACTCTGAAGGACCCGGAGACCGGCGACGTGCTGTCGGACGAGGCGGTCCGGATCGAGGTGTTCGAGCCGATGTACAAGCCGTCGGCGGGCTTCTTCCCGCTGGCTGAGCGGCTGAAGGCGCTGGCGGCCGGTCAGGCGGCCAAGAAGGCCGCCGACCAGCCGACGACCTCACCGTCCGCGTCCGCATCGGCCGAGTCGAAGACGACGGCCAGGGCCGCCGCCGCAGCAGCTTCGGCGTCGGCCGCCGAGGGCGTCAACTACGCCTACCCGGCCATCTGGTGCTCCGACTGGAAGTGGAACGTCAGGAGCTTCGCCGAGCTCGACGCCTACAAGCGTCGCCTCAAGGCCGTCGCCCCGCACACCGAGCTGTCCCCGTTCTGGAGCGACGTCCTGACCTGCCTCAACTGGCAGGGCAAGACGTCCAACCCGCAGCACCGCCTCAAGATCAGCGGCACTCCGGCGACCCTGGTCATCAAGGCGAAGGACGACGTGGCCACCCCCGCGGCCTGGAACTACGCCGCCGCCCGGCAGATCCCGCGCTCGGTCGTCCTGGAGTACGACGGTGTCGGCCACGGCCAGTTCCGCAACAGCACCTGTGCGCGCGACTACATCGAGAAGTACCTGATCAACCGCACGATGCCCGCGGCGGGAACGCACTGTCCCACCCAGTTCCCGACGGAACCGCCCGCGACGACCCTGTCCACGCAGGACTCCCCGCTGTCCATCACGGGCCGCCCGGTCCACTGACGTCGAGCCGACCGGTTGTGTGCCCCCTGACACATCGGGGACACACAACCGGCGGTTCTAGCCGATTCCCCTGGCGTAGCCGGGCGAGAACTCGACCGGCAGGGCCGACAGGGCGCGCAGCCGGAAGGACGGCCGCCAGACGAGATCGTCGGCGGGCACCGACAGCCTCAGGTCCGGGAGCCGGTCCAGGAGCACCTCGACGGCCGTGTAGGAGATGACCTCGGCGAGTTCCGGCGCCGGGTGCGGGCAGCCGTGCTCGCCGTGGCCGAAGGACATGTGCGCGTGGTTGCCGGCGGAGCCGCTGTAGGAGTCCGGCCGTACCTGCGGATCGGCGTTCGCGGCGGCGAGGCCGATGACCAGCGCGTCGCCGGCCCGGATGCGCTGCCCGCCGAGCTGGGTGTCATGAACCGCCCAGCGGCCCAGGCTGTTCTGGGCGGGCGACTCCTCCCACATGACCTCGTTCAGCGCCTGACTGGCACTACGGCGGCCGCCCGACAGGGTCACGGCGAACCGTTCGTCGGTCAGCATCAACCGCAGGGTGTTGGCGATCCAGTTGGCGGTCGGCTCCTGACCGCCGCTCATCAACACGACCAGGTCCTGGATGAGCTCCTCGTCGGTGAGTCCCGCGGGATGGGCCACCAGGCGTGAGGGCAGGTCCGGACCGGGGCGCTCGCGCTTGGCGTCGAGCAGCCGCTGCATCGTGGCCTGGACGCGCTGATGCGCCTCCACGACGCCCGGTCCGGTGTTCAGCAACTCGGTCACGTCCGCCACCAGGCGGGGCGTCTCGGCGTCCGGCAGGCCGAACAGCGTAGAGATGGACAGCAGCGGCATCGGCTGGGCGTACTGGGCTATCAGGTCGGCCCGGCCGTGGCCGGTGAACGCGTCGATCAGGCCGTCGGCGGCCCTCTCCGTGCGGGATCTCAGCTCGAACTGGTCGACGGAGGCGAGGGCGTCGCTGATGGCTCCGGCCCGCCGCTGATGCTCGGCGCCTTCGGTGAACAGAATGGACGGCTGGTAGCCGACGAACGCCATCAGCGGCCAGTCCGGCGGGATGCGATCCCAGGCGTTCCACCGGCGGGAGTCGCGGGCGAAGAGCTGCGGATTGCCGAGGACGTAGCGGAGCTCGCGGTAGCCGATCACCAGCCAGGCGAAGATGTCGCCTTCGAGCAGGACCGGGACGACCGGCCCGTACTCCTTCCTCATGTCCCGGTACAGCTGCGCCGGATCCTCCTGGAACCGGGGGCCGTACATCCTCACGGGCTCGGGGACATAGCTCATCGGGTAACCCCCTGGGCGGAGGACATCGCGTGGAGGTGGTTCACGAGGGCGATCAGCACGGCCTTGCTGGAGTCACGCTGGCGGGCGTCGCAGTCGATCAGCGGAACGTCGTCGGAGAGGTCCAGTGCCTCCCGGATCTTTTCCAGGGGATGCGTCGGCTCGTCGAAGTTGTTGCGCGCGACGATGAACGGCATTCCGTGGTGTTCGAGCCGGTCGATGGCGTACCAGGAGTCGGCCAGGCGGCGGACGTCCACCAGGACCACCGCCCCCAGCGTCCCCGAGAACAGCCGGTCCCACAGGAACCAGAACCGTTCCTGCCCCGGGGCCCCGAACAGGTACAGCACCATCTGCTCGTTCAGGCTGATGCGGCCGAAGTCGAAGGCCACCGTGGTCGTGGACTTGGTCTGTACGCCGCTCGCGTCGTCGATCCCCATGCCTGCCTGGGTCATCGTCTCTTCGGTGCTCAGCGGCCGGATCTCGCTGACCGAGCGGACCATGGTCGTCTTGCCCACGCCGAACCCGCCGACGACCACGATCTTGAGTCCGGTGGTCATCGTGTTCCGCAGCGGTGTGCGGACGGGTGGGTCAGAGGTTCTGAAGTCCAACTAGCACCTGCTCCAGGATGTGGGGATCGGGCAGTTGCGCCTTGGCGGGAGCCTTGGGCGGATGGCGGGCGGTGATGCGTCCGGTGTCGAGCAGGTCGCACAGCAGGATCCGTACGACGCTGATCGGCAGTTTCAGCTCCGAGGCGACCTCCACGACCGCCATCGGCTGGCGGCACATCTGGAGGATCTTGACGTGCTCGGACTGCATGCCCGGGGTCGGATCGCATTCGCTCACGATCAGGGTGACCATGTCCATGGCACTCTCGTCCGCGTGACTGCGCCCTCCGGTGACCGTGTACAGCCGGTCCGGGTCCTCGCTCGCCACTCGCCGATAGATCATAGGGCCCGGCTGCTCTGCTGAGGTTCGCGCGGCGGGGCGGTCAGGTATTCCCCGATCTGCTCGACCAGTTCGTTCATGTTGTGACCGATGATGCCGGGGTCGGCGTCATCGGTCGCCACGACGGCGAGGTGGGCGCCCTCTCCCGCTTCCACGATGAACAGCAGCCCGCCGTGGAACTCCGTCATGGACTGCCGCAGCCCGCCGGAACCGTCGCCGAACTCCATGGACGCGCCGTGGGCGAGGCTCTGGATACCCGAGGCGATGGCGGCCAGTTGATCGGCCCGGTCCACCGAAAGCGCGTGGGTGTGGGAGAGCTTGAGGCCGTCCTTCGACAGCACCAGGGCGTGCCGGGTCTGCGGCGTCCTCTCCAAGAGGTTCTCCAGCAGCCAGGCGAGGTCGCGATCTGAGGTTCTCATCGAGATTCTGGGACGGTCATCCGGCATCGGTGCCGGAAGGACAGCCCTCCCTCCAATCTGTCGGTCGGTCACAGGGTGTCGTCCTCTGCGCTGACAGCAGGTGTGTCGGCAGGTGTTGCGCCGCCACCGGTCCCCCGGCTGGCCTGGCGGAAAGCGCTGAATCTCGCTCCGGCGTCGGAGACGGACGGCCTGGGCCTCGTCCTCGCCGGAGGCGAGGGTTCGGCCGCGGGCGTCGTGGACGTCGCCGCCGCGAGCGTCTGGCCGCGCCGGCGCCTGGGCAGATCGCCATCAGCGACGGACCCGGCGGACGCCGGGGCGACCGCGACCGCGGAGGCGGAGGCGGGACGGCGGGCGGCCGGAACGCTCGGCGGACGCGGCGGGTCCGGCGCGGGGGGCGGCGGCGGCTGTGTGACCAGTTTCTGCGGGATCATGACCACCACTCCGGTGCCCCCACGTGAGGACGGCCTGAAGGAGACGGTCAGGTCGTGCTTGCGGGCCAGGCAGCCCACCACGGCCAGGCCCAGGCGCGTACCGGACAGCGTCGTCAGGTCCAGCGGCTCGGACGAGACGGCCTGCCGGGCGCGGCTCAGCGCGGCGGCGCTCATGACGAGACCGCAGTCCTCGATGGTGATCACGACGCCGGTGCTCAGCTCTTCCACGTACACGTGCACCTCCTCGGAAGGAGGCGAGAAGCTGGTGGCGTTGTCCATCAGCTCCGCGAGGGCGTGCATGACGCCTTCGGCGGCGTGCCCGGCGATCGCGACGGTGCTGGCCGAGTGCACCCGGACCCGCTGGTAGGCGCTGATCCGGCCCACCGCGCCGCGCATGATGCTCTCCATCACGATCGGCTTGGTCCAGCGCCGGCCGGAGCGCGCGCCGGTCAGCACGGCGATGCTGTCGGCCAGCCGGCCCGCCTGCGCGGTGCTGTGGTCCAGCCTCAGCAGATCGCCGAGGACCTTCTCCTCATGCCGGTCCTCCATCTCCCGCAGATCGGCCAGCATGCTGGTCGCCAGCGCCTGAACCCGGCCCGCGGCGTTCGCACAGGCCGACATGGCGGCCGCGCGCATGCGGTCGCCTCTGCCGACCTCCTGCGCCAGGGTCCACAGGATGCGCTGCTGGGCCAGGTCGGCGGGCCTGTGCACCTCGGCGAGCGCGGTGTCGACCGACGCCCCGTCACGCAGTCTCCGCACCAGCGCGGGCAGCGTCTGGTCGGCGAGCTGGGCGATGTCGGCGTCCATCATCTGGAGACGGTCGCGGAGCTGCTGTGTCTGCTGCCGGCCGTACAGGCCGAACGTGATCGCGGCGCACACCACGACGGCGGCTGTGCCCAGGCACCAGGCCATGAGGGTGCGCCCCTCGACCGGCGCCGCGGCCACCGCCCACACGCACGCAGAGCCGGCGACGATCGCGACGGCCAGCGGCACGAGCAGAGCCCGACGGTGAACAGGTATGTGAGCTGGCATCAAGCGGTTCCTCGTCGGAGGTCGGAAACGTTGAACCTGAAAGATCTTCGTCGGAGTGTAGTGGAATCTTCGCTTTGTGTGGGCGGTTGGTCACCAATTGCTGCCGTTCTTGCAGGTAGGTCCACTAGCAATTGCCGGCGGCGTGCACCCCGAGGTGATGACGCCGGATCCGGATCCGGTCCGAGCGTCGCACCGGTTCCAGCTCGATCCGGCGCACCCCCTCCGGCACATGCCGCAGGTCGTGCGTGATGAGCAGCGTGGTCCGCCCCTCCATCAGGCGGCGCAGCGGCTCCATCACCCGCTCGGCGGTCTCCACGTCCAAGCCGGTCATCGGCTCGTCCAGCACCAGCACGGGCGCGTCGCGCAGGATCGCGCGGGCGATGGCGAGGCGCTGGCGCTGGCCGCCTGACATGAGGCGGCCTCGCTGGCCGATCGGTGTGTCGTACTTCTGCGGCCATGACTGGATGAAGTCGTGCACGTCGGCCAGTTTGGCGGCCCGCACCACGGCGGCGTCGTCGGCGTCCGGCGAGCCGTAGGTGATGTTGTCGCGGACGGTGCCGGAGAACAGGAGGTTCTCCTGGTGCAGGAGCGTGATGCTGTCACGCAGGGATGAACGGGTCAGGTCGCGCAGGTCCACGCCGTCCAGCATGATGCTGCCGGTGTTCGGGTCGTAGAAGCGCAGGAGCAGCTTGGCCAGCGTGGACTTGCCGGCGCCGCTGGGTCCGGTGCAGACGACGAGTTCCCCCGGTTCGATCACGAACGACAGCTCCCGCAGGGTCGCCCTGATCCGCTTGGGATAGGTGAAGCCGACTCGCGAGAACTCGATCCGGCCCCGGCTGCGTCCCCGCACCGGTCCGGCGGTGGGGCGGTCGACGACGGCCGGGCGTACGGACAGGACCTCCAGGACGCGGTCCGAACCGGCGGCGGCCTGCGAGACGGTGAGGGCGAGTTCGCCCAGGCTCTGTACGGCGGGGTACAGATACGCGAGGTAGGCGGCGAAGGCGAGCAGGCCACCCAGAGTGAGGCGGCCTTCGGTGATCTCCCAGGCGCCGAAGCCCAGGATGACGATCAGGCAGATGGTCTCCAGGACCTGTACGGACGGGCCGTAGAGGCCGGAGAGCCAGGCTTGGGACAGGTTCGCGCGGAGCCAGGTGCGGCCTTCGCGGTGCAGGTGCCTGGCCTCGGTCTGCTGCTGGTTGTAGGCCTGGACGAGCGACTGGTTGGACAGACTCTCCTCGATGACGCTGTTCATGACGCCGTTGCTGGTGCGCTCACGGGCGGCCGCGTTCCTGAACCGGGACGCGAAGAGCTTGGAGACCACCAGGAACGCGGGGACCAGCGCGAACGTGACCAGCGCCAGGTCCCATCTGATGAAGAACGCCGCGCCGGCGAAGAAGATCACGCTCGCCACCGTGGTGAACACCTTGACCAGGCCCGAGCCGACCATTTCCTCTATGGACTCGATGTCGTCGGTGAGTCTGGCCATCAGGTCGCCGAGGCGACGGTTCTCGAAGAAATCGGGTGTGAGGGTCTGCACGTGGCCGAAGACGCGGTCGCGGAGCTTGAGGAGAAAGCGTTCCGCGCCCGCGGCGGTGACGTACGCGCCGGCAAAGGAGACGAGACCGGCCAGCACGGCCAGGCCGAGCCAGGCGGCCGCGGGAGCCCAGAAGGCTCCCAGATCCCGTTCGCTGAGGACCCGGTCGGTGATGTAGCCGAACAGGCCGATGGCGGCGACCTCACAAAGAGCGGCCAGGATCGAGAACACGATCCCGGCCACGAACAGCCGCCTGACGCCGCGTGTGTCCGGCCAGAAGGCCCGGAAGGTGTTCCGGATGGACACCGTCGGCGCCAGGGGCTGAGCGGTGAGTGAGAGCCGCTGGGAGACCCGGCGGCTCTCAGGTGGCACCTCTGCTACCACCACCACCGCCTGCGCCAGCCGCCGCCCCAGCCGCCGCAGCCGCCGCCACATCCACCCCAGCGACGACGACGGCAACCGCCGCCGCGACCCCAGCCCCACCAGTCAGTGCGGTGAGCCGGGAAGAGCTTACCGAGAACCATGATTCCCCCCTGTGCACTAGCACCATTTCTGCTTTCAAAATAGGACGCTAGCACTCAAAAGGTGAGAAAACAGGGGTTGGAGGGATATTTGGGGGCAATTTGACGATCATCGCGGGAAAGGAATGTGGGCAGGCCAGAGGTAAATTGACGATAAAGCGCATACATCGAGCGGCATACCCGACCCCCGCCGGGGCCTGGGCAAACCCAAGCAGGCGCATCGATGATCACAGAAGTGACAATTCACCTCGACGTCTTTCCGAACGGCGCAAGTCGCCTTCGGCAATGGAATTACGGGCGATGGTAAATATTGTTTCGAAGAATGGCGAGGCGAGCGGCTCCGGCAGGCGTCCGGACACGCGAACAGGCCCCCGACCGGTATCCGATCGGGGGCCTGAGGCAGTCCTGGAGACCCCGTCAGGCCCCGCGGCCCGCCCACTGGATCTCGTACGGCTTCAAGGTCACCCGCTTGCCGTCCACGGTGGCGGTGACGCTCGTGTCGGCCGTGTTCACCATGACGATCTGCCGTTCCTGCCCCAGCACCTTGATCCGCTGATCGGAGGTGGTCACCTGCTCCAGTTTCACCCCGGCGGGGAACCACTTGGCGAACCCGCTCAGCAGCCCCGCCATAGGCATTTCCTGCCCCGACTCGGACGACCAGAGGCAGCCGGGGCACTGCGCCCCGCCCTTCTGCTCCGGGTTCCAGTAGAGGGCCGACGTCACACCGCTCTTGGCGAACTCCATCAGCGTCGTGGCCTGTACGGCGATGCGCTTGTCCTCGCTCCAGCCGGAGTTGACCGGCTCGACGTACCACTCCGCCCACCACACCGGCATGTCGTTGCTCTTCTTCTTGAGCCAGGTGGTGACCGCGCCGAACTTGGCCTGGGCGGCGAAGTCGTCAGGGACGTTGGCCTTGTCGTTGGTCATCGAGGCACCGTCGACGACGATGAAGTCCGCGCCCTTCTTGTGCTCGATCCAGTACTCGATCGCGTCCAGCGCGCGCTGGTCGACCGTGCCCCACGGGCCGCTGAGCTCCGAGGGAGCCTGGCCGGAGTTGGTCTCGACCGGGATGTACGGGCCACCGACCTGGATGTCGCCGTTGACCTTCTTCAGCGCCGTGTAGACCTTGTTGTAAAGCTCCGTGTAGCCCTCGGCGTCCCAGCGGTTCGTGGAGGCGTTCCAGAAGCCCTTGAACTCGTTCCACACCATGAAGTACTTGACCGTCGGATACTGCTTGGCGATCCTGACCGCGAGCTTGGCGTAGTCGTCGAAGTGCTCGGGTTTGGGGGCGACCGTGTGGTTCTTGGACCAGTCCGTACGGCCGGCCTGCCCGCCCTTCATCCAGTCAGGCGCGCAGCACAGCGTGATGACCGGGACGGCCCGCGAGGAGGCCATGAGCTTCAGCCGCCGGTCGAGATCTCGCAGGTTGAACTGTCCGGGGCTCGGCTCCGGATTGCCCACGCCCCAGCCCATGATGTGCTGGTTCTGCAGCATGGGGACCCGGCCGAGGATGCCTTTGGCCTGCTCGGTGATCTCGCGGGGCACGTTGTCGGCGCTGTACTGGGTGTGGGTGACGCCCCAGCGCGGCCAGTCGTCCAGGGTGGGCGGCTGCTGCAGCGTCGGCGGCGGCTCGCTCGGCTGGATCTGGGCGACCTCGCCGCCTTTGTACTCGTCGCGAGGGCCGCTCCGCGTGCCCGCGTACACCATGATCCCCGCCACGAGTGCGATCGCGAGGATTCCTACGCCTAACGCGATCGGCCATGGCGGCCTTCGACGTGCGTGTTTGCCATCGGTGGGAATCACGGAGCCTCCACCCTCGCGCGTGGACAAGGGCCGGGACACCTCTCCCAGCCCTTCTCACGGTATATATCAGTACTTGCAAGGGACTTGCGGTCGATCAAGACGCTGGCGGGCGCTGACCTCCAGCCGGGCCGGGAACGCCCGCATAACGGTACGCTACCGGCTGCCTGCCCGGTTGCACGATGAGCAGCGTGCCGGGCTCGTCGGCGTAGAAGGCGCTTTCGACGGCCGCGGCGACGTCGGCGGCGCTCAGCAACGGGAACCCGGCGTTGACGAACATCTCCCGTGCCCCCGCCACCAGCGGCGTGTCCGTGAACCCCGGGCAGACGGCGCCGATCCTGATCCCCTCCTTGGCCAGCGGCCCGGCCAGCGCCCTGACGAGCCCGACCACGGCGTGCTTGGTCATCGTGTAGATCGGGTCGCCGCCGAAGCCGACGAGCCCGGCCAGCGACGAGGTGACCACGATCGCGCCGCCACCCGAGCGCCTGAGCAGCGGCAGGCAGGCGGCGACGCCGAAGACCACGCCGTCCACGTTCACCCCGACGACCCGGCGGTATCGCTCGACGTCGAACGCCGCCACGTCCACCCCGCCCGAGATCCCCGCGTTGAGGTGCACCAGGTCGAGCCGGCCGTAGGTGTCCTCGGCGAGCGCGACGGCCGCCCGCGAGGCCTCCTCGGTGCTGACGTCGCCCGCCAGCCACACGCCGCCGACCTCCTTGGCCAGGCGCTCGGCGCCTTCGCCGTCGAGGTCGAGGATGACGCACTTGGCCCCGCCCGCCGACAGCCGCCGCGCCACCGCGGCCCCGATGCCGCTCGCCGCTCCGGTGATCAGTGCCACAGTGCTCATTTACGACTCCTATGGCTGGTCCAGCAGGCGGTGCGCGCGGGCGATGAGGGTGGGTACGGCGGAACCGATGTTCTCGAAGCCGTCACCCACGGTCTTACCCTGCCGGAAACGGGCGTGGATACCTTCCACTATGACCGCGAGCTTGAAGTTCCCGAACGCCACGTAGAACGGAAGGTCGGAGATGTCACGGCCGGAGACCTTCGTGTAGTGGGTGGCGAACTCGGCGGCGTTCAGGAACCCGGGGGCGAGCGTCACGTCGCCGGCCACCGGGATCCCGGCCCGCTCCTCGTCGCCGGGGTCCTGCCAGTAGGTGAGCGTGAGCCCCAGGTCGGCCAGCGGGTCGCCGAGGGTGGACATCTCCCAGTCGACCACGGCCAGGATCTCGGACGGACCGGGCGCCAGCCGTACGAGCGTGTTGTCGAGCCGGTAGTCACCGTGCACGAGCGTGCTGGCGGAACTGGCCGGCATGCGCTCGCCCAGCCGCGTGACCAGGCGGTCGTACTCCGGCAGGTCGGCGGTCTTCGACCGGTCCCACTGCTGGCACCACCGGGCGAGCTGCCTGGCCAGGTAGCCGTCCGGGCGGCCGAAGTCGCCGAGCCCGACCTCCCGGTAGTCGACGGCGTGGATGGCGGCCAGCACCTCGGCGAGCCGTTCGGCCAGCCGGCGCGTCTCGGCCGGCGAGGGGTCGCCGAGTTGCTCGCGGTTCCTGACGGCCAGGCCGTCCACGTGGCCCATCAGGTAGAACGGCGCTCCGATGACCTCCTCGTCGGCGCAGAACGCGACCGGCTCCGGCACCGGAACCGGCGTCCGGGCGAGCGCGGAGATGACCCGCCACTCGCGCCGCATGTCGTGCGCGGTGGGCAGCACGTGGCCGAGCGGCGGACGACGCAGCACCACGCGGCGCTCACGGGCCTCGATGAGGTACGTCAGGTTCGACTTGCCGCCGGATATCAGCGAGACGGACAGGGGCTCGCCCGCGTCGGGCACGTTGTCGCCCATCCAGCCGGTCAGCCGAGGCCAGTCAATCCCAGGTACGGTCATGGACACACATTAGAACGCCACTCGGTCCTGAAGGCTAGCTGAGAGTTATGTAACGTTCCGGAGCTGCGCAGACGACCATCATGTAAGACCGCTTACCCTGGCTGTACAACAGCTACCTCCAAACTAACTGAAGGTATGCCGACAGTAGGAGCCCATGCGCGTCACACTTGCTCACCCTCGCGAGCTGGGAGCACCTGAGCTGAGCCGATGGCGGGCTCTCCAGGAGGGACACGCGGCCTTCGACAACCCGTTCCTGTCTCCAGAGTTCACGATCACGGTCGGTGAGCTACGAGACATGGTCCGCGTCGCCGTGCTCTACGACGGGCCCGACATCGTGGGCTTCTTCCCCTTCGAACGCCACCCGATGGGCATCGGCAAGCCGGTGGCCGCCGGGCTCACCGACGCGCAGGGCTTAGTCCACGCCAAGGATCTCGAGATCGACCCGCGCCGGTTGATCAAGCAGTGCGGGCTGTCGGTCTACGAGTTCGACCACCTGGTCGCGGGCCAGCCGATGATCTCCGGGCGGCATGAGCGCCACCCGTCCCCGATCATCGACCTGCGCGAGGGACACGGCCCCTACACCGAGTATCTACGGCTGCACTCCGGCAAGACGTACAAGACGACTCTGGCCAAGTCGCGCAAACTCCAGCGTGACATCGGGCCGATCCGGCACGAGTACGCGACCACCGACCCGGCGCCGCTGCACACGCTGCTCGGCTGGAAGACCGACCAGTACCGGCGTACGGGGCGCACCGACCGGTTCGCGCACCAGTGGATCGTCGAGCTGGTCGAGCGGCTGCTGGCCACGCAGACCGAGGGCTTCGCCGGGGTGCTCGACATGATCTACGTGAACGACCTGCCGATGGCCGGCCATTTCGGTCTGCGCACGCGCACCACACTCGCCGGCTGGTTCCCGGCGTACGACACGCAGTACGCCAAATACTCCCCCGGCCTCATCCACCATCTCGCGATGGCCGAGCAGGCCGCCGGGTCCGGCATCCAGGTGATCGACATGGGCCGGGGCGAGAAGGAGTACAAAGAGAAGTTGAAGAACGGCGAGTTCCAGGTGGCCGAGGGCCGGGTCGCCACGATCGGCGCCGCTTCGGCCGTGCACTGGCTGGTGCGGGTGCCCGTGCGCAAGACCCGGGCCACTGTGCTGGCCAACCCGCTGCTGCACAAGACGGCCGACCGGGCGCTGAAGACGTTCGGGCGACTCCGCACGGCACTCCAGTCGTGACGGAGCCGGCCGCGACCGAACCGGTCGTGAAGAGGATCGCCGAGCGCACCGGCCGTCACTGCCTGCTGCTCCCGTCGAACCGCCTCGGCCTCTACCTCGCGCTGCGTCACTGGTGCATGCCGGGGCAGCGGCTGCTGATGTCACCGATCTCCGCCGACGAGATCCTCTTCCTGGTGCTGGCGGCGGGCCTGCGCCCGGTGATCGCGCCGCTGTCGCGCCGCGACGGCAACATCGACGCCTCCCGCGTGAACCTCGGCCAGGTGGACGCCGTCCTGACCACCAACCTGTACGGCCTGCCGGACGCCGTATCCGCCTTCACCGGAAAAATCCTGATCGAAGATGTCGCCCACGCGATGGAGACCACCGTCGACGGCCGGCCGTTGGGCACGTTCGGCCAGGCCGGGGTGTTCAGCCTCTCCAAGCATCCCGGCGCCGGGTCGGGTGGCGTCCTGGCGGTGGAGCGCGTGGAGGACCTGCGCGCCCTCGTACAGGCCCGCGACGCGCTGCTGGAGCCGGGTGCCTTCCGCGCCGAGCTGCTGGCCGTGGCCAGTTCGATGGCCCGTCAGGCCGCGCTCCGGCTCGACCTGGTCCGGCCCGCGCTCCGGCTCTCGCGGCTGCTGGGCATGGAGGAGTCGCGCGAGGGCTACCGGATCCCGCTGCGGCCCGACGAGCTCGAAGCGGCCATGAAGCAGGTGCCGTCGCTGCCGCCGTTCGATCCGTGGGTCCGGGCCGACCTGCACGACTACCGGGCCCGGCGTGGGGCGCTGGCCCGCTGGTACCAGTCGAGGCGGCTGGCCAAGGTGCCCGGGGAGCGGGCGCGCCGCCTGGCGGGCGTACGCATGCTGGCGGAGCTGCCCTCGGTGGCGGCGGGCGTACGGGATCATCTCGACCAGCCGCTGTTCCGGGTGCCGCTGCTGGTGCGCGACCGTGACGCGGCGATAGCCGCGCTGGAGCGGCGCGGGGTGGTGACGGGCTACCTCTACGACCCGCCGTACGACGACTACGCGGCCGCCTTCACCGACCCCTCCCCCGATCCGGCCCCGGCCCGCTGGTGGGCCCGCCACGCCCTGCCCGTCGACCCGGTGTACGCCGCCCGTTCCCTGCCGATCCTGCGCGAGCTCCAGCCCGCCTGAGGCGGCTACGCCTCGGCGCGGACCAGGCGGAGGAAGGCCTTGAGGCCGGAGATCACCTCCTGGTTGTCGCCGAGCCCGTCCACCGTCTCGTCGAAGCGTCGGGTCATGCCGGTCATGCGCCGGTTGAGGTCGTGGTCGGCCGTCTCCAGGGCGTACCGCGTGGCGGCCATCTCATCGCGCAGGCGTTCGAGGTCCCTGCCCAGCTCGTCGGTCCTGATGTGCAGCGCGTCGGCCGACTCGGCCAGCGAGACCACGTCCCTGCGCGGGTAGCGGACCTCCTCGGCCAGCGTCGTGACCCGCCGGCGAAGGTGCGCCAGGTACGCGCCGATCGGGCGGAAACAGGTGGCGAGCAGGTAGAAGGCCGCGAAGTAGTAGCCCACCTGCGCGCCGGAGAAGACCGTGATGCCCGCCAGCACGGCCGCCGACACGACGTGCCCGGCGATCGCGAGCCTGAGCATCCGCCGGCCGATGTCGCGCGCCTCGTCCTCGCGGCCCTGCGGCACCTCGATGCCGCGCTCGCGCGACTCGGGGATGTCTTGTGCGACCCGGCGGGCGGCGAAGTAAAGGTTCCACGGGACGGTGAGGAGGACGACCAGCCAGATAAGGCTGATGGCGCCCAGGCCGAGGGAGAGCAGCGTGGACAGCTGCACCCCCGCGTAGAGGATCAGCCAGGCGGTGATCAGGATGCCGATGACCGAGGCCAGAAGTAACCACCATTTCATGCCGTCCACTCTGGCTCAGGAGGGCGGCTCGGCATCACCGCTTACCTACTCATTCGGGGCTGAGCACATCAGACCGGCCACGATCCGGCAGCCGCGCCTGACGTCGGCCAGCGTGGCCGAGCCGTACCCGATCACCAGGCCGTGCAGGTGTTCGGAGCCGTAGTGGTGGCGGCCCGTGGAGTCGAGCAGCACGCCCTTCTCCCGCGCGGCGGCGACCAGCCCGGGGACGGTGCCGCGGGGCAGCTCCGCCAGCACGTGCAGGCCGGCCGTGTCACCGCGCAGGCGGCAGAGCGGGCCGAGGATCTCGACGATCGCGCCGCGCCTGCGGGCGTACTCCAGGCGCATCCGGCGCAGGTGGCGGTCCAGGTCACCGCGTTCCAGGAGGGTCGCGACGGCCTGCTGGACCGGGCCGCTGGTGCGGTCCGACAGCGTGAGGCGGATGGCGGCGATCCGGTCGAGCAGTTCGGGTGAGCCGACCAGCCAGCCGACGCCGACGTCGGGGGCGAGGGTCTTCGAGAGCGTGCCGAGCAGGACGACGCGCGACGGGTCGAGGCCGTAGAGGGCGGGCAGGGGCGCGACGTCGTAGCGGAACTCGGCGTCGTAGTCGTCCTCCACGATGATCGCGCCGGTGCTCCTGGCCCAGGCGAGCAGCCGCTCCCTGCGCGGGATCGGCAGGCGGCCGCCGAGCGGGTACTGGTGGGCGGGCGTGGTGTAGAGGACACGGAGGTCCTCGGGGAGCCCCTCGACGATCACGCCGTCCTCGTCGACCGGGCACGGCACGACCTTCGCGCCCCTGGCCGCGAACACCGTGCGCGCCACGTGATACCCGGGATCCTCGACGCCCGCCCGGCCGCCCTCGCCGAGCAGGGCCAGCGCGCACAGGTCGAGGCCGTTGCCGGTGCCCCTGGTGACCAGGACGTTCTCGGGGCCGACGGTCACGGCCCTGGCCCGCCGCAGGTGGTCGGCGAGCAGTTCGCGCAGGTACGGCAGGCCGTAGGGGTCCGGGGAGTCACCCGGAGGCAGGTCGGCGGCCTTGCGCCAGGCCCGCTTCCAGGCCGCGCGGTCGTAGTCGCGCACCCAGGGCGTGCCGGGGGTCAGGTCGATCGTCCGCTCGGCCGGTGGGCGAGGCGGCGGCTCGGGGGCGGGCGGCGCCTCGACGGCGAGATGCGCCGCCTCCAGCGAGGCCACGAACGTGCCGGAGCCGTGCCGCCCTTCCAGCCACCCTTCGGCGTACAGCTGCTGGTAGGCCTCCGTGACCACGGTCCTGCTCACCCGCAACTGGCCGGCGAGCCCGCGCGAGGACGGCAGCCGCTCCCCCGGCGCGAGCGTGCCCGCGAGCATGGCCCGGCGCAGCCAGCCGGTGAGCTGTGCCGAGAGCGGGACGGCCGACTCCCTGGACAGGGATATGGGCAGGTCGATGAGGGTGCGCACGAAAGTGGTCTCCGAGAAGCGGGCATTAGTGGCCATTCAGGCTATGTCCACTTTCTCATTACCGTGGTCGCATGCTCTCCACCACACCCCGCACGACGCTCGGCCGCGAGAAGCAACGTGGCAGCAGCGACAGGAACGACCTGTACGAGGTGCTCGACACCGGGCTGTTCTGCCATCTGGGTGTGGTGGTCGACGGCCACCCCATGGTGGTGCCCACCGGATACGGGCGCCTGGGCGAGACCCTCTACCTGCACGGCTCCACTGGGGCGCGGTCACTGCGCGCGGGCAGCGGCGCGGAGGTGTGCGTCACCGTCACCCACGTCGACGGCATCGTGCTGGCCCGGTCGATCTTCCACCACTCCGTCAACTACCGCTCCGCGATCATCTACGGCCACGCCAGGCTGCTGACGGACCCGGAGGAGCGGCTGACCGGGCTCCGTGTCCTGTCCGAGCAGCTCGCGCCCGGCCAGTGGGACTACGTCAGGAAGCCGTCGCCCAAGGAGCTGGCCGCGACCGCCGTGCTGGCCCTGTCACTCGAAGAGGCGTCGGTGAAGATGCGGCGCGGCGGGCCCATGGACGAGGAGGACGACTACGCGCTGCCCGTCTGGGCTGGGGTGCTGCCGCTGGTGACGTCCTGGGGCGAGCCCGTGCCGGATCCGGCACTCCCAGACGGTATGGACGTACCTGTTCACATCCGCGGCCGGGAGTAGTTCCATAAATCAGGAACCACCTGGCAAACTTCTCTCCTTGATCAGACGTCTCATCAGGTGGGCCCTACTCCTGATGGGGGATGGCGATGGAGTGGAACGCTCCTGGTTACACGGAGATCAAGCAGCTCGGGGCGGGCGGCAGCGGCCGGGTCGTGCTGGCGGTGCACGATGAGACGGGCGTCAAGGTCGCGATCAAGTACCTCTCGGAGAGGTTAAGAAGCGACCCGGTGGCCCTGGCCCGGTTCCAGTCGGAGGCGCGGGTGCTGACCACGCTGCGCGACCAGCACATCGCCACGCTGTGGGAGTACATCCAGGACGGCTACGGCGCGGCCATCGTGATGGAGCTGGTCAACGGCGTGTCCCTGCGGGCACTGCTGCGCGAGCACGGGACGACGGGGCCGGAGGCGGCCCTGGTCGTCCTCAAGGGCTCGCTGCTCGGCCTGGCCAGGGCGCACTCACATGGACTGGTGCACAAGGACTACAAGCCCGAGAACGTGATCGTCCGCGACGACGGGGCCAGCAAGCTGGTCGACTTCGGCATCGCCGTCCACCAGGGGACCGCCTCGCGTCCCGAGGGCACGCCCCCGTACATGGCGCCCGAGCTGTGGGAGAACCTGCCCGCCTCGCCCGCCACCGACGTGTACGCGGCGACGGCGGTGTTCTTCGAGTGCCTGACCGGGCACCGGCCGTACCGGTCGACCGAGCCGAGCGTGCTCGGCTACCAGCACATGCACGCCCCGATCCCGGTCCACGACGCCCCCGAGCCGGTACGCGAGCTGATCACGCGCGGGCTGGCCAAGGACCCGGCCGCCCGGCCCGTCAGCGCCGACGCCTTCGTCATCGAGCTGGAGGCGGCGGCGCGGGCCGCGTACGGCGAGGACTGGGAGGAGCGCGGCAGGCGGCGGCTGGCCGCGCTGGTGGCCCTGCTCGCCCTGCTCCTGCCCGTGCCGCAGACGCCTCCGGCCCAGGTCACGACCTCGCTGGCGCAGACCGTCTTCCGTTCGACGCTCCGTACGGCCAAGCGGAACTCGGTGCGGCTGGGCATGGGCGTGGGGCTGGTCGCGGTCGCGACCGTCGCCGTGATCGTCGCGCTGTCGAGCCGCGACCGGGGGACGACGCCCATAGACGTGGCCCTGGTGGGGCCCTCGCAATCGCAGGGACCAGCCGAGCAGGCCCCGCCGGCCACGCCGGTCGCGGTGAGCCAGGAGCCCCCTGCCGAGCTGCCCAGCGATGATCCATCCCCGCTGGCCGTGCCGTCCCACAGTCCCGAGCGGGAGACCGCCGAGCCTGTGGCGGCCACCACGCCGCCGACCACCGAGCCGGCGCCCACCCCGACACCCAAGGTCACCAAGAGCGCCAAGCCCACGCCCAAGGTCACCAAGCCGACTCCTACCCAAACCCCCAAGCCGCCCAAGACCATCACGCCGACGCCCGTGGTCACCGTGACCACGCCTACGGTGACGCCGGCGCCGGTGACCTCGGTCGCGGGGCTCACGCTCGGCGGGCTGACGGTCAATGACGACAACGTGGCCGGCTCCTCGCTCTCCGTCCTCACCACCGGCACGGGACCCATCACCGCGACCGCCGCCTGGTCCGTGGCCGGCGCCCCCGTCCACAGCCAGACCCTGCGGCTGAACGGCGGCCGGTCCTATGACCGCTCGCTCAGCTACACCATGGACGAGCGCCCGTGCGGCAAGAGCGTCACGCTGACCGTCACCACCTTCCCCGCCGCTCCCGGCGGGCCGCGGACCGCCACGGTGAACGTGCCGCCCTGTCCCACCCGGGTGACGGGCCTGCGGGTGTCGCTCGACCTGGCCGCCTCGCCGGGCCGTACGGCTCAGGCCCGGGTCAGGGTGACCACCAGCGGCACCGCCGAGGTCCCCGTGGAGGCCGCGTTCGCGCTGAACGGCGACCAGGTCGCCACCCGCTCGGCCACCCTGTCCGGCCAGACGGCCTACTCGCGGACGTTCACCCACGCCTTCAGGTCCCGCCCGTGCGACGCCACCGTCTCCGTGGTGGTCCGCGCGGGCGACCGGACGGCCACCGCCCGGACGAAGGTGACCTGCCCGCCGAGCGTACGGAAGGTGTCGATCGTGCGGGCCTCGCTCAGCCCGCGCGGCGCGGCCACCGCCGTCGTCTCGGTGACCACCGGCAACGACCAGCCGGTACGGCTCGCCGTCTCCTTCTCCCTCGGCGGCCGGATCGCGCACACCGAGGCCCTGACCCTGTCCGGCCAGACCTCCTACACCAGGACCGTGAGCTTCACCTTCGACAAGGTGCCCTGCGAGACGTCCTGGCTCGTGACGGCCGCGACCCGGCCCAGCGCGGCCGGCGGCGGCGACAGCTCGGGCGGCACGACCGCGGCCTGCCAGGAGGACCCGCCGAAGGACGACGACGACACCGACACCGACGAGCCGAAGAACCCGGACACTCCGGACACCCCCGCCCCTGACACCCCGTCGTCCGACGATTCCGGAACCATCGGCTGACCTCCAGATTCAGTCCTGTCTGGAGATAAGCCGTGAGAAAGCGGTTACGTCTGGTTAAGCTACGGTCCGTCTGATGAGCGTGGGGGCCCAGAGGACTTCAGAGGAGACCGCATGTACGACGATGGCCAGTGGGGGGTCCCGGGTTATACCGAGATTCGTGAGCTTGGCGCCGGATCCGCCGGGCGGGTCGTGCTGGCCCGGCGGGACCACGACGGCGTGGAGGTGGCCGTCAAGTACCTCTCCGAGGAGCTGCGGTCCGACGTCGGCTTCGTGGCCCGGTTCAGGCACGAGGCCAGGCTGCTCGGCACCATGCGCAGCCCGCACAACGCCCGCCTGATCGAATACGTCGAGGCCGGCGCGGGCGCGGCCATCGTCATGGAGCTCGTCAACGGGGTCTCGCTGCGCGAACTGCTCAGGTCGGAGGGCCCCACGGGCCCGGAGGCCGCGCTGCTGGTGCTCAAGGGCTCGCTACAAGGTCTGGCGGCGGCCCACGCGATCGGCGTCGTGCACCGCGACTTCAAGCCCGAGAACGTCATGGTCCAGGGCGACGGCTCCAGCAAGCTCGTCGACTTCGGCATCGCGGTCAGGAACGGCGAGGCCGCCGGCGCCGCAGGCACCCCGCCCTACATGGCGCCCGAGCAGTGGTCGGGCGCCTCCGCCGCGCCCACCACCGACGTGTACGCCGCCACCGTCGTGTTCTTCGAGTGCCTGACGGGCGCCCGCCCCTTTCGCTCGCCCAACCTCGCGGCGCTGGCCCGCCAGCACCAGAGCTCGCCGCCACCCATCGAGGAGGTGCCCGGGCCGCTGCGGAACCTGGTCGAGCGTGGCCTGGCCAAGAACCCCGTCGATCGCCCATCCTCCGCCGAGGCGTTCCTGACGGAACTCGAAGCGGTCGCGGCCAGGGCGTACGGGTCCGACTGGGAGGAGCGCGGCAAGCACCGCCTGGCCCGGCTGTCCGGCCTGCTGCTGATGCTGTTCCCCAGCCCGCCTGAGGGTCCGGCGGAGGGGCAGACCTCGCTCGCCGAGAACCAGTTCGCCGAGCCGGGGAAGGTGCTGAGCAAGCGCTCGACCAAGATCCTCGTCGGCGCCGCCTGCACCGGCCTGCTGATCGGCATCGCGCTCGTCCTGGTGAAGACCACGTCCGACGAGCCCGCCCTGCAGGCGCGGACCACGCAGGTGACCCCCTCCACGACGGAGCCGGCGCCGTCCGCCGCGTCCGAGGACGAGGAGCCTTCCGAGGAGCCCACTCCCACGGTCGAGGAGACCACGCCGGAGCCGACACTCTCGACGAGTACCGCGCCGCCGCCCGTCACCACCCGCAGGCCGACGCCCACACCGACTCGGACGATCACCAGGACTCCGAAGCCCAGACCTTCCAAGACGGCCACCAAGACCGCCGTCAAGACCGCGCCACCGACCGAGCCGACCGAGCCCGAGATCACCAGCAAGGTCGACGACCAGCCGGCGGCCACGTCCGCCACCACGAAGCAGCCCACGAAGCCGCCCACGACCGCGCCTCCGACCGTCCGGCCGACGCGTACCCTCAGCAGCCCGGAGCCCAGCTCCCAGTCGCCGAGGCCCTCCTCCGACGGTGGGGAGAACAGCGGGTCGGCGTACACACCGCCGCCGGAGGGCGGCGCGCTCCTGGCACTCGCACTGGTGACGTCCGGCGCGCTTCCCGTCACACTTGCAGTGAAGCGCCGTATGGCGGGACGACACCGGAGGAAGCGCTAGAAAGGCGTCGGGGGACACACGGTGATGGAGCAAGCGGCGATGGACAATCCGAGACACGGTATCGCCGGCTTCCGGCTCACCGAGAACACCTGGATCACGGAGCTGGGCAACTGGATCGACGCGATCTCACCCGACGGGCGCAGGGCCGGAGCCCTGCTGTTCGACCCGAAGATCATCGGGCTGCCCGGCGTGCGTGAGCGCGTCGTGGCGACGGTGCTGACCGACCAGCGGCTCGTCCTGGGCGGGCTGACCGGGCTGATCCCCGTCGCCGACGTCGTGGCGGCGGGCGATCAGGTCTGGCTGCTCACCGCGCAGGCCGTCAGCCCGACGCTGTCGGACCTGCTGGCCGCCGGGCCGATCGACGCGGGCGGCGCGGCGGCCGTACTGGCGGAGACGGCGCAGACCCTCCTCGCGCTGCACGCGGCCGGGGTCACCCACGGTTCCGTGCATCCCGGCACCGTGGTCATCACCGCCGAAGGCACGCCGCTGCTGTCGGAACGCGGCTTGTCCGACGCCATCCGCGGGCAGGTCTCCCCGCCGGAGCGGGACGCGGCGGCGTGGGCGTCGCTGGCGCGGGGGCTGGCCGCCTCGGTCATGCGGAGCGCCCCGCGGGCGGCGGCCCTCTTCGAGCGGGCCGCGGTCATCGCGACCACCCACGGCCTGGGCGCCGCCAAGTCCGTCGTACTCTCCGAGCCCGCGGCGCTGCCGGGCGGGGCGATCAGGCACGACCGGCTGGCGCAGGCAGCCCGGGGCAGGTCGGCGTTCGCGCATCCGCCCGTGGAGACGCAGCCGCCGCTCGACGAGGGTGACATCGTCACGTTACTCGCCGTCCCCAGCCCTCATCAGGCGCCGGTGCACTTCGGACCGGGGGTGAGCACGCAGGCGCAGCAGGCCGGCAGCACGGCGGAACGGATCTGGCGGGAGGGCCGGGACCAGATCGGAACGGTCCAGCGCGGCGACGGCAGGCCGTCCAGGGCGGCACGGGCGAGGCGGTGGCGGACCATCCTGGCGGCGGCAGTGTTCGCGATCATCATGGGCGGGGCGATCATCGCCTGGCTCAAGCTGAGCTCCGCCCCTGACCTGGCGATCACGTCGATCGACGTCGTCGCGCCGAAGAAGACGCAGGGCTGCAACAGCGCCGTCGTCGTCACAGGCAAGATCGTCACGAACGGTGAGGCCGGCGAGATCACCTACGAGTGGCGCAAGAACCTGGACAAGGAGGTCGTCAAACAGACACTCCACACGACCTCCGACCAGACCGCCTACAGCGTGCCGCTCCGATGGACACTCAAGGGCAAGAGCACCGTCAAGGCCACGGCCACTCTCCGGGTGCTGTCTCCCGGCCCGCTAAAAACCGACAAGGCGAGCTTCACGTACAAGTGCTGAAGCCGAGCCAGCAATGCATATCAAAGCTGTTGTTACTACGCTGACGAATATGACCACGCAGACCCCCGCGGGCTGGTACCCCGACCCGTACGGATCGCCCCAACTCCGTTGGTGGGACGGCGGCCAGTGGACGGACGCCACCCACCCGCTGGAGCAGGGGACGCCAGCGCAACAGCAACCGCCCTCCGGACCGCAGCAGCAGTCGAGTCCCGACTGGTCCGCCACGCCGGCGAACCCGACGCAGCAGTTCGGCCAGCCGACATACGGGCAGTCCGCGTACGGGCAACCCGCCCAGAGCCAGCCGGCGTACGCGCAGCCCACCCAGGAGCAGCCGGCGTTCGGCCAGCCCTCGTACAGCGCGCCCGGCCAGAATCGATGGGGTGACACCCCGCTGCCCGGACCCGGTTACGGTCCGCCGCCGAAGGAGAGCAACCCGTTGCCGTGGGTGTTCGGCGGGCTGGCGGCGCTCGTGGTGGTCGGCCTGATCGTGGTGGCCGGGATCTTCTTCGTGAACCGCAACACCGACGGCACCCTCGCCGAGTCCCCGACGCCCACTGAGACGGAGCAGTCGCCGGAGCAGGGCCAGACCACCGAGCCGCCGTCGCAGGCCCCGGCAGAGCTGCCACAGCCGCAGGACGGCCGCGTCTCCGACCCGCAGGCGGGCCTGTCGTACCAGGTGCCCGAAGGCTGGAAGGTGCCCGAGTCCAGCTCCATCAACGGCACCGACCCGCGCCAGCAGGCCTGGTCGAGCGGCGTGGAGGCGATCTCCCAGGAGAAGTACAACGGCAAGGACAACTGGAACGGCAACGTCTTCACCGGCCTGCTCAACCCGCTCTTCCCGTACACGGGGACGGACGGGCTGAGCAACGCGGCCAAGTCGGTGTTCGTGAACTTCGCCGAGTACTACCCGATCACGCACACCAACAAGATCATCCAGGACAAGGCGCTCAAGATCGGCGACAAGGACGCCTGGGTCCTCCAGTTCCAGCTCGACTTCTCGAAGGAGTCGAAGGCCAAAGGTTACAAGTGGAACAAGGAAAACGGCGCGATCGTCCTGATGGATCGCGGCCAGGGCAAGCCTCCAGCCCTCCTATACACGTCAGTTCCGGACAATCTGGGCACCGACGTGGTCAATCAGGTTCTCAGCTCGCTCAAGCCCGCATAACCGGTGGCACTAGGCTGATGGGGTATTCAGGCGGGCGGATGACTCCGAGCCGCTTGGGCGAGGAGATCGAATGAGTGACTTGCTGGTCTGGATCGACTGCGAGATGACCGGGCTCGACCTGGGTCGCGATGCGCTCGTCGAGGTGGCGTGCATCATCACCGACAGCGAGCTCAATCAGCTGGACGAGGGCGTCGACGTGGTCATCAAACCGCCGCCCGAGTCGCTGGAGCAGATGTCGCAGGTGGTCCG
Organism: Nonomuraea sp. NPDC049141; assembly: GCF_040648415.1. Taxonomy (NCBI): domain Bacteria; kingdom Bacillati; phylum Actinomycetota; class Actinomycetes; order Streptosporangiales; family Streptosporangiaceae; genus Nonomuraea; species Nonomuraea sp. NPDC049141. Next base: position 149,239 of record NZ_JBEZDR010000007.1, read on the forward strand.
CGAGATGCACACCGCCTCGGGCCTGCTGCCCGAGATGGCGGGCGGGGTGACGCTGGCGGAGGCGGAGTCGCTCGTGCTCGACTACATCCGCCGCCACATCCCCGAGCCGAAGAAGGCGCCGCTCTGCGGCAACTCCATCGGCACCGACCGCACGTTCATCTCGCGCGACATGCCCGCGGTCGACGGCTATCTGCATTACCGGATGATCGACGTGTCATCGATCAAGGAGCTGGTCCGCCGCTGGTACCCCCGGGTCTACTTCGCGGCCCCGGAGAAGCAGGGCGGACACCGCGCGCTGGCCGACATCACGGAGAGCATCAGGGAGCTCCGCTACTACCGGGCGGCCATCTTCGTCGGCCAGCCGGGCCCCGACTCGGCCACCGCCAGAGCGGTGGCCGAGCGTGTCACGGGCTAATTGGGTGGCGTAAAGACTCCCGAAGACCGCTACACTTTTCCTGTGCCGCCACGTCGGCGGTTCATGGTGGGTGTAGCTCAGCTGGTAGAGCGCCAGGTTGTGGTCCTGGATGTCGAGGGTTCAAGTCCCTTCACTCACCCCATGCACGCGGCCGGTCCCTCGGGACCGGCCGTTTGTCGTTTTCTACGGCAACGTCCCCAAAACATGACATTGCGAGTTATGCTCGCTGTCTACCGCTTACGCCGGATGCGCGGGGGCCTCGGCGATCTGACCGTCTGCGCGCGCCCCCGGAGGCCGGATGAGAGTCGAAGACGCAGCGTTCGATAGCGTGTTCACGTCCTTGAGCAAGCGCGAAACCGAGGTCATGGATCTGATCGCGACTGGGCAGTCGAATGGGCAGATCGCGCAGCGGCTGTTTCTCAGCGAGAAAACAGTCAAGAACCATGTCAACCGCATCTACGCCAAACTCGGCGTCGACTCGCGCGTCACCGCGATCGGCCTCTGGCAGTCGCGTCCCACGTCCTGATCGCGACGTCTTGATCGCGGTGCCCTGATCGTGGCGTCCTGATCACGTCGTTTTGGGCGCGGCGTCCTGATCGCGGCCGATCTCCGCACCTGCGGGCGTTCTCGCGTGCCGAGTGTTCTCGCGCCTCTCACATCTCTCGCGCGGGGCCCTGGCGGGTCTCCCCGTGTGGCGGGCCCTTCGTGTGGCGGGCCCTTCGTGCGGCGGGCCATCTTGTGTGCCGGGCCATGCACCGGTTCCCCGCGCGTGCCGACCATCTGGCGTGCCGCGCCTCTCGCGCCCGTTCTCCGCGCGTGCCAGGCCTCTCACGGGCCGGGCCTCTTGCGGGCCGGATCTCTCGCGGGCCGGCCCTTCGAGCGGGCCGGAGCTTCTCGTGGGTGTTGGGGGCCCTTCTTTTACGGCCGGCATGGGGCACCCCCACCCGCCACACGGGGCTGGGCTCTCTCCAGGGGGACGCTCCTCCGGTGGAGGTGGTCTGGCGCCGTTACGAGACGGTGAGACCGTCTCGGGGGCATTCGTGAGCTTGTGTCATTCCCTGCGGGGAATCGTGCTCCGTCAGGCGCGTGGGCTAGAAAGGGAGGCATGGAACGATTCGCGAGCGAGTTGCGGCGGTGGCGTAGCAACCGGCGGGTGAGCCAGCTGGAGCTCGCCAACCGGGCCGGCACCACCCAACGCCATCTGAGCTTCATGGAGCGCGGCCGATCCCGCCCCGGGCGGGCCATCGTCGTACGCCTGGCCGAGTCGCTCGATCTGTCGCTCCGCGAACGCAACGGCCTGCTGCTGGCGGCCGGGTACGCTCCCCTGTTCCCTGAGTCAGGTCTGGACGACGCCATGCTGCGCCCGGTACGCGAGGCTCTGGAGAGCATCCTCGACGGCCACCTGCCGTACCCGGCGGTCGTGGTCCGGCCCTACGGCGAGCTGGTGGCGACCAACGCGGCCTTCGACGTGCTCACCGAGGGGGCCGCGGCCGAGCTGCTGGAGCCGCCGATCAACGTGTTGCGGCTCGCCCTGCACCCCAAAGGCATGGGTTCTCGGGTCGTCAACCTCGCGGACTGGGGCCGGCACATCACCGAGAGCCTGCGGGCCGACTTCCTCCGCAGCCAGGATCCGCGGCTCGACGCGTTCATCGCCGAGCTGGAGTCCTACGTGCCCGAGGCGGTGCCGGGGAGCGACCATCTGGGGTTCGCGGTGCCGTTGCGGTTGCGTACCGGGGATGCCGAGTTGCGGCTGCTGACCACGCTCACCTCGTTCGCCACCGCGGTGGACGTCACGCTGGCCGAGCTCAAGCTGGAGGCCTTCCTGCCCGCCGACGCCGCCACCGCGGCATTCCTCCAGGCCCGCCACCACCGCGACTGATGCTGGGACGGATCACCCCGGCCCGGTGAGATGGGCTTCGGCGCATTTGCGGAAGGCCGCGACAAGGCGGCCGCGGTCGTCGGCTCGGGTGGCCAGCACGACGTGGCTGGGCTCGACTCCCTCCAGGGGGATCATGGTGAGGTCGGGGCGCAGGTCGCCGATCCGGAGGGTCGCAGGAAGGATGACAACGGCCTGCCCGCCGGCGACGAGTTCGAGCTTGTCCTCGCCCACCTCGATGAGGGGACCGTCCGGCGCCGGGCTTCCGTCGGGCCGGGGGTCGGCGCGCCAGAAGGCGTTCCAGGCCGGGTCGAGTGCCCGGGGCATGGGCTCGTCGGCGATGTCGTCGAGGGTGACCGATTCCTTGCCCGCCAGGCGGTGATCCACGGGCACCAGCAGCGCCCGTGGTTCGTCGTAGAGCACTGTGACGTGCAGTTCGTCGGTGGGGAACGGCAGCCGGGTCACTACCGCGTCCACCCGGTGGTCGAGGAGCGCGGCGCGTGGTTCGTCCCAGGCCAGGTGAATGATCCGCACCTCGGCGCCGGGATGCCGGTGGCGCAGCTCGCGCACCGCCGGGGTGACGACGAGGTTGCCGATGTAGCCGATCGCGATCCGGCTGGGCTGGGCGGCGGCCCGGGCCCGCGCCACGGCGCTGCTGGCGGAGCGCAGCAGCGTGAGGGCGAGCGGGAGGAAGGCCTCTCCGGCGTCGGTGAGCCGGGTGCCCTGCGGGGTGCGGTCCAGCAGGCGGGCGCCCACCTGCTGTTCGAGCCGGGCGATCTGCCGGCTCAGCGAGGACTGGGTGAGGTGGAGGGCGGCGGCGGCGCGACCGAAGTGCCGGTGCTCGGCGACGGTGGCGAACGAGCGCACCAGCCGCAGATCCAGGTCCACCGGGGGCAGTGGCGAGTCGGGCATGCGCCCAGCGTAGGCCCCATCATCTGGAGCTGCGGTGATGCGTGAATCGGGATGCGCCTTGCGAAACATTCATTGGACCCTGAATGCGCCGCGGTCCCAAGCTGAGAACCCACTACAGCCCCGTTCAAGGAGCACTCTCATGAGGACCACCGTGGTCGACACGGCCCGCCGGGCGTTGGGGCCGGTCGGCGTGACGCTGCCGGTCTCGTTCACCAGCGCCCTGTCCATCGACCTGCAGCGCGAGGCCGTCGAGCGGCTGGAACGCGCCGGCCACCGCGCCGTCTGGACCAACGAGGTCGTCGGCGGAAAGGACGCTCTTGTGCAGTTGGCCGTGCTGTTGGCCGCCACGCGGCGGATGGTGTTCGGCACCGGCATCGCCAACATCTGGGCCCGGCCACCGCAGACCATGCATGGCGCGGCGGCCGTACTGGCCCAGGCCTATCCCGGCCGGTTCGTGCTCGGGCTGGGGGTCGGCTATCCCCAGCAGGCGGCCGACACCGGCCGGGAGTTCGGCAGCCCGCTGGCCACGATGCGCGACTACCGCGACCGGATGGACAGCCCGACCTCGCCACCCGCACCCGACGTGGCCTATCCGCGGATCATCGCCGCGAACGGCCCGAAGATGCTCACCTTGGCCGGCGAGATCGCCGATGGGGCGCTGCCCGCCGGGGGGCCTCCCGAGTTCACCGCGCAGGCCCGGCAGGTGCTCGGCCCGGACAAACTGCTGGTCGTCGGGCTCTCCATGGTCCCGGGCGACGACCGCGACCGGACGCGAGCGATCGCACGGGAGCAGGTGTCGGCCAGCCTCCGCCTGACCTGGGTCGCGGCCGCCCTGGCCCGGCTCGGCTACTCGGAGCAGGAGATCGCCGAGGTGAGTGACCGGCTGGTGGACGCGATCATCGCCCACGGCGACCCGGCCGACATCGCCGCCAAGGTACGCGAGCACCTGGCCGCCGGCGCGGATCACGTGACGCTCATGCAACCGATCGGCACCGACTTCTCGGCCGGCGTGGACCAACTGGAGCGGCTCGCCCCGGCACTGCGCGACACGGTCTGGAGTTGAACTCCCATGCCGTCCGCACGGCTAGCGATCGCCGTTCCTCGTTGTAGCCCGTCGCTGCCGCGCAGGGGGCAGCGACGGTGAAGGCGTGGGTCAGGTGGCGGGTGGACGTCGTCGCAGGTCAGGTCAGCGGAGGGCCGCCGAGATGGCCATCAGGCCGTGGTCGAGGTCGGATTCCGGGATGTTGAGCGCGGGCCTGAGCCGTACCGAGCGCGGACCGCAGGCCAGGACCAGCACGCCCGCCTCGTCCCGCAGCCGCGTGACCAGCGCGTCGCGCGCGGCTCTGTCGGGCAGGTCGAACGCGCACATCAAGCCGCGGCCCCGGGGGTTGGAGACCAGGTCCGGGTGCTCCACCTGGAGTTTGGTGAGGCGTTCGACGAGGAGCGTGCCGAGGGTGGCGGCGCGCGGGATCAGGCCGTCGCGTTCGACGATCTCCAGGATGCCGCGCGAGCGGACCATGTCCACCAGGCCGCCGCCCCAGGTGGAGTTGATCCGGCCGCTGACCTGGAAGACGTTGTCGGGGACCAGGTCCACGCGGCGGCCGGCCATGATGCCGCCCACCTGGACCTTCTTCGCGAAGGCCACGATGTCCGGCGCCAGGCCGAGCTGCTGGTAGGCCCAGGCGGTGCCCGTGGTGCCGCCGCCCGTCTGCACCTCGTCCAGGATGAACAGCGCGTCGTACTCGTGACACAGATGCTGCATGGCCTGCAGGAACTGCGGGCGCATGTGGTTGTCGCCGCCCTCGCCCTGGATGGGCTCGGCGATGAAACAGGCGATGTCGTGCGGGTTCGCCTCGAAGGCGGCGCGGGCCTGGGCGAGCGCGTGCTGCTCGGCGGCCTCGACCTCTCCGAGGTGTATGGCGGGTACGTCGATGCGCGGCCAGCGGAACTGGGGGAAACGGTCGGTCTTGCCCGGTTCGGTATTGGTCAGGCTCAAGGTGTAGCCGGTGCGGCCGTGAAATGCCTTGGTCAGGTGCATGACCTGGGTGCCGAGGTCACGGGACCGGCCGGCCGCCTCGTTGCGGCGGCTCTTCCAGTCGAAGGCGGTCTTGAGCGCATTCTCGACGGCCAGCGCACCACCTTCGACGAAGAACAGGTGGGGCAGGTCGGGGTCGCCGAGGACACGGGTGAAGGTGTCGACGAAGTCCGCGAGGTGTGCGGTGTACATGTCGGGATTGGCGGGCTTGTTGCGGGCGACCTCGCCAAGGAGCCGGACGAACTCCGGCTCGAAGGGCGGGTTCACGCCGAGGGGTGCGCTCGCGAAGAACGTGTAGAAGTCAAGGTATCGGCGGCCATTTCGGGCGTCGACGAGCCAGGAGCCTTGGCTGCGCTCCAGATCGAGCACAAGCCGGTATCCGTCGACGAGCAGATGGCGGGCAAGGCGGTCGTGTACGTCCATGTCTCCTCCACGTTGAACCAGACATGGCATACGTTTCCCTGCCCCAGCCCGATATATGCGGAAAATTTCCGGGCTTCAGGCCGTAGGCGCAAGCTTCTTCACCCGGAACGACAGCACGATCATCGTGATGCCGTACAGGATGGCGAAGATGCCGACCAGCCAGACCAGCGTGAGCGCGCCCGCGCCCGGCCAGATGAGCAGCAGGGCGCCGAAGATAACGGACAGGATGCCGCCGATGATGAGCATCCATTCGTCCCGGATCTCCTTGCGCATCTGGATGCCGGCGATGATCTCCGACACTCCACCGAAGATCGCCCAGAAGGCGATCACGAAGAGCAGGGCCAGCGACGTGATTCCCGGCCAGACGAATGCCACGATGCCGGCGAGGATCCCGATGATTCCCGAGACGATGAGCCAGACGCGGGACTTGACGTCGTGCCGGAACGCGGCGAACAGCGAGAAGATCCCGCTGACGATCGCGTACGCCCCGAAGAAGATCACGAGTACGTACAGCGTGATCGCGGGCCAGATCAGCGCGAGGATGCCGAAGATCACCGCGAGAATGCCACGAATGAGGACGAGCCACCAGGTGTGTGCGATTTGCTCCATATTGGTCTGATCTCCCGATCGATCACGCAAGCAGACCACCGCACGGTCAAAAGTCAGTAATTCGCCACCTATGCCTGGGAGTAGACCACGATCGACACCGCGATGTACTGCACCACGTAGGCGGCCACCGTGAACGCGTGGAACACCTCGTGGTAGCCGAACCAGCCGGGTGACGGATCCGGGCGGCGCAGCCCGTACACGATGGCTCCGGCGGTGTAGAAGGCGCCGCCGACGGCGACCAGCACGACGGCCACCACGCCCGCGCCTTCGAGCAACTGCGGCATCACGAAGATCGCGGTCCAGCCGAGCGCCAGGTAGAGGAGCGTGTAGAGCCAGCGCGGCGCACTCATCCAGAACACCCGGAAGAGCACTCCGGACAGCGCGCCACCCCAGATGACCACCAGGACGGCGACGCGGGCGGCCCCGTCGAGCGCGAGCAGCGCGAAGGGTGTGTAGGTGCCGGCGATGATCAGGTAGATGTTCGCGTGGTCGAAGCGGCGAAGCACCTCGGCCAGACGCGGACCGAGCGTGCCACGGTGGTAGGTGGCCGAGATGCCGAAGAGCAGGCCCGAGGTGATCGCGTAGATCGCGGACGCGAGACGGGCCTGCAGCGTGGGACCGAGCGCCACGAGCGCGAACCCGGCGACCAGCGTCACGGGCAACGCTCCTGTGTGCAACCAGCCTCTCAGTCTCGGCTTCGCGGAGATGGTCGTCATATAACCTACGGTACCGTAGGTTATGGTGAATCTCTCAACGAGGTCATAGCCCGTTCAGGAAGCGGGCCGCGACCGGCAGCGCGGCGCTCCGGCCCGAGCCGCCGTCCCGTACGAAGACGCTGAAGGCCAGGTCGTCGCGGTAACCGATGAACCAGCCGTGCTCTCGCGACGCCCCCGCCTCGGCCGTCCCCGTCTTGCCGGACACGCCCGCCGGGAGTCCGGCGGCAGCGGCCGTACCGTGGTCGACGACGGCGGCCATCATGTCCCGCAGCGCCGTGACCGTCCCCTCGTCGAGTTCGACCGGCTTGGCGGGCGGGCCGTCGATCTGTTCCACCGCGTCCTTCGACAGGATGCGCGGCACGCGCAGTGAGCCGCTCTCGACCGCCGCCGCGACCATCGCCATGCACAGCGGGGTCGCCTCGACCGAGCCCTGGCCGAAGGAGTCCACCGCCAGCTCGTCCACGCTGTCGGGCGGGTCCATCCGGCCGCAGTGGCCGCCCAGGCCCGTATCCAGCTCGGCGCCGTTGAACCCCCACTTCGCGGCGGTCTCGACCAGATCGTCACCCGATAATCGGCTGACGGCCTCGCGCACGAACGTGGTGTTGCAGGAGTACGCGAACGCGTCGGCGAACGTCACGGTGCCGTGCCCCTGCTCGCCCGCGTTCTTGATCGACCTGGAGTTCGGGATCGTGTACTTGCCGGGGCAGTCCACCTCCGCCGCCGGATCCAGGCCCGCCTCCAGCAGCGCCGCCGCCGTGACCGTCTTGAACGTGGACCCGGGCGGGAAGAAGTCGCGGAACGCGCTGTAGTTGTCCTCCAGCCGGTCGGCCACCGCGAGCACCTCGCCGGTGCTGGGCCGTATGGCGACGATCGACGCGTTCCGCACCCCGTCGAGCGCCCGCGCGGCCGCCGCCTGCACCGAGCGCGACAGCGTGGTGCGCTCCTGACTCACCTTGGGCTCGACGGTCATGAGCCGTCGCGCCTGCTGTCCCGGCAGCGCCGACTCCAGTGCCCACCCCTGCCCCACCTCGTCGAACTCCGGCTTGAGCTCGGCGAGGTAGGACTCGGCGTAGCTGTCGTTGGGGATCTTCTCCCCCTCGCTGGTCACCAGTTGGACCGCGGGCCCGTCGAACTCGGTCAGCCGCACCGTGCCCCCGTCCTTGAGCAGGGGGTCCAGCGTCTCCGGCGCCCAGAGCACCTTCCAGGTCCTGTCGCGTACGGCCAGCCGCAACGTGCTGCTGAACGGCCACGCCCCGAACTCGCGCAGCGTCCTGCTCCCGCTGAACGGCACCTCGGCCGACGTCTCCCCGGTGCTCTTCACGGCCCCGGGCCGCAGCTGGATACTCTCGACGTGCAGGTCCTCCGAGAACGACCGGTGCCGGGTGCTGAAGTCCGCCGGCGGCTGGTAGACCAGGGCCGCCATGCCCTGCAGGTCCCCCCGCTTCCACGCCGCGAAATAGGCGGCCGAGGTCTGCGCGGCACTGCCCTTGACCCTCGTGGACGCCACCATCGCGAAGGCACCTGCGCCGACTACCGCGACAACGGCGATAAACAGCACAATCAGCCTTCGTCGTCGCATACGGTTTACTCCCAGGAGGGGGATCAGCGTGGCACGAGGACAGCGGGAGCCGATGCCCGGCCTGTACCCGGTGACGTTCGGCGAGATTGAACTGCTCCGGGACCTGGACAGGCAGGACGGCTGGGTGCTGTCCAAGGATGGCGTACCTCAGTCGTACGTTGACTTACAAGACCCTACTTATCTGGAATTCGAGTACGTACGCCTTATGGCAGACGTCATCGACCTTCTTCCGGAAGGCGCGCTCGCCTGCGTCCACGTGGGCGGCGGGGCGTGCACGATCCCGCGTTACGTCGCGGCCACCCGCCCCGGCTCCCGGCACATCGTCCTCGAACCCGACGGGCTGCTGGTCAACCTGATCCGCGAGCAGCTCGACCTGCGGTCCGTGCCACGGCTGAAGGTGATCGTGCAGGGCGGCCGCGAGGGCACCGCCAAGGTCTGGGACGACTCGGCCGACCTGCTGGTCCTCGACGCCTTCTCCGGCGCCACCATGCCGGTCGAGCTGGCCACGACGGAGTACATGGGCGACATCGCCAGGGTGCTGCGCCCGTCGGGCACGCTGCTGATCAACATGGCCGACGGCAAGGGGCTGGCCTTCGCCAGGCGGCTCGTGGCGACCGTCCAGGGCACGTTCCGGCACGTCGCGCTGCTGGCCGAGCCGGGCGTCATGCGCGGGCGCCGCTTCGGCAACCTCATCGTCGCCGCCTCGCGGGCGGAGCTGCCGATCGACCTGCTGACCCGCCGGGCGGCCGGTGGCCTCACCCAGGCCAGGTGCGTGCACGGGGAGGCGCTGACGAACTTCGTCGCGGGCGCCGCCCCGATCAAGGACGGCGACGCGGTGCTGGCTCCGGTGCCGCCTCCCGCCGTCTTCGGCTGAGCCCGCGCGCAACTCCGCGGATGCGCGGACGACGACTCACCGGGTGCGGTATGTAGGACGGGGCCGGTGGGCACGTGTTCCGCCGCGTCCGGACCCGAGCCTGAGTCGAAGGAGCTGCCATGTTCTCCCCGTCGAAACCGGCCCTTGCCGTCGTGGCGACCGCCGTGACGCTCACCGCGTGCGCGGGAGTGACCACTACGAACGTCGCCACCACGAGGCCGCTCACGATGTCTCTTGCCGGCTCCTTCGATTGGAACGTTCCACGATCGCTTCCGGCGCCCACCGCGCCACCCGTGGAGATTCCCGGCACGCCTGTCGGGCAGCAGTTGCGCTGGCTGCTCGACGCCCCCGCCAGGGCGCCGATCGGGCAGGCCGAGCTGGCCGAGCACCTCGCCCCGGCGTTTCTGGAGCAGGTGCCGGCGGCCAAGTTCAACGAGACCCTGGCCTCGCTGCGCGGGATCCGGCTGGAGAGGATCCTCGGAGCCGCGCCCACCGCTCTGATCGCCCACGTGGTGGTCGGCGCCCAGACGCTCAAGTTGACGCTCTCGGTGGACGCCACCGGCAAGGTCGACTCCGCGCTGTTCGCCGTACCGGCACCTCCTCAGCCCTCGCCCACGAGCTGGGACGAGTTGGACCGGCGGGCGCGCAAGGCGGCGGCCCAGGTGGGCTTCCTCGCCGGTGAGGTGAAGTCCGACGGCACCTGCCGCCCGGCCCACGCCATAGCCGGTGGCGTGGCGCGCCCGCTCGGCTCGATGTTCAAGCTGTACGTCCTGGGAGCCGTCGCCAAGAAGATCGAGCAGGGCAGGTTCTCCTGGGACACCGCGATGACGATCAAACCCGAGCTGAAGAGCCTGCCGAGCGGCCGGCTCCAGGACCGTCCCGACAACAGCCAGGTGCCCGTGCTGGAGGCGGCCAAGCTGATGATCGCCATCAGCGACAACACGGGCGCTGACCTGCTGCTCCACCAGGCCGGCCGGACCTCGGTCGAGCACACCGCACGGTCCTGGCACGGTCAGGCGAAGCGGAACACCCCGTTCCTGAGCACCAGGGAGCTGTTCGCGCTCAAGGGCGCCGACTACCCACGGCACGCCAAGGAGTACCTGTCACGTGACACGGCCGGGCGGCGGGCCTACCTGTCGGAGGTCGTCGACAAGCTCCCGCTGTCCAGCGTCGTCGCGTGGGCCGCGCCGCGCGAGCTGGACACGGTGGAGTGGTTCGGCTCCCCCGCCGACATCTGCCGCGCCTACGCGGAGCTGGCGAAGAGCCGTGACAAGCGGATCGGCGAGGTGATGTCGCAGAACACGGGCGGGATCAAGCTGCCCGCCAAGGAGTGGCCGACGGTCTGGTACAAGGGCGGCTCCGAACCGGGCGTGCTCGACCTGAGCTACCTGGCCCGCACACCGTCCGGACGCACCTTCGTGGTCACGGCCATGGCCTCCGACCCGTCCGCCGCCCTCAACGAGGATCAGGTCTACGAGGAGCTCGTCGCGCTGGCGCGGGGCGCGTTCGCACTGCTCAAGACGTCCTGAGGCGCAAAGCGTTCCGGGCGGCCCGATCGACTCTTGGACGCCCCCGAGAGCTCCTCGCGCGCCTCCCTGACGACCTCCGCGAGGATCTCGTCCAGCGTGCGCCGCGGCCGCCATCCGGTGAGCTCACGGATCTTGGTGGTGTCGGGGACCCTGCGGGTCATGTCCTCGAACCCCTTGAGATAGGCCTCGTGGTAGGGGATCAGGTCGACGCCCGAGGTGGATCCCGCGTGCTCGATGACCAGCTTGGCCAGCTCCAGGATGCTCACCTCCTCCGCCGAGCCGATGTTGAACGTCTGGCCGACCGCCGCCTCGTTGCCGAGCAGCCGCAGCAGGGCGTCCACCACATCGGCGACGTGGGCGAAGCACCGTGTCTGGGTCCCGTCTCCGTGCACCGTGAGCGGAACGCCGCTGAGGGCTTGTCGCACGAGGCGCGGGATGACCATGCCGTAGGCCGGGCTCTGCCGCGGCCCCACGGTGTTGAACAGCCTGACCACGATGGAGGGCAGGCCACGCTCGTGGTGGTAGGCGTTGGCCAGGATCTCGTCCACCGCCTTGGCCGTGCTGTACGCCCAGCGCACGACCCCGGTGTTGCCGAGGATGCGGTCGGCGTCCTCTCTGAGGGGGCCGGAGGAGTTCTTGCCGTAGATTTCGCTCGTGCTGGCGATGAGGATCTTCTTGCGGTAGCGGTGCGCCGCCTCGATGACGATCTCGGAGCCCCTGATGTTGGTGATCAGCGATCTCAGTGGCTGCTCCACGATCAGCTTGACCCCGACGGCGGCGGCCAGGTGGACGACCACGTCGCACTGGTGGACGAGCTCGTCCACGACCAGTTCGTCCAGGATGGAGCCGCGCACGAAGCGCAGAGCCGGATGCGGGCGCAGGTTGCCCGGCCGCCCGGTGGACAGGTCGTCGAGGACGACCACCGAGTCGCCGCGGGAGAGCAGGGCGTCGGTCAGGTGCGAGCCGACGAATCCGCTGCCGCCCGTAATCAGGTACGTGCACGTGGCTGCGTTGCTCATGATTTCTCCTCTGGACACGTTGACCAGGACTTTCACCTGCCCGTCCCCCCGGTAGCGACACGACGACCCCGGCGGGGCTGGGCCAGCGATCGGTATAGGGCCTCGGTGTCCGCGACGAGGCGGTCCACGTCGAACGAGGCGGTCGCCCAACGGCGGGCGGCCTCGCCCATCCGGCCGGCAAGCAGGGGGTTGGAGAGTAGCTCTACGGCGTGCTCCCCCAGTTCGGCGGCGTCGGTAGCGGCGAGCAGCCCGGTGCGCCCGTTCTGGACGACCTCGGCGACGCTGCCGACCCGGGTGGACACGACCGGGGTTCCGGCCATCTGCGCCTCGATGAGCGTGAGCGGGGTGCCCTCGTTGTCAGAGGTCAGCATGACCACGTCGGCCGCCGCGTAGACGGTCTCCACGTCCTTGCGCCAGCCCACCAGATGGAAGGCTCCGCGCATCGACTCGATGTCCCGTTCCAGTCGCTCCTGCAGTTCGCCGCCGCCGCAGACGACGAAGCGGCACTCCGGCAACCTCCGGAGGATCTCGCGCGCCGCCTGGACGAACCGGTCGGGCCGCTTGACCTGGGTGAGCCGGCCGACGTACGACACCACGGGCGCGTCCAGCGGCAGGCCGAGCTCCTCGCGGGCGATCAGCCGGTCGGGCGTCGGTCCCGGCCGCACGCCGGGCGGGATGACCACGTACTGCTCGGGGCGGCCGATCCCGGCCTCCAGGAGGTCGTCGCGCACGCGCGCGCCCACGGTCACCAGCCGGTCGGTCATCGACGCGAGGACCCGCTCGGAACGCACGTAGAGCGCTCGCTTCGCACCCGAGAAGTAACCGTGCAGCAGGTGCCCGTGGAAGACGTGCGCGCGGGCCGAGGGCACACCTGCCAGGCGGGCGGCGACCCGGCCGAGCGCGCCGGCCTTGGCCGTCCGCGTGTGGACGACGTGGGGTCGGAACGCGCGCATCTCGGAGACCAGCCTCAGCAGGGCGCGGCAGTCGTCGGAGGGCCTGATGGAGCGGCCCAGCCCGGCGATCCGGTGAACCCGCACGTTCGCCCGCCGCAGCCCGAGGTGGTCGCCCTCCTCGTCGTCCACGTGACCGGTGTAGAGGCGGTGCTCGAACTCGTCGGGGTTGAGGCGCTCGGAGATTCCCAGCACTTGGGTGGCGGGACCGCCCACGTTCATCCGGGCGATGATCTCCATTACGCGAATCCGATTGTCCGGCTTCATGCGGCTCCTCTGTGGCGGGCCTGCTTCACGTCGCGAAGCTAGCTGCGGTATCGGCCGTTTCGGCGCAGCGCGTCGCGGTCAGAGGGCAAATGTTTTATCGCTGCCTACCTGCGCGTGATCACGGGCAGTCGGCACTTACCGTCCCTAAGTCCGGCGATACTCCCGGGAACAGGAGCGGTTCTTTCCGGCAAGAATCCATCAAGTCGGGTAAGCAGCCGACCATGCTCGCCCTCCGGACGTGTTGTGACGCACCGCGCGACGCTAGCGTCGTCGTCGTCGCCGGCTTCGAGGCCGGCGGTTCGGTGGGTTGCTGGGCATGAGCGCGTGGCGCCCAGGTGGACTGAAGGTCGCATTCATGGAATACCTCATCGTCGCCCTCGCCGCACTGACGCTCATCCTTGTCGTCAACGCGAGCCTCGACGGCGCCATGGCCCGGCGGGCGCTGTTCGTCCTGCTGCTCGCATTCGCCATCCGTCTCGTCGTCCATGTGTTGGTGCTGCGGCCCGGCCTCATCGAGTACGGAGGTGACAACCACGGCTATGAGGGCGATGCGATGGAGATCGTCAGACTGTGGCGACTTGAAGGCATCCACTTCGTGACCGCGGACGAGTCCCCCTACATGCAGTCCGTCGCCGTGCCGTGCAACGTCTTCGCGTTGATCATGTACGTGTGCGGCGGGCTGGCGCCGCTCGCCTGCACGGCTTTCGTCGCCCTGCTCGCCTGCGTGCTCTGTGTGATCATGTACCGGCTCGCCAGGGTCGTCGGCGCCACCGAGCAGGGGGCCTTCCGCTTGCTCGTGGTGGTCGCCTTCATGCCGGCACTTCTGCTGCACACCGCCGACACGTACAAGGACGGATTCAGCGCCTTCCTGGTGGTCGCGTGTGTGGGCATCGGCGTGTCCCTCTCTCAACGCTTCGCGCTGAGCAAACTGCTGCTGTCCGGGGGGCTGCTGTGGTGCCTGTGGCATGTGCGGCCCTACATGGTGTTCATGTGCGCCGTCCCCTTGGTCCTGGGGATGGCAGTGTCCAAGACCCGGCTCTCCGTGCGGAGGCTGTTCGCACTGAGCGCGCTGCTGGCGACAGGCATGCTGGTCTTCGTAGGGGCCTACGACAACACTCTGATCGAGGAAGGGCAGCAGCAACTGGACCAGGGTCAGTCGACCGTCGTCCGCAGCGGCAACGCCGATGGAGGCTCCGGGATCGAGTTCACCGACGGCGGTAGTGCGTGGAGCGCTCTCGGGCCGAAACTGCTCTACACCGTCCTGTCGCCCTTTCCTTGGAGCTCCGGCAGCCTCACCCTGCAAATGGGCAAGATCGACGTGCTTCTGTGGTACTTCCTGCTCTTCTCCGCGGTGCGCGGGGCCGGGCGGCTCTGGCACCACGACCGCCACACGCTGCTCCAGCTGCTCGCCTTCATCGTGCCCAGCATCATCGTCTACGCCACCACCATGGCGAATGTCGGGCTCATCCTCCGGCAGCGCATCCCCATCGAGCTGATCACGAGCCTGCTCGCCGCCGTCGTATGGAGCAGGCTCTCCCAGGCCGGTTCGCCGTCGGAGTCGCCGGGAGACGACTCTTCCGCCGCCCCTGACCAAGCGGCAAAGCCGCTGACTCCACAACGCCTGCCGTGATCTCGCAAAGGCCCCGCATCACTCCGGTTGCCGGGCCAACCGCCGCCTGTCGAGCAATGGTCGCAGCACCAGCCGCACATCGGCCGCGCCGGGCAGCAGGGTTTGAACAGGAAGGCCCGTGGTGCGCGTGAACCGTGACACGGTCAGGACGGCCATGAAGACGTATGTCGCGCTGGAGGAGAACGCCGCGCCCATCACGCCCCACAGCGGGATCGCCACCAGGTTGAGCAGCACGTTGGCGGTCAGGGCGAGGAGCGAGATGACCGTCATCGTGGTCGGCCTGTCCAGCCGGACCAGATACTGTTCCAGCAGCCGGACCTGCACGAACGCGATCGCACCAGGAGCAAGCGCCAGCAGCGGGGCCACACTGCCCGCGAATGGGGCGCCGTAGACGAGCGGAATCAGCCAGGGGGAGGCACCCGCGAGAGTCGCCACCACGGCGGAAGACGTAAGAAGGTTGATCCGGAACGACCATGCGGTGATGCGCTTGGCCTCGTCAGGCTCGGACGCTGCCTGCCTGGGCAGCACGACCTGCGTGATCGTGTTTCCCGGGATACGGGAAAGCGTCATCACGGTGACGGCGACGGTGTAGAGCCCAGAGGCGGTCACCGACTGGAGCGCGCTCAGCAGCAGGACGTCAAGACTGGCGATGAGGTAGGTGGCCACCCAACCCACGTGGTATCTGCCCGAGAGTGCGAACTGCCGCCGTACGAGAGAGACGTCCCAGCACAGCGGGACTCGCCGCAACCCGTGGAGTGCGAAGAAGAAGGGCAGCGCGGCGCTCACCGCCCAACAGATGACCACGTTCGTGACAGTTATGCGATCGGCGGCCGCGAGAAGAGCGACCGTGAGGGACTGCCCCACCGAGCAGACAACGGTTCTGCGATTCAGTACGTCCATGCGGTCCTGCAGCACCAGGACGCTGCTGAGGTTGACGGCGGCGGCACCGAAGGGAACGGCGAGCAGAGCCCATATCCACAGATGCCATTCGCCGGGCATCGACGTGGCCGCCACCACGATCACCGCGGCCATCGCGGCCACCGTCCCCATCGCCAGGCCCAGGACCCAGCCATTGGTGATCAAGGCCGGATGCCGCGTGCGATCCGACCACAAGGCGAGCTGAGACTTCTCCAACGACAGATGACCCAGCAGCATGGCGATTCCGGCCGTGGTGGTGATGACCGCGTAGATGCCCCTGCCCTCCGGCTGCAGGAAGCGTGCGACGATGGCCCCTGTCACCATGGCGAGCGTCAGCCAGAGTGCACGCGTCGCCAGCGATCGGAACGCGACCCCTGCCGCGGGCCTCATGGCCGAGACAGGTGCGGGCGCCAGAGTGGGATGCGCTCATCCATGGCGCTGACCTCCAGAGTCCTCGCGACCGCCGGGCCGCTTACAGACTTCGTCGTACAGATGGTCGAACCATTCCGCTGTCCGGTTGATGTCCACCAGATCGCCGCTCTCCTGAGCGCCTTTACGGAGCCGCGCGTGGTTCTCCGGCCGCATCGCCTCCAGGATCGCCTCGGCCAGGTCCGCGGGATCACCAGGCTTGGTCAGGTAGCCGTTGTCGCCATGCTGGATCAGCTCCGGGATACCTCCCACCGCGGTGGACACGACCGGCACGCCTGCGGCAAGAGCCTCCATGACGACGACGGGGAGGCCTTCGTGATCAGAACTGAGCACGAGAAGGTCCGCGGCCGCGATCAGACGGGACGCCTCCGAAACCCGGCCGACGAACCGCACGGCATCGGACCGCAACTCGCCGGCACGGCGCGCCACCTCCTTCTCCAGGGGACCGGAGCCGACCAACAGAAACATTGCCTGCGGGTCTTGTTCCACCACGCTTTCCGCCACCTGCAGGAGAATGTCGTGCCGTTTCTCCGGTCGGTGGTTGGCCACGTGCGCGATCAGAAAGGCGCCCTGCGGAATGTTCCGCTCCCGTCGTGTCCGGTGAGCATCATCGGCCCGGCGGCGCAGCTCCGCGACATCGACACCGTGAATCCTGGTGGACAGCTGACGAGCCCCCCTGGCGACGACGGATCGCGCAACCTCTTGAGAGACGGCGATCGTATGGGTGTCCAGCCATATGGTCGCCTGGTCGACCAGCATCGTCGGCAGTGCGTAGCGCACGTTGTGCACTGTCGAGACGAGGATGGGCCGGGGTCTGGACAGGCGGGACGTCAGCCGGAGCAGCGATGCCGGCAGCGGCGAATGCAGATGCAGGACGTCGGGTCGCAGCCGCCTGACCGCCGCGGCCAGATGGAGGAGACGTAGCCGGCGCGGGCACGAACCCACCTGGACCACGTCAATGCCTGCCTCACTGAGTTGCCGGATGCGTTCGTCCGACGCCTGCAGACACGCGACGGTGTAGCGCTTCGAGGCTTGGGGCGCTTTCAGCAGCCTTTCGACGAGCAACGTCTCCGCGCCACCCGTATCCAGAAGCTTGATTACTTCGCAGATGTGCATCATGGGCTTCATGAGGCCATCATCGCCACCAGGTGCGCTTTCGGGGACTATGGCGCTCGGGCGATGGAAAACATTGCTCGCCTGCGGTTTCCGCATTACTCCCGTGCCGTGGAATTCAATGCGAAAAGTTACCCCCCGCTGATGCGCATAAACACGCCTGTAAACCATTGAGCTTTTTAGGCAACAGACGCCCAGGCCTGCCACAGGCAAATCGTCATGGCCCCGACCGACCTTTACGGTACGTCGTGGGCACGGCGCCAGAGTTCGAGTTGCAGAAGCGCCCAGAGTTGAGAGGCATGGTCGGCGCCGCCCATATGGCGCTCGATTATGGATCGGACCGCACCCGGCCGGAAAAGATCGCAAGCACACGCCGTGGGGTCCGTCAGCACGTCATACACCGTGTCCCGAAGCTCGTGCCGAAGCCAGGCGGCCAGGGGCACACCGAATCCTTTCTTCGGATACCGCAGCAGTTCTTCGGGGATCCACGGAGCAACGGCCTGCTTGAGCAGGACTTTCGTCTGAAACTTGCGTATGTGCAGGGCACTGGGCAGAGTAGCGGCCCACTCCATGACGTGGTGGTCCAGGAACGGAGACCTCGCCTCGATCGAATGAGCCATGGTCGTGATGTCCACCTTGGGCAGGAGGTCTCCAGGAAGATAGGTCAGCGTGTCGACGTCCAGAACCCGCCCCAGATCATCCTGGGCCGTCGACGCCTGGAAAGCATGCTCGAACAGTTGATAACTGTCCGTCCCTGCCAGAGCGCTCCGCATCCCGTCGCTGTACAGGCCC
Source organism: Nonomuraea sp. NPDC049141 (assembly GCF_040648415.1). Taxonomy (NCBI): domain Bacteria; kingdom Bacillati; phylum Actinomycetota; class Actinomycetes; order Streptosporangiales; family Streptosporangiaceae; genus Nonomuraea; species Nonomuraea sp. NPDC049141. The sequence continues at coordinate 167,325 of NZ_JBEZDR010000007.1, forward strand.
CAGCGCTGCTCCGGTCCGAAGCACGACATCAGGCGCGCGTACCGGCGAGAGGGTTTCTCGGCCACGAAATCGAGCATCTGGCCGAAGCGGCGGAAACGGCTGCCCGCAGCGGTTCTCTTCACGATGAGCGAGCCAAGCGCTCTGATACTGCGGGCTGGACCGGACGGCATGGCCGGTATCCACCGAGCCTGATTCATCAGGGCGTGCCGTCGGTACCCGCCGAAACACTCGTCGCCGCCGTCCCCATTCAGGACGACGGTGACATGCTGCCTGCTCATTTGCGCCACCCAGAAGGTGGGGATCGCCGAGGAGTCGGCATACGGCTCATCGAAGTGCCAGGCGAGCCGTGGGAGAACATCGACGAGATCACTCGTCACGACCAGCTCATGGTGGTCCGTGCTGAAGCGATCGGCCACCAGCCGCGCCTTGTGCCGTTCGTCGTACTTGCCATCCTCGAAACCGATGCAGAACGTCTTGATCCGCTCCGAGCTTTGCATGCTCATCGCGGCCACGATGGCGGAGGAGTCCACGCCGCCGGAGAGGAACGCGCCGATCGGACGCTCGCTCACCATCCGGATGCGCGTGGCCTCCAGAAGTAGGTCCCGCAACTGCTCCTCGGCCTCCCGCTCATTCACCACCGGGCGGGTGGTGCGGTCCAACTCCCAGTAGCGCCTGACCGTGACCTTCCCCGCCTCCCAGATGAGCAGGTGCCCCGGAGGGAGCTTGTGCACCCCCTGGTAGATGGACCAGGGGGCCGGGACGTACGAATAGGTGAGGTAGTGATCCAAGGCGATCGGATCTATCTGGCGCGGCATCTCTGGGTCACGAGCGAGTGCCTTCAGCTCTGACGCGAACCAGATCGAAAACTCGTCGCTGCGCCAGTAGAGTGGCTTCTTTCCCGCCCGATCCCGACCGAGGACGAGGCGCTGCCGGGTGCGGTCCCAGAGGGCGAAGGCAAACATTCCTCGGAGCTGATGGACCAGTTCGGGGCCGTGCTCCTCGTACAGATGGACGAGGCATTCCGAGTCCCCCTCCGTACTGAGCCGGTGCCCGAGGCCCGTCAGCTTCCGCCGAAGTTCGGCAAAGTTGTAGATCTCACCGTTGAAGACCGCTACGACGTTGCCGTCCTCGCTGTAGACCGGCTGATCGCCTGTTGCCACGTCGATGATGGCCAACCTACGCATGCCGAGGGACACATGCTCGTCACTATAGAAACCGGCACCGTCAGGCCCGCGATGTGCGATCACATCGCACATGTCGCCAACGAGGCCCTGAGGAGGACGCATCGTGGATGCCACTCCCGCTATCCCGCACATCTGTACCCCCGAAACCGGTTTACGGTCACATCTGCTCCTTGACATCTCTGAGTCGCGCGGCCGCTGTTCCGGCTCAGGCTCCCCGTCGGCGATTCGCTCGGCTTTCACAGCCGGCGGCGCTGCTCGTCGATGTGTCCTGCTCGGTCGGCGGCCAGCGCGGTCGCACCCCCGGTGTCAGTCGGCGGCCCCCGCCTCGGTCCGATAGACGGCGACATCGCTGGAACGAAACACCGGCTGGGCGAACACCGGCAGGTCGGGGCTAACGCCTCCGCGGGACTCATCTGCGATGAGCCACCGAACACCGTAGTGGTCGCGCAGGCGGCTGATCGTCTCTGTGGACGGCGACCGGAAGGCCGCCTCGTTGGTGTCGTATCGCACGCGGTCCCAGAACGGCAGGTGCATGACCAGCAGTCCCGGCTGCCACCGGTCCGCGTTCGTCGGCGTGAACGCCCACCCTTCGATCAGGACGCGCCGCTCGGTCAGGGCCGACACCCAGAACTGACGGGTGTCGCACGGGTTCTCGAAGCCCCACCGGCAGTGGACGTTCGTGGCGATGAGGTCGTCCTCCCCCGCATGCGCGCGCAACCAGCGCGCGGCGCTCAGCACGCCTCCCGGCGCGGGAGCCGGCTGAACCTCCGCCGCGGTCGTCCTGTCCCCGCCGTCGTCCATGCGGGACAGGGCGCGCACGTGGTGGGCGGCGGGCAAGCCGATCGCGGCCAGCCCGGCGAGCACGAGAGCCCAGACTTGTCGGCTCCGCCCCAGCATCAGCATGCCGCCCACCGCCACGGCGAGGACGTCGGCGAGCACGACGTACGGCAGGAAGAGAACGGAGACCGGCTGGCCCGGTGAAAGCGGTGCCCGGACGCCGCAGAGGATCGGGACGGCGTAGGCGCAGAGCGTTCCGGCCCCTGCCGCGCACAGCGCCGCCCGGCGAGAGACCCGCGCTCGCCGCAAGGCAACGACGAGGCCGTACACCGCCAGTGTCGCGAGGTAGGGATGGGCCGCCCACAGGAACCACAGGTGGCTGCCGCCAGGCTGATCCAGCACCAGGGCGGCGCCGAGGCCCGCGGCGCCCAGGCCCAGCATCAGCACCACGTCCGGCCGCAGCAGCAGCTTGGGCTCGCTGAGCAGCCCGAATACCGGAGCGCATGTGATGCCCCAGGCCAACAGGTAGATCGCCGTCACCGCCAGCAGCGGGAGGAGCGGTGCCGCCGTCTCGACCGGCATGCCGGTCAGGTCGTGCCAGATGTCGCCCATGTAGGCCAGGGGGGCGACGACGGTGCCCTGCCGCTGTCCGCCGAAGAGGACGAACTGCGCGAAGATCAGACACACCGCTGTCATCGCGAGGGCGACAAGCGCTCCCCACCGCGGCCGGCGCTCCACCAGAGTGCTCACGACCAGCACGATCAAGAGTCCTGCGGCCAGCATGGGCAGGTGGGTGGCCTTGCCGCCCATCACCGCCACCAGGAGGACGGCGAACAGCAGCCACGCACCGGCGTCGAGCGACCGGTGCTTGAGCAGGTCGATCAGAACCAGGACCACCGCGACGAATATCAGCGCCCCGAAGGTGAACGTGGGACTTCCCCACGCCGCGTCGTGGACCCCGCCATGGGTGAAGGCACTGACCGAGCCGAGGAACAGCCGCGGCGCTCCGATGAAGACCGTGGCCGCCGTGGCGATCACCGCGACCTTCCAGGAACTCGTCACCTTCCGCCCGAGCATCGCCACGAGCACCACGAACGCGGCCAACATCGGCAGCATGCTGAGCCTGAACAGCAGGACCATCGGCTCGATCCCGGTGATCCAGCTTGTGGCGGCGTAGTGCGCGTAGACGAACCAGTGGTAGAAGAGCGGCTCGCCCGCGACTATCGGCACCGTGGGTGGCATGTGCTGCTTCAGCTCAGCGATCAGAGCGAGGTGGAACGGCCCGTCATCCGGATAGCCGACCAGGTCCGGCCAGGTCAGCGGGCCGATGCTGAAGTGCGACCAGGCGCTCCAGGCAACCAGGTAGCAGAAAATCGCCGCCAGGGCCCACGACCACCAGACCGGCGCGTGTGGACGCGCACCGCCTCTCCAGTGCCAGCGCAGCCGCGGAACGGCGAGGAAGGCGAGGTAGGTGGCGATCGGCCACGCCAGGACGAGCAGCGGAACACCGAGGGCCCGGCCGACGATGTAGGTCATCACCTCGACGGCGTACCCGAGCACCGTCCCGAGCGCGACCTCCTCCGCCAGCGTGCGGCGACGTCCGAAGAGGGCGCGAATCAGCAGCAGCCCTGGGAGCGTCACACAGAGCAGGAGATACGCCCCGAAAACCGCTGTATCCCTGGCGGAAACGCCGTAGAACGTCAGCACGGCGACGACGTAGCCCGCGGCGAGCACGGCGGGCAGCCAGGAGATCAGGCGGGATGGGGCCACACGACCGAGCGCATGGCGCGTGACGGGCTGAGGCCGGTCGGCGTGAACGTCCGCCGCCGGCCCCGGTACGGCCCCCTGAAGGGACGAAGGCGTGTTCATATCGGGAGTGTGACAACGCGGACGATCACGGCGACGCAGGCGCTCGCGAACGGGCGGAATCCTTGCCATTCCTTGAGGTCGGCCGCACCGCACGTCACACGGCGTCGCCGGCCTCGGTCCCAGAACAGGCGGTGCTCCACCACCTCGCTGTCCATGTTCTTCGCCTTATGGCCCCAGCCTTTCGGCCGGCACGCCCCTTGGGATCATCGAGACGGGCGCCGTGAGCGCTTACGTCTAAAGATCTCCTGGTATGCCTCGACGTAACGGTCAACCATGGCATCGAGCGTCAAATGCGTGCGCGCCCATGTCTGAGCCTTGTCCGCGAGGCCACGAGCGTGTTCACGATCCTTGAGGACGCCGGCCAGAGCGTCGGCCAGAGCGACGCAGTCACCAGGGGGGACGATGACACCTCGCCCTTCAAGCAGTTCCGACGGGCCGCCGGAGTTCGTGGCGACAGCCGGAACGGACGCCGCCATCGCCTCCATCAGAGCATTGGAGAGGCTTTCACTCAACGACGGGAGCACAAAGACGTCCGCACGCCTCAAGAGCGCCGAGACGTCATGACGAGTGCCGAGAAAGCGGATGTCCGCGGAAAGCAGCCTGGCCTGCTCTTCGAGCGCGGTACGATCCGCCCCATCACCGACCAGCAGTAGCGTGCAGGAGACGCCTCTCTCCTCCATCAGGGCCACGGCTTCGAGAAGGTACCCGTGTCCCTTGGGGTGACGGAGATTGGCGACACATAGGACCACGGGCAGCTCGGTGTCGATCTCTGCCGGTGAAGCGTCGTCAAAGGCCTCCGGCGGCAGCCCGTTGTAAATGACCGCAATCTTTTCCGGCGCCACCCCCTCCTCACGCAGGGTGACGTCGGCCACCGCCTTGGAATTCGCGATAACCATATCGGTAACCCTGGTGGCGGCTCGTTCAACGGCCAGCAGCGCCTTCTTTTTTCGATTCTCTTTGAAGTAACCCAGGTTGCGCCGGCCTGCCACCACGACAGGAACTCCGGCCAGCCGGGCCGCTGGAGCGCATATCACATATCCATAGTAGAGAAAGGCGTGCACCACGTCCGGCCGGGACCGGCGAAGCAGGAATACCAGACGCAGAAACGCCACGAGCGTGTTGATCGGATCACGAGTTATGTGGCGCATGCTGCGGAATCCGAGGAATATGACGCTTATTCCCTCGTCTCGCAGAAGGGTCTCGTACGGACCACTTTCGAACATCACGAGAACACTTGTCGCGATACCTCGCCGATGTAGCATCCGGGCCAGGAGAACTACCGATCTCTCCGCCCCACCCACGCCCAATTTATCCGTGACCAAAAAAACGCTTTTGAGGTGGACTGCCGGATTTGCGGACTGCATATGCCTCTCCTTCCAGACACCTGCCAATTCACCCTCGACAAGCAAGGGGCCGCTCGCATGATCCCCACCCGAAACGGGGATCCCGGCTCACGCCACACCGGTATTGATTCTTTATTCGCCGCTGATTGACCGAGCCTCAAGGCATGATGACCAGGGGCCTGTGTGCTGTTCCGCCGCACCGCGCCGCCCCCGTTCGCCGAGATGGCCGCTGGGTTCGGCGTCGGTGCGGTGACCGCCCAGCGCTATGCGCATGAGGCCGTCGCCTGCTCGCTCGTCGGCGAAGCCTTCGGCCAAGCGGGCGCAGGTGTCGACGTTGCGCCGATGAGCCAGGCCCAGCAGCGCTTGCCGTGCCGGAGCCGAGCGCCGCCACCGGCAGCGGCGTTCGGCACGCCGTGCGCATGCACATCCGGCAGAGCGTCATTGCTGATTCTTGGCGACCGCTTTCGTCGCAGTCTCCTCACGTCGCGATATCGGAGCGGTGCGACTCGGCCTAGTAGACACGCCAGGCGGCATTCGCGTGATCGGACACTCACTCACCGTAATATGAGGCGACTGTTGGATCTGGGCGCACCGAGACGCGGTCATCCTGTTTCGCCTACTTGAACGGTCAACCGAATGGCTCTATCGGATCACGCGTCCTCCGACACCAAGCAGACGATCGTCTCGCATGTGAGGCAGGCCGGATCGCGGAGGGCACCGCTCCCCAAGTCATCCATATGTCATCACGAATGTGACAGGAGCCCATCCATGGGAGAGAAACTGGTCGTCGTTGGCCAGGGATACGTCGGCCTACCACTGGCGATGCGGGCGGTCGAGGCCGGCTTCGACGTCGTCGGGATCGACGTCGACGACTGGCGCGTCAAACGGCTGAACGCCGGGGAGTCGTTCGTCGAGGACATCTCCGACGACCAGGTGTCGGCCGCGCTGCGCTGTGGCCGTTACCACGCCAGCGCCGACTACGCCGCCGCCGACGGCTTCGACGTGTGCGTGATCACCGTGCCGACGCCCCTGTGTGAGGGCGCCCCCGACCTTCGCTACATCGCCTCGGCCGGCCAGTCGATCGCGCCGCGGCTGCGCCCGGGCGCCACCGTCGTGCTGGAGTCCACTACCTATCCGGGCACCACCGAGGAGTACCTCCTGCCGATCCTGGAGGGGGGCTCGGGGCTGCGCGCGCCCGAGGACTTCCTGCTCGGCTACAGCCCCGAGCGGATCGACCCGGGCAACACCGTGTGGCGTCTGGAGAACACGCCGAAGGTCGTCGCAGGCATCGACGAGATCTCTCTGAAGCGCATCCAGCACTTCTATGGGCGCCTCGTCGCGCACGTCGTGCCGGTGTCCTCGGTGCAGGTGGCGGAGCTGTGCAAGCTGCTGGAGAACACCTTCAGGCACGTCAACATCGCGCTGGTCAACGAGTTGTCGATCTTCGCCGAACAGCTCGGCATCGACGTCTGGGAGGCCATCGACGCCGCCTCGACCAAGCCGTTCGGGTTCATGCGCTTCACACCCGGACCCGGCGTCGGCGGTCACTGCCTGCCGATCGACCCGTCGTACCTGTCATGGAAGGTCAAGCGGAGCCTGGGGCACAACTTCCGGTTCGTGGAGCTGGCCAACGACATCAACGACCACATGCCCGACCATGTCGTGCACCGGCTGATGCTGGCGCTCAACCAGCGCGGCAAGGCACTCAACGGCAGCCGGGTGGTCGTGCTGGGGTTGGCGTACAAGAAGAACGCCGGCGACTGCCGCGAGTCGCCGGCGATCGAGGTGGTCAAGTCGCTGCACAAGGTGGGCGCGCAGGTGCGGGCCGCCGACCCGCACGTGCAGCACGTCCAGTTGCCGGCGGGCATCGAGATGGTCGAGGCAACGCGCCGCGAGCTGGCCGACGCGGACGCGGTGCTGGTGCTCACCGACCACGACTGCTTCGATTTCCAGCTGGTCGAGGAGGCCAGCCCGTACGTCTTCGACACCCGCAACCGCTGCCGCGGCGCCAACGTCGAGCGACTTTGAACGGTCGATCGCATGAATCTCGCACTCACCCACCCGGCAGCCCGCGCTCTGCGCCGGGGTGTCACCACAGTCACACCGGGTCACATCGAGGCCGGCTCATGAAGATCGTGCGCGTGAGCTACAGAGTGCCACCGGAGCCAGGTGGCAAGGAACGACACACCGAGTTCCTCACCCGCGAGCAGCTCAAGCGCGGCCACGAGATCACGCTCGCCTTTCGCCGCGGCCATGTGGTGCCGGACGGCGCCACGGTGCTGAGGACCCGGCCGACCCTGCTGTCGCGGGCGCTGGGCGCCAAGTCCGACGTACTCGCTTTCGCGGCGGAAGTGGGCGCGGCACTGCGCCGCAGCGAACGGCCCGACCTGGTGCACCTGCATGGGGACCACGTCGAGGCAGCGGTTCTCGGACCGGTCTGCCGTCGCCTCGGCATCCCGCTGGTGATGACCCTGCACGCCACCCTGTCGGAGCGGCACCGGGCATTCGCCAGGATGGCGCTGCGCGGCGTGGACGCGTGCTTCGCGCTCGGCACGGCCGCCGCTCGCGACCTTGTGGAGCGCGGCGTCGATCCACGCCACATCGAGACCGCCTCCAGCGGTCTGGACCTCGACTCGATCAACCGGACCCCTCATCCGGCGGCCCGGCAGCCCGGGTTGGTCGTGAGCGTGGGGTCGCTGGACCCGATGAAGAACCATGCCCTGCTCATCTCCGCCTTCCATGAACTGCGCCGCACCCGCCCGGACATCCAGCTGGTGATCGCCGGTGACGGCCCCGAGCGTGACGCGCTGCTCCGTCTGGCAGCGGGGGCGGGGGAGCGCGCCAAGGCCGGCGAGGGGAACGGCGTGGTCCTGGCCGGGCGCCTCGCACAGGACGACATCTACCGCCTGGTCCGGCGCGCCGAAGTCTTCGTGCTGGCCTCGCGCCGCCTCGACGGCAAGGGAGAGGGGGTGCCCACAGCAGCCCTGGAGGCCTTGGCTCTCGGCACCCCGGTCATCGTCTCCTCGGACGCCGCGCTCATCCCGGTCGTGCGGGATCCGCAGGCGTACCGGATGTTCACGTCGGGATCACGGGACGAGCTGGTCAGCGTGCTGGACTCCGTACTCGGCGATGAGGAGGCACGCAGCCGCATGAGCGCGTGCGGCGAGCGCGCCGCACGCGAACTCGGCTGGCCCGCCGTCGCGGACAAAGTCGAGCGCATGTACAGCTGGGCGCTCGGGGCCCCACCAACGCCACCGATCCGTGATGGCGCGACACGGATGTGAGGTCGTCGCCCGATGCGAGGCGTCCCGCAGGAGCCGGACTCGAGATTCGAAGACAACCGCAACACGCGCGCGGGGGGCACGCGCCGGTTGAATGAACAGGAGGAGCAGTGAAGGGTATGCAGCTCGACAAGGTGGTCGTGACGGGGGTGGCCGGTTTCATCGGGTCACACCTGGCAGAGGCGCTGCTGGGCCGGGGGGTCAGTGTCGTCGGCGTCGACCGGCGGCGTGCCGAGGAGGACCTTGTAGCGGCCGAGAACCTGGCCGGGCTTCTCGAGCAGCCCGGCTTCCACCTGGTCGAGGGCGATCTCACCGAGCTTGATCTGGTGCCGATGATCGGCGAGGCGTCCACCGTCTTCCATCTCGCAGGCCTTCCTGGAGTGCGTCCCTCGTGGGGCGATCGATTCGGCGAGTACCTGTCGGCCAACATCGCCGCGACGCAGCGTGTCCTCGAGGCATGTGTGACCACGCGCCTCCCGCGGCTCGTCCTGGCCTCCTCCTCCAGTGTGTACGGCGGCAGCGCCGACCGTCCTCTGAGCGAGGACGACTTGCCCGCGCCGCGGTCACCTTACGGTGTGACGAAGCTCGCCGCCGAGCGGCTGGCGCTCGCCTACGCCGCACGGCCGGACGCCCCGACCAGCGTGGTGGCCCTGCGCTATTTCACCGTGTACGGTCCCCGCCAGCGTCCCGACATGGCGATCGGCCGGATTCTCAGGGCGGCGCTCACCCGTGACCATCTGAGGCTGTTCGGCGACGGCAGCCAGCGGAGGGACTTCACCTATGTCGACGACGCGGTCGCGGCGACCATCGCCGCCGCGACGGCTCCCGCCCATGGCGAGGCGCTCAACGTGGGCGGCGGGCGGAGCTGGTCGATGCTGGAGGTGCTGGAACTGGCCGCCGAGGTCACCGGCCTGGACGTGCCGCTGGTGCGCGAGGGCAGGCAGCTCGGCGATGTGGAGGCGACGGACGCGGACCTGACCAGGACGCGTGCCGTGCTCGGCTACCAGCCGTCGGTCTCGCTACCCGACGGCATGAGCCGGCAGTGGCAGTGGATCGCCGCGCAGCACCGCCTCGCGATCGCCGCGTCTGTATAGGCACGTCGCCCAGGAGGTCTCCGAGGGAGGAGCAGCCGCCGCCGTTCGCGCGTACGTGCACGGCGACGGCCGTTCCGCCCGGGAGCCGCGCGGCAGTGCTACCTCGCCGCAACGCCATTACCGAGAAAGGCATGACTCACGTCCGGCTTCTCACGCCGGAGCATGGCCCCGAAATCATCCGTGCGGTTTCAGGCATCGGCGCGACGGGGCCTGGCGATCCGTGACCAACCGCCCGCAGAGAGGCTGACGATGAGCACACCCTTGCGAGACCCGGCGACCACCGGTGCGCTGCTGACCACGCGCAGGCCACGTATCAGCGTGATCGGCACCGGCTATCTGGGCACCACACACGCCGTCGGCATGGCCAGCCTCGGCTACGAGGTCACCGGCATGGACATCGACCAGAACAAAATCGCCATGCTGGTCGATGGGGAGGCGCCCTTCTATGAGCCGGGCCTCACCGAATTGCTGCGCAAGAACATCGAGGCCGGACGGCTCCGCTTCACCACCTCCTATGAGAAGGCGGTGGCGGATGCTGACGTTCACTTTGTCTGCGCCGGAACACCGCAGCTCGCCGGTTCCTACCGCGCCGACCTGCGGTGGGTGGAGGCGGCATTCACGGACCTCGCGCCTCACCTGCATGGCCCGGCGCTGGTCGTCGGCAAATCCACGGTCCCAGTGGGCACCGCTCGGCGAATGGCCGAGATCGTCCGCCGACACGCGCCCTCCGGCGCGTACCACGAGGTCGCGTGGAACCCGGAGTTCCTGCGGGAGGGACGGGCCGTAGAGGACACACTCCGGCCTGACCGCCTCGTCTTCGGGGTCGCATCGCCGTGGGCCGAGGAACTGCTGTACCGGGTCTACCAACCGATCATCGAGGACGATTGCCCGGCCGTGGTGACCGACTACGAGACGGCAGAGCTGGTCAAGACCTCCGCCAATGCCTTTCTCGGCCTGAAGATTTCCTTCATCAACGCGATGGCGCAGATCTGCGAGGCAACCGGGGGCGACGTCCTACGGCTGGCCGAGGCCTTGGGGCATGACGACCGGATCGGGCACGCCTTCCTCGGCCCCGGGCTCGGGTTCGGAGGTGGCTGCCTGCCCAAGGACATCCGGGCCCTGCTCGCATGCACGACCGATCTGGGGCTGCACGACGTGGCAACCCTCCTCGCGCAGGTTGACGCCATCAACCTCAGTCGTCGCTCACGCACCGTCGCACTCGGCCGCGAACTGCTGGACGGCTCATACGAAGGCAAGAACGTGTGCGTCCTCGGAGCGGCGTTCAAGCCGAACACCGACGATGTCAGGGACTCTCCCGCGCTGGCAGTGGCGATCGCGGTCCAGCAGGAGGGCGCCGAAGTCGTCGTCCACGACAGCGTCGCCGGGGCCAATGCCCGGCGTACTCATCCAGAACTGGCGTACGCCGACAGTCTGGTCGAGGCGGCACAAGACGCTGACCTGGTGATGGTGCTGACGGACTGGACGGAGTTCCGGTCCATGGATCCCGCTGTGCTGTCGCCACTAGTTCGCCGCCGCACCGTCGTTGACGCCCGCAACTGCCTGTCGCCGGAGTCGTGGCGAGCTGCAGGCTGGGAATACCGCGCCTGAGCAGGTCGCTCGACCGCTCCCTCTCCCCCGCGTCAATACTCCTGAGAGCGGCAGCACAAGCGCATCCCGATCCTCGTGGCGAGCCGTTCGAGGAGCATCTGCCGAACCGGGCCCTCGGGAGCCGCTGACCCGCCATGGACCGCCGGCTCCCGAGGGCGTCAGCCCGTCGCGGTGGGCTGACGCGAAGCGGTCCGGCGGCTCCGGGTTCTCCCGCACGTGTCCGTACGGAAGGACCGCATAGCGCGCGGCTTGCCACACACAGGGAATAGTTGAAACTTGGACTGAGTTGGGGTGGTCACAACACCACGTGAAGGAGCCCGAGATGCCAGCCGTGACCGTCGAGAACGTGCTCGCCCTGCCCCGTCTGCCTCGGCAGGACGCCTCCAGCCCCGAGCGCAAAGTGCTCGCCGTCGAGACCGCGCCCAGTGGCTTCGAGGGCGAGGGCTTCCCGGTCCGTCGCGCCCTGGCCGCGATCAAGCCGGAGTACCTCGACCCGTTCGTGATGATGGACCAGATGGGCGAGGTCGATTACGCGGCCGGCGAGCCCAAGGGCACCCCGTGGCACCCGCATCGCGGCTTCGAGACCGTCACCTACATGATCGACGGCGTGATGGAGCACCTCGACTCCAACGGGGGCGGTGGCACGATCACGAACGGGGACACCCAGTGGATGACCGCCGGCGCGGGCATCCTGCACAAGGAAGCGCCGCCGGAGTGGCTGGTGCAGCAAGGCGGGCTCTTCCACGGCATCCAGCTATGGGTGAACCTGCCCGGCGCCAAGAAGATGATCGCACCGAAATATCAGGACATCGGAAGCACCAGCGTCGCGCTGCTCAGCAGCCACGACGGCGGCGCCCTGGTCCGCCTCATCGCGGGCGACCTGGCCGGGAACACCGGGCCCGGCAGCACCCAGACGCCTATCACTCTGCTGCACGCCACGATCAGCCCGGGCGCGCGGCTGACGATGCCGTGGCGCAGCGACTTCAACGCGCTCGCGTACGTGCTGTCGGGACGCGGCACGGTCGGCACCGAACGGCGTCCGCTGGTCAGCGGCCAGTTGGCCGTGTTCGACGGGTTCGGCGACCGTCCCGGCCTGACCACGGCGGGCGAGACGATCACCCTGTCGGCGAAGGACACGATGGAGGTCATCATCCTGGGCGGCCGGCCGATCGGCGAGCCGGTGGCCCATTACGGTCCGTTCGTCATGAACACCCGCGCCGAACTGGTCCAGGCTTTCGAGGACTATCAGGCCGGGCGATTGGGATCCATTCCCGCCGCCTGATTTTTTGGCAGCGGAAATGACAGCACGACGATGGGCCGCCGTAATTCACGGCGGCCCATCGTGCTGAATGGGCCATTCTTTTACCGGCGGACTACTGTTTTCTTCGCCCCGCAGTAGTCGAACGGCTTGCTCACGCCCTTGGTACCTGACCTTGGCCATCGCGTAGCGGTGGTCGGTGCTGCGGTCGCAGATGATGATCTTGGTGTGGCTCACCAATCGGCGTCTGTGAGCACATTCCCGTGCCGGTCGGTCAGATAAGCACTGGGACTCGTCCGGGCGGCGGCCGAAGCGGCAATGGTGCCCATGGTGGCGAGCGCGAGTCCGGCGATGGCGGTGACGAGTAGCAGCTTTCTCACCATGCCCCTGTCGTTTGCATTTCCGTAGGAAAAGACGACGACATTCGCGGCTCATGAAAAGCCTGAGTCGATTTTCGCCGCGCCGTCAGCATCGGCTGGAGGTTGCCCGCCGACGGCTCGCCACACCAGTGCGGCGGTGCGTTGCGGCCAGCGTTCCGGCGGTTGGTCGTGGGCGAGAGCGCGGGCGTACCAGTTGCCCGTGCACAGGGTGACGGCGATCTCCAGATCGGCGTCGGCGTCGATGAGACCCCTCCGCATGGCCGTGTCGAGGATGGCGTGGAGACGGCGGCGCCTGGGGGCGATCACACGGGCGCGGTAGCGGGCGAGCACGTCAGGGGCGGTGGTGTCCTGCAGCATGGTGCCGACCAGCGACATTCTCCCTGGCCGGGAGACCGCGTTCTGGAAATCGGCCAGCTCGGCGACCAGATCCGCGAACGGATCTCCGGTGGGCGCGTCCTGCTCGGGTTCTTCCAGCGTGGCCACCGCGGCTGCGGCCAGCTCGGCTTTGCCCGGCCACCTGCGATACAGCGCGGGGCGGCTGGTGCCGGCCTCCTCGGCGACGGCGGCCAACGACATCCGCTCATACCCGTACGCCGACAGATGCCGCCGAGCGACTGCCAGGATCCGGGCGTCGATGGAGGCATCCCGCGCCCGCCCGATCTTCCGGGTCATGGTCCATCCCAATCCATTACAATGCTGTAATGTAATTAAAGTTACGGCTGGCTGAAGAGGTCCATCGTGGTCATCGAATACATCAGGTATACCGTCCCTCCCGCCCGCGCCGAGGATTTCGAGCAGGCATACCAGGAGGCAGCGGGCGCCTTGGACGAGGACCCCCACTGCCTGGGCTACGAGATCGCCCGAGGCATCGAGGAGCCCGAGCACTACACCGTACGGATCGAATGGGACTCGGTGGAAGGGCACGAGCAGGGCTTCCGCCGCAGCGCCCGTTTTGGGGAGTTCTTCGCCGCGGTGAAGCCCTTTTTCCCGCTCATCCAGGAGATGAAGCACTACACCACCCGGTTCGGAGCACAGGGATGAGCGTCTCGATGTCCATCGCCGGGCTGCTGGCGCGGGCCCTCCTGCTCAACCGCGACCTGGCACCCGGCGAGCCGCTGGCCGAAACGGTGATCCGGCCGCTGGCCGCCCTGCCCGAAGCCGCCGCGGAGCCCGAGCCGCACATCACCGAGAACGGCTCGCCGAGCGACCGGTTATGGGAGTTGGCAAAGGATGCGACGCGGTTACGCGCCCAGCCTGGTGCCACGGAGGGCCTGATCGAGGCGACCGCCGCGTTGCAGCACCTGGCCTGCCTGTTCGCCGAGGATGCCGATGCCTTGGCGGCCCGGATCGCCGAGCTGGCCGACATCCAGGCCGACCTGGAGACGCGGATCGACGGCGCCCTCGACGGGCCGTATCTGGTCACCAACGCCACGAAGATCACCAACTGGCTTGGGGAGCCGATCCAGACGTTCCCGCAGATGGCGCTCTGCCGATGCGGCCATTCCGCCACGAAACCGCTGTGCGACGGCAGCCACGCCCGCCACGGGTTCAGCTCCGCCAAAGATCCCGACCGGGTGCCCGACCGCCAGGACACCCATGAAGGCGTACAGGTCACCGTGCTGGACAACCGCGGCATATGCGCGCACTCGGGGTTGTGCACCGACCGGCTGTCCACTGTGTTCCGACAAGGCGAGGAACCGTTCGTGGCGCCCAGCGGCGGCCGGTCCGACGAGATCATCCGCGCCGTACGAGCCTGCCCATCCGGCGCTCTCCACTATGCGATCGACGGCCTAAAGGGCCCTGATCCAGTACGCGAACCCACGATCGAGGTGTCCAAGGACGGCCCGTACCGGATCACCGGTGGCATCCCGCTCGACGGCGACGGCTCTCGGGAGCACTACAGCCTCTGCCGGTGCGGTCACTCGCGCAACAAACCGTTCTGCAGCGGCATGCACTACTACGTCGGTTTCGTCGACCCACCGCTGTCCGACGAACCCACGCTCTTCGAGTGGGCGGGCGGGCTTCCCGCGCTGACGCGGATGACGCACATCTTCTACGACAAGTACGTCCCGCAGGACGACCTGCTCGCGCCGCTGTTCGCCCGGATGTCGCCCGACCATCCCGAACGCGTCGCCGCCTGGCTTGCCGAGACCTTCGGCGGCCCCAAGCTCTACACCGAGCAGTACGGCGGTTACGACCATATGGTCGCCGAACATGCCGGCAAGTCGCTGACCGAACAGTGGCGGGCCCGCTGGGCGCAGCTCATCGGACGAGCTGCCGACGACGCCGGGCTGCCCACCGATCCCGAGTTCCGCGCCGCGTTCGCCGGCTACATCGAATGGGGTTCCCGAATCGCGGTGGAGAACTCCCAACCGGGCGCGACACCGCCACCACACATGCCGGTACCCCAATGGTGGTGGGTGTGCGGGGCGAGACCGGGCTCCCGTATCTCCGCCCTGTCGCCGACCGCCGACCAGACGCAGATACGGCTCCCGGCACCGGACGAGCCGGTTCGCTTCACCGACCACATCAAACCGCTGTTCCGCGAGATGGACCGCAAGTCGATGAGCTTCGCCTTCGACCTATGGTCACACTCGGACGTCACCGAGCACGCCGACGCCATCCTGGACAGGCTCCGCGAGGGCAAGATGCCCTGCGACGGCGCCTGGCCCGCCGAGCACATCGACCTCTTCGCACGCTGGATCGCCGAAGGAACCCCATCATGAGGGCCGACGCTTCAGGTACCGGTAGTGGATCGACAAGTCGTGAAGTACGTACTAATGTACTGACTCATCATGAAGGACGTATATAAATCAGACTTCGACAGTGATCCCGACGGAAGCCTCTTCGATCCCGAGACCAGGGCCGCCATGCGGCAGTTCACCGACGGAGGCGACACTGCCGCACTGGAGGCCGCGGCCGCCGTCCGCACCGCCTTCCACGCCATCGAACGGATGCGCGCCCATGGCAGCCAGGGCAGGGGGTTGAGCTCCGGGGCGATGGACCTGCTGATGCGGCTCGGCGCCTCCGATGAGGACGGGGTGAGCATCGGGGATCTGGCCCAGTCCGCCGGTGTCAGCTCGCGGAACGTGACCGGGCTGGTCGACACGCTGGAGCGGGAGGGACTGGTGCGGCGGGTCCCGGACCAGCGGGACCGGCGTTCCGTACTGGCCCAGATCACCGCCGAGGGCCGGGAGTGGATCAAGGCGTTCAGCGAGCCGTCGCAGCGGGCGATGGCGGCGATGTTCCGGGATTTCACCACCGACGAACTGACCCGGTTCCGGCACCTCTGCCTCCGGGTGGCCGACAACCAGCACCGGCTCGCCCAGTACCTGGAAGGTGCCTCTTGAGCAGCGAGAGTCAGGCGCGCGACGACCTGGGCGACGAGAACCGGGCGCGTGACGCCGTGCAGGGCGAGAACCGGGCGCATGGCGAACTGCGGGGCGAGAGTCTGACGCGTGGCGAGCGGCGGACCCGTGACGTCGTGCGGGGCTACCACGAGGCGCGGTTCCGGGGCGACGTGCCCACCGCCGCTGCCCTCATCGGTGACGAGTTCAGCTTCCGGAGCCCGCTCATGACCTCCGACGACGCCGCCGGCCACCTGGCCGGGATCGTCGGCTTCGTCAATGTGGTCACCGGGGTCGACCTGATCAGCGAACTGTACGGCGAGTCGGAGGCCACGCTCGTCTACGACGTCCACACCGCCACACCGGTGGGCACCCAGCGCACCGCCGAGCATTTCAAGCTCGTCGACGGCCGGATCGCCTCGATCCTGCTGATCTTCGACGCCACACCGTGGCAGCCGATGAGGCAACTGATGGGTTGAGGTGGCGGGCTGAGCCGACGGTTTGCGCGGGGTCAGTCGCCCGTAGTCGACTGTGGTGCGCGGTCGGCCGCCCGTGACCGGCCGCGCGGGCCCGGCTGGCCGCAGCCGACTGTGCGCGGTCGGCGGCGGTCTGCCATGAGCGGTCAGCGGTGGATGGTTACGTGGACGGCACGGCGGCGGCGGTCTGGCGCCAGATCTTGCCGTCTCTGATCACCAGCGTCCCGAACGTGGTGACCTTGTTGCCGGCGATGGTCATGAGGGCGCTGTAGAAGATGACGTCCTCCACCACCTGGAGCGACGTGACCTCGACCACCTCGGGCTCGGCGGCCAGGTAGCCGGTGAACAGCTCGCGGATCTCGGCGGCCCCCCTGGCCACGCGGTCGAAGCGGACGACCATGGCATCGTCGTGATACTGCGCCAGCAGGGACTCCAGGTCTCGGTCCGCGATCGCGGCCAGCTGGCGGTCGAACAGGTCCATGAGGGTCATGCCTCTCCTCCGGGCAAGGGCCGGCGAAGGTCATAGGCGACCTGCGCCGCGCCGTACAAGAGAATCAAGGGGAGCGCCAGCGCGGCCGGGAGCGCGGACGTGACAAGCGTGAGTGCGGCGGCCGCGACGCGGACGCCGGCGGCCAGCCGGTCGCCGGAGCACAGGTGCTGGAGGCCGAGGGTGGCGAAGACCACGGCGGCGGGTACGCCGACGGCCCAGCCCGTGCCCGGATGGGCGATCGCGTGCTCGATCCCGATGCCGAACGCGACCAACCCCAGCGACAGCGGCAGATGAGAGTAGACCCAGACCTGTCCCGCCATCTGGGTACGCAGTACCACGGACTCGTCGATGTGGCCGAAGTACAGCCACCAGAAGGTCATGGCGATCGCGATGCCCGCGAGGGCGATCAGCAGCGTGGCCGGTGTGACCGCGTGCCCCTTCAGCCCGACCACCACCGCGGCGACGACCTCGCCCAGCACGATCACCACGAACAGCCCGAACCGCTCAGGCAGGTGCTCACTCTGCGGCGGCAGCGCGCCCTGGTGCCGCCGCGCCAGCAGCGGCGTGACGAGATCGATCACCATGGCGACGCCCCACAGCACATAGCGCAGTGGCGGATCGACGGCCAGCGACGCCACCCAGATGACCGCCGACACCGTGAACCCGGCCACATAACGGCTGGTCAGCGGCCGCCCTTCGGGCACGTGCCGTCCCGCCCGCAGATAGGCCACGATGAGCAGGACCCGCACGGCCACGTAGGAGAGCGCGAACAACGCGGACCGCTCCCCGATTTCGCCCACGCTCGCGGCCATCGTTCCGATGGCCAGGATTTGTGGAAGTACGAGCAGGCGATGGCTCACGTCATCGGTGTCGAACCGATTCGCGTAGAACACATATCCCGCCCAAGCCCACCAGACGGGAACGAACAACCCGACGAACGCCAGAACCCGCCCGACCTCGGTCCCTTCGGCCAGCACATCGGCCAACTCGGCCACGGCCACGACGAACACCAGGTCATACAGCAGCTCCAGCCAGGTGGCCCGCCGCTGCACCCCCTCGAACAGCCGTAACCGAGGCGGCTGCCAGCTCCTACCCACCCGTACCTCCAACGTGTAATCGTGTAATTATGCCGCCCTGGAAATCTGGTTTGTGCGGGTTTATGAGCCCAGTTGGCAAGGATCATCGACCGCGCTCGGGCTGGACGAATGGCCAAGCCACTTCCTGCGCGGATGACTCCGAAATCGCCCCACGAACGGCGACGCTATCGTCCCATGAACCGCATCGCGGAACCGGCCCGCAAACAGCCGCAGCATCGGCCTGCAAACCCTCGCGGAAGTTCGATGCCGCCCTCTGGTCAGGAGATTAACCGGCGACGCAGGTGCCAGGACCGATGCCAGGGTGCCGGTGCCCGCCCTGGTCGACGGCCACCTTGACCGTAGAGGTGAACTTCGACGTGGTCGTGAACCTGGATGTCGGCGTGATGGCCACGCCGATCGGCACGTTTGCGTGAAGAGCAGTACAAGGTGAGCGAGGTGCACGGCATCGGTTGAGTAGGGGGTACTCACGACAGAACACCCAATCAGTCCTACCTTCGCAAAAAGAACGGACGATGGGGGGACACCATGCACTTCGTTCCATTAGCGCCAGACGCTCTGGCCAAGTTGGAGACCCGCTTCTACGAGCTGAAGGAGGCCGGGCTCCTGCCCGAGCACCTGACGTTCGAGGACTACTACGCGATGTGGCGCTCCGAGCGGCGTGGGCCGCGCTCGGTGGGCCTGGATGACGGCAACACCACCCCGCTCGCCCCCGACGTGAGCCTGATCAACCGGCCGCCGAAGAAGCTCAAAGGCGTCATCAAGACCCTGGTGCTGCTGGTCGATTTCGAGGACCGACCGCACGATCCGGCTCACGACGCGGACCACTTCAGGCGGCTGCTGTTCGGCACTCAGCCGGGCAGCATGCGCGACTTCTACCGAAAGGTCAGCGGTTTCACCGACGACCACGGCATCGATGTCCAGGGCGAAGTGTTCGGCTGGTTCCGGCTGCCGCAGACGCTGGCCTTCTACGCCAACAACAAGTCGGGGATGGACGAGCTCAACTTCCCGCGCAATGCCCAGGGCATGGCGCACGACGCCGTGCTGGCCGCGCAGGAGGCGGGCGTCGAGTTCGACCCCTCCTTCGATGTGCTCGACGAACACCGGGTCACCGCGCTGTTCGTCGTGCACGCCGGACCGGGCGCCGAGACCTTCGCCGACGCCGCCGGGCTGCAGTTCATCTGGAGCCTGAAGTGGACCGTCGGCGAGCAGCCGATCACGGTCGGGCCCGGTCTGCAGGTGAGCACCTTCCTGACCGTGCCCGAGGACTGCAACGTCGGCGTCTGCGCCCACGAGTGGGGGCACCTGGCGGCGCGCTGGGCCGACTACTACGACACCGACCGGGCGCAGACCGGCGCCAAGTCGCACGGGCTGGGCAACTTCTGCCTGATGGCGGCGGGATCATGGGGCAACGGCGGCGTGACGCCCGTTTTCCCGACCAGCATGCTGCGCATGTTCCATGACTGGGTCACTCCGCGCCTGGTCACCGCGACCACCAGGGGCATCACGCTCCGGCCGGTGGCCGAAGGCGGCGACTTCGTGGTCGTCCACAACGATCGGACGATGAAGGACACGCAGTACCTCGTCGTCGAATACCGCCGCCAGCAAGGGCAGGACAAGTTCCTTCCCGACCAGGGCGTCGCGGTCTACGTGGTGGACGAGGCCATACCCAACGTCGACGACGAGCGCCGCCTGGCGATCGAGCTGATGCAGGCCGACGGCAAGCGCCAGCTCGCCAGGATCGGCAGCCTGGGGAACAGGGGCGACGCTGACGACCTGTACCCATCGCCGGGCAACGCGAGCATCGGCAGGGACACCTCACCCGCGCTGAATCTGCCCGGGGGCGGATGGACCGGCGTGACCATCGACATCTCCGGCACACCAGGCGATGAGGAGATGACGATCGACGTCATCATCAGCCCGTAGGGAAACGGCGGCGTCGGCATCCGGGCACGTTCTCAGGCAGGGGGCGCGGACCCGGACCCGACGCCGCGCCGAATCGGAGCCGACCGGCCTACGAATGACCACGGGGTCGGCCAAGAGTGCGCACGTCACGGCGCCCAGCCACGTGAACCGGAGGAGCGTGCCCCTGGAGGGAGCCCGGTCACGTGTGGCGGGTGGGGCCGGCCCATGCCGGCCGTAAAGGAAACTGTTCTTCGAACGAGAGCGAGCCGTAAAAACAGGAGAGACGTCAGCCCAGGGTGAGGCAGGCGACACGCGGCGCGGGTGGGGCGGACGGGGCGGTGGCCTTGGCGTGAAGGACCAGGGAGCGGGGCAGGGCGCCCGTCAGCGGCCAGTCGTGGTGGGCGGTGGCGCGCCCGCCGCCGGAGTTGTCCGTCTTCAGGTCCAGCCACACCTCGCTTGAGGCATCAGCCTGACCGGCTACGTGCTGGAAGTGCGCGCCCGCGTCACCGGGATGGGTCCCGCAGGGCGCGACGTGGAGGTGGGCGCCATACCGATGGTCGGGCAGCAGCCCTTCGACCACCAGCGAGGTCACCGTCTTGCCGCCGGCGGACTCGGCGGTCAGGCTCGCCTGGGCACCCTTGGGGACCAACTTGCGGTTGTAGACGATGGCCGCCGTGGTGCGTCGCTTGAACTCCCCCGCGCCGGTGAGCGAGGTGGGCGCCGAGACGACGCTGGGGCTGGCGCTCTGGGCGGCATCCCGGTCAGCCGCTGGATCGGACGGGCTCTGCGCGCAGCCCGCGACCGTGAGGACCAGCGCCAACGCCGACGCGCGCGCCCTCAGCCGACCCGGCCCTCGGACGGATCCGCGTGCGGCGCCGCCCAGGTCGGCGGACTTCTCCTCGACGACGAAGCCGGGGTATCCGGGGCGCGGCGACCGGTCGGGCAGGCGGACGGATGCGGGCTTCCTCGGTGCGGTGGCGGGTGTGGGCAGGCGCATGGGTACCCCCGGAAGCGGTGACGAGCCTGGGCCAGGCTCACGGGGCCACCACTCTAGCGAGTAACCGACTGGCTACGCACCGTGTTTGACGGCGATCCCGTCGATCAGGCCGGCCAGGATGAAGTCGTTCTCCGTGAGAGCACCTTTGTCGTGGGTGGTCAGCGAGAGGTGGAGTTTGCGCCACCGGATGTCGATGTCGGGATGGTGGTTCAGCTCTTCGGCCTGGACCGCGATCTCGTCGACGATCCGGATGGCCGTGGGGAAGTCGGGCGCGGTGATCGTGCGCCGGATCTCGTTGCCTTCCCTACGCCATTCGGGCAGGTCGTTGAGCTTGCTGTCGACGTCCATACGCTCACGTTACTTCAGCGCCCCCGCGCCGAGCCCGGATTGGATCTGGCGCTGGAAGATGATGTAAACGATCATCACGGGGAGGATCGCCATGCTGAGGGCGGCGAACAGGCTCGGCCAGTCCGCCTCGTAGCCGGCGATGGTGGAGATGTCGGCGATGCCCTGGGTGATGACCCACTTGTCCTTGTCGTCGGTGAGGAGGACCAGGGGCAGCAGGTACTGGTTCCACTGGCCGAGCACGTTGAAGATGGTGATGCTGATCAGGCCGGGCTTGGCCATGGGGAGCATGATCTGGAAGAACGTGCGCGTGTGGGAGGCGCCGTCGATCGACGCCGCCTCGGCCACGGTGTCCGGCAATGTACGGAAAAATGCGGCCAAGAAGAAGACCGTGAACGGCAGCGAGTACGCGATGTAGACCAGGATCAGCCCGATGTGGGAGTTCAGCAGGCCGAGCTGGAGGACGACGAAGAACAGCGGCCCCAGCGCCAGGAAGATCGGGAACGCCATCCCGGCCACGAAGAAGTAATAGATCACCTTGTTGCCGAAGAACTTGTAGCGCGCCAGGACATACGCCGCCATCGAGCCGAACAGCATCGTCCCAAAAGTGCTGAAAAATACGACGATAACGGTGTTGAGCATGTACTGCCCCACGTGGGCCTTGTCCCAGGCCCGTCCCCAGGCGTCGAGCCGCAACTGGCCGGGCAGTTGAAGCGCGTCCCCGAAGATCTCCGTGTTGTTCTTGAAGGACGCGAGGAACGTCCAGAGCAGCGGCAGAATGATCAGCAGCGCCCAGATGAAGAGCGCCACATGCGAAAGGCCGCCGAGCACGCTGGGCCGCGGTCTGGCCGGACGAGGCATGGCCATGTCAGAGTTCGATCCTCTCGCGCCGCGTGGTGCGCAGGGTCAGCACCGCGAACGTCACGGTGAGAAAGAACAGCACGACGCCCATCGCCGAGGCGTAGCCGACCTTGGAATAGGTGAAAGCGGTCTTCCAGATTTCCACCGGCAACACGGTCGTGGCCCCGTCGGGCTCTCCTTTGTCCCCGGCGAGCACCAGGATCAGCGCGAACCCGTCGAACGCCGCGATCCCCAAATACACCCAGCCCACCTGGATGGTGTCGCGCAGCAGCGGCAGCGTTATCGAGAAGAACAGCCGGGCGCGCCCCGCTCCGTCGAGTGCCGCCGCCTCGAAGTAGTCCTTCGGGATGGCGGCCATTCCGGCCGAGAAGAGCACCACGTAGAATCCGACGGCCTGCCAGATCATCACCGCGAGTATCGCCCAGAGGGCCAGGTTCGGTTCGATGAGCCAGCCGACGGGATCGAAACCCAACTTGATCAGGACTCCGTTGATCACACCGCTCTCGTCGGGCCGGTAAACCGCCTTGAACAGCACTCCGACCACGGCCACGGCGAGCACCTGGGGGAAGAAGAACACCACCCGATAGAACCTTGACCCCCAGATACCCTTCATTCCCGCACCCCGCGATCCCCCGCCCAGGTTCAGCAGGAACGCGAAGAACAACGCGAGGACGACCGTCACGAGCGGCAGCACGAGCAGCAGGATTCCGTGATTGCGCAGGGCCCGCCAGAAGACCTCGTCCCCGAACAGCCGGGTGAAGTTGTCGAACCCGACATAGTGCAGCCTCGACTTGTAGCCGTTCCAGTCCGTCAGGGAGATCTGGAACGCCTGGATGTAGGGGCTGATCACGAACACCGAGTAGAGCGCGACCGGAACGGCGAGAAACCCGGCGACGAACCCGTACTTGCGCAACCGCCGCATGGGTTACTGGCTCCGCGTCTGCTTGGTGACGGACGAGTCCTTCTTGATGGCGTCCGCCTTCTTCTGCATGTTCTGGCAGAACTTCTCGGGAGTGATGCGCCCGGCCATGACCACGTTGATCTGCTGGGTGCCGTAGTCGAACAGTTCCTTGTACCAGCCCTCGAAACGGGCGTCGGTGATGATGTTCTGCCCGGCGGCGTCCTGCGCCTTGGCCGCGCTCTTGAGACCCGGGGTGAGGTCCAGCCCTTCGGCCGCGCCGTTGACCACGGTGAGGTTCAGCGTCTTCTCGGTGAAGCCTTTGGCGCCTTCCTTCGACAGCATGATGCGGAGATATTCCAGGCCGCCCTGCGGGTTCTTGCCTTTGGCGGAGACGAAGAAGTTCTCGCCGACGCCCACCTGGATGGCCCCGTACGGCATCTTGTCGGCGGCCGTGACGTCGGGGACCGGGGCGATGGCGTACTCGAAGTCCTTGGGCTTGTCCTTGGCCATCTCGTTCTCGATCCACGAGCCGACCGGGTAGAAGAGCAGCTTGTTCTGGAGCTGCTTGACCTGGGTCTGGGTGTGATCGAGGCCGAAGTACGCTTTATCGCCATACAGCGTCTGGATCTCCACCCAGGCGGTGATCGACTGCTTCATCGCCTCGGCGTTCCAGGCGTTGTCGACCAGGTTGTCGATGTCGATGATGACCTGGTTGCCGCCGATCTTGGCGGCCGTGTAGAGGGCGTTCCAGAGCTGGTAGTACGGACCCTTCTGCCCGGGATAGGCGAACAGCAGGATGCCCTCCTGCTTCGCCGTCTCGCCGAGCGCCTTGAACTCCGCCCACGTCTTCGGAAGCGCCCATCCCTTGTCGGCGAAGAGCTTCGCGTTGTACCAGAGGGCGCGGTGGGAGACGGTGTAGTTCAGGACGAGGTTCTTGTCGTCGATCTTCGCGTTGTCCAGTACGGCCGGCGTCACGGTGTCGCGGACCTTCTTGGCCGGATCGTCGAGCGAAGGCGCGTCGAACAGCGCGGTCAGATCGGCCAGCTGGCCCTCATTGGCCATGGCGGCCAGGTCGAGCGCCTCGGGGCCCGAGTTGTTGACCACATCGGGCACGTCACCGCTGACGAAGCGCGGGCGGAGCTGGGTGCCGATCTGCTGGGTCGCGTTGTGCTTGACCGTCGCTCCGGGGAACCGCTTCTTGTACATCTCCTCGTGCAGGTCTTTGGCGTACGCGTCGCCGTACCCGCCGCTGAAGATCGTGACCTCCAGCGGCTTCTTGGCGTCGACGCCGAACGGGTTCTTGGGGTCGGCGGAGACTGCGATCGAGCCGGTCGGCGTCGCGGTGGGCTCGTCGCCGGCGCCGCTGGTGGCGCAGGCGCTCAGCAGGCCCGCGCCAGGACCGGCGACGAACGCGGTCAGGCCGATTCGGCGCAGCAGCTGACGACGAGTGATCTCTCCCGGGTGGGTCATGGGGGCTCCTGAAGAGGACGGATTAGGAAAGTTTCCTAACCGTTTGCCCGAAGGTACGAACGGCCGCCCGCGCACGTCAAGGGGCGCAATCGAGACGTAACTTTTGCCGCGATCGTCCTCCATGAAGGACAGTAGAGCGCCGCCGCCCAAACAGCCACCCGTAGCCGTACCTGTACTCGTCTTCAGTTACCTGTGCTCGCCTCGTACTTCAGCCGAAGTGCGCTCGGGTCTCGGCGAAGGCCAGGTCGGTTCCCTCCAGGGCCCGCGCCACGTCCTCCTCCGTATGCGCCGCCGACATGAACCAGTTGTGCCACGGGTGGATGTACACGCCGTGCCGCAGGCAGGCATCACTCCAGTACAGGGCGGTCGACAGGTCGGCGTCGCCGTCGAAGCTCAGCCACGGGATGGTCACGGGCCCCGTCTGGTTCACCACGAACCCGTGCGCCTTGGCCTGCCCATACAGCCCCTCACGCAGCTGCGTCCCGGCCCGCTCCATGGTCGCGATGCCCTCGGTGTCGCGCAGCGTCTCGATCGTCGCCTTCGCCGCCGCCATCGCCACGGCCGAGAACCAGAACGATCCCGTCGAATACAGCGACTGAGCCGGCCCGCGCAACGCGTCCGTGCCGGTCACGGCGGCTATCGGGTAGCCGTTCGCCATGGCCTTGGACCACGCCGTCAGGTCCGGCCGCACGCCATAGGGCTCCCACGAGCCCCGCAGGTCGATCCTGAACCCCGCCCGCACGTCGTCGATCACCAGCGCGGCGCCGATCCGGTCGGCCAGCGCCCGCGCGGCCCGCGCGAAAGCAGGCTCTACCAGTTCCTGATCCTCGAAGGAGTCGTGTTTGAAGGGCGTCACGATGATCGCCGCGACGTCCCCTTCGACGGTGGCCGCCGCGGCCTCCAGCGACTCGATCGAGTTGTAGTCGAACTCCACCAGGTCGGCCCGCTCGTTCGGCGTCGTCCCGGCGAGCGACGGGGTGCACCAGGGGTCGGCTCCGTGGTAGGCGCCGTGGGCCATCAGCACCTTCGTCCGGCCGGTGGCCGCTCGGGCGACCATGAGCGCCTGGGTGGTGGCGTCGGTGCCGTTCTTGGAGAACATCGCCCAGTCGGCGCTGGGCACGGTGTCGACCAGCAGCTCGGCCAGCTCGACCATGACCGCCCCCGGCCCGTTGAGGCAGTCGCCGAGAGCGAGCTGCCGCGCGGCTGCCTCCTCCACGCGCGGGTGCCGGTGCCCGAGCACGACCGGGCCCCAGCTGCACATGAAGTCGATGTACTCGCGGCCGTCCACATCCCACTGGCGACAGCCTTCGCCTCGCTCGAAGAACTGCGGATATCCGGGGGCGAAGATCGCCGCGTTGAGGTGCCCGTACATTCCGCCGGGCACGACCTTCAACGCCCGCTGACGAAGTTCAGCGTCTGTCATCTGAAATCCTTCTTTCCAAGTTCAATACACCGCGGGGCTCTGCGCGACCGGGGCTCCGTACGGCCGGCATCGTGGTCACGCCAGGAGGGCGAGGGTGGATTCGAGGTCGGTGAGGCCGGCGTCCGAGCCGAGCCCGGTGGCGACGCGGGCGGCGGCGGCCGTGCCCCAGCGGGCGGCGCCCAGCACGTCCTGCCCGTGCAGCAGACCGGTGATGAACCCGGCACAGTACGCGTCCCCGCACCCGGTCGTGTCGCTGACCTCGACCTTGAGCGCGGGCACCTGCTCGATCCCCGCCTCGGTCACCACCAGGCTCCCCGCGCCTCCCATGGTGACGAGCACCCCGCGCGGCCCTTCCGCCAGCAACGCCATTGCCGCCGCCGACACCTCCGCGATCGATCCACCCGCCAACGCAGCCGACGATCCGTCGGGGGTGAGGCCCGCCGCCATGAGGAGGGCCTGGGAGTCGTTCGGGAGCACATAGTCCACGTGCGGGAGGAACGCCCGTGCCATCCCCAGCAGGTCCGGCATCTCGGACAGCAGGTCCATCGTCACGATCACCCCGTCCGCCCGGAGCGAGTCCAGCAGCGAGAAGAACGCTGGATCACCCAGTCCGAACGTCACGTCCATCCCGCCCAGGTGAACAGCCCGGACCTCACGCAGCCGCGCCACGTCCAGGTCCGAGGACGTGACCCCGAGGTTCGCGCCGGGGACGTGGAAGCTGGGGCGGCCGCCGTCGGGGCGGATCGGGAGGATCGAGGCCGCTGTCTGTTCTCCGGCCTTGCGGGTGAGCTGGGAGACGTCCACGCCGCGCTTGGTCATCACCGCCACCAGGAAGTCGCCGAGTTCGTCGTCCCCGATCGCGCCCATGGAGACGACCTCGTTGCCCAGTTTGACCAGGTCGACCGCCGTCCCGGCCGCGGATCCCGCGGCGGTCAGCCGGATCTGGTCCACCAGGGCGGTGTCCTGTCCTTCCGGGATGTACGAGACGGGCCGGGCGAGGATGTCGACGATGTGCACGCCGACAGTGGCCACAGTGGGGACGGTTGGCTCGGTCATGGGTCTAAATAGACAGACGTCCGAATAAAAAGTCAATATGCTCAGAACAGCACCAGAAGGGGGCCGCCGGATGCCGAAGATCGTTGACCATGACGAACGCAGGCGCGAGGTGCTCTCAGCCGCCCGCCGGGTGATCGTCAGGGACGGCATCGACGCCGCCACGACCCGCGCCATCGCCAAGGAGGCGGGCTACTCCAACGGCGTGCTGGCGCACTACTTCGCCGACAAGGACGAGATCCTGCTGTCGGCGCTGCGTCAGTCGCACCAGCGCATCCGCGAGCGGCTGACGCGCAAGATCGAGGGCGTCACCGGCCTCGCCGCACTGCGCGAACTACTGCTGGACAACCTCCCCCTCGACGCGGAACGTACTCAGGAGACGCGTCTGGAGGTCAGCTTCTGGAGCCGCAGCCTGGCCTCGGAGCACCTCGCTGAGGTCCAGCGCGCCGAGGCCGCCGAGCTCCGAACCGCCGTGCGGCGGCTGCTCGGCGAGGCGCGGGTGGCGGGAGAGCTCGCCACCGACGAGAACCTCGACGACGTCGCCGAACGCCTGCTGGCGTTGGTCGACGGGCTCAGCCTGCATCTGCTGCTCTATCCCGGCCGCCTGGCCCGCGTGGACCTGGAGCGCCTGATGCTCTCCGCCCTCGACCGGCTGTGATCTCTTTAAAGAGAGTTCCATCCTGTACGGCAAGCCGCCCCACCCGCCAACCGCCGCAGATGGCGGGCGTCTGTCCAGGGAGACGCCCGCTGACCGGGCGCAACATCCCGCCGCAACGGCGCTTGGTCACCCGATTCGGCCGTCATCCTCGACCAGAGGCGCCCCGGCCACCCGATCAGCCCTCGGGTAAGGACGCCCCGTCACCGATCCGCCCTCGTCCTCGATCAGAGGCTCAACGTGAATGCCCCCAGTTCCTCCATTCGCCGGAGGAACGGTTCGGCTGGGAATGCCTCTGCCGCGCTGAGGACGCCGGTCTTCTGTGGTCCTTCGCCTCTTGTCAGGCGGATCGCCGCCTCCACCGAGGCCAGGGCGCCGACCCACCAGATGTCGCTCCCCCGCACGTGACCGTTGCGCCCGCCGCCGCCCGGTGAGGTGATCTGGACCGCGATCATGAAGTTGGTCCTGGCCCGGTCGGCGGGCGTGGCGTCCTGGCTGGTGAAGATCTGCTCCTCCTCGAACGTACTGGCCGTGAGCTGCGACTCCACCACTCTGGCGGGGACGTGCCGGGGGATCGTGACCACCTCGCCCGAGGGGAAGGGGGCGATCATCGTGCGTGGTCCGAGTGGCGGCGGGAACGGGAAGACGGTGTTGCGGATCTCCACGGGGCCGACCCGCTGGGCGCCGTCGGCGTACGTCACACGGTCGATCTCGCCGATCAGCAGTTCGGCGGTCTTCACGGCCGCGGGAGTCATCCGCCAGCCCGTCACCGAGTAACCGACCGTTACTCGGTCGACGCCGGGCAGCCCGTCGGCCACGGCGGCGGCGAGCAGGTCGGCGAGGGCTCCGTAGAAGCTCATCTGCGGGATCATCACGATCCCCGCCTGCTGGGCCGGGGCCTGCACGGTGTCGAACAGGTACTTCACCGGATGCGGCTCGATGGCGTGGTCGATGTAGTGGCAGCCCGCCGCTACGGCCGCGGTGGCGATCGGCTCGCAGGTCCGGGTGAACGGCCCGGCGCAGTGGATCAGCACGGCGGCGCTCTCGGCCAGCTCGCGCAGAGCCGGCGGGTCGTCGAGGGCGGCCGGATGGGTCCGTACCCGATCCGGTGCGTTGAGTTCGTCCGCGAGCGAGCGCAGGGCCTCCGCGTTGCGCCCGGCCAGCACGATCTCCTGGCCTCGGGAGAGGAGTTCGGTGGCGACCAGGCGGCCGGTGTGTCCGTTGGCTCCGTAGACGGCGATGAGCGGTGCCTTCATGACCAGCTCTCTTCCATACCGAGGGTATGCAACATTTCGAACATAGGTTCAGCCACCGCTGTCGTCAATGGCATTGCCGCAATTCGGACGACCGACTACATTGCCCGCCATGAGCCTCCGCGAGCAGCTGTGCGAGTACGGGCAGAGAGCCGTCGAGCAGGGCCTGGTCATCGGCACGTCGGGCAACCTGAGCGTCCGTCAGGGCGAACTGGTCGCGGTCACCCCGTCCGGAGTCGCGCTCGACCGGCTGACGCCGGAGATGTGCCCGATCGTGGACATCGAGGGCTACCTGATCGAAGGCGATCTGCAGCCGTCCTCGGAGACCCCGATGCATCTGGCCGTCTACGAGACCACCGCCGCGCAGGCCATCGTCCATACGCACTCGGTGTTCGGGACGGTGGTGGCCACGACGATGACCGAGCTGCCGCCGGTCCACTACAACGCGCTGTTGCTGGGCGGGGTGGTGCGGGTGGCCGAGTACGCGACGTACGGGACGCCGGAGCTGGCGGCCAACGTACGGGCGGCGCTGGAGGGCAGGCAGGCGGCGCTCATGGCCAACCACGGCGGCGTCACCATCGGCGCCACGCTGGAACAGGCCTTCGAGGCGACGCGGCTGCTGGAATGGCTGTGTGAGGTGTATGTGCGGGGGCTGAGCGTCGGCAAGCCCACGATCCTGACCGACGAGCAGCTCGCGGCCGTGGTCGACCGCGCGCTCAACCCCCCGGCCTTCCCCCGCCGCACGCCCTAACGAGCCGGCCACAGAGCCGGTCACAGAGCCGGCCCATGAGCCGGCCGTCACGAGCTACAGGTGTGCCGCCTGTTCCGCCAGTCCCAGCGGCAGGCCGCCCGAGCCCGCGATCTTGTCGTGGAACGACTTCAGCGACCCGTCGTACGACTCCCTGATCCGGTCGATCTCGATCGCCCCCGTCAGGTACGACGGCGCCTGCGTGGGCCAGGCGCAGTACCGGCTGACCTCCCCCTGCGCCGTCCCGGGAGACAGCGACGCCTTCGTCGCCATGAACGTCTCCGCCTCCTCGATCGACATGTCCTCGCAGTGCAGCGCCGTGTCCACCACGATGCGGGCCGCGCGGAAGATGCGGCAGTCCAGGTGCGCCAGCTCGGTGGCGAGCGTGTCGAAGTAGCCCTGCTCGTGCAGCAGCTTCTCGACGTAGAGGGCCCAGCCCTCGGTGAAGTACGGGGTGCGGAACACGTTGCGCACGGTCCGGGTGTTGCTCGCCATGTGCGACAGGTGCCAGTGGTGGCCGGGGTAGGCCTCGTGGACGGCGATCGACGGCATCTGGGCCCGTGAGTTCGTCCGCAGGCGCTGCCGTACCTGCTCCTCGGTGAAGTCGTCAGGCGTGTACGGCACGAAGAACACGCCGGTGCGCGAGCTGCTCAACGGCGGCGGCGCCAGGTAGTGGGCGACGGCGAGGACCGGCCTGGTGTATTCGGCCGAGGGCAGCACCAGGCACTCCTCCCCCTCGGGGAAGGTCACCAGGTCGCGTTCCCTGACGAACTCGCGGGCCCGGCGGGTCTCGGCCTCGTACTCGGCCCGCATGTCGGCCAGCGTGGCGGGGTGGTCGTCCATCAGGGACTCCATCGCGGCCCGCCAGTCCTCGGTGCCGTTGAGCCTCATGGTGACCTCGCGCATCCGCGCGTCCAGCGACGCCCAGGCCGCCTGGCCCTTGCGGTGCAG
Organism: Nonomuraea sp. NPDC049141; assembly: GCF_040648415.1. Classification (NCBI taxonomy): domain Bacteria; kingdom Bacillati; phylum Actinomycetota; class Actinomycetes; order Streptosporangiales; family Streptosporangiaceae; genus Nonomuraea; species Nonomuraea sp. NPDC049141. Next base: position 198,088 of record NZ_JBEZDR010000007.1, read on the forward strand.
CTCGGCGGCGTCGTACCCGAGCAGCTCGCGCTCGCGCAGCAGCGTGGAGTAGAGCGGCTCGCCCATCCGCCAGGTGCCGCCGCACTCGAACCCTTCGAGAAAGGCGACGAACGCGTCGAACGCGACGGCGGCCGGCTCGGCGGCGTCCGCGAGCTTCGCGCGCAGGTCGGGGTCCGTCACCATCGACGGGACGGTTCTGGTGAGGAAGTTGCGTCCGGTGCGCGCCTGTCCGAGCCCGCGCTGGACGAGCAGCGGCGCGGCGAGATCGGCGTCGAGGTTCGTACGGCAGGCGGCCAGCACGTCCGGCACCTCGGCCAGCCGGGAGACGGCGGCGGACACCAGCTCGGCCTCGGGCTTGAGCCGCCGCTGGAACGGCGTGAACATGGAGGTGAAGATCGCCGACAGGTAGACGGCCGGGTCGCGCCGCCAGTCTGGCCAGGAGGCCAGGGCGATCGAGCCCCTTAACTGCGACAGGACGAGATCCCTGTCGATGGCGTCGTCCGGCGTCGCGGTCTCCAGCCTGGAGAGCCGGTCCAGCCAGAGGATCTCTTCGCGTTCGCGGGCGGCGAAGGCGGCGGCGGTGAAGTCACCGAGCGTGTGATCGTAGCCGTCGGCTCCCAGGTAGCTGGCGACGACGGGACGACCGGAAAAGTACCACTTGAGAAACTCGTCCACGTTCGCACAATATCCTGGGCTTTATGCCCCTTCAGATCACCGGCGCGCTCGGCGACCCCGACCTGATCCGCCTGCCATGGGATGTCCCTCTCACCGACTGGCCGTCGCATCATCTGGTCGACCTCCCGCGCGGTATCTCGCGGCACGTGGTGCGGTTCGTCAGGCTGTCCGGCAAGGTGTACGCGATCAAGGAGATCAGCGAGCGGTACGCCAAACGGGAGTACCAGCTGCTGTGGGACCTGGCCAGGCTCGACGCGCCGTCGGTCGAGCCGATCGCCTACGTCACCGGCCGGGACGAGGGGCTCGACGCGGCGCTGATCACCCGGCACCTGCAGTTCTCGCTGCCGTACCGCGCGGTCATGTCGGGGACGCTGCGGCCCGACACGCTCACCCGGCTGCTGGACGCGCTGGCCGTGCTGCTGGTGCGGCTGCACCTGACCGGTTTCTACTGGGGCGACTGCTCGCTGTCCAACACGCTGTTCCGCAGGGACGCCGGTGCGTTCGCCGCCTACCTCGTGGACGCGGAGACCGGTGAGATGCACCCGATGATCAGTGAGGGCCAGCGGCTCGCCGACATCGACGCCGCGCACACGAACATCTTCGGCGAGATGCTCGACCTGGAGGCCGGCGAGCTGCTGCACCCGTCGATCGACCCGATGGACACCGCCGAGGACATCGTGACCCGCTACCACCGGCTGTGGAACGAGATCACTCAGGACGAGATCATCGAGGAGGTCGACTGGCACCGGGTGGAGCAGCGGATCAGGCGGCTCAACCTGCTGGGCTTCGATGTGGCCGAGATGATGGTCCGGCGCAAGGTCGGCACCGGGCGGCTCATCGTGCGGCCCAAGGTGGTCGACTCCGGGCACCACCAGCGGCGGCTGCTCCGGCTCACCGGCCTCGACGTCGAGGAGAACCAGGCCAGGCGGCTGCTGAACGACCTCGACGGGTTCCGGGTCGCCAAGGGCCTGCGGCACGAGGACGAGGCCATCGTGGCGCACCGGTGGCTGGCCGAGGTGTTCCAGCCGACGGTCGAGGCCATTCCGGCCCGGCTGCGCGGGAAGCTGGAGCCCGCGCAACTGTTCCACGAGGTGCTGGACCACCGGTGGTACCTGTCGGAGGCGGCCGGGGCCGATGTCGGCATCGCGGCCGCGGTGAAGTCGTACGTGGACAAGGTGCTCGTCCACAAGCCCGACGAGAAGGCGCTCCTGCCGGAGGAGCCGGGCGGACTCTCCGAGGAGCCCGCAGAGCTTCAGTAGGCGCATAATGTGAACGAAATTCCTGAATGCCGCGATCAAACAGATGAATTCAGGAAATCTCCGTCGCGGTTAGGTTTTTCTCCTCCCTGGCCGTAGACATCTTCAACTTCATACATATCTCGCTTTATACGATCACCGCGCTGCCATCCATCGCTCCTACGCTGTCTCAGTCCTCACGACGGCGTGGGAGGGTGCACGTGCTGGGACTGGACGACTGCCTGACCGAGGTCATGGCGATACCAGGGGCATTGGACGCGATGCTCCTCGACCAGACGAGCGGCATGGCCGTGGCCATCAGCGGGCCGCCGCAGGGTGTGGACGCCGAGCGCTCCGCCGCCGCCCTGACCGAGACGCTGCGCGCGACGACGGACGGCCTGTCCCGTTCGTGCCCGGGCGAGACGGTCCGCATTGACGACATGTTGGTTACTACCGACAAAGGCCATCACTTACTCAGGATGCTGGAAACGGTATTCGAGGGGCCGCTCATCATTTACCTGCGCCTCGACTTGGAACGGTCGAACCTCGCCCTGGCGCGCTATCGCCTGCAAGCCATCTCCAGCCAGTTTCTGACCTGAGCCATGGCACCGCTGGACACGCTCCTCGCCGGTCTCGCCCGTGAACGTTCCACGGGCGCCCTCCGCGTGGGCCGAGCCGGGACGATCTTCCTCAGTGAGGGCCGCGTCACGTACATGGAGTGCGCCCACACGCCCGGCGTCGAGCGCGTGCTGGCGGCGCGGGGGCGGCTGCCGGAGACCGCGCTGCGCCGGTTGCAGGCCGACGGGGGCTGCGCCCGGCTGCTGGAAGAAGGGCCCGTCACGCTGGGCGAGCTGCAGTACTGCGTGCTCGCGGCGGTCCTGGACGCCGCGTTCTTCCTGCTGCCGGCCGGTGGGAACCGGCCGAAGTTCCGGCCCGGCGAGCAGCACTGGCTGGGCGGTCAGTGGTACTTCGACGTGGCGGGGCTGATGCGCGAGTGCGCGCGCCGCCGGGCCTATCTCGCGCAGATCTGGCCGTCCGCCCAGCTGGACACGGCGCCGGTACGGCCGCTGCCGCGGCTGCCGGGGAACGGGGTGACGCTGGACTCGGTCCAGTGGGAGGTCGTCACCGGGGCCGATGCCGAGGCGACACCGCTTGACCTGGCCAAACGGCTCGGCAGGTCGGGCTATTCGGTGCTGCTGGCCGTACGGAGGATGGCCGCGGCCGGGCTGCTGGCACCACCCCAAGAGCCCGCCAAAGACGGCCCGTACAAGGGCGCGACCACAACACGGGCCACCAAGGAAGGCACGGCACGGCACGCGGCAGGCGCCCCAGACGACGCGGCAGAAGCCCCCGAAGACGGCGCGGCGCAGGCCGTCGTGGATCGGCGGGGCGCGCTGCCGCGGCGGGTGCGTGGCTCGGCGGATCAGCGGCCACCACACGATTCCGATGCCCGGGGGCTGCCGCTCGGCCCGCCGATCTCGGCGGACCCCACGGACCTGGCCCTGCTGATGCGCCTGAAGAAGGCACTGGAGGAGCTGTCATGAGGTTCCTCCGCCCGCAAAGGAGGCCACCGGTGAAGCTGTGTGAAGAGGTGCTGAGGGAGATGGTTCTCCTGCGCGAGCGCACCCCGGACATCAGCGGGAGCGTCGCCTGCACGGTCGACGGCATGACCATCGCCTGCGACAACGGCGGCAAAGCCAACGGCAACAGCGAGCAGACCGCCGCGTTGTCGGCGGCGTTGCTCGCGCTGAGCAGGCGAATGACGATCATGACGTCCCAGGGCGTACTGGAGGAGACGCTCATCTCCGGCACCGCCGGCTTCGCCGCCTTCTACGCGGCGGGCCCCACCATCGTCCTCACAGTCCTGGCTGAGCCCGGCACCAATCTCGGGCTCCTCCGGCTGGAGGGCCGCAAGACGGCGGCCAGCGTGGCCGCCATCGCAGCACGGATTCACTGACCTTGAACGGAGGAAGGCATGGCCAGCATGGACGTCTCTCTCAAGGAGATGATGACGATCGACGGCTCGATCGGAGCGGCGATCGTCGACCACGGCAGCGGCATGGCGCTGGGCGCGCTCGGCGGTTCGAAGGACCTGGATCTCCAGGTCGCCGCGGCGGGTAACACGGAAGTGGTCAAGGCCAAGCTGCGCACGATGGACTCGCTGGGGCTCAAGGAATCCATCGAGGACATCCTGATCACGCTCAGCGGCCAGTACCACATCATCCGGCCGATCACCGGACGGGGCGGCAAGGGGCTGTTCCTCTATCTCGCCATGGACCGGGGGCGGGCCAACCTGGCGATGGCCAGGCACCAGCTACGCGGCATCGAGGAGAAGCTGGAGGTCTGACAGACCCGGTGGCTCGCGTACGGGCGCGGCGAACGCGAGCCACCGTCCTCCAGCGCTCTGCGGCAGGTCAGCCGGTGGTGAGCTTGGTGATGGCGTCGACGATCTCCGGCCAGAGCGGTTTCGGCAGATCGTGGCCCATGCCGGGGAACGTCAGCAGCCTGGCGCCCGGGATCGCCGCCGCCGTGGCCAGGCCGCCGGCGACCGGGACGAGCCGGTCGGCCTCGCCGTGGATGACCAGGGTGGGCACGCCCACTGTGCCGAGCTGTTCCGTACGGTCACCGGAGGCCAGGATCGCGGCCAGTTGACGGGTCGTGCCCGGCGGGTCGAAGCTCCGGTCGTACGCCTGGCCGGACATCCGGACGATGCGCTCCCGGTCCAGGTCGAAGCCGGGCGAGCCGATCACGGACCAGGTCGCCAGGGCCTGGGCGAGGACGCCCGCCCGATCGGCCGCGGGCGGTGCGAGCAGCACCGCGCTGGCCTCCGGCGTGGGCGGGGCCACGTCCGGGCCGGGGGTCGACATGATCGAGGTGAGGGTCAGCACGCGTTCGGGGTGCCGGATGGCGAGCGTCTGGGCGATCATCCCGCCCATCGAGGCGCCCACCACATGGGCCGCGGTCCAGCCGAGGGCGTCCATCAGCCCGGCGGCGTCGTCGGCCATGTCGTCCAGCAAATACGACGAGGACGTCCCCAATGCGGGAACGCCCTCGTCGTGCAGGTGCGTGGAGAGTCCGGCGTCACGGTTGTCGAACCTGACGACGTGATGGCCCTGCTCCGCCAGGAGCTCGCAGAGCTCGTCGTCCCAGTGGATGAGCTGGGCGCCGAGCCCCATGATGAGGAGCAGGGGACGTCCGTCGGACGAGCCGAAGGTCTCGTAGGCGATCTGGATGCCGTTGGCGACTGCATGCTTGGTCACGGGATCAGAATGACATTCTGTTTCCCGCGAAGCAAAGACCGACAGGCCGTCAGCGCTGGAGGAGGAGCTTACGACCGACCATCACGCCGCCGCCGACGATCGCCAGCCCGGCCCCCACCACGGCGCCGTCGAGAGCGACGCTCTTGTCGGCCACCGGCACCGCGGGCACGTTGGCGCCCGGAGCCTGCTTGGGGGTCGTCTTCTGAGCCGTGACGATCTTCGGGGGCTTGGCGGGGTTGTGGTCCACGCGGGCGTAGGCACCGGTGGAGAAGGCGACCGGGTAGTTCTTCTTGCCCGGGCCGTTGCCCCACTTGGTGATGATGTAGTCGACCTTGATGTGGCCCTTGCCGCCGTTGCCGTCCACACCCAGCGTGCTGGAGTTGAAGCGGCCGCCGGTCAGGTCGGCGAAGGTCTTGGCGTCGAGGTCGAGCATGACACCGCTGGAGGACGGCACGCCCGGGCCGCGGTCACCGACGAAGAAGGGCATCTTCTTGCCCTTGTAGACAACGTAGCCCTCTGTCATGAGCGGCCAGCTCGGGCTGGCGGCGAGACGCTTCTGCATGGGCTTGCCGCTGGCCGGCAGTCCGGTGTCCCCGGCGCGACCGGAGGAGTCGTCCCAGAAGTAGGACGCCGTGGTCGAACCCTTGAGCAGGACCTTCTTGTCAGTGCCGGAGTCGGCGTGTGCGGCGGTGGCGGCTCCGATGGACAGAGCGCCGACGAGGGCGGCAGTGAGCATGGCAGAGCGAACAGACATGGAGCAGCAAAGTCCTTTATACGGGTACAGGGGGAGAGAGCGCTCGCAGCAGAAAGGCGTAGCCGGGCGGAGTGCCTAACGGTCGCTACGCGGAGCGCGGGAAGAGCTTGGGGGAAGGTGCCGGTCAGTCGTGGGCGGATGACAACACGCGGACGGGCGGCACGGCAGGAAGGTAACGCATGCGGTAGGTGTCCTCTCCATCTCGCCTACCGGGTTAGCTGACGGGTTCGGGCGTGGAGATGCCCTACCGACCGACTGTGGTCGGATTCACCCCTAAGGAACGGTGGTTCCCCGGTTCTCGCCTGAGCGGGATTCGGCGCCTGCCGGTCGGCGCCTCTCTGCTGAAGCGCCTGGTCACCGGCTGGTAACTGTCATGGACTATATGGAGATAATCGGACAAAGGCAAACATAAGCCCATGAATCGGGCGAAGATCTACCTAGGAGGTCAAGAAAAAAGAGGGGTACGGCATGCCGTACCCCTCGAAAAGCCCTTGTCAGCCGCCGCTCTTCCGCCTGAAAGAACGCTTACTGGCGGCGGGCCCGTGAGCGCCGTGAATCTTGGAAGGGTCGTTGCCCCTGCCACCCGCGCTCGAGTCGGCGTGCTGTCCGCGCTTGCGCTCCAGCGCCTCGCGGAACTTGCGCTTCATCTCGTCCTCGGGAGTTTCGTCGACTTCCGGCTCCGGTGTTTCCGCCATGAGGACCTCCTGGTGTTGGGGACAAGGACAGCTTCCCATGGCGTCGCTCAGGACGCGAAACCAGCCTCGACCTTGGGCTGTGGAGCTTGCCGGTCGATGCGCGCGCCGGGCATGGCGATCAGGGCGACCAGCGCTATGAGGGCGCCCGCGACGCCCAGCGAGGGAATGACCAGGGCCGCGGCCGAGGCGTGCGCGGCGGCCAGCCCGTGCAGCGGCGCCTCTGTGGTGATCTCGGAAGTGTACGCGGTGCCGGCGAGCGCCAGCGCGACCGAGCCGCCGATCTGGCGGAAGAAGGTCAGGTTGGCCGAGGCCGTGCCGATGTACTGGGGCGGCACCGAGGACTGCACGGCCACCGTCAGGCCGGAGAGCATCGGGCCCATGCCGAGGCCGATCAGCGCCATCCACCCGACGAGCACCCAGGGCGGCGTGTCCAGCGTCAGACCAGAGCACAGCAGCGCGCCCACCGCCAGCAGAAACGGCGCCGCCACCAGCCACGGCTTGTAGACGCGCGTGCGGCTCATCAGCGCGCCCATGACGACGCTGCCCACCACCATGGCCAGGGTCAGCGGGTAGATCCGCAGCCCCGACTCGGTCGCGGTGGCGCCGAGCGCCTCCTGGAAGTAACGCGGCAGGAACACCACTCCGGCGAACATGCAGAAGGCGGTGAAGAACGACGTCACGTTGACCAGCGTGTACGTACGGTTGCGGAACAGGTGCAACGGCATGATGGGCGCCTCGGCCCGCCTCTCCACCACCACGAACACCACCAGCAACGCCAGAGCCAGCACGATCGGCCCGACCACCGGCACGCTGGTCCAGGTGTGGGCGTCGAGCCCCTTCTCGGTCAGGCCGATGAGCAGCGCGCTGATGGCCACCGTGAACACCCCGATGCCCAGGTAGTCCGGCCGCCCGCCGCCGTGCCCCGGCTGTCGCGGCAGGCGCAGCACGATGATCCCGATCAGCACCAGGCCGATCGGCACGTTCACATAGAAGGCCCAGCGCCAGCTCGCGTGGTCGGTGAAGAGCCCGCCCAGGAAAGGCCCGGCGAGGTAGCTGAGCGCCATCACCCCGCCCATCGCCCCCTGCACCCGGGCCCCGCCCTTGTCCGGCGGGAACAGTTCGATCACCAGGGCGATCGACAGCGGCAACAGCGCGCCCGCGCCCAGGCCCTGCAGCGCGCGGAACAGGATGAGCTGGGTCATGTCCTGGGCCACCCCGCACAGCGCGGACCCCACGAGGAACACGGACATGCCGGTGAGCAGCAGCGGCTTCCTGCCGTGCTGGTCCGACAGCCTTCCATAGAGGGGCACGGTCACGGTCGAGGTCAGCAGGTACGCCGTGACCACCCAGGTGTAGAGATCGGTGCCGCCCAGCTCCGCGGTGATCCGGGGCAGGGCAGTGCCGACGATCGTCTGGTCGAGCATCGCCAGGAACATGCCGCCGAGCACGGCGACCAACAGGAGGCCATCGCCTCCGCGCTTCGTGTCAGTATTCACGCGTGGAGATTGACATGTAAGAACTGACATGTCAAGACTTCGCTATGCTCAGGTACATGTCCCTACGGATCGCACTGCTCGGGCTCCTCGACGCCACGGGGCCGGCCAGCGGTTACGACCTGGCGAAATCATTCGAGCGGTCGCTCAATCACGTCTGGCAGGCCGGGCACACGCAGATCTACCCGGAGCTGGTGAAGATGGCCGCCGACGGACTGGTGGCGGTCGAGTCTGAGGGGGCACGCGGGCGGAAGCTCTATGCGATCACGCCTGAGGGCGCGAGTCAGCTCCGCTCCTGGCTGGTCGAGCGCGAGCCGAGCTCCGCGACGCGCAGCGAGGTGGCGCTCCAGGCGTTCCTGCTCCCGCTGCTCGACCGGGAGTCGGCGATCGCGGTGGTCGAGCGGATCAGGGCGCGGTTCGCGGAGCGGCTGACCGTCCTGGAGTGCAAGCCCAAGGACACCCCGGGTTTCGGCCGGTACGCGCTCCGCCTGGGTCTCACCCAGGGCCATGCGGGTCTCGCCTGGGCCGACGAGACCCTGGCCGAACTACGGGGCGCGTCCGACGGCTGAAAGCGGTGGTCAGGCGAGAGCGGCCAGCTCGTCGGCGGTGAGGACGAGGTCGGCCGCGGCGGCCGAGTCCACGATGGTCTCCGGCCTGCTGGCGCCGGGGATGGGGATCACCACCGGGCTGCGCGCCAGCTCCCAGGCGAGGCAGACCTGTTGCGGCGTCACGCCCCGCTCCGCCGCCACCCTGGCGAACGCCGCGTGCTGCCCGCCGAGCTCCGACGCCGAGCTGATGCCGCCCAGCGGCGACCACGGCAGGAACGCCAGCCCCAGCTCCTCGCACACGTCGATCTCCGGCTCACTGGAACGGAACCGCGGCGAGTACTGGTTCTGCACACTGGCCAGCCGCCCGCCGAGGATCTCGTGGGCGAGCCTGATCTGCTCCGGGTTCGCGTTGGAGATGCCCGCCATCACGATCTTCCCGGCGTCGAGCAGGTCGCGCAGGCCGCCGATCGTCTCCTCGTACGGCACGGCGGGGTCGGGCCGGTGGTGCTGATAGAGCCCGATCGCCTCCACCCCCAGCGCCTTCAATGAGCGGTCGCACGCCTCGGCCAGGTAGTCGGGCCGGCCGTTGACCTGCCAGCCGCCGTCCACCGTGCGGGTGTGGCCGCCCTTGGTGGCCACGAGCACCCCGCTGGTGTCGCCGGTCCAGCTCGCCAGGGCCTTGGCCACGATCCGCTCGTTGTGACCCACCTGGTCGGACGACGGCGTGTAGGCGTCGGCCGTGTCGATGAGGGTGACTCCGGCGTCGAGCGCCGCGTGAATGGTCCTGATCGACTGTGCTTCGTCGGGCATGTGCCCGTGTACGGACATGGGCATGGCGCCGAGCCCGATGGCGCCTACAGGGGTCTGGCCGATAAGTCGCGTATTCATGCACCCCATCCTCCCCAAGCGCCGAAATGACGCCGCAGCGGGGGCACTCTCCCCCGTCAGGCGCCGGTGAAACGGATGGTCACGTGTGAGCCGCGCCCTGGCCCTCAGTCGCGGACGTTCTCCGCCAGCCGGGTCAGGACCTGCTCGAACGCGGTGATCTGCTCCTCGCTGAGCCCGGCCCGCAGGCGCGCGTCGAAGGCGATCGCCACCTCGCGCAACCGGTGGAACAGCTGCTCCCCTTCCTCGGTCAGCTCCACTACGTGGACGCGCCGGTTGGCGGGGTCCCGGCGGCGGGTCAGCAACCCGCCGCTCTCCATCGCGTTGAGGTGGTGGGTCAGCGTCGCCCCCTGGATGCCCACCGCCTCGGCTAGCTCGCGCTGGTTGCCCAGTTGCCGGGACTTGATCGAGATGAGGATCTGCCAGATCGGCGCCGACCCGCCGACGGCGGCGAGCGCGTCGTCGAAGGCTCGGCTCGCCGCCCTGGCGGTGTTGGTGAGCCGCAGGCCGATCGGTGCCCGAAAGGGTGACGTCATGCCGCCCACTTTAGCAGTGGCATCTAATCGTTTGACATCTAATGCTTCGATATCTATCGTCGAAGGCATGAAACCGAACTCTTCGCTCAGTGGCAAGGTCGCGGTCGTGGCGGGAGCCAGCCGCGGCATCGGCGCCGTCACGGCTCACGCTCTGGCCCGGGCGGGCGCCGCCGTGGTGCTCGGCGCCCGTGACAAGCAGGCAGTGGAGCAGGTCGCCGCGGACATACGCTTCGACGGCGGGCAGGCGCTCGGCGTACCCCTCGATGTCGGCGACGTGGCGTCGAACGAGTGGTTCGTGCGGCAGGCGCTGGACACCTTCGGCCGGCTGGACGCGGCCTTCAACAACGCCACCGACGGGCCGATGCCCGCGCCGCTGGCCGACATCGATCCGGACGAGTTCGACCGGGGCATCCGGACGAACGTGCGCGGCACCTTCCTCGGCATGAAGTACCAGATTCCGGCCATGCTCGCCTCCGGCGGCGGCTCGATCGTCAACATGGCCTCGCTCGCCGGGATCCAGGGCCACTCCGGCCTGTCCGCGTACGTGGCGGGCAAGGCCGGGATCATCGGGTTGACGAAGGTGGCCGCGCTCGACTACGCCGACCAGGGCATCCGCGTCAACGTGGTCGCCCCCGGGCCGATCCTCACCCACCATCTGGAGGCGGCGGGCGCGGAGGCGCAGCGCCTGGCGGGGCTGTCGACGCCCATGCGGCGCATCGGCCGGTCCGACGAGGTGGCCGCGGCCGTCGTGTGGCTCTGTTCCGACCAGTCGTCGTTCATCACCGGAGTGACACTGCCCATCGACGGTGGGCAGGCGGCGGGCAGCAAGCCGCCGCGTATGTACCGCCAGGGCGAACCCATGGAGAGGCAGGAGGCCTGATCATGACCATCGACCAGCAGCTCGACGAACTCGGCAGGCAGTGGATGGAGGCGGAGCTCAGCGGCGACGCCGAAGCCCTGGACGCGCTCGCCGTCTCCGACTTCACGCTCGTGGGGCCGCTCGGCTTCATCCTCGTCAAGGACCAGTGGGTGTCGCGCTTCCGCGAGGGCGCCCTGGTCATGCACGAGATGAGCTGGACGGACATCACCGTGCGGGAATACGGCGACACGGCCGTGGCGATCGGCGTGCTGACGCAGCGGGCCTCATACCAGGGCACGTCGGCCGACGGGCGCTTCCGCGTCACGCAGATCACGGTCAGGGACGGGGATCGGCGCCGGCTGGCGGGCCTCCACTACAGCCCGATCGCCGCCCCACCAGGGCGCCCCTGACCCACGGGAGATCAGCGGCCGGGGTTGTCGAAGATCGTCTGGGTGGCGGCGAAGGTCTGGGCGCTCACGTCTTCCTCGGCCTGCCGGGCCGCCTCCATGAGCGCGTCGGACAGCGCCTCGGAGCCCAGCCGCATCGCGCGCGGCGCGATGCGCACGCTCGCCAGCCCCCCGCTCGGCAGGACCTCGACCGTCACCTGCCCGTCCGCCGCCACGCCGCGCCCCCTGGCCGACTCCAGACGGCGCCCCACCTCCTCTAGCTGCGCCGTCTGCGCGGCGAGCTGTGCCAGCGCCCGGTCGATCTCCGGATCGCCGCTCGTGGGTATGGTCATGCCGGCTCCTTATCGGTGGAGGATGAACGCCCGGGGGGCGTGCGCCATGGCGGATCGGAGCGACCCCTGGACGGACATCTCCCCATTGGCGACCAGGGCGTAGAGAGTGGCCGCCGACGTGGTCCGCCGGAAGAAATTGCCCATCGGACCGGTGCCGAGCATGGTCTCGGTGAACCTGGTGGCCGGGATGAACTTGCGTACGTCGCGCAGGGCCTTGATGCCGCCGTCATAGGCCAGCTCGGCGACGAAGTGCTTGCCCGCGTACTCCCACAGGTTGCCCATCGGCTGGCCGGTGGCGGCGGAGCTCGCCGCGTGCACGCCGGTCTTCACCGTGGCCCACACGACCGAGTCGGCCACGGCGTCGAGCCCCTCGCGCACCGCGTACGTGCCCACGTTGAACTTGCCCACCTTCGCGGCCAGGACGGTCTTCATCAACTTCTGGAAGATCGTCTTCTCCAGTCTGGCCCGCGCCACGAGCCACTTGAACACCCCCTCGGCCGCGATCCTGGCCCCCGGGTAGAGATAGCCGAACATCATGGTGAACGCCATGGCGGCGAGCTGGGTTCCGATGATCATGAGCTGGTCGCGGTGTTCCTCCACCGCCTCGGCGTAGTCGTCGCAGCCGTCGGCCATCTCGTTCAGCGCCGCCACCATGGCGGCGTAGCGGGGGGCGAGCTGGTCGGGCCACACGTCCGCGAAACGGTCGACCGAGCGGCTGTCGTTCGTCTCGCGCACGGCGGCGACTCCGCTCGCCGTGTGCTGCGCGAGCGTGCCGATCGCCTTGGCGAACTCACGCAGCTCCGTCGCGCGGGCCCGCAGGTTGGACACGTCCGCCACCGGCACGTGTACCTGGGCGAAATAGGCGAGCGCCTGGAACGGATCGAACATCAGGCACCTTCCCTGGCCGGTGGGGTCACGGGAATCGGGGCGTCGGGAAGGTCCAGGGCCGCGGGCAGGGTCGCGATGATGTCCTGCTCCAGGTAATGCCAGAGTTTCCGGAAATCGCGGAGGTTGCCGGCTGTCGTGAAGTTCTTTTCGGCGATGGCGTCCATGTGATGGGTCAGGGCGGTGTAGCCGGCGTGGTACCACTCGGCGAAATCGCGGCCCTCGTCGTCGCCGCCGACAAGGGCGGAGGTGTCTCCCAGCTTCCAGGAGTTCAGGCGGCGCTCGACGACGTCGTCGCCCAGTTTGTCGAAGAGTCCGGCGAGCTCGCGAATGGACGCCCAGTCGATCTGCACCCGGTCCGAAGCGCCCGGCCGGTGGGTCGGGGTTGGCGTTGGGGTGGGGGTCGGGGTGTACGTCGGGGAGGGTCTCGGTGTGGGGATCGGCGTGTACGGAGGGGTGCTTGACGTCGGGCTCGACGGCGTGGGGGTGCTCGGCGGAGTAGGCGTGGGGGTGTCCGACGGAGTTGGCGTGGGGGTGTCCGACGGAGTTGGCGTGGGAGTCGGGGTCGCCGTGTCCGACGGGGTTGGGGTCGGCGTCGGCGTGTCCGTCGGAGTGGGTGTTGGCGTAGCGGTGTCCGTAGGCGTGGGTGTTGGCGTAGCGGTGTCCGTAGGCGTGGGTGTTGGGGTGTCCGACGCGGTGGGGCTGGGAGTGCCCGTGGGACTGGGCTCCTCGGTTGGATCCGCCATTTACGCTCCCCCATTACAAACACGTTAATTTACGGACATAAGCACCTTAGTGATGTAAAATTACTCACACGTTAATAAATCCGTCGCCGCGGTTAATTTGTGCGCGCAATAAACTGCCCAGCCGATCCACCAATTCGTGTTCGGCGACGCCGCGCACGGCCGATGCCTCGACCCGCTCGCACACCTCGGCCGCGTCGGTGAGCCCGACGGTCGCACAGCTGCCCCTCAACCGGTGCGCGAGCGAGGCGGCTCGGGCCAGGTCTTCCTCGTGTACGGCCTGGAGGAGCTCGTCATAGACCCCCATGGCCGTCGAGCGGAACGCTTCGGCGATCGCCGCGACCTCCGCCCGCGACAGCCCCGCCAGCTCCGGCGGGAGCTCTGGCGCGGCGGCCCAGAGCGGCACCTGGGTCAGGACGTACTGCCAGTCCACGGGCTTGGCGAGGTGGTCGTCCATGCCTGCCTCCAGGCATCGGAGCCGGTCGTCCGGCATCGCCGCCGCGGTCATCGCGATGATCGGCGTACGCGGCTCCTCGCGCCGCCTGATCTCGGCGGTCGCGGCCAGGCCGTCGAGCACCGGCAGCTGGCAGTCCATGAAGACCAGGTCGTACCCGCCGGAGAGCACCGCCGCCACGGCCTGCCTCCCGTCGGCGACGGAGTCGACGTGATGGCCCGCCTTCCGCAGCACGAGCACGGCCACCTGACGACTCACCTCGTCGTCCTCGGCCACCAGGATCCGGACCGACGCCACACCCGGCGCCTCGACCGAAACGATCGCGGGCCCTGGCGCGAGGTCCGACGCGGGGGCCAGCCCGGCGCTCTGCGCGGAGGGCAGCCCGGCGGCCTGCGCGGGGGCCAGCGCAAGGGCCGACGCAGGACCCAGCGCGGCGCCCTGCGCAGGGTCCAGCGCACGGGCCGACCCCAGCACCTGCGTGTGGGCCGACCCGGGGACCAGCGTCGCGCCCGGTGTGGGGGCCAGTGCGTTCTCCACGGCGGCGAGCAAGCGGCGGCGGCTGAGCGGCCGGGTCATCGACTGCACGGTCCGCTCGGCCACCGAGATCGGCCAGGCGCGCCCCGGCCGCCCCGGCGTGACGAGCACGACGACGCTGGCGTCACGAAGCAGCGGATCGGTCAGCACCCCGCCGGTCGGCAGTTCGTCGGCCGCCACCCCGTTGGTCGGCACGTTGTCGGCCGCCACCCCATTGGTCGGCACCTCGTCGGCCGGCACCCCGCCGACCCGCCCCCCGTCGGTCGCCACCCCGTTGGCCCGTACCCCATCGGCCGCCACCCCGTCGACCAGCGTGGAGTCGGCATTCGTGGCGCAGAGGTCGAGGTCGATCACCGTCAGGTCGAACGGGCGGCCCGCTGCGGCGGCGGTGCGCAGGGCGGTCAGCGCGGTCGGGCCGTCGGATGCCGTCGACACCACGAGCCCGGCGTCGTCCAGGATGCGGGCGGCGAGCGCGAGGTCTTCCGGCCGGGTGTCGGCGACGAGGACCCGCCGGCCGCGCAGCTCGGGCGCGGCCGGGGCCGACCAGGTCAGCACGTCCACCGGCAGCGTGACCCAGAACCGGCTGCCCACCCCCTCGACGCTGTCCAGCCCGATCTCGCCGCCCATCAGCTCGGTGAGCTGCCTGCTGATGGCCAGGCCGAGACCGCTGCCGCCGGTCCGCCGGGTGATCGGGGAGTCGACCTGGCGGAAGATGCCGAAGACCCGTTCAAGGTCGCCCTGCCCGACGCCCACACCGGTGTCGGTCACCGTGAACCGCAGCGTGACCCGGTCATCGCCGGGACCGCCTTCGTCGAGGGTCACCTCCAGGTCGACGCCGCCCTGGACGGTGAACTTCAGCGCGTTGCCGACGACGTTGGTGAGCACCTGCCCGAGCCGTACCGGATCGCCGATCACCTGTTGGGGCAGGCTGTCGCCGAGCCGCGAGGTGAGCCAGAGTCCCTGCTGGTAGGCGTGCGGCGCGAACGGGGCCACCACCTCGTCGCAGAGCCGGGGCAGGTCGAACGGCACCGACTCCACCTGCAGATGCCCCGCCTCGATCTTCGACAGGTCGAGGAAGTCGTCGAGCAGCCGGAGCAGGCTCCGCGCGGACTCCTGGGCCGTGCTCGCGTAGTGGCGCTGCTCGCCGTCGAGCCGGGTCTCCAGCAGCAGGGAGTTCATGCCGAGCACGCCGTTGATCGGGGTGCGGATCTCATGGCTGATCTTGGCGAGGAACTCGGACTTGGCGCCGGACGCGCTCACCGCCTCGTCCCGGGCGGCGGCCAGCTCGGCCGCGTACCGGGCGAGTGTCCGCTGCGCCCGGCGCCGGCCGCGCGTGGTGTGGATCTGCAGGCCCAGCCCGATGAGGATCAGCAGCGCCAGGACGGCGGCGATCGACAGCACCCGTACCCGGAGCTGCTCGGCCGAGGCGAGCGCCGTGTCGGCGGGCACCTCGGCGGTGACCGTCCAGCCGACGTCGGGGATGGGCTCCGAGGCCGACAGCACCTTGCCGTCGGGGCCCTGGTGGGTGGTGAAGAGGGTACGGCCGGCCAGTGCCGCGTCCACTCTGGGGTCCTCGCGCAGGGAGGTGAGGGCGTAGAGCTTCCGGCCGGGGTCGGCGACGAGCACCCCTGACTGGTCGGTGATCAGCAACCGGATTCCCTGCGCCTCGGCGGCCTGAGACGCGAAGTCCTGGATGGCGTCCAGGCTGTAGACGACGGCCAGGACGCCCAGCACGCTCTTGCCGTCGGCGCTCGGGATCGCCGCGGCCGCCGCTACGGCCCTGGACACGCCGCGCATCGTGGGCGTGTAGGCCTGGGAGACGTACGGCTGCGGGCGGTCGCGGACGGAGACGTACCAGTCGGTACTGCTCACGTCCTGGGGCAGCACGCTCGTCGGCTCGGCGCCGGCGATGTCGCCGCGCGGCCCGATCACGATCACGCCGCCGACTCCGGCGCGCATCCTGGCCAGCTCCTCGCGGAACTCGATCATGGTGTCGCGGCTCGCCGGCTTCCCGGAGGTCACCGCGGCGCGTACCGCGGGCTGCTGAGCGAACGCGCTGACGAGCTGCTTGAGCGAGCCCAGCTGCTGCTCCACCACGACCCGGCTGACCGAGGCGGTGGTCCGCACCCGGTCGCCGACCTCGTCACCGACGGCGTCCGCCGACAGCGTGATGCTGGACGACGTCAGCAGCGCCAGCGGGAGCAGGCCGAGCAGAATCCACAGTGCCGTCACTGCCAGGAGCCATCCACGGTCTCTCACCAGCGTCACCTCCCCCTGCGGCTCGCGTACACAGTAGGAGGCGAGAGCGTCGCGCGAAGCCCCGCGCTGAGCAAAAGGAGCAGAATGCGATTTGTTGTAACACAACGTCCCTAAGATGCCCGCGTCGATCACAGTCGAGCTAGGAGTGTGGCGATGCCTGGAGCGGCGGACATCACCGTTCTCATCGTGGACGACGACCCGGTCGTGACCGCCGCGCTGCACGCCCAGGTGAACCGCGTCTCCGGGTTCAAGGTGGTGGGGATCGCGCACACCGGCCAGGTGGCGCTCGCCGCCGCCCACCGGTTCGCGCCGCGGCTGGTGCTGCTCGACCTCCACCTGCCCGACCTGCCCGGGCTTGAGGTCGCGCACCGGCTGCGGCGCCCGGACCAGCCGCCCACCGACGTGATCGTGATCTCCGGCCACAAGGAGTCGGCCGCGGTGCGCGCGGCCATGCAGCGCGGCGCCCTGTACTACCTGGTCAAGCCGACCAGGGCCGGGATTCTGGAGCAGACGCTGCTGCGGTACGCGGCGACGGTCGAGCAGCTCGGCTCGGACGGCAGGTTCGTCGAGCAGCAGGAGATCGACCGGATCTTCCGCTCGCTGCATCTGGACGCCTCTCCCCGGGCGAAGAGCATCTCGGCGGCGACCGAGCAGGCGGTGCTCGACGGGCTGGCCGCGGTCGAGGACGATCTGTCGGCGTACGAGCTGGCCGAGGCCATCGGGGTCAGCAGGGCGACTGCCCGCCGCTATCTGGAGCACCTGGTCGAGCGGGGGCAGGTCGAGGCCCGGCTGAGGTACGGGCCGACGGGCCGCCCGCAGCACCGGTACTGGGTGCGGTGAAGCCGGTCCGTGCGCTGCTCGCCGTACTCGCCTGCCTGGCACTGGCGGCCTGCGGCTCCTCCGGGGAGCCCGCGTTCCCCGAGAACTCCACGATGGCCCGCGTCCAGCGGAGCGGCATGCTCACGGTGGGGATCAAGTTCGACTATCCGCTGTTCGGGTTCAAGGACCCGGACAGCGGGCGGATCACCGGGTTCGACGCGGAGATGGCCAGACTGGTCGCCAAGGACCTGACCGGCAGCGAGCGCAACGTCCGGTTCGTCGAGACCCTGCCGGTGCAGCGCGAGGACTTCCTGCGGCAGGGGGTGGTGGACATCGTCGTCGCGACGTACTCCATCACGCCGGCCAGGAGCCGGATCGTCGGCTTCACCGACCCCTATTACTATGCCGGGCAGGACGTGCTGGTCAGGGCCGGGGACAAGCGCATCGATGGCGTGGCGGACCTCGACGGCCGGGCGGTGTGCACGACCACCGGCTCCACCTCCCTGGACCGGCTGCGCGAACGCGTGCCCGGCGCCCGACTGGTGATCGTCGACAACTCCAGCGAATGCGTGCCCGCGCTCACGGCCGGGCGCATCGACGCGATCAGCACCGACGACACGATCCTGCTCGGCCTGGTGAAACGGCGCCCGGGCGCGCTCCGGCTGGTCGGCAGGCCGTTCGGCCGCGAACCGTACGGCATCGGCGTCCGCAAGGAGGACGTCGCCTTCCGCGACTACCTCAGCGGCCTGATCGGGCGCTATCTGCGCGACGGGCAGTGGGATCGGGCCTTCAGGGACACCATCGGCCTGTCCGGCGCGACCGCCACGCAGGCCAAGCCGCCGGTCAATCGCTAACCGGCCCGCCGATCACTGAGCAGAACGCGCACAACCCTCTGCGTGACACATGCCGTTCCTAACGTTGCGCCAACGCGGACGGAAGGAGCGTTACCCGTGTCCGAGCAGGGGCTGGTCGTCCTCGACCAAGTCAACAAACGCTATGGCGATCATCACGTACTCAGGGACGTCGAGCTGAGCGTACGGCGGGGCGAGGTCGTGGTGATCATCGGCCCGTCGGGCGCCGGCAAGTCCACCCTGTGCCGCGCGATCAACCGGCTGGAGACCATCGACTCCGGCACCATCCTGATCGACGGCACGCCGCTGCCCGAGGAGGGGCGGCAACTGGCCAAACTGCGGGCCGAGGTCGGCATGGTGTTCCAGTCGTTCAACCTGTTCGCGCACAAGACGGTCCTGGAGAACGTCGTGCTCGGGCAGGTCCACGTGCTGAAGAAGAGCAGGGCGGACGCCGAGAAGAAGGCGTACGAGCTGCTGGAGCGCGTCGGCATCGGCGGCCAGGCGGCGAAGTTCCCCGCGCAGCTGTCGGGTGGCCAGCAGCAGCGCGTCGCGATCGCCCGCGCGCTGGCCATGGAGCCGAAGGTGCTCCTGTTCGACGAACCCACCTCGGCCCTCGACCCGGAGATGGTCAACGAGGTGCTGGAGGTGATGACGGCGCTCGCCCGTGAGGGCATGACCATGGTCGTCGTCACCCATGAGATGGGCTTCGCCCGCCGGGCCGCGGACCGCGTGGTGTTCATGGCCGACGGCGAGATCGTCGAGCAGAACGCCCCCGACGACTTCTTCGGCACCCCGCGCAGTGAGCGCGCCAAGTCGTTCCTCGCCAAGATCCTCACTCACTAAGGACGCGTCATGTTTGGAAGATCCCTTTACGCGATGTTCGCCGTCGTCGCCCTCACCGCCACCGCCACCGCGTGCGGCGGCGGCCAGGCGAGCTACGACTCGGTCGTGGACAAGGCCAAGAACGACAAGAAGCTGGTCATCGGGGTGAAGGCCGACCAGCCGGGGCTCGGTCTGCGGACGCCGGACGGCACCTTCTCCGGGTTCGACATCGAGATCGCCAAGTACGTGGCCAAGTCGCTGGGCGTCGAGGCCAAGGACATCACGTTCAAGGAGACGGTGTCGGCCAACCGGGAGGCGTTCCTGCAGCAGGGCCAGGTGGACATGGTGGTGGCGACGTACTCCATCAACGACGCGCGCAAGCAGAAGGTCTCCTTCGCCGGGCCGTACTTCGTGGCCGGTCAGGACCTGCTGGTCAGGGCGGACGACGCGACGCTGACCGGGCCCGACGCGCTGAACGGCAAGAAGCTGTGCTCGGTCGCCGGGTCGACGTCGGCGCAGAAGGTCAAGGACAGCTATGCCAAGGAGGTGCAGTTGCAGGAGGAGCGGACCTACTCCGCGTGCGTGGACCGGGTGCTCGGCGGGCAGCTCGACGCGATCACCACGGACAACGTGATCCTCGCCGGGTACGCCGCGCAGCACACCGGCAAGCTCAAGGTGGTCGGCAAGCCGTTCAGCACGGAGAAGTACGGCATCGGGCTCAAGAAGGACGACTCGGCGGGCCGCAAGGCCGTCAACGAGGCGCTGACCAAGATGTTCGCCGACGGTAGCTGGAAGAAGGCGCTGGAGACCAGCTTCGGCGGAGCCGGCTTCACCGTCCCGGAGGCCCCGAAGCTGGAGCAGTACTGATCATGGACGCGCTGCTCCTGGAGTGGGACACCGTCGTCGCGGCCTTCTGGATGACCGTGCGGCTGACGGCGGTGAGCGCGCTCGGCTCGCTGGTGCTCGGCACGCTGCTGACGGCCATGCGCGTCGCGCCGCTGGCGACCCTGCGCCGTACCGCCACCGTCTACGTGGCCGTGGCCCGCAACACCCCGCTGACGCTGGTGCTGCTGTTCATCGGCCTCGGCGTCGGCGCGAACCTGGGCGTGGAGCTCTCGTCCGACATCGCGACCAACAACTTCTGGCTGGCCTGCCTCGGCCTGACCGCCTACACCTCGGCGTTCGTCTGCGAGGCGCTGCGCTCGGGCATCAACACGGTGCCGGTCGGCCAGGCCGAGGCCGCCCGCTCGCTCGGGCTCGGCTTCCTCCAGACGCTGCGGCTGATCACGCTGCCGCAGGCGTTCCGCGCGGTGGTCGCGCCGCTGGGCAGCATCCTGATCGCGCTGACCAAGAACACCACGATCGCGCTCGTGGTGGGCGTGAGCGAGGCGTCGGTGCGGATGCGGGAGATGATCGAGACGTACGGGGATCAGGTGATGCAGATCTTCCTCGGGTTCGCGGCCGGGTTCGTGCTGCTGTGCCTGCCCATGGGCCTGCTGTTCGGCTGGCTGTCGCGGCGGCTGGCGGTGGCCCGGTGAGCTACGCCAACCTCTACGAGCCGCCGGGGCCGCGCGGCGCGCGCCGCAACCGGGTGCTGGCCGGGGTCATCGCGCTGGTGCTGCTGGCGCTGGCCTATGTGATCTATGTACGGTTCGACGCCAAGGAGCAGTGGTCGGCCGCCAAGTGGACGCCGTTCCTGCGGCCGGAGGTGTGGACCACCTTCATCCTGCCGGGACTGGCCGGAACGCTGGCCGCGGCGCTGGCGGGCGTCGTGCTGGCGGGCCTGTTCGGGCTGGTCTTCGCGACGGCCCGCCTCTCGGACCACCGGTGGATCCGGTGGCCGGCGGCGGCCGTGGTCGAGTTCTTCCGGGCCGTGCCGCTGCTGCTGCTCATCTTCTTCGCGTTCTTCGGCTCCTACGTTCTCATCGGGGTGAACGTCTCGGCCTTCACGGCCGTGGTGTTCGGGCTGACCTTCTACAACGGGTCGGTGATCGCCGAGATCATCCGGGCCGGGGTGCTGAGCCTGCCCCGGGGCCAGGCGGAGGCGGCCCACGCGATCGGGCTGCGCAAGGGGCAGGTCATGCGGCTGGTGCTGCTGCCGCAGGCGTTCCGGGCCATGATGCCGGCCGTGATCAGCCAGTTCGTGGTGCTGCTGAAGGATTCGGCGCTCGGGCTGATCGTGGGTTACGACGAGCTGGTGGACCGGGGGCTGAACGGGATCGCGGCCAACTTCTCGAACATCATCCCGGCGGCCATCCTCATCGCGGCCATCTTCATCGGCATCAACCTGTCGCTGGACCGGCTCGCCCACCGGCTCAGTCGGTGACCCCGTCATACATCGCAATAAGTGGGGTATGGGGCGCGCCAGGCCAAACTAGGCAGGTAGTAAATTAACCCATCATTCCGACTAGTATAGTCGGTTTCTGTCTTGGAGCCTGACTGGCGGCTCAGACAGAGAGGGATTGATGAGGGGCGGAACAACTCGCCTTGCGGCAGCGAGCCTGGCGATCGTGCTGGGGCTCGCGGCGTGCGGCGGAGTGGACACCGGCGGCGGCTCGACGAATGCGGCGAAACAGGAGATCACGGTCACCGCGTTCGCGGGGGCCTGGGGCGAGCTGTTCAAGAAGTCGTTCGTCGAGCCGTTCCAGCGCGACACCGGTGTCAAGGTGAACCTCGTCTACGGCGCGAACGCCGAATGGCTCACCAAGCTGCGTGCGGCCGGCGGCAAGAACCCGCCGTTCGACGTCATCGCCTTCACCCCCGACGCCTCCCGCCCGGCCGCCGCCGCGGGCCTGCTCCAGCCGCTCCAGACCGATCGGCTGGCGCACTGGAAGGAGCTGGACCCCGTACTCGCCGAGAAGTCCGCCCACGACGCCAAGCAGTACGGGGTGCCGCTGACCACGGGCTCGACCGGGCTGATGTACCGGACCGACAAGATCAAGAGCCCGCCCGCCGACTGGTCGGACATCTTCGACAAGCAGTACTGCGGCCATGTCGCGCTGCCGCCCCTGACCTACAACCCGGGCCTGGAGTTCTTCTCCGCCCTGGTCACCTCCCAGGGCGGCAAGCTGTCCGACCCGGCCGCGGTGGACAAGGCGTTCGCCCAGCTCGCGAAGCTGAAGGGCTGCGTGTCGTCGTTCCCGGCCAACGCCGGCAACGCGGCCACGGTCATGGAGAACGGCGACGCCTGGATCATGCCCTTCTGGGACGGCCGCGCCTTCGCCATGGCCCAGGCCGGCTCCCCGATCGGCTTCGCCTATCCCAAGTCCGGGCCGGTGGGGGCGCTGACCTCGTACTTCATCGCCGCTGGCACGACGAAGAGCGACCTGGCCACCAAGTTCCTCGACTACCTGACGGCGGCGCCCAACCAGAAGCCGTTCGCCGAGGGCACCTGGTACGCCGCCGGGAACGACACGATCACCTACAGCAAGGAGTTCGACCAGCGCGTGCAGCACGGTCCAGAGGTCTTCCGCAAGTTCACCTGGGTGGACTACGCGGTGGCCACTCCCAAGCTGAACGAATGGCAGCAGCGGTGGAACCAGATCTTCGGTTGATCGACCTGCCCGAGGAAGGCGCCGGACACGTCGAGATCGAGGGGCTGGTCGCCGGGTACGAGGGCGCGCGCGTGCTCGACCTGGAGACGCTGTCGATCCGCAAAGGCGAGTTCCTCTCCATACTCGGGCCCAGCGGCTGCGGCAAGACGACCCTGCTCAACTGCGTCGCCGGTTTCGTGCAGCCGACGGCCGGACGGATCGTGATCGACGGCGCCGACGTGACGGACCGACCGCCGTACCGGCGTGGGCTCGGCATGGTCTTCCAGAACTACGCGCTGTTCCCGCACATGACCGTGGCCGGCAACGTGGCGTATGGGCTGCGGATCCGGCGGCTGGGCCGGGCCGAGCGGGATGAGCGGGTCCGTGAGGCCCTGCGCCTGGTCGGCCTGGAGGGGTACGCGGACCGCCGCCCCCGGCAACTGTCCGGTGGGCAGCAGCAGCGGGTGGCCCTCGCCCGCGCCCTCGCCATCCGGCCCGCCGTGCTGCTCCTCGACGAGCCGCTCTCCAATCTCGACGCCAAGCTGCGCGCGGAGATGCGGGTGGAGCTGCGGGCCATCCAGCGGCGCATCGGCACCACGATGGTCTTCGTCACCCATGACCAGGAGGAGGCGCTGGCCCTGTCCGACCGGGTCGCCGTCATGAACGGCGGCCGGATCGAGCAGCTCGGCACCCCCGACGAGGTCTACCGGCGGCCGGCGACCCGGTTCGTCGCGCAGTTCATCGGCGCGGCCAACGTCCTGGAGGGCACAGTGGCCGACGGCCGGCTCGACGTGGACGGGATCCTGCTCGACCCCGGCCCGCTGCGGCTCCGGCAGGGCGACCGGGCGGTGGTCGCGATACGTCCCGAGCGCATCCGGCTGACCACGGACGGCCAGGGCCCGGACGGCCGGGGCGTCGCCGGGACCGTCGGCTATCGCGCCTTCGCGGGCGACGCCTGGCATGTGGAGGTGCGGCTGGCGAACGGGCGCACCCTGACCGTGCAGGTCGCCGACACGGGTGCGAACTCCGCCGACCCCCCGGGCGCCGGCTCGGCCGTCGTCGCCCACTGGGACCCGGCCGACGTGATCGTCCTGGACACGGGAGCGGGCGGATGACCCTCACCAGACGGTGGGCCGGTCTGGCGTACGTGGCTCCGCTGGTCGTCTTCCTGGCGGCGCTGTTCCTGGTGCCGCTCGTGGAGCTGTTCAGGCTCAGCTTCAGCCCGGTCGACCCGTACAACGCGGCGCTGCCCGGATTCACCCTGAACCAGTACAAGCGGGTGTTCACCGAGTCGTACTTCTACGGCTCGCTGCTGGAGACCCTGGCCACCGCGCTCCTGGTGGCCGCGCTGTGCGTCGTGCTCGCATACCCGGCCGCCTACGTCCTGGCCCGCCGTAGTGCCGGGGCGATGCGTACCCTGCTGTTCGTCATCGTGATCTCGCCGCTGCTGACCAGCGTGGTGGTACGCACCTATGGATGGGTGGTGCTGCTGTCCGGCAACGGGATCGTCAACCGGCTGCTGGTCGCCACCGGGCTGCGGGACCAGCCCGCCCGGCTGCTCACCAGCTACCCGTCGGTCGTGATCGCGGTCACGCACGTGCTGCTGCCGTTCGCGATCATCCCGCTCACGACCGCGCTCGGCGGGCTGGACCACAACCTGCACCGTGCCTCCCAGACGCTCGGCGCTGGGCCGGTGCGGACGTTCCTGCGGGTCACGGTGCCGCTCAGCCTGCCCGGCGTGGTCACCGGCGCGCTCATCGTCTTCGCCCTCGCCATGGGGATCTACATCACGCCGCTGCTGGTCGGCGGGGTCACCCAGCCGCTGGCCGGCATCCGCGTCTACGACCAGGTGGAGACCGTGTTCAACTATCCGGTCGCCGCCGCGCTGAGCTTCGCGCTGCTGGCTCTCACCCTGCTGTCCACGACGCTGCTCGCGGGCGCGTTCCGGATCTGGGAACGGCGGCTCCATGGCTGAGCGGCGGCGGAGACTCGGCTACGACCGGGCCGTGGGCCTGCTGAGCGGGGCGTTCGCGACGGCCGTGTTCCTGTTCCTGATCGCGCCGCTGGTGGTGCTGGTCGTGAGCTCGTTCAACCGGGACGCCTCGATGGCCTTCCCGCCGTCCGGGTTGTCGCTCCGCTGGTACGCCGAGGTGCTCGGCTCGCCCGACTGGCAGGTGTCGTTCCGGCTGAGCGGCGTGCTGGTGCTCCTGGTCGTGCCGACGACCGTGGTGATCGGCACCCTCGCGGCGTACGGCCTGGCGCAGGGCACCTTCCCGGGGCGGCGGCTGCTTCAGGGGCTGGCGCTGTCGCCGCTGATGGTCCCCGAGATCATCACCGCGCTCGGGCTGCTCTACTACTTCCACGGCGTCGGCCTGATCAACAGCGTCACCGGGCTGTGGCTGGCGCATTCGCTGATCGCGCTGCCCTTCGTGGTGCGCGCGGTCATGGTCAGCGCGGCGCAGCTCGACCCGGCACTCGAACGGGCCGCGACCAGCCTGGGCGCGGGACGGGTCCGGGTCTTCTTCACCGTGACGCTGCCGCTGCTGCGGCCCGGCATCCTCGCGGGCGCGATCCTCGCCGCGGTCACGTCGCTGGGCGAGGTCGCCGTGACGGCCCTCGTGGCCGGCGCGAACACCACGACGGTGCCGCTGCGGATCTTCTCGGCCGTGCAGTACCAGCTCGACCCGTCGATGGCCGCGGTGTCCACGCTCCTCATGGCGGCGAGCGTGGTCGTAATGGTGATCGCCGATAGGTTCGCTCGTATTTCGGAGGCTTTGTGACTACGGCTGTCCCCATGATGGCGCGGATCGGCATCGACGTCGGGGGGACGTTCACCGACCTCGTCGCCGCCGTACCGGAACGCGGCCTGGTGGTGCACCACAAGGAGCCGAGCACGCCCGCCGACCCGTCCAGAGCCGTCGCCGACGGGCTGGCGGCCATCCTCGCCCAGGCCGACCTGCGGCCCGAGGAGATCGGCGGCATCACGCACGGCACCACGATCGGGCTGAACGCCATCATCCAGCGGCGCGGCGCCCGGATCGCCCTGGTCGTGACCGAGGGCTACCGGGACATCCTGGAGATCGGCCGCAGCCGCATGCCGTCCTCCTTCGACCTGTACGCGGGCAAGGAGGAGCCGCTCGTCCCCCGTGACCGGATCGTCGAGATCGCCGCCCGGCTGGGCCCCGGCGGCGTACCCGTGTCCGCGCCGGACGCCGGGGAGCTGGACCGCGTCGCCGCCCGCCTGCGCGCCACCGGCGCCGACGCGGCGGCGGTCCTGGTCCTGCACGGCTACACCGACCCCGCTTTCGAGGAGGGCGTCGCGTCCGGCCTGCGGGAACGGCTCCCGGACCTGCCGCTGATGGCCTCCGCGACCGTCTGGCCCGAGGTCCGTGAGTACGAACGTGCGCTGGTGGCCTGCCTCAACGCCTACATCCAGCCGCTGATGCGCGACTACTTCGGGCGCCTGGAGAGCAGGGTGCGCGCGCTCGGCGTGCCCGCGCCCATCTTCATCAGCGCCTCCAACGGCGGCTCGATGAGCCTGCGCTCCGCCGCCGAACGGCCCATCGAGACGGTGCTGTCCGGACCGGCCGCCGGGGTGACCGCGGCCGCGCGGCTCGGCATGGGCGCCATCGTCACCTTCGACATGGGCGGCACCAGCAGCGACATCGCGGTGACGGTCAACGGCTCGCCCGAACTGGCCACCCACACCACGGTCGGCGGCCTGCCCCTGATCGTGCCGGTCGTCGCGGTGAGCGCGATCGGGGCGGGCGGCGGGTCGGTCGTCTGGGTGGACGGTCAGGGGGTGCTGAAGGTCGGGCCCGAGAGCGCCGGGGCCGATCCTGGACCGGTGGCGTACGGCCGGGGCGGGGAACGGCCGGCGGTGACGGACTGTTACCTGGTCACCGGAATGATCGACCCGGCGACCTTCCTCGGCGGCCGGATGCGGCTCGATGCCGACGCCGCCGCCAAGTCTCTCGCCGACATCGCCACCCGCCTCTCCGGGACCCTCCCCCACTCCCACCCCGACGCCGAACTGGGCTCCGACCCCGACTCCCACCTCCACACCCGTCCCGACCCCGACGTCCAGGCCCGTCCGGACACTCACCCGGGCGCGCACCCCGGCTCCCGTCTGGGCGCGGGGACGGGGCTGCGGCCAAGCACGAAGCTGGGCACAGGGCCAGACAAAGGACCGGGCGCGGGGCCGGGCGCGGGGCATTCTGCGGAGGACAGCGGTGCCGAGGCGGCGCATCGGGCCGCTGCGGGGGCGTTGCGGGTGGCCACAGCGGGCATGGCGACCGAGCTCCAGAAGATCATGGCCCAGTGTGGTCTCGACCCCCGGCGGTTCACCCTCGTGCCGTTCGGCGGCGCGGGCCCGACCCACGCCGCGATGCTCGCCGAAGAGGTCGGCATCACCCACATCGTGGTACCGCCCACGGCCGCCACCTTCTGCGCCCTGGGCGCGGCGGGCGCCGACCTGCGCCGCGACTTCGCCCGCAGCCTGCGCCGCCGCCTCGACCCGGCGAGCGCCGCCCGCCTGTCCGGCGTACTCGCCGACCTGTCCGACCAGGCCCAAGCCTGGCTCACCGAACAGTCCGCCGCCGGCGCCGGCTTCGCCGCCGCCCCCGGGACCGGCCGAACCGAAGACGACCGAGCCAGAGACGGCGAAACTGGGGACGGCTCAGCCGGAGACGGCCGAACCGGTAACAACGGAGCCGGAGACGGCCACACCGGTAACAACGGAGCCGGAGACGGCCACACCGGGGACAGCCGGGCCGGGCACGGCGCCGCGCCTGAGGACGCCGCCGCCCGAAGCGGCCGCGGCTTTGGAGCGCGGCTGTCCCACTCGGCCGACATGCGCTACGCCGGACAGGCGTACGAGCTCAGCGTCGCCCTGGACCCGGCCCGGCTCGACGTCGGGGCGATCTCCGAAGCGTTCCACGCCGAGCACGAACGCCTCTACGGCTTCCGCGACCAGCACGCCCCCATCGAACTGGGCACCGCCAGGCTCGGCGTCGTCGGCCCGGTGGCCGAGCTGCCGTCCGCCACCGTACCCCCGGGAACCGGAAGCCCCGCCCCGCACGGCCGCAGGCAGGTCCTGCTCGCCGGCGCGTGGCACGCCGCCGACGTCCATCTGCGAGCGGCCCTCGGCGTGGGCGACGCGTTCGCCGGCCCGGCGATCGTCGAGCAGGACGACACCACCGTGGTCGTCCCGCCCGGCTGGTCCGGGAACGTCGACGGCACCGGGAATCTGCATCTTCGTCGAAGTCGAAAGGGCTGATCGTGCGGCTCGACCCCGTCACATTGGAGATCGTCGGCAACCGGCTGAGCGCCCTGACCGAGGAGATGTGCCTGACGCTGCAGCGTACGAGCCGGTCTCTGTACGTCAAGGAGACCGCCGACTTCTGCTGCGCGCTCGCCGGGCTCGACGGCGGCTTCGTGGCGTACCCGCGGGGCATCGGCGTGTCGGGGTTCGTCGGGCTGAACCTCCTGGAGGCCGTACGGCGTGCCGAGCCCCTGGAGCCCGGCGACGTGATCATCACCAACGACCCGTACCGGTCCGGCGGCCTCGCCACCCACCTCACCGACATCCAGGTCATCGAGCCGTACTTCCACGAGGGTGCGGTGGTCGGCTACGGCTGGGCGTTCATCCACTGCTCGGACATCGGCGGCCGGGTGCCGAGCAGCCTGTCGCCGATCAACGACGAGATCTACCAGGAGGGCCTGCAGATCCCGCCGGTCAAGCTGGTACGGGCGGGCCAGCCAAGCCGTGACGTGGAGGCGCTGATCACGGCCAACAGCCGTACGCCGGAGGCCAACCTGGGCGACATCCGGGCCATGCTCGCCGCCCTGCGCACCGGCCGCGAACGGCTGGCGGGCGTCATCGCCCAGCACGGCGTGGACACGGTGCTCGCGGCCCAGGACGACCTGGTCGCGTACACCGCGGGCAAGGCCAGGGCCGCCCTGTCCCGGCTCGACGACGGCACCTACCGCTTCGTCGACTACCTCGACGACGACGCGGTCTCCAGCATCCCGGTACGCCTGTCGGTCACCGCGACCCTCGACGCGGGCAACCTGCACCTCGACTTCACCGGTACGGATCCACAGGTCGCCGCGGCCTTCAACATCGC
The DNA here is from genome assembly GCF_040648415.1 of Nonomuraea sp. NPDC049141. Classification (NCBI taxonomy): domain Bacteria; kingdom Bacillati; phylum Actinomycetota; class Actinomycetes; order Streptosporangiales; family Streptosporangiaceae; genus Nonomuraea; species Nonomuraea sp. NPDC049141. The sequence continues at coordinate 226,795 of NZ_JBEZDR010000007.1, forward strand.
GACCCTGGGCAAACCGCACGCCTGGATCACCACCCGGGTGCTCGCGCTCATCTGCACCCTCGACCCGGGCATCGCGCTCAACTCCGGCCTCATCCAGCCGATCAGCGTGACCGCGCCGGAGGGTTCGCTGGTCAACCCGGTGCGCCCGGCCGCCGTGGGCGTACGGCACGCCTCGGCGTCCCGCGTCAACGACGCCGTCGGCGGCGCGCTCGGACTCGCCGCCCCGGAGATCCTCCCGGCGGCCTCCAGCGGCTTGGTGGTCCCCGTCGTGGTCGCCGAGCTGCAGAACGTCCAGGTGCTGGAGCCGATGGTCGGCGGAACCGGTGCTCGCGAGGGCGCCGACGGCGTGGACGGCCGGGACAGCGGCATCTCCAACCTGTCCAACAACCCGGTGGAGACGGTCGAGACGGAGATCGGCGTCGCGATCCTCCGCTACGGCCTGCGGGCGGACTCCGGCGGCGCCGGTCGCTGGCGCGGTGGCTGCGGTCTCGAACTGACCTTCCGCGTACTGGAGGACGGCTCGAAACTGCTGGCCCGGGGGCTGGAACGGCTGTGCTTCCGCCCGTGGGGGGTGCGCGGCGGCGGCCCCGGCGAGCCCACCGAACTGATCGTCAACCCGGGCACGCCCCGGGAACGTCGGCATCTCAAGATCGATGTGCTGCCGCTGGAGCGTGGCGACGTCGTCACCCTCCTGACCTCGGGCGCGGGCGGCTACGGTGACCCGTACACCAGGGACCCCGCCGCCGTCCTGCGCGACGTGGAACGTGGCGTCGTCTCGCGCGAGGCCGCGGCCCGCGAGTACGGCGTGGTGCTGAACGACCTCACCGACACACTCGCCGTCGACGAGGCCGCCACGGCCGCGGCCCGCCTGCTCGGCCACCGCGGGGGCTTCGGATTCGGGCCAGAACGCCAGGCGTGGGAGTCCGTCTTCGACACCGGCACCGTCGACCGCCTGGTGGCCGTCCTGTTCCGCCTCCCGCCACCGGCCCGCCGGCCGCGCCGTACCGCCCTGTACGACGCCGTGCTCCGCGAACTGCCCGGCGACTTCCCCAGAACGGCCCCCACCCCGGACCAGCTCGACACCGCCCGACGTACGCTCTCCAAGGAGATCGTCGCGCTGGAGGAGGCGGTATGAGCGGAATCGACGCGGTGCTGACCCGGCTCGACGACGCGGCACAAGACGAGCTCGCCGCCCTCTACCGGGACCTGCACCAGCACCCCGAGCCCGCCTTCGAGGAGAAGCGCACCGCGCGCATCGCGGCCGATCGCCTCCGCGAGGCCGGATTCGAGGTACACACCGGCGTCGGCGGCACCGGCGTGGCGGGCGTGCTCCGCAACGGCGAGGGCCCGACCGTCGCGCTGCGGGCCGACATGGACGCCCTGCCGGTCCTGGAACGGACCGGCCTCCCGTACGCGAGCGTCGAGAACGGCCTCATGCACGCCTGTGGCCACGACATGCACGTGACCTGCCTGTCCGGCGCCGCGCGGCTGCTGTCGGCGGCCCGCGACCAGTGGCAGGGCACGCTCGTGGCGCTGTTCCAGCCGGCGGAGGAGATCGCCGGCGGGGCGCAGGCCATGGTGGACGACGGGCTGTTCGACCTGACCGGCCCGCCGTCCGTCGTACTCGGCCAGCACGTCTTCCCCCGCCCCGCGGGCACGGTGTTCATCCGGCCGGGAGAGATCCTGGGCGCCGCCGACAGCATCGAGATCCGCCTGTGCGGCAGAGGCGGGCACGGCTCCCAGCCGGAACGCACCGTCGACCCCGTGGTCCTGGCCGCCGCCATCGTGATGCGCCTGCAGACCGTCGTCTCCCGCGAGGTGTCCCCCTTCGAACGCGCGGTGCTGACAGTGGCCCAGATCCACGCGGGTCACAAGGAGAACGTCATCGCCGACGAGGCATCCATCACCCTCAACATCCGTACGTTCTCCCCCGAGGTCCGCCGCAGGCTCCTCGCCGCGATCGAACGCGTCGTCAACGCCGAGGCCACGGCGTCCGCCGCACCCCGCCCGCCCTCGTTCCGCACCCTCAACGCCTTCCCCCTGACCGCCAACGACCCCACCGCCACCGTCCGCCTGACCGAAGCCTTCACCACCCGCTTCGGCCCCGCCGGGGTGGCCGACATGGCGCCGATGATGGGCAGCGAGGACTTCGGCGTCTTCGGCACCGCCGCCGGCGTCCCCTCCGTCTTCTGGGGGCTGGGCAGCGCCGACCCGGCTCAGTACGCCCGCGCCGAGCAGGCGGGCCGCCTGGGCGAGGACGTCCCCGGCAACCACTCCCCCTTCTTCGCCCCCTTGATCTTCCCCACCTTGCCGATGGGCGTTGAGGCCCTGGTCACCGCCGCCCTAACCTGGCTGCACCCTTGACGCGCGCCGTCACTCCCGCCCCAGACTCCGTAGGTACGCCGCCACGCGGTGCTTGCCACCGTGCTCGGCCCAGCCGAGGGGGGTCGAGTCGTACGCGGTGTCCTTGATCGTGGAGTCGGCGCCGAGCTCGATCAGTGTCCTGGCCGTCTCGACGTCGTCGTTCCAGGCCGCCGCGTGCAGCGGGGTGGAACCATGCAGATGGTTGACGTCGAAGCCGAGACCGGCGAGCAGCCGCACCGCCGCGGGCTTGCGCCGCTCGGCCGCCCTGCTGATCAGCTCGGGGGATCGGGCGAGCGCCCGTGCCAGCGGTTGCGGGCCGAGTCCGGCCACCGCCTCGGCGTCGGCGCGCATGCAGGCGGCGGTGAACGTGTCCGTCTCGTCCATCACCGCCGAGGCGCCGGCCGCGGCGAGCGACTCCGCGACCTCGGTGTGCCCGTTCAGCAGGGCGAGCTCGTACGGCGTGCGTCCGCCGTACGCCGGATGACCGCCCAGGCCGTCCACCTCGGCGCCGTGTGCCAGGAGCAGCCGGGCCCGCCGCGGACAGCCCCGCAGCGCGGCGGTGGCCAGTTCGTCGCGCATGAGCTGTCGCGGAGACTGCAGCGTCGGTCCCATCCGGGCCTGCCACGGCCCGCCGTCACCGCGGCCCAGCCCGAACTCCAGCAGCAGCTCAAGGTGAGTGGTGTCGTCGGGGCAGGCGCCGCCGAGCCCGCGGTTGTACAGGGTCTGGCTGTCGTTGGCGTCCGCCCCGGCCTCCAGCAGCAGTCTGGCCAGCGCCAGGCCCTGCGGATGCGGCGGCTGATGGCCCTCTCCGCCGCCGAACGCGCCCGTGAGCGCGGTGAACGGCGAGGGCAGCCCGTCCCACAGGAATCCGGCGTTCGGGTCGGCGCCGTGCTTGAGGAGGAGCCGGGCCGCTGCTACATGGCTGCCGGGAGTATCGAGCCGCGCGTAGGCCAGGTACAGCAGCGGCTCCCACGCGAAGGGGCCGCCCTGCGCCCGGGCCAGCCCCGGATTCTCGGCCAGGGCGTCGGCCAGCGCATCGGCCGAGCCGGTGGCCGCCATCGTGAAGACGTTGGTGGTGGGCAACCGCGGATGCCGGGCCAGCAGCAGGTCGGCGTCCTCGGTCCGGCCCGGGTAGTCCGTGCCATAGGTGAGGCAGGCGAGCCGCAGGAACTCCTCCGGCAACTCTTCCCTCGGCGCGACCCGGTGCGGCGACCGGGAGTAGCGCTCGACGGTGCCGATGTGGTCTTTCAGCCTGGGCCAGCTCGCGAAGCCGTACATGCGGGCGGTGACGAGCTGCGCGTCGGATAGCTTGAGCGTCTCCGGAGTTCGGGGATGGAACTCATCGACGAGCCCGAGCGCCTCAGGAACTCCCGCCTTCACAGACCGCAGGAGTGTCTTGGCCTGCTTGCGGAGCTGTTCGATGCTGGGGTTGTCGGGCAGGCGATGGACAGGCATGAAAGCCTCCTTTCCGTCTGGCCTGGGGTCCGCATGATCAGGCTGGAAAAGAGGTCGGGCCGGGTCGTTCGATGAGCATCAGGTGGGCTTAGCCCTTCCCGCGGACCGGTGGCGCCCTGGGCGCGCGCCACCCAGCCTACTCCTCATCGCGTTCTCGGAGCCGGGCGCCTTCAGTGAGTCACCGCGCCAGTCGCCCCAACAGGCCGGACGCCGCCGTGATGCCGATCGCCGAGGCCGCGAGCAGCACCACGAAGTCCAGCGGCAGGTCCGAGGGGATGCCGAGCAGCAGCCCGCGCAGCGCGTCGACCTCGTAGCTGAGAGGGTTGATCACGCTGATGTACCGCAGCCAGTCCGGCATGGCCGTGGTCGGATAGAGCGCGTTGGACGCGAAGAACAACGGCATGGTGATGGCCTGCCCGATCCCCATCAGCCGGTCGCGGGTCAGCACGATCCCGGCGATCGTCACCGACAGGCAGGAGAAGAACGCCGAGCCGAGCAGCACGACCACGATCACGCCGGCCAGGCGCAGGGGGTTCCAGGTCATGCTCACGCCCAGCAGCGCGGCGATGAGCACCACGACCACCGCCTGGATCATCGCCTTCACCCCGGCGGCGAACGCCTTGCCGGTGACCAGCGCGACCCGCGGGGTCGGCGTGACCAGGAGCTTGGTCAGGACGCCCGAGTCGCGTTCCCAGATGATCTGGATGCCGTAGAAGATGGCGATGAACATGGTGGACTGGGCGATGATCCCGGGGGCCAGGTAGTCCAGGTACGGGATGCCGCCGGTCGGGATCACCTTGATGCGGGTGAAGGTCTCGCCGAAGATCAGCAGCCACAGGGCGGGCTGGATCGCGCGGGTGTACAGCTCGGTGCGATCGTGGCGCAGCTTCTGCAGCTCCACCACGCACATCGCGGTGACCCTGGCGGGCAGCACGCGCCACCCTGTCCGGGGGCGCGGCGGAACGAGCAGCAGGTCGAGATCACCGACGCCGGTCATGTCAGCCGACGCGGGAGGCGGTGTTGCGGGTACGGCGGACATCGCGGAACTCTCCTCCTCCTTCGTCGAGGCCGCTGCCGGCGACGTCACGGAAGACGTCCTCCAGCGTCGGCGTCGAGCCGTCGCCGAGGCGGACGCGCAGGTCGTCGGTGAGCTGCTCCGGCGTGCCGAGCGCCCGTACGCGTCCGTGGTGCATGAGCGCGATCCGGTCGCAGTACTGGTCGGCCTCGTCCATGTAATGCGTGGTGACCAGGACGGTCATCCCGGTGGCGGCGCGTACCGCCATGATGTGCTCCCACACGCTGGTGCGGGCGATGGGGTCGAGCCCGATCGTCGGCTCGTCCAGCATGAGCAGGCGTGGGGCGCTGACCAGTGCCTGGGCGAGTTCGAGGCGGCGTACCATGCCGCCGGAGTAGGTGGCGGCCAGCCGGTCGGCGGCGTCGGCGAGCCCGACCGCCTCCAGCGCCTGGCCGACCCGGGCCGCCCGCTCGCGCCGGGGGACGTCGAAAACGCGGGCGAACAGGGAGACGTTCTCACGCCCCGTCAGGCCCGCGTCCGCCGACAGTTGCTGGGGTACGTAGCCGAGCAGGCGGCGCACCGCCATCTGTTCGGTGGCCGCGTCGTGCCCGAACACCCGCACCATCCCGGACGGAACGGGCAGCAGTGTGGTCACGCAGCGGATGGCGGTGGTCTTGCCCGCGCCGTTGGGACCGAGCAGGCCGAACACCTCACCGGAGACCACCGTCAGATCGAGGCCGTCCACGGCTTTCGTCGGACCGAAGGCGTAGCTCAGGCCGGTGCAACTGACCGCCGGCGGGTCGTCCCTCATGCCATCTCCATCTCCTCGTGCAGTCCCTCGGCCAGCCTGCGCAGCGCCGGGAGCGCGACGCTCAGTGCGGCCCGGTCCTCCTCGCTGAGCCGTTCGATCTGCTCGCGGACGAGCGCGGCGCGCCGCTCCTCCCAGGCCCGCAGCCGCGCCTCGGCCTCGGGGGTGGCCAGCAGCCGGGCGGAGCGGCGGTCGTCATGGCCGGTCTCGCGGCGCAGCAGCCCGGCGGCCGTGAGCTGGTTGACCAGCGTGGACACCGAGTTGCCCGCCAGATAGAGCTCCTTGGCCGCCGCCGAGACCCCGATGCCGGGGTTGGCCGCGACCAGTCGCAGCAGCTCGACCTGGGCGCCGCGCAGCCGCGGCCCGGTCATCCCCTGACGCAGTCGGCGCCGGACCAGCCGCTGGATACCGGTCAGGACGCCGACGAGGACGTCGGGAAAGTCCGTTGTATCCATACCAAAAATATTAGCTCTGCTCACGAGTTAATAGGAAGCCCCCCAGCTCAGCCGGTCGTAGTAGGAGTTGACCGCGGGTTGGCCGGTGTAGTTGGGACCGGCCTGATCGTCAGAACCCTGGTAGCGGTACGGCAGGTCGATGAGGCGCCGACCCGTCCAGCTGATCCGCCGGGCGCGGCTGTCGTACCGCACGCCCTGCGAGCGCAGTGACGTGGTGAGGTGGCGGCCCGCGGGTGTGCCACCCCTTAGACGGATGGAGCGAACGTCGAAGTTCGCGACGAACAGGCCGTCATCGGCGAGCCATGTGCCGATCCTGGCAAGCACCCCGAGCTTGTCACCGATGTAGTGCAGCCCGTGAACGCAGGTGATCAGGTCGAAGGGCTGCTCGGGCTCCCACGTGACGACGGAGGCGGTGACCAACCGCAGGCGCGGTGGTCGCTGGGGGCGGGCGAAGAAGTCGACCAGGTCGACGCCGACGATCTCGGCATCGTCGCCGAGCAGGTCGGCGGCCTGGCCGAGGGCGTTCCCCGTCCCGCAGCACAGATCGAGCCAACGCACCGGCCGCCGCCTGGAGCGCAGCGTGTCGACGACGTTGATGCCCAGCTCTCGGTCGTAGCCGGGCAGGCGTCGCTCGCGATTCATCCGGCAGTTGGCCACGACGGAGGAGCGTTCGAGCGCGTCGTCGTCGAGCAGATTCATGAGCATCATGATGACCCTTGACAGCCAGCTTTACAGGAAAGAAACTTAACCAAATGCATCGAGAGAGCGCTCTCTCGCCATGGAAGACGAGGGCGCTCCGGCATTACGGTGAGGAGCCCGACACTCATGATCACAAGACGAACCCTGCTCGCCGGCGCGGCGGCAGCCGCCGCCACCCCGGTGCTGGCACTCACCCCCCGGGCCGAGGCCGCCACGGTGCTGCCCCTGACCGTCGTCAACCACACCTACCGCTACGCCAACAGCGCGATCTTCCTCTACGTCGTCGGCACCGACCTGAGCACCGGCCAGCAGGTCTACGTCCGGGCAGACGGCACAAGAGTGCCGGTATCGGCCTCCCTCAACGGCCCCGACGGCTTCGCCGACCTGTCCATCCCACTTGCGGCCAACGGCGACACCCACCTCAACCTGCCGTGGATGTCCGGCCGCATCTACGTCTCCATCGGCCAGAAGGTCAAGTTCAGGGTGGTCACGGATGGCAACGGCCGACCGGCGTTACAGCACCCGGCCGGTTGGGTGAGCTCGGACCCCAGCTACGGCGTGCTGCACGACTTCATGGAGTTCACGTTCAAGAGCGATGGGATGTTCTGCAACACCACCATGGTCGACATGTTCAGCATCCCGATGGAGCTCCGGCTCGACGGGCAGTCCAGCCACACCGTCGGCACCCTCGTCCCGAACGGCCGCGACACCATCTTCGCCGGCATCGCGGCCAACCCCGCCTTCCGGCCGCTCATCGTCGGCGACAACCTCCGGGTGATCGCCCCGGGACACGGCATCGACTCGGGCATCTTCTCTTCGACGTACTTCGATCCGTACGTCACTCAGGTGTGGAACACGTACGCGTCGGCCAACCTGCGGGTGGTGGTCGGCGGGACCACCTACACCGGGCGGGTGTCCGGCGGCCAGCTCGTCTTCAACAACGGCATCCGGACGTTCGCACGGCCGAGCACCCGCGACATCTTCTACTGCAACGGCGCCCTGGACGCCGGCGGCACCTCCGGCCCGGTCGCGGCGATCCTCGGCGCCGCGTTCAACCGCTCGACGCTGCACAACCACCCCGACCAGCCGACGACAGACCGGAGCACGTTCTATCTCACGTCGGTCAGCAACCACTACGCGCGGGTCCTGCACGAGAACACCCGGGACCACAAGGCGTACGGCTTCCCCTTCGACGACGTCGCGAACTTCGCGTCCTATGTGCAGGATTTGGCTCCGACGTCGCTGCGACTACGGCTCACGCCGTTCAACGCGACCGCCTGACCCCTTCTAACTGATGGGTCGACCGGTCTGCGGGGTGACCACAGAGATCGTCGTACTGCGCACCGCCCTGCGAGAGGCCGCTGTACGCCCCGCGACAAGTGCACGAGCGCCTGAAGTGCCAGCCCACCGAGTCGGCCAGGCGCGGGTGGTCCTACGCGGGCTGGACAGCGAGTTCACCATTCCCGGGTTCTCCGACAAAAGGGATCATCCCGACGTCCATCAAGAGAGATTGTTCGGGGATATCTTCGTGGAAGCACCCGGCGACGTAGCCCGCTATCGCATGGCCGCCGATGCCGCTCGCCGGACGGCTTTGGCAGCCCATGAGTCCGTGACCCTGATCAAGGGCACAAGGAAGGCGATGCGATGACTGACGAGCAGGGCTGGGTCTCCAGCAGCCGCAGCGGTAGTGGCCAGCAGTGCATCCAAATGAAGCAAAACGGCGCAGGGGCCACCTTACGTGATTCGAAAAGCCCCTCCGGTCCCCTGCTGTGGGCAAGTGCGGATGCCTGGCAGTCCTTCCTCACCGGAGCCAAGACGGCTACTTCGAGTTGCCTACTCCCCCACCCGCGGTTACGGGCCGTACGACGAAGCCGACATCCGAGGACCTCAATCTGATCAGCACCGAATGGCTGCACACCCCTGATCAGTCGGACGCTCTTCTGTTGGTCGCATTCGTCGGCGACCACGTTGTGATGCGTCTCTCCCCCACCGTTGAGACGCTCGTTTTCACACTCGCGGAGTGGCAGGCATGGTTAGCCGGCGCCAAGGACGGCGAATTCGACCATCTGGCATAAGCCGTACGACGTTGGCGGAGATGGACCTTGCCATCGGGCACCTCCAGGTCTTCGGTGAGGGTGTCGAGCTTGGCGTCGATCGTGTTGAGCTGAGCCTCGTCGAGTGACGCTTGCAGGTAATGGCCGCACAGCGAATCTCCGGCTGACGACCGTTTTGCTACAGTATCCGGGTCGTTCCTCTGCGGGCGTTCCGACTGGCACAGGCCAATCCTCACAGTCATGTCAGCGACAGAATACAGAGCGCCACACCCGAGATGACTCGCCGGCATATTGCCGCATGTTTTTTCATCCGTCATTGTTGCAGGTGATGTCTGTATTCCAGGCCGCGCAGTCTGCATGAGCGGACGCCAGGCCGAGGTGTGGATTGGTGTCGAAACGGCGTGGTAGCCAAGAGAAAACTGTCAGAAATTGTGTACAACGAGGCGGCTGGGATAGTTTACGGTTCGCTTGTCCAAGCCCGTGACATATTCGGCGGAGTCCATTTCCACGAAGCGGCCTCCCTGCCCGCGCCGAGCCAGCTTCCGCCGCGCCCGCGCCTGATCGACCGCGAAGCCGCCATCGCCGAACTGGATGCCCTGCGGGAGGACGCGACGGATGTGCCGGTCACCGCGCTGATAACGGGTTCGGTGGGTGTGGGCAAGACCGTGCTGTCCCTGAGCTGGGCGCACATGATCCGCTCGCACTACCCGGACGGGCAGTTGTACGCCGAACTGCGCGGACATTCCGCCGGCGACCCGGCCTCCCCTCAGGAGGTGCTGGGCGACTTCCTGCACGCCCTGGGCATCCCGGCAGAGCTCATACCGGGCGATACAGCCCAGCGTGCGGCGCTGTACCGCACAGTGACTCATGACCAGCGGCTTCTCGTCGTGCTGGACGACGCGTTCACCGCCGCTCAGGTGCGGCCGCTGCTTCCGGCCTCACCGGCGAGCCTCACCGTGGTGACCAGCAGGTACCGGCTGGCCAGCCTGCTGGTCCAGGGCGCCCGCGGGGTGTACGTCGACCGCTTCGACGCCGCGGCGAGCCTCGCTTTTCTCCGCGACGTGCTGGGGAGCGACCGGCTGGAGCGGCACCGCGAAGCGGCCTCTGAGCTGGTCGAACTGTGCATGCGGCTACCCCTGGCCCTGAGCGTCGCGGCGGCCCGCCTGGCCGCGCGGCCGAGTTGGCCGCTCCGCGAGATGGTCACCGCGCTGGCCGAGGAGCAGCAGACCCTGGCGGCGTTGACGATAGGAGACGACGTGGCACTCCGTTCCGCGCTCGACCTCTCCTATCGAGCGCTCCATCTCGACGCCGCCCGGCTGTACCGGCTCCTGGGCCTCGTACCAGGGAACACGTTCGGCGGTGACGCGACGGCCGCGCTCGCCGGCATCTCTCGGATGGAGGCCAGGCGGCTGCTTGGCGAGCTGACCGACGCGAACCTGCTGACCGACGTCTCGGACGGCCACTATCGATTCCATCACGCGCTGGTCCGCTTGCACGCCGCCCAACTGGTCGAGGCCGGGGACCAGCGCGAGGGCGCCGAAGGCCGATTGCTCGCCTGGTATCTCGCTACAGCCGCGCGTGCGGAACGGCAGCTCCGACCGTACCGTACCGGGCTGCCTCGCGACGCCGAGCCGCCTCCCGCCGAGCCGACGGACTTCGGCGGTCCGCAGGACGCGCTCGGCTGGCTGGTGTCCGAACGCGCGAATCTGAGCGCCGCCGTCACCCTGGCGCACGCGCGCGGGCGGGAGGTGATGGCGTGGCAGCTCGCCGATGCCATGTGGGCGCTGTTCCTGTACATGGGCCATCACGTGGAACGTGTCGGGGTGGAGGAGACGGGGCTGGCTGCGGCGAGGGCAGCCGGGGACGCGTACGCCCAGGCTAAATTGCTGAATCGCCTCGGGCTGAGCCTGAATGACCTGGGGCGCTATGACGACGCCGTCGCGCGGTTTGACGAAGCGCTGGAGATCTGGCGTCGGCTTGGCGAGCGGGGCAGGGAGGCAGGGTCGCTGCGGCGACTCGGGCTCGTCGCGGCGGGGCGGGGGGACCACGATGCGGCCATTGCCAGGTTCACGGCCTCGATCGCCATGTATCAGGAGTTGGGGGCCGATCGGAAGGCCGCGCTGGGACTCACGGATCTCGCCGGTGTCCTCGTGGCCCAGGGCCGGGGGCCTGATGCGGTGATTCACCTGGAGCAGGCGCGGGGGCTGCTGCGCGGGGTGGCTGACGACTTCAACCAGGCTCGCGTGGGGATCCTTCTTGGGTACGCCCAAATCGATCACGAGCAGGCGGATCGCGAGCTACGCTCCGCACTGGAGGTCATGAATCGGCTGGGATCTTCGGTCGGCCGGGCCGCGGCCCTGGAAGGCCTGGGCGAGCTGGCTCAACGTACCGGCCGACCGGAAGAGGCGTACCACTGCTATGAGATGGCGCTAGAAGTGCTTGGCGAAGCCGACTCTGCGACGTATCTCCGGCTCAGGGGCCGCCTGGACCACCTCACTTGAGTGGGTCGTCAGCTGCTACCAGCCAACAACCCACATCATCATATCGGTGTGCATTCTTCTTACCTTTCGGCAACTTCGGCGTTTACCGCAGTAAGTAGACCATGGCCGCTTAACAAAAACAAGAAAGGGCCCCTACCAGATTTCAACCCGCCGCATCGTGATCATTCAGTCGATTCTGCAGAATACCCGCCTCCGGAGCACCCAACCGCTCAAATATCCCCAAAGCCTCCCTCCATACCCCTTCCGCCGCACTCCTCCCATAAATATGCAAAAGACTCTCACCGAGGCGCCGCAGAGAACCCGCCACCAGGGAGGGATCCGCCACATCCCTCGCCAAAGAGAGCGCCCGCTCATAAGTCTCCCGAGCAAGGACAAACTGCCCACCGACCTGCTGAGTATCACCAATCCGCTGGAGCGCACGCGCAGTCTCGTACGAATCTCCTATATCCCCCGAGATGGCAAGCGCTTTCTGGAAATGGATCAGCGCTTCGGCGGTCATCCCCATGCCCAGGTACATCGACCCGATATTACTCAATGCGTCCGCCTCATTCCGGCGATCACCGGTCTCGCGGTAAATTGACAAGGCCTCACGATAGAAGTGCAAGGCCTCATCGCGGCGCCCCTCATAGGCCATGACGCCGGCCACGTTGTTCAAGGCCACAGCCTCGTTCTGCCGCCATCCCGCCTCCCGCATCGTGGCGAGCGCGTCCCGGAACAGACTGAGCGCCTCCCGGTGATCACCGCGGTTGAGGTGCAGCTCTCCGAGATTGTTCAACAACATCGCCTTGGTGGCGACATCCCCCATCTCCTCCACGATCTCCAACGAACTCTCGAAGACGGCCACCGCCTCCTCCGTACGCCCCAGGTACGAAAGCGCGATCCCCGAATGCAGCAACGCGTTCCCTTCCCCATGCCGATCCCCCACGGCACGAAACAGCGCGAGCGCCTCCTCCGCGTACGCCAGTGCCTCGCGGTTGCGCCCGGACAGCCAGTGCACGTGGGCGAGGTGGTCCAGGGCATCGGCCTCGCCACGCCGGTCGCCGAGGGCGCGGAAGGCACCGAGGCCGTTGACGGCGTGTTCGAAGGCCTCGGGATAGTGGCCCGTGCGGCTGCGTACCAAGCTCAGTTCGAGCTCCACGCGGGCCTCCCCCTCGCGGTCGCCCACCTCCTGACAGGCCCGGCGAGCGAACTCATGGATGCGGGCGGCGTCCTCCCAGTGCGCCGAGCGTTCGAGGTACGTCGCGACGGCCTGCGAGAGACGAACCGCATGCTCCGGAAAGCCTCGCTCGGCGGAGTGGCGTACGCACATGACCAGATTGATCCGCTCGGCGCGCAGCCACTCGGCGGCGGAACGCGGATCGCTCACAGACGATAGATCGGAGGGCGGATGGGCCACGTCCACGGCGGCCCTGCGCCTGTGCGGGTAGAGGGCGCGATCAGCCTGGTCGGCGGTGTGCAGGTAGAAGTCGAGCAGCCGATGTACGGCTCGCCGCAATTCCGCCGCGGGTTCCTCCTCAGCGGCGCGCTCCCCCGCGTACGCGCGGAGCAGATCGTGAAATCGGACCCGGCCGGAGTCCGGTTCCTCCACGAGGTGCCGGTCGATCAGTTCCTCCAGGATGCGCTCGGCCCGCGCGAGGTCGCAGCCGATCAGCGCCGCGGCCGCGCCCGCGGTGAGGTCGGCGCCGACGTGCAGGCCGAGGCGGCGGAACGCGTGCCGCCGCTCCGGAGTCAGTTCCCGGTACGACAGTTCGAACGCGGTGACGAGGTCCCTGTCTCCCGCGTGCATCTCGGCCAGCCGATCCCTGGATCGGGACAGCTTCGCCACCAGGTCTCCGACACCGCGCGCCGGCCGGTGGCGGAGCTTGTTCGCCATGATCGTGACCGCGAGCGGAAGGTACCCGCACAGCTGGACGAGCCGGTTGACGTCTCCGGCGTCGAGCTGCCGGTCCTGGCCGACGATCCGACGGAAGAGCAGCGCCGCCTCGGGTGGCGCCAGAGCGTCCAGCGGGAGCGGTCGCGCCCCTTCGAGGCCGGCCAGCCGCCGCCTGCTCGTGACCAGCACCAGGCAGCCGGGCGCCCCGGGAAGGAACGGCCGCACCTGGTCGGCGCCGGCCGCATCGTCCAGCACGATCAGTATCCGGCGGTTGGCGAGCCACGCCCGCCACAGCGCCGCGCGCGGCTCCAGCGCCTCGGGAATCCGCCGGGGATCCTCTCCCAGCAGCCGCAGCAGGGCGTCGAGACCTTCGGCCGGGTCGAGTGGCGGCTGGTGGGGATCGTGCGCGCGGAGATGGAGGTACCACCGGCCGTCCGGATACCGGTCCTTCAGCCGGTGAGCGGCGTGGATGGCGAGCGCCGTCTTGCCGATCCCGGCCATGCCGTCGATGGCCTCGATCACGACCGCTGAGGGGGAACGATCCACCACGGCGTACAGCCGGCTCAGCTCCGTCTCCCGCCCGGTGAAGTCCTGGACATCCCTGGGCAGGTTGTCGGCGAGCGGCCCGCCGGGGGTGCGGTGGCGGGCGGGCGGCGCGGCCAGCTCCGGATCGCCGCGGAGCATGCGCTCGTACGTGCCGCGCAGGGACGGCCCGGGTTCGGCTCCGAGGTCGCCGATGAGGCGGTGGCTGGCTCGGTGGTAGGCCTCCAGCGCGTCACCCTGACGCCCGCAGCGATACAGGGCCACCATCAGATGTTCGACGAACGATTCGTCATACGGATACTGATCGACCAGCCCGTACAACTCCCCGACTAGTTCGGCGTGCCGGCCCGCGTCGAGCTCCATCGCCAGGCGCGTGCCGATCGCCGCGCGGTGTTCGCTCTCCAAACTCGTTCTGAACGTCGTCACCCATTCTCCGGGCAGGCCGGAAAGCGGATCGCCCCGCCACAGATTCTCCGCTTCGCGGAGCAGGCGGAGCGCGTCTTCCGGGTTCCCGCTGGCCGCAATGGCCCGCGCCTGCACGTTCAGCTGCCGAAAACGATGCAGGTCTATCCGTTGGGGATCGACCTCCAGAACGTAAGCCCCGGAACGGGAAGTCAGCCGCGCCCGGGTATCGCCGAAGCGCCGATTCAGACGGCCGCGCAGCCGGGCGATATAGCTGTGGACGCTCTCACGCGCCTTTGCCGGCGGCGCGTCGCCCCAGACCCGGTTGATCATGGTCTCGATGGACACGGGCTGCCCGGGCGACAGGAGCAGGATCGCCAGCACGTACCGTTCCTTGGCAGATCCGAGCTCACACGCCTCCCCGTCCGCCCACAACTCCACGGAGCCGAGTATTCGGAACTCCATGAGTGTCCTTTCACCGCTAAAGGCCCACGTGTCGCCAGTTTCCCGCGTATTCGCTTAATGGTCCATACGCACCTTTGATCTGACTCTTCAACTTCACGATTGTTGCAAGGTTTTGTCCAGGAATGTGGTCGACTCTTGGATTGAGCCGTTAAGACGGGGATTACGGCCGGGGCGAATACGGCGAAAGGAAACCACGCCGTACACGAAAAGTGGGGGGTTCGAAAGCCCGATGTCCTGTTCAGAGGGGTACCGCGTGCCAGTGGGGCCAGATGCGGCGCGCTGGGTGACGCGCCGCGGCCTGCGGACTGTACTCGTGATCGTTCACACGGTCACCGCCGGGCAGCGTCTGCTGGACGTCGTCCGTCTTCTCGCCGCCGACCTGCGCGTCCAGGTGGTGTTCACCGTGGGCCCGGACGTCTTCGGCAACGGGGTGAGCGAGTTGCTCGGACGCATCGGCGGCGTGGTGATGCCGTGGCAACTGGCCATCCGCGAGCGCTTCGACCTCGCCGTCTCCGCCGCTTATGGGGGGATCGAGGATGTTCACGCGCCGCTCGTCGTCATCCCGCACGGCGCGGGTTACAACAAGCGGGTCAGCCGCCGGCTGGGCGGCGGCGCCGTCGCGGTCCGCGGCGTGTACGGGCTCAGCGCCCAGGAGCTGGTCCGGGACGGCATGGTGGTCCCGTCGGCGATCGTGCTCGCCCACGACGCGGAGCGCGGGCGGCTGGCGCGGAGCTGCCCGGAGGCCGTCGCGGTCGCCGAGGTCGTCGGCGACGCCTCCCATGACCGGCTGGTCGCCAGCGCGGGCGAGCGGCGCACCTACCGCCAGGCCCTCGGCGTCCAGGACGACCGCGAACTCGTGGTGGTGACCTCGACCTGGGGGACGCGGTCCCTCTTCGGGCTGCGTGCGGAGCTGATCCGGCGGATGCTGGCCGAGCTGCCTCGCGACCGCTACCACGTGGCCGCGCTCTTCCACCCGAACGTCTGGTTCGGGCACGGCATCTGGCAGGTGCGATCCTGGCTGGCCGACTGCCTCCGTGACGGGCTCGTCCTGATACCGCCCGAGGCCGACTGGCGCGGGGCGCTCGTCGCAGCCGATCACGTCGTGGGGGACCACGGCTCGGTCGCGGTGTACGGCGCGGTCTGCGGCGCCTCGGTCCTGCTGGTGGGCGGTTCGGGAGACGATGTGGACCCGGAGTCCGCCGGGGGGCTGCTGGCTTCGGCCGCGCCCCGGTTACGTTCCGATCAGCCACTGACCGCGCAGTTGCGCGCAGCTGCCGCCTGCCACCGTCCGGGGCTGCATGCCGCGGTCGTGGCACGGCTCACCTCGGCCCCCGGCCGCTTCGACCGGAACATGCGGCGCCTGATGTACCGGCTGATGCGGATCACGCAGCCGCCCACCATCCCACGGACCGATCCGGTCCCCCCGCCTCATCTTTGAAGGAGAAGGAATGGGCAGCAAGATAGTCGTAGCCGGTGTCACCAGCCTCTACCTGGCCATGCCGGTCGCGGAGTTCCCGCTCCCGTACACGTCGCAACGCTTCCCCGGCTGGATGCGAGCCGAGGTGTCCGGGGCCGCGTGCCACATCGCCGACACCCTGCGCACCCTGGGCGACGAGGCCCGCCTGTGCACCTTCGTGGGTGAGGACGTCGCGGGCGAGGCGATCAACGCGTCGTTACGCACCCGAGGGCTGTTCGGTCCTGGGGTGGTGACGGTGCCGCGCTCGTCGCTCGGCGTGGTGCTCGTGACTCCGGACGGACGGCGCTCCGGGCATCCGTACGTCGCCGCGGTCAACACCGTCGAGTACCCGGTCGAGGTGTTCCGCCGGCTGATCCGCGGCGTCGATCTCGCCGTACTCACCAACACCGCGTTCGTCCGGCCCCTGCTGGGGCACGCGCGGGCGTCGGACGTGCCGATCGCGGTCGACGTCCACCTGATCACGGACATCGACGACGCGTACAACCGGCCCTGGCTGGAGGTCGCCGACATCGTCTTCTGCAGCCACGAACGGCTGGCCGGGCCGCCGGAGCAGTGGGTGGCGGGGGTCTTCGAGCGCTATCCCGGATGCGCGATCGCCGCGGTCGGACTCGGCGGGCGCGGTTGCCTCGTGGGGCTACGCGACGGCACCCTGCTCGAGGCGGCGGGTGTCGCACCGCGTGGCGTGGTGAGCACCTCGGGGGCGGGGGACGCGCTGTTCGCGTCATTCCTTCATGGCTGGCTCGCCACCCGGAACCCCATCACCGCGCTCAAGGACGCCGTGCTCCACGCGGGCTGGAAGGTGGGTGACACGTTTCCCTCCGCGACCTCACTGACGGAGGAGGAGTTGGCCCGGCTACGAGAGAGCCACCAGATCACTACGTCCCTCGGTCGCTGGGACACCGCCGCGTGAGGGAAGGAGTACCGGAGCCGCCGTCGCCGGGGCCGTGTTCGGCGGGCTCCGGTTGCCCGGCTCGGCCATCGCCCAGTCTCACACACGCGACGGCCGCGAGGCATAAGGTCCAGATGTTCCTGCTGCGATGCTTCGACCGGGGATGATCTGGACTGGTTAGATCTGGGTCTTGTAGAGTCCTCGACATTCCCGTTCCCCGGGCATCCCATCAAGATCATTACAGCGGACCGCCACTCCCTCACGTAAGATCGCGAAAGGCTTTGGCTAGAAAAGAAAAGCTTGATAGATATACTAGCCTTCCCCCGGGGATGCGATTCACGTCCGACGATGCAGATGAGTGTCCGAAAGGACTGAAATGCGCCCTTTTGCGGTAGTTGATATGATGATGTGGGTTATATCCCACATCCTAACACTCATATCTCGCGCGACAGGCTGACCGATGCATGTCAAAAGCCACCGCCCACTGGCGGTGGCTTTTGACATGCGCCTTGTAGTGGCTAATTCTATCGCACAAATTCTCCCTGATGCGAGGCCCGCCAGTCCCGGCTGAACGAGATCCGCCGCACGCCCAGGAGTCCGCGCCATAGACCATCTGACCAGCGCCTGGAACGAGCGACACCGGCTTCCCCAAGGGCCAGGGACCCACATAAAGCAACCTTCCACGCACTCTCGCCACGGGTGGCAACCAAATCAACCGTTCCGCCAAGCACCGCAACGTAACAGGAACGACTTCGATCCCGAATACTTCGCCGCTGTCGCTACGCGGGTCGAGCACGCGAGCCTTTGCCTTGACATCGCCCCACTTGACGAATTCCGCGCCCATCGGCCCTCCTGCTCCTTCAACGCGATCAAATGCTCGATGAACCGCTCATCGGTCGGCGGAAATCGCCTCGTCGTACCAGGATCCCCAGCCCCCCGCCTTGTCACCAGCGACCAGGAAGATAGCTTCCCGCGCCGGATCGCATGCGAAAACCAGGTGAATCCCGGTCGCGCCCGAGAATGGCGCGCGCAACTCTTTCATGTTGTGGGACTGGCTGCCTTTGAGACTGTCAACCAGCGGACGGCGCGCTGTCGGCCCCTCTTCGGCGAGTTGGTCGATGGTGTCCCGGTCGGCCGCCTCAGCGGGAAGAGCGCCAGCCCGCGTCGCCTTCTACGCCGGACGACGCGTGAACGAGGTGGGCATGGTCCAACGCAACAACCAGGCCGCCGAACTCGCCGAAGCCCGTACACGAGTCCAGGCAACCGTCGCCCTCGCCCTCAAAGTCCCCGGGCTCGAATGGCCCACCTGTTCCGAGCCCCGATCTAGGGCGGGGCTCGGCCTACAGCTGTCATGACCGGGCCTTCCCCTTACGCCCGAGAGCTGGACGTGCGAGTGGATGGACCTGATCCGCCCTCGGTGAGCAGGCCGACAACGAGGTCGCGGGGCAGCCCATGGGTCTGGTGCAGGTAGTGGTAGTCCTCCTCGCTCAACTTCCCGACAAAACCCTCTCGGGTCAGCACCTGCCGCCCTCGCCTGAGGAGCGTGGAGAACCGTCGCTCCTCATCGAGCAACACCTCACGCACATGGCTGACCTCGCACGATTGCCGGAAGTGCTCCAGCGTGTGCCCAATGAGCTCCCGAGGAAGGTCAGACAAGAGGCGGGAGGAGTCATCGCGCCACAGAGCGGTGAGCACACGTCGGGTGAGCCGGCGCAGCACATAGCCTCGCCCGGTGGTGGACGGCGTGACCCCGTCGCCGATGACCACGATGCTGGAACGCAGGTGGTCCACGATGACACGTAGTGACGACTCGTCCGTGCTCCACAGGGGCGGGATGGTCTTCATCCATGGCAGGAACAGATCGGTCTCGAAGACCGACGGCTTGTCTTGCAAGACCGTGAGGAGCCGTTCCAGCCCCATCCCCGTGTCGATCCCGGATTGCGACAGGGGTTCCAGGCTGCCGTCCTCGTGGCGGCGGTAGCGCATCCGCACGTGGTTCCACACCTCCACCCACCGCTGATCACTGGTCGGGGTGCCCTGGGGCGGGCCGTCCCCGGTCCAGACGAAGATCTCCGAGTCGGGACCGCACGGACCAGTCGGCCCGTTGGACCACCAGTTGTCCTCACCGGTCAGCTCCACCGGCACGCCCAGCCCGCCCCATGTCCGCAGCGACTCGGTGTCGGGCCCGACCTGCTCGTCGTCACCGAAGACCGTGACGTACAGCCGCTCGGGGCGGATGCCGAAGCCATCGCGCAGCAGCTCGTAGCCCCATTGAAGGCTCTGCTGGTGGTCGTAGTCACCCAGCGACCAGGAGCCCAGCATCTCGAACACCGTCAGGTGGGTCCTGTCGCCGACCTCATCCAGGTCGGTGGTGCGCAGGCAGCGTTGCAGGTTGACCAGGCGCCGCCCGAGCGGGTGCGGGTGGCCCTCAAGGTACGGGGTGAGCGGGTGCATGCCGGAGGTGGTGAACAGCACCGAATCTCCGGAAGACGGCAGGAGCGAGCTTCCGGGGATGCGTTGATGGCCACGCTCCCGGAAGAAGTCAAGGAAGGTGCTGACGGTCTGATCGACGTTCATGGCAATAGGCCCTTCGTGGTCATGAGGGACCGGAAAGACCACAAGCACAGGCTGCGAACAAGAGTCAGACGACGCACTGGCGGCCGTTCCCGGTCGCCGGCGATGAGAAGGAGGTCAGGCAGCGGCAACCGGCGAGCTGGTAGCTCGTGCGGCTGCGGCGAGAGTGCGCTTGGAGACCTCCATGGGCCGGATGGTATCGAAACGGCCGGGTGAGGATCACCTGGATTTCCAGCCGGCAAGGGCGGCGGACAGCGCCGTCTTGCTGAACCCTCGCTTACGCGGAGATCGGACTCGTGCTCCCCGGCGGCGCCGGGACGCTGACTCCGTCCTGGGCGGTGCCGGCCCCCAGCTGGATGGACCGCGCACTCACCGACCACGTCCGATACCAGATATCGTCGAGAACGATGTAGCGCTCGCGCCGCCGGCCTTCGCGTTCGCGCCTGATCAGGCCGAGGCGTTCGAGGTAGCCGACTGCCTTGGAGATCGACGCCGGGCTGACGCGCAGCCGCTGGATGAGTTCAGCCGCCGTCAGGCCTTCGGTGTCGCTGGTGAACAGGTAGACGAGCACCTTCGCCATCATCGGCGGGAGCCCGGTCTGGACCATCATCGCTATGAACCGGTCCTCGAAGGCGCGTACTGCCTCTAGGTCGCGACCCTAAGGGGTCTCGGCAGCGATCGGCTCGGCCGGGGGCCGGGCTGGCTTGCGGCGGCGGGCGCGTCACGCGGTCGCGGCCTGTGCCGCGGCGGCCCGGTAGGCGTGGGGGCCGCCGTTGCGGCCACGTCGCGATGTGTCTCTCCCTCACCGCTGAGACGCTCATTTTCACGCTCGGGCAGTGGCAGGCATGGTTAGACGGGGCCAATGATGGCGAATTCGACCATCTGCCATAAATCGTATGGCATTGGCCTGAACAGTTCTTCCACGTCGGCGGCCTTCCGGACGGTACCCGCATGAGCGATCATGACAAGCCCACGCGGAAGCCTCACACGAGGCGGGAAACCTCGATGAATGGGCCATCTTCGACGATTTCCAAAGCTACGCTTTCGGTGACGGCGTCAACCGCTGTGTAAGCGCTCACGACGAAGGATTCGCAGTGGGGCAGCATTCCCTGTTTGGCCCAGACCTTGAAGCGGTCCAGTTGAAGCCGAACGACCCTCGATTTCAGCGACTCAGGGTGCTGATCACGGTGAAGGCCGCGCCCAACCCCTCCGAGACCTAAGAAGAGACCGTATGCGTCGCGGCGCTGCGCCTAGATCTCGACAAGCCTGGGTGGATACGGCTCTACCCGATCAACTTCCGGGAGCTGGACGGGGACAGCAAGTTCAAGAAGTACGACATCATTAGCTTGGACGCCAAACCCAACACAAGCGATCCACGGGCAGAGAGCTGGCGCCCCCGTGCAGATAGTTTCGCGGTCGAGACGCACGTCAAAGGATGGGACCGCCGGATGTCCTATGTCGACGACTACGTCGAGGGCTCGATGTGCCATCTCGTCGACGCCGTCCGCGAGAGGCCCGATGCCCGCTCGCTCGCCGCGATCCGGCCAAAGGAAATCATCGGAATCGACATAAGGCCGCATCCCGGCTGGACGCCCGAGGAACAAGCGAAGATCGACCGGTACGTACAGCAGCTTGACCTTCTCGACTCGGGGCCTCGCACCTCCCTGCAAGCTCCCCGGTTCAAGGCGTGGTACCGCTACCGGTGCCATTCAGGCGGCTGCACCACGCATCGCCAGGGAATCTATGACTGGGAGCTCGTCGCCCTGCAGCGTCGATTCAATGACCGCGATGATGACGGCCTGAAGCAGGTCATTCATGACAAGTTCTGGGACATGATGTGTTCGCCGAACCGCGACACGATCTTCTACGTCGGAAACCAGCAGGCGCATCCGCGGAGCTTCATCGTCTTGGGCGTCGTCTACCCCGAACGCGCTACGCCGAAATCGCGTAGCTGAACCGTTCGCGTAGCGCTTCCAGGACCAAATCCCGGTGACAGCGAACCTCATCGGCCTCGAAACACATCACCGCTACTCGCTGCTCTCGGGCAACAAGGGCAATGCGCTCAAGGCAGTCACGAGCGTCGTCGTCATAGAGCGACTGAGCGTAGATACCGCGAGCGGTCCCGAGCTCTGCGGGACTACCCCCGAAGGCTGCACGGTTCCATTTCGGGTTACCCAGTGCGCGCATGTGCTCATAGACGATCCCCGCATCGGTAAGGGCCGCGGACAGCGCCGTCTTGCTGAATCCCCGCTTACGGGAGATCGGAGTGAGACGAACATCGACCAGCATGGTCACGCCCTCGCGGCCCAGCTGCCCGATGAAACCGTCGAGGTCACATCCCTGGTAGCCGACGCCGACCACGCCAGTTCGCTGATCGTCTGTGAACATGCACCGCACTCTCTCACGCCAGGACGCCGCCGTCACTTCGTTCCCAGAACACGCCGGCAGCGATTCGCCGTCCCATCTCAGGGTCACCGAGGCAGACGAGGAAGTCGAATCGATCTACAAATCGG
Organism: Nonomuraea sp. NPDC049141; assembly: GCF_040648415.1. Taxonomy (NCBI): domain Bacteria; kingdom Bacillati; phylum Actinomycetota; class Actinomycetes; order Streptosporangiales; family Streptosporangiaceae; genus Nonomuraea; species Nonomuraea sp. NPDC049141. The sequence continues at coordinate 248,882 of NZ_JBEZDR010000007.1, forward strand.
ATGGCGAAGGAGCGGACGAGCGCGAGCGAGCCGGCGCTCCGGTTACGCCGACCATCCAAAGCTCAACCAAGAAGGACTCGTCGGGGATCGTCGAGCGCATCCAGCAGGGGCACCACGCTGCGTGCGGCGGGTACGTCGTCGACCAGGTGCCAGCGGGCGTTGCGGTCCGGCCAGTACAACAGCCAGCCGTCATGGCTGTACCGCAGTTGCGCTACCGGGCGCGAGGTCCACTCCTCATCGGGCGTCACCGGCTCCCACGGAACGCGTCGCTCGACAAGCGTCACGTTGCGTCCACGCACGCCGTACTCCATCCGGACCTGATCGCGCGCATGCTCGGGTACCTTCTCCGCACACCATCGCGCGACGCGAGCCACATCCGTTTCCGGAACGGAGGAAGCAGCCATCGCCAAAGGCTACCGACTGCACCGCGACCGCTAGCGTACGCGAGAGCCATCCCGTCACCACTTACCTCGATCGCTGAGACCTGGCGACAGGTCGCTGAGCAGGCCGGGCAGGACGAGCTCTTCCTCCACCCGGACCGCGTGGCGCTCCATCGCCTCCGCCAGGGCGGGATCCCACGGCGTCGGACACGGCCGTCCGGTCAACGCCGCCTGGGAGGCCACTGCCGGAGATACCGCCCCTTGAGAGGCCCCCGCTTGGGAGGCCACCGCTTGGGAAGCCGCTTGCGAGGCCGCTGCCGGAGAGGGCGCCGCCGCGGAAAGCGCCGCCGAAGAGGGTCCGGCCGGAGAGAGCGCCGCCTCGTAGGCGGCGGTGTCGAAGCGCCAAGGCTCGAAGCCGTACCGGTCGTGGACGGCCGCGGCGATCGCGACGCCGCCCCAGTCGAAGTCGCCGTGGTACGCGAACCGCCCGCCGCCCTCCGACAGCAGATCGAGCAGCCGCCAGACGGCCGCCGACGGCCGGCCGCCACCGCAGACCAGCGGCGGGCAGGACGGCCCCAGTTCGTCGGCGGCGGCCGCCACCACGACGGGGTTCTCGCAGATCCGCACCAACCCGGCAGAGGACAGTGGTCCGTCGTGGCGGCGGAGCTGGCGCAGGGTCAGAACGCAGGGCTCCCCTGCGGCACGGGCCGCCGCCAGCATGTGCCCGGTCGGCGTCCGATCGTCGCCCGGCAGACCGAGGCAGAGCACCAGCGAGGACAGGTCGTCGAGGTGCACGCCGACAGCCGCCCACGCGGCGCGGCGTGCGTCCGCGCCGCCTTCCCCGGGGTAGGCGCGGCCGGTGAGCGCCTTGGCCACCGACAGCGCGAGCGTCCCCAACGGCCGCCCCTCGTCCAGTGCGTGGGCGTCACCGGTGGTCTGCGCGGCCAGGCGGCCGATGGGCAGGCCGGGCGACGGCAGCCGGGCCACCACCCTGGCCAGCTGGTTGAGCAGGTGCCGTGCCTGGTCCGGATCCGGGGCGAGTCGCCTGACCAGGCCGGTGGACTCCAGCCAGGCCCGCCATCCGGCCAGCTCGGGGCGGTTGGCTGTCGCGGTGTCGAGGTTTCCGAACGCCTCCCGCCAGGCCGACGCCGACGCCTCCCGTTCCCCGGCCAGGTCACGTAGGGGGCCGCGGAGTCGTACCACCGCCTCGTGGAGGCCGTTCGGGGCGGCGCCGCTGGCGCGCAGCACTCGGTCCACCTCCTCCAAAGAGACCGACAGCGAGATGCCCGTGCCCGCGCGGCGGCCGAGCAGTAGTTCGGCCGCGCGGCGCTGCGCTGCGGAGGCGGTGCCGAGGGTGATCGTGCCGGTGAGTGGCCGGCCGCGTTCGAGGCGCTGCCGGGCGCGTTCGACGAGCCACGCCGTCTCCTCGCCGCCCAGCAACCGCCGCAGCCGCTCCTCACCGGTCAACCCGTTGCTGGTCAAACCCTCTCCCACCGCATCTCCGCCCGTCAAAGCAGGCTGTCCTGTACGGCGGTGGAGGTGGAGGAAGCATCCGCGGCCGAGGTGGCGGAGGTGGCGGAGGTGGCGGAGCCAGGCTCGGCGTTGACGGCATCGGCCATGGCCTGGGGCCGCTCGGCCCGTGTCCGCTCCCGCCCATCCCACCGCCACGGCGTCACCAGCACGGCGTCGATCCCGTCCCGCCTGGTCAACTGGCAGATCGCCAATCCCGGCACCGACGGATAACAACCCCACTCACGCTCGCTGGTCATCACAACGTCCATGTCAAAGGTAGCCAGCAGCCCCAGACACTTGGCCCGCGAATCATCATCCACCCCGGCGAACGCCTCATCCAGCGCCACCAGCCGCGGAGTGTACGGATTCCCCGCCGACTTGTAGTGCGCCGACGCGGCGGCGAACAACGGAACGGACGCGGCCAGCACCCGCTCACCACCCGAGGCAGGCCCGGTGGCCGGCCGCCACTGCCCGTCCTGGAGCCGCTGGATGGCGAACTCGTGCCAGGTCCGATAGTCCAACGCCCTGGTCAGCGCCTCGGTCCAGCCCGCCGCCGGGTTGTCGGCGTGTTCGCGGGCGATCCGCTCCTGAAGGAACGCCCCGACCGCCGCCCGATCCTCCAGCGACCAGGCGTCGACGATCTGCCGGAGCTTGTCCCGTACGCGATCGAGCCCTTCGGGGGCGTTCCTGGCCTGTTTCCACAGCAGACGCAACCGCATGCCGGTGGACGTGGGGCGGGCGGCCAGTTCGGCGTTCATCTCGCGTACCTCGGCCTCGGCCGCGGTGATCAGTTCCTGTAGCGTGCCCGCGACCTCGTTGAGCAGGTGGTTCTCCAGGATCTCGCGCTCTTTGGCCGACAGCAGCCGGGCGCGGTGCTCGGTCTCCTCGCCGAGCGCCGCCACCAGGCCGGGCACTTCCCGGGTACGGCCCTGAAAGAGCACGTCCACCACCATGACGCCTTCGCGCAGGGTCAGGCCGACCGAGTGGCCATGCCTGGCCATGGCGTCCGAGAGCAGTTTGTGCTCCTCCGCGATCTTCTTCTGTACCCGGTCCCAGGGCCCCTCGCCGTCATCGACGCTCTCAAGCGAGGCGTTGACGGTCCTGGCCAGGTGCACGGCGGGGGTGGCCGCCCATTCGGCGGCCGGATCGGGGATGTCGAGCTCGGGCAGCGCGACCCGCATCAGCCCGGTCGCGGCGAACGCCCGGAACTCGCGTACCTCGTCGTCACGAAGGTCGGCCGCCTCCTTGATCTGGCGGCGCAGGCTCGCGCTGGTGGCCTCGGCCCTACCCCGCTCGGTCAGCGCCTGCTGCTGGTCGGTCCGGGCCTGTTGTTCCTGTTTCGCGCGTTCGCGCAGCTGGAGCCGTACCTCTTCGAGTCGGCCGAACAGCTCTTCCACGGCGGCGCCCGCGGTCTCGGTCAGTTCCCGGTAGGTCTCAGCGGCGGCTTCCGCCTGCTCGCGCGCCTCGGCTGCCACCGAGGCCGCATCGGTCAGCGACTCGCGGGCCTGCGCGAGGTCGTCGGCGGCCTCCCGCGCGGCCTCCGCGGCCGTGCGCGCCGCCTGCGCGGCGGGCCAGAGCTCGGCCAGCGCCAGCCGGTACGCGGCCAGGCCCGCTTTGACCGCGGCCAGCTCCTCAGCGACGACGGGCAGGCCTACGTCACCCGCGAACTCCGCCGCCCGCTCCCGCGCACCGCCCAGCTCACCCTGCCGGTCCTCCGCGACCCGCTCGGCGTCGCCGTGTTCGGTCGCCAACTGGCCGCGCCGCTCGTGCTCGGCCGCCAGCTTGACGTGCGCCTCTCGGACGCTCGCGTCCGGCGGCAACGCCCGCTGCTCTGCGGCGAGGTCATCCTGGCGTACGACCAGCGCGGCCAGTTCCTCGCGCAACGCGGTGATCTGCGCGTCGACCCGGACGAGTTCTGCCCGGAGCGCGGCCAGCCTGGCCCGTCTGGCCGCTTCCCGGGCGCCTTCGCCGATGTAGTCGGCGCTGTCCTTGTGCCAGGATCCGGCCAGCACTCCGTTGCCCCACCGGCCGTCGACCGCGACCCACGTCGCCGCGCCCGGCCCCAGCCCGATCGCGGACAGTACGGCGTGCACGGCGGCGTCCGGCAGCGCGGCGGCCCGTGGGTCGGCCCGGTCGACGGCGGGGCGCAGCACGACGGCGCAGGACGGCCCGGAAACCGGCGTCCCCGCGACGATGGTCGTGTCGTCCTCGGCCAGGAGGGTTCCGGCGGGAGTCAGCCAGGCGTCGAGGATGCCCGCCGCTTCCAGCGCCGCTTCCAGTCCGGCCCGGTGCTCGGCGGGCACCGCGTCCGCGAAGTCCACGGCCCGCCACAGAGGTGCGCCCGGACGGCCATCGCGGGCGGCACCTCGGGTGTGCGGCACGGGCGGGGCATCGTGACCGCCCGCCTCCAGCCTGACGATCTCCTCCCCCAGCTCCCGGGCCGTCTGGCGGGCCGTGGTCAGGGCCGCGTCCAGTTCGGCGCCGCGGCGGGCGAGCGCGGCGGTGGCGGTGCGGACGGCGTCGTTGACGGCGGCTTCCGCCGGATTGGCCGCGTCTGCGGTGCTCGCCCAGGTCGCCAGTTCGGCGAGCACGCCGTCGGGGTCCTCCAGTCGCAGCTCGGTCAGTCCGGCCAGGTAGAGCGTGTACGCCTGGACGAGCTCGGTGATCCTGGCGGCCGTGGCCTCTTCCGCGGCGGCGATGCGTACGGCCGACGCCTGGAGTTCGCCGGTCAGCCGGTCCACTTCCGCGCGGGCCGCGGCCAGCCGGGACTCGGCCTGAACGACGGCGTGGAGCAGCCGTTCGAGCTCGGCCACGGCCTGTTCCTGCCGGGTGGCGAGCGCCTCAGCCGCCGACCTGTCCAGCGGCTCGCCGGCCAGCCCGGACGCGCGTGGCTCGCCAGGCAACCCAGCCGCGCGTGGCTCGCTGGGCAGCCTGGCCTCGCGGGCCGCCCGCGCCGTCTGCTCCTGGGCGGCCGTCAGCGCGGTGGCCGCCTGGTCGGCCTTGAGCTGGGTGGTGTCCGCCCGTCCGCGCATCTTGTCGACCTGCTGAGTCAGGCGGTCTCGATCGCGGTCGGCGCGGCTCGCGTGCTCGCCCAGCCGCCGGGCTTCTTCGCCGGCCTGCTTGAGCCGCTCGGCGGAGCGCATCTCCGGGCTCTCCTGGAGGGCGTTCCGGCGAGCCTCCAACTGGTTCTGCCGCGTGGCCAGGTCCGAGAGCAGGTCGTCGAGGTCCTCCAGCCTGGCTTCCGCGGCGGTCTGCCGGGCTTCCGCCTCGCCCAGGTCACGGCCCAGATGTTCGTAGCGGCTGTGCGCCAGGCGGGGGCCTGCCGCTTTGCGCTTGGCGGCGATGGTGGCGTACCGGCGGTAATGGGTGAGGAACGCGGCTGCGGCGGCGCGGGCCTCCTCCAGCCCGCGCAGGGCGTCGCGCTCCTCGTCCAGGCCGCGGAACGCCTCGGCGACGGTGGCGATCAGGGCGGGGCTGAGCGGCGGCAGCGCCTCGGTGAGAGCCCTGGACAGCAGCCTCTCGTCCGGCTTCTTGGACAACTGGGGCTGGCGGAGCTGGATGAGCAGGTTAACCAGCGCTTCGTAGCGGTATTCGCCGAGGCCGAACATCGCCTCGTCCACCGCCCGCCGATAGTCGGCCGCCCGGTCGTACACCATGCCGTGGCCCTCAACGGCCTCGCTCAGCTTCTCCCTAGTCAGCACCACCCCGGTGGCGGACAGCAGGTGCAGGTCGAGGCCGGGCCGCTGGGGCGTGACGAAGAACCAGTGCCGTATAATGCCACGGTCCTTGACCGCCTTGAGCCCGCAGCCGATCGTACGGAACTCGCGGGTGCCGTCGGCCGCGCGGCGGCCGAACTCCAGCCAGGCGTAGCCCAGTCGCTCGGTATGCGGGTGTTTGCCGCCGAGCAGGAGGTTCCACTCCATCCGCTTCTGCCGGTCGCCGTCGGGTTCGACCCGGTGCGGGGCCAGTTCGCCGTCCAGCAGGAACGGCAGGGTCAGGGCCAGCACCTTCGACTTGCCCGTGCCGTTGTTGCCACGCAGCAGCAACCGTCCGTCGTGGAAGTGGAACTCCTCCACGTCGTAGTAGAACAGGTCGACCAGGCCGGCACGCAGCGGCTTCCAGCGTTCTGAGGTGGGCTGGGGGAGCATCACGATCCTTTGACGACGGGTGCGTCGAGGGCGTAGCGGGCGATCGCCGGCAGCCCGGCGACCGTGTCATGGTGGACTTCGGCCAGGCGCAACGCGGTCAGCTTGCCCAGTGCCGTGGCCAGCAGGCCGTCCTCGGCGCCCGGCTCGGTCACGCCCTTGCGCCAGAAGGACGTGTGATCGCGGGCGGCCTGCTGTACGAAACTCCTGAGCTCTTCCATGCTCTGCTCGCCGCGCGCGGCGAGCAGCTCGGCCACCAGCAGCGTGATGTGGCCGTCAGTACGCTGCTCGGGCATGCGTACGTCGGTCAGCTCGTCGTCGGGGTCGGCCATCGCGATGCCCTCGGCGCGGACCTCGGCGACCAGGCCGGTGGCCTCCTCGATCCGGCGGGTGATCGCGTGCCGCTGGGAGGTCAGGTACGCGCGTTCGGCCTCGTCCAGATCGGTGTAGTAGACGACCGGATCCTCCAGAAGCCGCCGGGTGAGGCGGCGGCGCAGCGCCTGGTTACGCAGGTCGTCGGTGTCGGCGACCGGCTCGGCCGCCAGCTCCGCGATCCGCGCGCCAAAGGACTCGGCGGTGATGGTGGACGGGCCGCGGGTGCCCGTGAGCAGGGCGGCCAGCACCGGTCTGCGCACGTCGTACAGGACGTCGCCGGTGGCCGACAGATAGGCGTCCTCGTCGCCCGCGACCTTGCGCAGCACGCCCCAGTCGATGAGCGTACGCACCACCGCCACCAGGTCGGCCCGCTCCTGGCGGCTGTCCAGGGTGAAGGCGAAGTCCAGCTCCGGCTCAGCCGCCGCGCTCAGCACATCTTCGGCGAGCCCGCCGAGCGTGGTCTGCGCGTCGGCCCGCTCCAGCATGGCCAGGGCCAGGCAGAGCACCACATAGCGCCGCCGGCCGTACGGTTCGCCGGCCCTGCCGCGGGCGGGATGGGTGGCGTCGGACGGGTCGGGCGCCGTCTTGAACAACCGCGCGCTCTCGGAGTCGACGACCAGCCGCCAGCCCGTCTCGCGGGTCAGCCAGTCGCGCAGTTCGCTCAGGTGGCGTCGGACCAGCACCAGCTTGTCCGGATCGCGCAGCAGCGGGGCGGACAGCAGGGCACGCAGCGCGGTACGCCGCTGGGCCTGCTCCTCCTCCGGCGTCACGGCGCCACCATCAGGTCGGTGATCTCGACGACGTGCTCCGGCCCGGTCAGCACGCCGTCGTCGGTACGGATCTCGACCAGGTCGCCGCCGGGGACCAATGCCAGCCATACCTCAAGGGAGCCGTCGCTCGTCACGGTCTTCACCTCGACGTCGTCCGGGTGCCGCGCGGCCAGCGCGTCGCCCAGCAGACCGAGGAAGAGCCGGAACGCACGCGGATCGAGCACGTCCAGCTCCGACAGCAGCACCGGCCCGTCCGTACGCAGCCGCGCCCGCGCCGCAGCGGTCTCGGCCGCCTCGCGCTCGGCCTGCTCCAGCAGCAGCCGGCGAGCACGCGTGCGGTCGGTCACCTTGTTCGGCTTGCCCCGCCGCTCATAGGAGCCGGTACGGCGCAGCTGCGGCGAGATCCTGATCGGCGGCGCCTGCGCCCAGGGCGTGGCGGCCGGCACGTCCTGCCATTCGTCCAGCGTCGACGCGGTGACGCTCAGATGCCGAGCCGAGCTCAGCCCGAACGCCGCCCGCCACAGCCGGTGCATCGATGCCTCATCGGGCGCCTCGGCGAACCAGCGGGCCAGCGTACGGAAGTCGGCCGTACGGTCGGAGCGGCCCGCCCGCCGCTCGTTGAGCAGCCCGACCGTGTCGATGAGCTGCTTGATCGCGGTCACCGCCGCCTGCCGCAGCAGCCGTGCCTGCGACGGGTGGCCAGCGTCCTGGCTGACGAACCAGCCCGTCAGCCCGCGCCACCGGTTCCGCCACGAGCCGAGCGCCTTCTCCTGGGCCTGCCCCTGCTCCGCACCGTCCGGCACCGCGTCGGCGGCCTCACGCCGGGCGGCCAGCACCAGCAACCGCTCGTGATCGCTGCCCTCCAGCTCGACGAGCAGCGCCGCGATCCGCGCACCCGAGTTGGCCAAGTCGGCGATGAACCGGTTGATGTAGTCGATCAGCCGCTCCTTGTAGGCGACGAACCCCTCCACATCGCCGTCGGAGAAGTCGATGGCCCGCCGCAGCGACGCCATGAACGCCTGCGCGTTGTCGGCCAGCGAGGAGAACCGCTCGGCCAGCGACAGCAACAGCAGGTGCACCCTCGCGGGGTCGGGTTCGTCCTCCCCGGCGAGCAGGGCCAGCGACTGCAACTGCTCGGCGATGTCGGCCAGCGCCACCGACTGCAGCGAGCCGCGCCGCCCGATCGCCTCCTCGTAGAACGCGATGGCCTGCTCGGCGGCCTGACCGGCCGGGGTGAGCTGGAACAGCAGCCGTTTGCGATGGAACTCCTCGACCGTGGTGACTCGGCCGGTGTCGGCGTCGGCGCGCAGATTGCCCCACTCCACCAGCTTGTCCAGCGCGCCCGCCAACTGCTCGTCACTGTCACGCCGCAGCTCGGCGGCCACGTCCTCGGGGCGCAGATGCACGATGAACCGCTCTTTGGCGCTGACGAAGGTACGCAGGACGTCGCGGTAGAGAGTGGCATTCGGCGCACTCAGATGCGCGAAAGGCTGAGGCTCCTGGGGCGACGAGGACATGGAGTCAAGTGTCCCTCATGTCCTCCGCGTCGAACGGGGATTTCCGCTGCCGGTCGTGTCTGTCTGGTCAGGCCGCATGGGCCTCGAACCACAGGGAGCCGAGATCGTGCCCAGAAGTGAGCCGGACATCCGCGTCGAGAGCAGCGGCGAGGAGCCGGAGGGGTACTGACGTTTCCGCTGCTGACGAACAGTGCTCGCCCCACCGGAACAACGCCCGATCTCCCTCGATGTGCAGCAGGAACTCGGCGACAAGGATGCTGTTTGGCGTCACCCGGGCGAACTGGTCGGTGATCTGCCGTTCCTGGCGGAGCTGCCACCCCCAGGCGTCCATGTCAGGTGAGGTGCCTGGTGGACCCGATGAGCGCCGGACCGTCGAGGGCCTGTGGCGTGAGCCTTACTCCCGTGGCCCGCTCAGCCAGCGCGAACGCGGTGTGGATCGGATCGCCCCAGTCCTCGTCGTCGTCATCGACATCCTCGGTGGGCATGCCGAGTTCGACCATGTGCGCCAGCAGTCGATCCTCGTCACTGCCCGACCGGGAGCCCGGGTAGTCAGGCTCGAACCTGGTCACCACCTGGCCATCGGCCGCGTAGACAAAGTGCTGGTGGGCGTTGATGTTCAGGAACACAGAAGCGGTCACCGTTCCCACCGACAGCGGCTTGGTCACCGAGTCCTGTATCCCGGCGAAGCCGTTGGGCTCGATGAGGATGGTGCCGCCCTCGACCGCGCTCGCGGCGACCGCTCCCACGTCAAGGAAGTTCTCGATGTCCGCCTCAGGATCAGCGGTGATGCCCAACCGGTCGAACACCTCCTGCGGGGTCAGCCCTCGAACGAAAGTGATGCAGAAGGCCATGGCCAGACTTTCGTCGTGGTCGTCAAACCAGGCGTAGTCGTCGGCGTTCATTGGGCTCCACATCTTTGGGGTCAAACGCTGGAGATCCTGCCAGGCCAGTCCGACAGGAATTGTCGGTCTCCCTGCCTAAGGTCCAGGCTGTGATCACCTATCTCACGGGCGACGCGACCAACCCGGCCGACCAAAGACGGGCCGCCCATCCGCTACGACGCGATCGACCGGGGTCTGGAAGCCGTCGCTGCTACCGCCATCGAACTTGGCGCGAGCGTGCATATGCCACGGATCGGCTGCGGTCTGGCGGGCGGGACCTGGGACCGGATCGAACCACTCATCGCCCACCGGCTCGTTGAGCAAGGCATTCCGGTGACCGTCTACGACCTGGAGTGAGCGAGGACAACTGAGCGGAGACAAGACGATCAGACTGGCATCCCCGACAACATTCTGACTGTGCTCCCGGCGACGTGGCCGGGCCCGCCAGATGACGGACCCGATCCAGTGGTTCTTTGAGATTTGACATTGAGGCGGCGCCCCGCGACATGCTCAGCTGAGTGAACAGCTCACTTGGGGTAGCGCGTTGGTGGTGTTGTTCCAGGTGGCGGTGAAGCCGAAGGTCGTGGACGCGCCGACCGGCAGGTTGCCGTTGTAGCTCGCGTTGCGTGCTGTGACGGTGGCTCCGTTCTGGGTGAGTGTGGTGTTCCAGGATTGGGTGATCTGCTGGCCGTTGGCGAAGGTGAAGGTGGTCGTCCAGGCGGAGGAGGCGGTTGAGGAGTCGTTCTTCACGGTGATCTCGCCTTGGAAGGCGCCGCCCCACTGGGAGATCACCTTGTACGTGGCGGTGCACCGGGCCGGCGGCGGGGTCACCGACGGGGAGGGTGAGGTCGGTGGGGTCACGCCGTTGAGGATTTGCGCGAGCGGTGGGTACCAGCGGTCGGCCATCTTCTGGAAGCCGGTGTCGTTGGGGTGGACTCCGTCGCCGGTGTCGGTGGCCGTGTTGAAGCCGGTCCACAGGTCGGCGACGACGATGGGCGACTGTACGGTCGTGAGGCCGGCGGCCCAGCCCGGGATCGCGTTGTCGAGTGCCACCACATCAGCCGCACAGGTGGGGCAGCCGGACGGGTTCATAGGGATGATCTTGGCTACGATGATCTTCATGTTGGGGTTGTTGGCCCGCATCTGGCCGACCAGCTTGGTGTACGCGGCGAGGACGGTGCTGGTGGGGATGAAGCCGCCCCACATGTCGTTGGTGCCCAGGTGCATGAGGACGATGTCGGGTTTGGCCGCGTTCAGCCACGGCGGCAGTTGGTTCTGGTCGGCGATGCCGGTCGCGGCGTAGCCGCCGTGGCCCTCGTTGTCACCGTCGTACGAGTACCCGTAGTTGCAGCCGCCGTCAGGGACGCTGCCGACGAAGTCGATGTTCGTATATCCGGCGGTCTGCAAGTGGTGCCAGAGCTGGGCGCGCCAGCAGCCGGGTCCTGCGGTGATGGAGTCGCCGAGGGGCATGATGCGGACGGGGGCCGTCGCCGACAGCGCGGGCAGGGCGACGCCGAAGGCGACCGCCACGAGGAGCACGGTGAGGAAGGCGTACAGGTGGGATCTGCGACGCATGGCTGACTCCAGGTAGAGGGCACAACCGGGCCCGCCGACTGACGGACCCGGCCGAGTGGTTCTACGAGAGTGGGTTCTGGGTGAGCAGGTGTGCCTTGAAGCCCTCGCCGTAGGTGCTGGTGGGCGTTCCGCTGTAGTCGGTGATGAGTACGTTGCCCTGGCTGCAGCCCCATGGGTTCCAGGTCCAGGCGGTGTACCCGACGCCGTGCGCGTCGGCCCAGCTCATGACCTGGTCGATGTAGTCGTGGGCGCAGGAGTTCTGGCCGATCTCACCGGCGTGCACCGGCACCTGGGCCGCGACGGCGCCGACCTGGCTGTTCCAGCAGGCGGTGTTGGAGCAGGTGTTGAAGTTGTAGGTGTGCCAGGCGGCCATCAGGTTGCCGGTCGGGTCGGTCGGCTTGTACGTCAGCCACTGGCTCAGGTCGTTGGACCAGGCCAGTCCGCCGAGCATGATCACATTGGTGGCGCCGGTGGCGCGCACGGTGTTGACCAGCGACTGCATGCCGGCCACCGGGTAGCCGATGCCGGTGCAGGTGCCGCCGTCGCGCCAGCACTTCCAGCCGGCGGTGGCGTCCCAGTTGGCGGCCGCGTCCGGGTAGGGCTCGTTGAACAGGTCGAAGACGACCGCGTTGTTGCCCTTGAAGGCATTGGCCACCCCGGTCCAGAACGTCGGCGCGTACTGGGCGTCGGGCATCGGCTTCTGGCAGGTCGCCGTGGTGTCCGAGCAACCGGCGCCCTGGCCGGTGTACTGGCCGTAGTTCCAGTGCATCTCCACGATCGGCGTGATGCCGTTGGCGACCAGCAGGTTCACGTAGGTTTTGACGTTCTGCTGGTAGGTGGCGCCGCTGGGCGTGCCGTTGGTGCCGTTCCAGCACTCCTCGTTCAGCGGGATCCGGACCGCGTGGATGTTCCAGGCCTTCATCGCGTCGACCGAGGCCTGATCCACGGGGCCGCTGTCCCACATGCCCTTGCCCTGTACGCAGGCGAACTCGCCGCTGGCCCGGTTGACGCCCAGCAGGCGGTAGGTGGCGCCGGCGGCGGTGACCAGCCGGTTTCCCGAGACGTGCAGAGCGGGTGCCGCGCCTCCCGTGCTGCCGTCGTTGTCGACCTCGGTGGCGTTCACCGTCACCGAGGTCAAGCCGCTGGACGCCACGGTGATCGGCCGGGTGCCGTTCGTGGTGTCGCTGTCTTCCGAAGCGCTCAACGTCACCGTTTGCGGGGTGTTCCAGTTGGCCGTGGTGAAGGTCAGGGTGGCTCCGCCGGTCACGGTGATGTTGCTGTCACCGGTGCCCGCTGTGCTGGTGACCGTCACGTTGGCGGCCGGCTGGGACTGCAGGCGGACCGTGAAGCCGCCGGTCCCGCCCTCGGGCACGCTCACGCTGGTGGAGGAGGCCACCAGCGCCTGCTGCGTCCCGCCGGCACCGTTGCCGGTGCACGAGACGCTGGGCGGGTTGTTGTTGACACCCCCGGTGTAGGTGCCGTTGAAGCCGACGGTCCAGGTCGCCCCGGTGCCCTTGGCGGCGTTGTAGGAGACCGGATTGATGGTGATGACCGCCCCCGCCGGGGTGGGCGTCGCCGGGGTGGGTACGCCTTCCCACATCTGGGTGATCACCTGATTGTTGGGGAAGTCGAAGCTCAGTGCCCAAGTGGTCAACGGGTCACCGGTGTTGGTCACCGTTATGGTGGCGCCGAACCCGCTGCCGCTGTCCCAGCTCTTGGTATAGGTGGCCGAACACGACACGGCGGCGTCGGCCGCGCTCTGGACGGTGGCGAGCCCGAATCCGGCCAGCAGTACGGCGACTGCGGCCGTCCAGGCTCTGCGCCACAAGTTCCGGCGGAATGGCATGAGGGTCCTCCGTGACGAAACCGATGGGTACACCGCCTTCTTGAAGCGGCCAAGCAGCGCCCGTCCCGGCTCTCCCCGGCTTTTGGGAGCGCTCCCAACAATCTGCTGAACCGGTTTACCTCGCAAGAGCGTCCCCCGCCCCGGAAGTGGGGCACCCGCACCGACCTTGGACAAGACCGAGAACGCTGCTGAAACTTTCAGCCGGGGTCCGCCGACCCGAAAAGCGCTGATGCGTCAGGAGGCGAGGACGCGGGCCAGGGTATGCAGCGTCTCCGGAGAGGTGCCGGGCGGTGGGGAGACGCGGAGCACGGGTTCTCGTAGGTCCAACGGCGCCCGGCTGGTCGGCACGACGCTGACCAGCAGGGACGCCTCCGCCGCCCGGGCCGCGGCGTGCTCGGCCGTGTCGGTCGGCGGGGGTCTGAGCGTGACGAGGGCGGACGGCTCGTCGAGCGGTTCGGCCACGCGCCAGCCCCCGGCCCCGTCGAGGAGACCGCGTGCCGTACGACCGAGGTCGGCCAGAGCGGCTTGAAGCAAGGACGGGCCGAGCGCGTGCTGTTCGAGTACGGCCACACCGAGCCCGACCCGCGCCGCGATCGCTCCTTCTGAGCTCTCGTACCGCACCGCGCCAGGCAGTGGCACCGGCGACGGTTCGCTCCAGAGGTGCCCTCCGAGGGTGGGAGCCGCGGCGTCCATGGCAGGGGTGAGGTCGGGCACGATCAGGAAGCCGACGCCGCGCGGCCCGGCCAGCCACTTGCGCGAGGTCCCCACGTACGCGCTCGCGCCCGCCCCGCGTACCTCCACGTGCCCGAGCGACTGGCAGACGTCCAGCACGAGAGGGATCCCCGCCGCGCGGCACCGCGCCCCGATCTCGGCCGCCGGTTGCACGACGCCGCGGTGCGAGCCGATGTGGGAGAGGACCATCAGGTCCAGCCCGGCCCGCACGCCTGCAGCGTCGAGGCGGCCGTCGTCGTCCACCGGAAGTTCGACGAGCTTCCAGTCCCGCTGTTCGGCGAGGCGGCGCAGCAGCATCAGCGTGCTGCCGTACTCGCTGCGCGTGTATCCGACGCTGCTGCCCGACGCGAGCCGCCACCCGCCCAGCAGCGCCGCCATCGCGGCCGTCCCGCTCTCCAGGAAGGCCACGTCCTCCGGACCGGCGCCGACCAGCTCGGCCAGAGCCGACTTCGCCGTGGTCAGGTCCGGGACGGCGGCGTAGCCGCCGCGCTGCCGTTCCAGCCGCAGCTGCGCCATGACCGCGTCGAGCACCCGGTCGCTGGGCACGTTGCAGCCGGCCGCGTCGAGATGCCCGGGCGGTGCCGCGCCGCGCGCGGCCCGCCACAGGGTCCCAACGCTCACACTCCGGCCAGGACCAGGGTGAAGTCCCCGGCCGGGTCCGTGTAGCTGCGGCGCACCTCGAACCCCGCGTCCGCGAGCTCCGCCCGCAGCCCCTCCGGCCGGAACTTGGCGCTGACCTCGGTCCGCGTCTCCTCCCCCTCGGCGAAGTCGGCGACCAGCCCCAGCCCGCCGATCCGCACCCGCATGTCCCGGCTCGCCCGCAGCCGCATCTCGATCCACTCGTTCCGCTCGTCGTACAGCGCCACGTGCTCGAACGCCTCCGGGTCGAAGTCCGCCGCCAGCTCCCGGTTGATCACCCGCAGCACGTTCCTGTTGAAGGCGGCCGTCACCCCGGCCGGGTCGTCGTAGGCCGCGACCAGCCGCCCGGTGTCCTTCACCAGGTCCGCCCCGAGCAGGAACGTGTCTCCGGGCCGGAGCGTGGCCCGCAGGTCTTTCATGAACACCGCGCGGGCGGCCGGTTCGAGGTTCCCGATCGTGCCACCGAGGAAGGCCACCATCCGCCGCCCGGTACGCGGTAGCAACGCCAGATGGCGCTCGAAGTCGGCGCACACCGCCCTGACCCGCAGCCCGGGGAAGAGCCCGGCCAGCCGATGCGCCGCCGCCGACAGGGTGACCTCGTCGACGTCCACCGGCGTGTAGACGCGCGGGGCGAGAGCCTCGAGCAGCAGGACGGTCTTCTCGCTGGTACCCGAGCCCAGCTCGACCAGCGTGTCCGCACCGCTGGCGGCGGCCAGGTCCGCGGCCCGCGCGCGCAGGATGGCGAGCTCGCGCCGGGTCGGGTAGTACTCGGGCAACCGGGTGATGCGGGAGAACAACTCGCTGCCCGCGGCGTCGTAGAACCACTTGGGCGGCAGCCACTTGGGCACAGCCGTCAGTCCCGTCCTGACGTCGTGTTCGAGTGCCTGGCGTAGATAGCCGCGGTCAAGATGGTTGATCACGTGCACGGTGGACTGGCTGACGGGCATGAGGCCTCCCCGAGTGGATTACAACGGCTGGACGCGTACGTCGTCGCGGGTGACGGTCAGCAGGCTGCGCTCGGGTACCGCCTGCCATCCGGGCAGGTCGTCGAGCGGCTCGCTGGCCACCAGCACGCCGTCGTGAAGTCGGTGATGGAAGAGGGTGTCGCCCCAGACGGTGGCGGCGATCGACGCGCTGTCGCAGGCGAGCAGGTTCAGGCGAGCGCCGGGGTCCTTCTCCCCGGCGTGGACGACCACCTCGGCGAGCGCCTCGCCCAGGCCGAGCCCGGCGTGCCCGCGCTGGAACACGGCGGCGGCGACCCAGGCGGCGTCGCACGTGCTCTCGGCGTCGTCGGCCAGGTCCCTGACCGCGTCCCGCGCGACGCGGCCGTTGTGGCTGAGCAGCCACCGCCCGTCGGTGAACGGCGGGGTGGCACTCTCCTCGATCGGCATGCCGACGGTGGCCGAGCGGACGGCCGCCAGCAGGCAGGTCGAGCGGGCGATCCGCGCGAGCCCGGGCAGGTTGGCGTCGGTCCAGATAGGTACGGAACGGCGATACCGCACAGAGCGCCCCGATTCATACCAGCCCATGCCGTACCCGTCGGCGTTGATCGTGCCGTGACGCTGCCGCCGCGGCGCGTACGACTGTTTCAACAGGCCGTGTTCCGGCTCGTGAATGAGCCAGTCGAGCGAGCGGGCGGCGCCCAGCCAGGCCGCGTGCCTGCACATCAGACCCGCTCCGAACGGGCGCAGCGGAAGCCGGTGAAGATCTGCCGGCGGATCGGATAGTCCCAGTTCCTGAACGTGGTCCGCACCGCCGCCGGATCGGCCGCCCAGGAGCCACCGCGCAGCACCCGGTACTCCTGGCCGAAGAACACCTCGCTGTACTCCTTGTACGGAAAAGTGCGGAAGCCGGGATAGGGCTGGAACCAGGAGGCAGTCCACTCCCAGACGTCACCCACCATCTGCTCGGCCCCGTAGGCGCCGGCCCCGGCCGGGTAGGCGCCCAGCGGCGCGGGATGGGCGGCGCGGTGCCCGAGGTTCGCCCGGTCGGGGCCTGGGGCGTCCTCACCCCATGGGTACCTGTGCGCCTTCCCGGCCCGAGGGTCCCAGCCGCAGGCCTTCTCCCATTCGGCCTCGGTGGGGAGCCGCTTGCCCGCCCAGCGGGCGTAGGCGTCGGCCTCGTACCAGCTCACGTGCTGGACCGGCTCGTCCATCGGGACCGGCTCGGTACGGCCGAAGCGGGTACGCGACCAGGCGGCGCCGTCCCTGACCCAGAACAGCGGGGCGAAAACCCCGCTCCGCTGCCGCCACTGCCAGCCCTCCGCCGACCACCAGCGCGGGTCGTCGTAGCCGCCGTCCTCGATGAACGCCTCGTAGGCGCGGTTGCCCACGGGCAGCCGGTCGATCCAGTACGCGGGCAGGTCCACCCGGTGGGCCGGCCGTTCGTTGTCGTAAGCCCAGGGCAGGGTGTCGGTGCCCATGACGAAGGAGCCCGCGGGCACGAAGACCTCTTCCGGACCCTCGCTGCGGCCCGGCGGAAGGTCGCCGTCGCGCACCAGCCCGGGCTGCCCGGACAGTTGCAGGGTGGCGAGCATGGTCTCGTCATGCTGATGCTCGTGCTGGATGACCAGGCCGAACACGAAGCCGTCGCGGTGCAGCGGGGCGGGTCCGTCCAGGTCGATCGCATCGAGGACGTCGAGCACCCGCCCGCGTACGCCCTCGATGTAGCGGCGGGCCTCGGCCGGGCCCAGGAAGGGCAGGCTGGGACGATCCTTGCGCGGCGTCTTGAACGCGTCGTAGATGTCGTCGATCTCGGGCCGCAGCGGGTCGATGCCCCCGGCCGCGCGCAGCACCCAGAGCTCCTCGTAGTTGCCCACGTGCGCCAGGTCCCACACCAGTGGCGACATCAACTGGGAGTGCTGGCGTACCAGCAGGTCGTCCTCCGCCGCCGTGTAGGTGAGTGACCGGTCGCGCACCGCGATGAGCTCGGCCGCGATGCGTTCCTTGAAGTCGTTCATTCCCGTCCCTCGTCGCTCGGCCAGTTCGGGACATCCAGCAGGTCGGACGCAGGTGAGCGGCCCGTGCTCACGTGCCGGTCGGCGAACGCGGCCACCTCGCCGACCAGGCCGGGGCTCGCGCCGCAGCGTGGCAGCGCCTCCAGCGCGGCGCGGAAGCACGCCTCGGCGACCCGGCGCAGGTGCGGGTCGGCCAGCCCGCACCGCGCCGCCACCCCCCACAGCCGGCGGTACGGCTCCGCGGCGGCCATCGCGGCGTCGGCGGCGCGGTCGTCCATGATGAGGGCATGGGTCACGGCCACACAGACCGGCCAGATCGCCGGGTGCTGGGCGTCGAGGTAGCGGATCTCCAGCCAGCCCCGGGGCCGCACCGGTGGAAACAGCGTCGTGGCGTGGTAGGCCAGGTCCTCGGCGGTGGGCCGCCGCCCGCCGTCGGCCGTCAGCCAGTCTCGGAACGTGGAGCCATCACGGACCGGGCGATAGCTCTGCTCGTCCTCCCGTACCAGCATGAGCCGGGCATCCAGCAGGTATTCCGCCCAGTCCGCGGCAGGATCGCCCGAGGCGGGCACGGGCGAGGTCCTGGTGGGGTCGAGGTGATCCCAGACGGCCTGACGGCCCGACATCCAGCCGCACGGCCGGCCATCGCTCAGCGGCGAGTTGGCGAAGGCCGCCATCAGCACGGGGCCGAACGCGTGCGCCCGATCCCATCGCGCCGCCGGCCGCTCCCCCAGGTCCAGGTTGACCTGGATCGACGCGGTCGAGCACATCATGAGCTGCCCGTACGGCACACCGAGGAACTCGGCCATCGCCTCGTACCGGGGCTCACGCAACTGGCGGCGGGCCGGGCGTACCGGATCGAGGCCGATTCCGGCCAGCACCAGCCCTGCCGCTCGCAGGGCGGCGCGTACGGCGGCCACGTCGCCGGCCAGGCGGGCCAGCGCCTCCGGCAGCGGGCCCGCCGGGCCGGACAGTTCGAGCTGACCGCCCGGTTCGAAGGTCAACCGGCTGCCGCCGGCCAGTTCGGGCAGGGCCCGCTCGATCCTGGCCAGCGAGACCTGCCTGGCCACCTCCGTACGGTCGAAGATCAGGAATTCCAGCTCCACGCCCACCCGGTCCGCGGCGGCGGGACGGAAGCAGTGACGCGCGAAATCCGCCACCTCTGAGGCGTCCCGCAGCGGCGTACTCTCGGCTGTAAGCCCGATCATCGGCCCCCCTCGCATGGCGCATGGGTCTTGATGGTCCGCGTCCAGCGATCCGCCGCAGGCAACGGCGTCCCCATCTACAGACCCGCGAAGGGCGTAAGCGTTACAGACGGATTTTTCCGGATATCGGATGCGGTGTGACCGGCCGCTACGTCACCTGGAGGGCCTTATGACGGTCGCCGCTCGCGGAACGCGGACATGAGCCGGTCGCGCACGCCGGCGGGGAGTTTCTCCGGGGGCGGATCGCCTAAGGCGGCGATGGTCGCGCGGAACTGTTCGAAGTAGCGGCTACAGCCCTGGCAACAGGCCAGGTGCGCGTGCGCACCCTCGCGCTCGGCCGGATCGAGGGCGTCGTCAAGATAGGCGGTGATGAGATCCACCAGCTCGTCGCATGTGAAGCGCTTCACGACGCCGACCGCCTTGTCTCCTGAATGAACCGTTTCACCTATTGTGCCGCCGCGCGGAGCCGACGGCGCTAGTCCGGCTGTCCCACGGACTCGAAATAGTCCGCGAGCCAGCCGCGCACCGCGACACGGGCGCGATGCAGCAGGACCCGCTGGTTGGCGGCGGAGATCTTCAGGATCTCGCACACCTCGTCGGAGGTGCACCCCTCCACGTCCCGCAGGGTGATCACGATGCGCTGCCGGGGCGGCAGCCTGGCCAGGACCTCGCCGATCAGGCCGCGCACCTCCGAGGCCAGCGCCTCCCCCTCGGGCGTCGGCCAGGCCGCGGGCGGATCCGTCCAGCCGCCCGGCGGCACCGGGTCGAGGTGCTGCTCGGCGGCGTTGCCACCGTCTCCCTCGAAGGCGCTCCACGGCAGCGTGCGCCGCTCGCGGACGCCGCGCTTCTTCGCCGTGTTGACCACGATGCGGAATATCCACGTCTTGACCGAGGAACGGCCCTCGAAGCCATCGATCCCGCCGATCACCGCCAGCCAGGTGTCCTGGACGACCTCTTCCGCGGAGTGGTCGGTGGACACGTAGGACCTGGCCACGCGCAGCATGCCCCGGGACCAGGTGTCGAGCAGCGCCGCGAACATCGCCTCATCACCCGCGCGGAGGGCCCGGACAATGACGTCATCCGAGGGCAACCCTCCGCCCGCGAAAGACCTCACGATCGCTTCCCTCCGGTCAGACGTCGGGACATCCATGACATCCGGGCCGACCCGCGCCCCGCATCTACCCAGGCTAATCTGCCCACCAGCGCGGCCCGGAGGCTGGGCGGCCTCCTGCGTATTCTCAGAAGATGAAATCTCCGGCGAATCGATGAGGAGCATCCCATGCGTCGGTCGGAAAGGCTGCTCTACGCGGCGAACGGGGTCGACCTCAGCGTCGTGGACCTCGAACTGACCGACGGAGAGCACATGGAGCAACCTTTCATCCGCACGCCGCAAGCCGCCGGAGCGGTGGTCTTTCATGACGGGTGCGCGCTGTTGCTGTGGCGGCACCGCCCTGTCACCGACACGTGGGGGTGGGAGATCCCACTCGTCGAGATCGGCCCGGACGAGGACCCTGAGAGGGCCGCGGCCCGTCTCGTGGAGGAGCAGACCGGCTGGCGCCCCGGGCCCCTGACGCCACTGATCCGGATCCGCACCGCCGAGGACGTCGCCGACAGCGACCACGTGATCTTCGTCGCCTACCAGGCCACCCGCATCGCCGCGTCGGCCGGCGATCAGGCTCACGAACGGGCCGAATGGCTCCCGGTGCTGGGCATCCAGCGGCTGATCAGCGAGGAGGCCATCACCTCCGCGACCACGGCGGCGGCCCTGCTGCACCTCCTGGCCGACCTCCTGCAGGCCTGCGCGTCACACTGAAATGGCCGTCGCCCTCAGTCGTCACCGGACTCCAGGCGATAGAGCGCGTTCAGCAGGGGCCAGGTGGCGGCGGCCATCTCGGCCGGGGTTCGCGGACATCCGCGCTGGAGCCAGTCGACCGACACCCCGATGAGCGCACCGGCGGTGAAGGCCGCCGTGACATCGGGCGGAACGGGCGAAAGGTCGTCGAGCAGGTGGTCGCTGGTCGCCTCGGTGATCCGAGCGCGAATGTGGTCGATGACGCGCGCGCTGCCCTGTGATCCCAGCAGCGCGCGGAAGAGCCCGGCGTGCTCGGCCAGGCTGGCGAAGAAGGCGGTCAGCGATTCGGTCGTGTCCTGGGCCAGGTCGCCGGAGTCGAGCGAGGGCTTGGGCACCGCCTGGAGCAGGTCGTCGATCATCGCCGTACAGGCGTCCTCGGCCAGTTCGTGCACATCGCGGTAGTGGTCGTAGAAGGACGAGCGGCTCACTTCGGCGAGTTCGGCGACGTCCGAGACGCTGATTCTGGCCAGCTCCTGCTCCGCGACGAGCTGGATCAGCGCGCGGGCCAGGGCCGCTCGGGTGCGGCGAACGCGCCGGTCGCTCGCTTGGGTCTTGATCATCGCCACAGAAACAGCCTATCGCATGACGACATGTGTCGGTTTTCCTACAGATGTAGGCTAATGACATGACCCGTCGAGAAGGAGTAGCCACGTGACCCTGGCCTATCCGATCCCCAACGACGCAGCGCTGGAACCGCCCGCCGAATGGGCGAAGCTGCGTGGCGAGTGCCCGGTGGCGCACGTGAAGCTGCCCAGCGGCGACCAGGCGACCCTGCTGACCCGCTACGAGGACGTCAAGCAGGTGCTCGCCGACCCGCGCCTCAGCCGCCTGCTCAACGCCCCGGACGCGGCCCGGCTGTCGGACACCGACGATGGCGGCCTGTTCAGCAGCGAGATGGCGGCGATCATCCCGGACGGCGGCGAGGAGCACCAGCACTGGAGGCGCCTGGTCGGCAAGTGGTTCACCGCCAAGCGCATGTCCGCCCTGCGCCCCCAGATGGCGCGGATCGCCGAGCAATTGATCGACCAGATGGTCGAGCGCGGCCGGCCCGCCGACCTCAAAGCGTCGCTGGGCTTTCCGCTGCCGGTCTACGTCATCTGCGACATGCTCGGCGTGCCCGCCGCCGACCGCGAGCGGTTCTCCTACTGGTCCGACACCCTGCTCAACCTGACCAAGTACGAGAAGGCCGAGATCGACGCCGCGCAGGCCGAGTTCTTCCAGTACATGTCTGACCACCTCGCCGCCAAGCGCGCCGAACCCGGTGACGACCTGCTCAGCGAGCTGATCGCGGCCGGCGGGCCGGAGGACGGCGGGCTGACGGAGCTCCAGGTGCTGGTCACCGGGATGGCGCTGCTGGTCGCCGGGCACGAGACCACCGCCAACATGATCGGCAAGATGGTGGCGATGCTGCTGGCCGACCGCACGCGCTGGGAGCGGCTGCTGGCCGACCCGTCGCTGATCCGCACCGCGGTGGAGGAGTCGCTGCGCTTCGACGCCAACTCCGGCTTCGGCCTGCCCCGCTATCTGCCCGAGGAGACCGAGGTCGGCGGCACGGTGTTGCCGAAGGGCACCACGGTGATCTGCAGCATGGCCGCCGCCAACCGCGACGAGGGCGCCTTCGCGGCCGCCGACCGGTTGGATCTGACCCGCAGCCCCAACCCGCACCTGGCCTTCGGCTCCGGCGCCCACTCCTGCCTCGGCCAGGCGCTGGCCCGCACCGAACTGCAGGTCGTGCTGGAGGTTCTGCTGCGCAAGCTCCCGACCCTGGACCTGGCGGTGTCGGTGGAGGAG
Source organism: Nonomuraea sp. NPDC049141 (assembly GCF_040648415.1). Taxonomy (NCBI): domain Bacteria; kingdom Bacillati; phylum Actinomycetota; class Actinomycetes; order Streptosporangiales; family Streptosporangiaceae; genus Nonomuraea; species Nonomuraea sp. NPDC049141. Next base: position 271,055 of record NZ_JBEZDR010000007.1, read on the forward strand.
TTGGAGCGGTTGGACGGTCTGGCCGTCGGCGGCCTGCTCAAGCTTCCGGTGAGGTGGTAGCGGTGAAGATCACTGTTGACGAGGAGAAGTGCTGCGGCGCCGGCCAGTGCGTGCTGATCGCGCCGGAGGTCTTCGACCAGCGCGAGGATGACGGCATCGTCATCCTGCTGGACGCCGAGCCCGGCGCGGACCAGCACGCGGCGGTCCGCGAGACCGCCGCCGTCTGCCCCGCCGGGGCCATCTTCCTGGACGAATAGACAGCCGGGCTGGAGCCGAGCGGGCCCGAGAGCACGAAGACCAAGGGTGGCGACGCCGAACGGCTCAGGCGAGCTCGCGTGCCTGCCGAGCCACTGCCGAAGTGAGCTCGACGTCGTCGGCCAGACCGAGATCGGTCAGCGACGCCCCCGGCGTGCGCAGCAACCAGGCCGCGAGCACGCGGATCGCCCCTTCGGGCAGCCTGCCCTGCTTCCGTTCGGCGCGCAGGACCGGCAGCACGCGGGTGGCGATCTTCTGGTGGCCGTTTTCAGCGATCTTCGCCAGTGTGTGCCTGATCCTCGGGTTCGCGAAGCGTTCCAGCAGGGCATCACGGTAGGCGGCCAGTTCGATGTCGGGAAGCCCACGGGAGGCCTCCTCCCACCACTGCGCCAGCCAGGCGCGGCAGACAGGATCGGCCACGGCCTCGGCCACGGTCTCGTGCCCGCGCAGGGGCCCGCCGTAGGCCAGCAGGGAATGCCCGCCATTGAGCAGGCGCAGCTTGCGGTCCTCGAACGGCGTGACATCGGCCATGAACCGGGCGCCCGCCTCCTCCCAGGCCGGTCTGCCCGCCGGGAAGTCGCCGGCCAGCACCCACTCGCTGTACGGCTCCGTGACCACCGTGGTCGGGTCGTCCTCGGTGGAATAGGGCGTGATCCGGTCCACCATCGTGGAGACGTACGTGGCGTGCCGCACCGCGGCTGAGTGCCCCGTGGCCTCGGCCAGCTCGGCGAGCACGCGTTCGATCAGCTCGCCGTTGCCCGGCAGGTTGTCGCAGGGCACGATCGCGACCGGCCCGTGCCCGGCCTCCCGGCGAGCCACGAGCCCGGCCAGCAGCCGCGCGGCGGCCGTCGTCACCGGTGCACGGGGGTCGGCGCGGAGCGTCTCGGCATCGGAAGGCGTTCCGGGAACGTCGGAGGAGGTGCCCGGAACGTAGCCCGCCTCCGTGATCGTCAACGTGACGACGGCCAGGTCGGGCCGCCGCCAGTAGTCCAGCCACACGTCGTGGTCACTGCCCGGATGGGCGGCGACCAGGGATTCGACGACCTCACGCCGGTCGCCGTCGGGCGCGCGGGTGATCAGGGTATAGCGCCCCTCCCGCGCGGCGAGCCGTGCCGCCAGGTCGGTGCCGCGGTGGCTGAAGGCGGCGATCCCCCACTGCTCGGCGTCGGGCGCGTGGTGGGTGTACCAGGCCTGGTGGGCGCGGGCGAACCCGCCCAGGCCCACATGGAGGATGCGCACCGGACGTCTCACAGCTTGAACGCCTTTCGCGGGTCGACGGTGGAGAAGACCGTCTCTTCCACGGCGAACAACACTATCCGGCGTGCAACAGGCGGGTGGCATGGTGGTCGGGCGCGATGAACAGCTGGGTCGGCGAACGGCATGAGGCGCCGCGCAATTTGCCAGGTGGGCCACGCGCATGGTCGGCTGCACGCATGACCCAACAGATCGGCGGTCCCGGCGTCGTTCTCACCGATGAGCAGGTGCGGCGCTTCGTGGCCGAGCGGCTCATGGCCGAGGATCTCGACGGCCGCAGTGTCTGCGTGGTGGTCCCCGACGGGACCCGCACCTGCCCGCTCCCCCTCCTGCTCACCGCCGTTCGCGACGCGCTGGAGGGCCGGGTGAGCCGCCTGACCGTGCTCATCGCGCTGGGCACCCACGCCCCGATGGACGACACCGAGCTGGCCCCGGGGGTCCATGCGATCAACCACGCCTGGTGGGAGCCGTCGACGTTCGTCTCCCTCGGCACGATCTCCGCCGACCGGATCGGCGAGCTGTCGGGCGGGTTGCTGCGGCACGAGGTGGACGTACGGATCAACCGCGCGGTAGTGGAGCACGACGTCGCGCTGGTCCTCGGGCCGGTCTTCCCGCACGAGGTGGTCGGCTTCTCCGGGGGCAACAAGTACTTCTTTCCCGGCGTCGCGGGCGCGGATGTGATCGATCTGTCGCATTGGCTCGGCGCGCTGATCACCAGCTCGGAGATCATCGGCACACGCGGCATCACCCCGGTGCGCGCCCTGATCGACGAGGCCGCCTCGCTGATCCCGACCCGGCGGCTGGCGTTCTGCCTGGTGATGCAGTCGGGGTCGGACAAGCTGCATGCGATCGCGTACGGCACACCGCAGCAGGCGTGGGCGGCGGCGGCCGGGGTCTCCGCGGAGACACACGTCCGCTACCTCGACAAGCCCGTCAAGCGCGTCGTCTCCATCATTCCGACGAAATATCAGGACATGTGGACGGGGGCGAAGGGCTTCTACAAGCTCGAACCCGTGGTCGCCGACGGCGGCGAGGTCATCCTCTACGCCCCGCACATCTCCTCGATCTCCGAGATGCACCCCGAGATCGAGGAGATCGGCTACCACTGCCGCGACTACTTCACCAAGCAGTGGGACCGCTTCGAGCACCTGCACTGGGGCGTCCTGGCCCACTCCACCCACCTGCACGGCTCGGGCACCTACTCGCCGGAGGAGGGCGAGCGCTGCCGGGTCCGGGTCACCCTGGCCACCGCCATCCCCGAGCGGACAGTCCGCCGGGCCAACCTCGGCTACCTTGACCCGGCCAGCGTCGACCTCGAAGCGCTGGCCACCGATCCCGAGACGTTGGTGGTGCCCGAGGCGGGCGAGGTCCTCTACCGGCTGCGCTCATGAGGCGGGCCTGGATCGACGCCTCGGCCGGGATCGCGGGAGACATGCTCCTGGCCGCGCTGCTGGACGCGGGCGCCGGCCTGGAAACGGTCCGCGCGGCCGTGGCGGCGGTCATCCCGGATGAGGTACGACTGACGCCGCGCCAGGTCACCCGAGCCGGGATGCGGGCCACTCACGTGCGGGTCGAGAGCACCGACCACCACCCGCACCGAACCTGGGCCGAGATCCGCGACCTGATCGGCCGCGCCACTCTTCCGGAACAGGTGCGCGGAGACGCCCTGGCGGTGTTCGAGCGGCTGGCGCGGGCCGAGGCTCGGGTCCACGGCGTGCCTGTGGAAGACGTCCACTTCCACGAGGTCGGCGCCTGGGACTCGATCGCCGACGTGGTGGGCGTATGCGCGGCCCTCCATGATCTGGGCGTGCGCGAGCTGAGCGCGGGTCCGGTGGCGGTCGGCTCGGGCCGGGTGCGGACCGCCCACGGAGAGCTCCCGGTCCCGGTGCCCGCCGTGGCCGAGCTCGCCGCCGGTCGGCGGATCCTCGCGGGTGGAGAGGGCGAACTGGCCACCCCCACCGGCATGGCCCTGGTCACCGCGCTGGCCCGCGAGTGCGCCGAACTGCCGCCCATGCGCCTGGAGGCCACCGGGGTCGGCGCCGGCGGCCGTGACGTCCCCGAACGCCCCAACGTCGTACGCGTCCTGCTCGGCGCCGACGAGCAGGACGCCGGGAGGCAGGCGGAGGATTCGGTCCTCCTGGAGGCCAACGTCGACGACCTCGACCCCCGGGTATGGCCTTCCGTCCTGACCGCACTGCTCGAAGCGGGCGCGGCCGACGCCTGGCTGGTGCCGATCCTGATGAAGAAAGGCCGCCCCGCCCACACCCTCTGCGTCCTGGCGGCCACCGCGCGGGCGGATCCGCTGCGTGCGGCGATCTTCCGGCTGACCACGACGCTCGGCGTGCGCGAGCGGGCCGTGCGCAAGACCGCGTTGGCGCGTGGCTGGGCGCACGTGGAGGTCCTCGGCGCCCGCCTCCCCGTCAAGGTCGGGTACCGCGAGGGAGTGATCGTACAGGCCACGCCGGAGTTCGAGGACGCCGCCCGCCTCGCCGTACAGGAAGAACTCCCGGTCCGCGCGGTGCTGGACGCGGCCCTGGCGGCCGCCCGCACGGCCCGGCTCGCTCCCGGCGAGCCGGTTCCCTCTCACCTGGAGGACACATGCTCCCCCCACTGACCGGCCCTGAGGCCGCGCTCGCGGACCGGGCGGGCGCCCTGCTCCGGGTCGACGGACGGCTCGGTGTGGCCTTCTCCGGCGGCGTCGACTCCTCGGTCCTGCTGGCGCTGGCCGTCCGCGAGCTGGGCGCCGACCGGGTCGTGGCGGTCCTCGGCGTGTCGCCGAGCCTGGCCGCCGACGAGCGCGCGGCGGCCCACCAGGTCGCCGCGTACATCGGCGCCGAAGTGATCGAGGTGCCCACGTACGAGGGCGATCTGCCCGCCTACCGCGCCAACGGCCCGGACCGCTGCTTCCACTGCAAGGACGAGCTGTTCACCCGCATCTCCGCGGCCGGGCTCGGCCTGGCCGCGGTCGCCTACGGTGAGAACGCCGACGACGTGCGGCGCCCCGACCGGCCCGGCAGCCGCGCCGCCGCCGACCACCGGGTGCTCCGCCCCCTCGCCGACGCCGAACTGGACAAGGCCGCCGTCCGCCGCGTCGCCGCCGCCCTGGGCCTGCCCAGCGCCGACAAGCCCGCCGCCCCCTGCCTGGCCTCGCGCGTCCCGCACTTCGAGGAGGTCACGCCCGAGAAGCTGCACCAGATCGAGCGGGCCGAGCACGCGCTGCGCGCGCTGGGCCTGCGCGAATGCCGGGTCCGCCACCATGGCGAGATCGCCCGGATCGAGGTGCCCGTCGCCGACCTCCCGCTGCTCGCGGGCGAGCTACGGGAGCAGGTGTTGTCCGCGGTACGGCAGGCGGGCTTCCGCATGGTCGCCGTCGACCTGGCGGGCATCCAGTCGGGGGCTTTCACGCTGCCGTTGGTGGAGGTACGGGGTGGCTGACGCCTGGCAGCCGCCCGCCTCCTTCGCCCGGCTCGACGACGACCGGGTGGCGCGGCGGGGCTATCCGGAGGCGGTCTACTGCGAGGGCAAGACTCCCGAGCAGGTCCGCGCGATCGCGGCCCGGCTGACGGGCGACGCGGTCACGCTCTTCACCCGCGCCACCCCTGAGCACGCGCATGCCGTACGGGATGAGCTGCCGGACGCGCGGTACGAGCCGGAAGCCCGGCTGCTGGCCTGGCCACCGGAGCCACCCGCGCCGTCCGGCGGGCGGGTGGTCGTGCTGGCGGCGGGCACTTCCGACCTGCCGGTGGCCCTGGAGGCGGAGCTGACCGCGCGCTATCTCGGCCGCGAGTGCGAGCTGGTGGTGGATGTCGGCGTGGCAGGGCTGCACCGGGTGCTGGACCAGCTCGACCTGTTGCGCGCTGCCCGGGTCGTGGTGGTGGCGGCCGGGATGGACGGCGCGCTGCCGAGCGTGGTGGCGGGGCTGATCAGCGCGCCGGTGGTCGCCGTGCCGACCTCGGTCGGCTACGGCGCCGCCTTCGGCGGCCTGGCCCCACTGCTGGCCATGCTCAACGCCTGCGCGCCCGGCGTCGCCGTGGTCAACATCGACAACGGCTACGGCGCCGGTCACCTGGCGGCTCAGATCGCCTGCCGTTGAGCGTGAACGAAGAAACCCCAGTCCGGAAATCCGGGCTGGGGTCTTTCGGCGTGCGCCGTCAGGGACTCGAACCCCGGACCCGCTGATTAAGAGTCAGCTGCTCTAACCAACTGAGCTAACGGCGCTTGCAGAGAGGAATATACCGGCACTCCGCATCCTGGTCGAATCGGTATCACCTGCCTGCCAGCCGCTAGAATAAAGTTCGGCATTCAGACAGGAGCATCGATGTTCGACTCGCCCGCCGCCGTGACCGAGCGGCTCGCCGCCGTTGACTATCTCTCCGACGACGCCATCTCCACCTCGGTGTTCCTCGCCGCCGCCCTCGGCAAGCCGCTGCTGGTCGAAGGCCCCGCGGGGGTGGGCAAGACGCAGCTGGCCAAGGCCGTGGCGCTGGCCACCGGCTCCGAGCTGATCAGGTTGCAGTGCTACGAGGGGCTCGACGAGGCCAGGGCCCTGTACGAGTGGAACTACAAGAAGCAGCTCCTGCGCATCCAGGCCACCAGCGCGGATGACGACATCTTCAGTGAGGAGTTCCTGCTGGAGCGGCCGCTGCTCAAGGCGATCCGGGCCGGGGTGCCGACCGTGCTGCTCATCGACGAGACGGACAAGGCGGATGTGGAGGTCGAGGGGCTGCTGCTGGAGCTCCTGTCGGACTTCCAGGTGACGATCCCGGAGCTGGGCACCATCAGCGCGGTGCGCAAGCCGTACGTCGTGCTGACCTCCAACGCGACCCGCGAGCTGTCCGAGGCGCTCAAGCGGCGCTGCCTGTACCTGCACATCGAGTACCCGACGCCGGAACGCGAGCGCGACATCGTGCTCAGCCAGGTGCCGACGATCCGCGCGGACCTGGCCGAGCAGCTGGCCAGGACCGTGGCCACGCTGCGGTCCCTGGAGCTGAAGAAGGCGCCGTCGGTGGCGGAGACGGTCGACTGGGCGAACACGCTGCTCGCTCTGGGGCGCGACGAGCTGGACGAGGCGACTGTGGCGGGCACGCTGGGCGTGGTGCTCAAGCACGCCTCCGACCACGCTCGCGCGGTCAAGGAACTCGGGCTGCCTCATGAGTGACACGTCGCTGGTCGACAGGCATGTCGGGTTCGTGCATGCGCTGCGGGAAGCGGGGCTGCCCGTGTCGCTGGCCGAGGGGCTCGACGCGGTGCGGGCGCTGCGGGTGATCGACCTGACCGAGCGCGAGTCGCTGCGCGCCGCCTACGCGGCGACGCTGGTCAAGAAGCCGGGGTACCGTCCCGGGTTCGACATGCTGTTCGATCTGTGGTTCCCGTCCTCCACAACCGGTCTGAGCACCATAAAAAATGACAGCGCGGAGCTCAGTGAGCTGCGCGACCACCTGGCCCGGCTGCTCACCCATGGCGGTGAGGCCGAGATGCGGGAGTTCGCCAGGGACATGGTCGGGCGGTTCGGCCGGCAACCGGCGGGTCCCGGCCGCCAGAACTGGTTCTCCTACAGCGTCCTGCGCGCGTTGTCCCCCGAGACGCTGATGGCGCGGATCCTCCAGGAGGTCCTGGCCGGTCAGGAGCGCGGCGGCCTGGCCGAGAAGACGGCGCGGCAGCGGGTGAACGCCGGCATCAAGCGCTTCGAGGACGCGGTCGCCACCGACGTACGCCGCCGCATCGCCGAGGACTCCGGCGTCGAACGCATCGCCCGCTCGGCCGTCCGCCCCCCGCTCGACCAGCTCGACTTCCTCCGCATCACCAAGGCGGACCTGGCCAGGCTGCGGCGAGAGGTCTACCCGCTGGCCAGGCGCCTGGCGGCCAGGCTGACGATCAAGCATCGGAAGGGCAGACGCGGCCGGCTCGACTTCCGCCGCACCATGCGGGCCTCGCTGCAGAGCGGCGGCGTCCCGCTGACCACGCATTTCAAGCCGCCCCGGCCGCACAAGCCCGAGCTGGTGATCCTCTGCGACACCAGCGACTCGGTCTCGTCGTTCGCGCACTTCACGCTGCTGCTCACGTACGCGCTGAGGGAGCAGTTCACCAAGGTACGGGCGTTCGGGTTCGTGGACACGGTCGACGAGATCACCCGCTTCTTCGTCCCCGGCGCGGACGTGGTGGAGGCGATGACGCGGCTGGCCAACGAGGCGGACATGGTGCGCTTCGGCCGGACGAACTATGGCCATTCCTTCGAGCGGTTCGCCGAGCGCTACGGCGACGCGATCGGCTCCAAGACGTCGCTGCTGATCCTCGGCGACGCCCGTTCCAACTACCAGCCGGCCGCCGTCGACACCCTGCGCGCCCTGGCGGCCAAGGCCCGGCACGCCTACTGGCTGAACCCGGAGCCCCGGCAGCAGTGGGACACGGGCGACTCCATCGCCACCGACTACGACGCGGTCGTGCCGATGTACGAGTGCCGCAACGTCGCGCAGCTCAGCGCCTTCATCCAGGACCTGGCCTAGGCACGCTGGAGCTCCCGGGCGGCGGTGCGGGTGAGCAGCTCGATCTGCTGCTCGTCGAGCACCTCTCCGGCGGTCGCCTTGATGCGCCGGGCCACCAGGCTCGGCTTGAGCAGCGTGAGGCCCTCAGCGGTGACCTGACCGCCGCGCGGCAGCAGGCCGCAGTGCACGGCGAGCAGCGGGGTGATCGTCACCGGGATCCCGGTCTCGCGGGTCAGCAGCTCGGCGAAGGCGTTGGAGGTGTCGACCAGCGACTTGGCCACCTTGCTGCCGTACTTCTCGCCGAAGAAGAGCCGCCCGGTGTAGGTGGCGATCTCGGTGTCGGGGCTCCACGACTCGTTGTCGATGACCCACACGCCGCCGGGTCCGATCACGAGGTGGTCGATGGACGCCTGATCCCTGATGGCCCGGCCGTCGAGGACGCTGTAGCCGTGCTTGCCGAGCGAGCGGCGGAGCATCCGGCCGGTGATCACCTCACCGCGCCGCCGGCCACGCCAGACCGCGGTCAGGCGGAAGGAGCGCCAGGCGACATACCAGTCGATGCCGGCCACGAGGCCCGCGAACGCGAGGCCGTAGAGGGCGGTGAGCCCTAGGTCGAAGCGGAGCGCCAGGCCGATGCCCGCCGCGAAGCCAACGGCCGCCTTGATCATCCTTGATCGCTTGCGGTTGTTGGCGTCCTCGCGCCAGAACTTCTCGTAGTACCACTGCGGCGATGCCCCAGTGAACTTCTCGTCCTGCTGCACGTAAATAGAGCCACCGGGCACGGCAAACTCCCCCAATGAGTCGCTGCATCCATCAGGATCTGCCACGCCGAAGATCCTCGCCGAGTTAATTAATACCCCACGCGCCCCCGGCGGAAGCAAGGGGACCCTAAGGTGACGGAAATAGCACCTGTCGGAACGTCATCAACCGACCAGTCGGTATGCTGTGCCACGTGAAGGACGAACCGGTACGCAGGAGGCTGCTGGGCGAAGCGACCCGGCTGTTCGCGGAGCGGGGCTTTGAGGGCGCCTCCGTGCAGGAGATCGTACTGGCCGCCGGCGTCACCAAAGGCGCCATGTACCACTATTTCGACTCCAAGGATGATCTGCTGCACGAGATCTACGGCCGGGTGCTGCGCCTGCAGATGGAGCGCCTGACCGAGATCGCCGACGGCCCCGGCACGGTCGCCGAGCGGCTGCACGCGGCGGCGGCCGACGTCATCGAGACCACCACCGCGAACCTCGACGACTCCAAGATCTTCTTCCGGTCGATGCACCTGCTCGCGCCCGCGACCCGCAAGACCGTACGAGCCGAGCGCCGCCGCTACCACGAGCGCTTCCGCGACCTGGTGATCGAGGGCCAGCGCGAGGGCGTGTTCAGCGACCGCGTCCCGGCCGAGCTCGTCGTCGACTACTTCTTCGGCTCGGTGCACCACCTGGGCACCTGGTATCACACGGATGGACCGCTGACCGGCGCCCAGGTGGGCAAGCACTTCGCCGACCTACTCCTGACCTCCCTCGGGGTGACCTCTCTCGAGGGCGGGCACGTCGGCGAGTGACGCCAGCGCCTCCCGGTGGTCGCCGGGTGTGCCGAGCGCCGTCTCGCAGGCCTTGGCGCGCTTGAGGTAGAGATGCAGGGGGTGCTCCCACGTCATCCCGATCCCGCCGTGCAACTGCACGGCCTCCTCGGCCGCGTGTACGGCGACACCCGCGTTCCACGCCTGGGCCACGGCGACCGTCACGGCCGAATCGTCACCGGCGGCCGCACGGGCGGCGGCCCTCGCCCTGACCACGTCGAGCCAGAGATCCGCCAGCCGGTGCTTGATGGCCTGGAACGAGCCGACCGGGCGGGCGAACTGGTGGCGTTCCTTCACGTACGCGAGCGTGGTGTCCAGACACCACTCCGCCACCCCGAGCTGCTCGGAGGCGAGCAGCCCCGCACCGAACCGCAGCACCTCGGCCAGATCGCACGGACCCAGCAACCGCGCGGGCGCCCCAACGATGCGGACCGTGGCGACCGGACGGGTCAGATCCAGCGACGGTACGACCTCGACGGCGGCGTCCGCGGCCTCGACCGCGTACAGCTCCCCGCCGACCGGCACCAGCAGCACGTCGGCCACCTCCGCCCCGGCGACCGCGGACACGGCCCCGGACAGCGTCCCGCCGTCCACATTCACCGACGAACCCCGCCACGGCCGGTACGGCGAGGCGGCGAACGACACCACCAGGGCCGCGGTCGTCCGGCCCTCGGCCAGCTCGCCCAGCAGGTCCGCCGAACCCGTCGCCAGCAGCGCGTGGGTGGCCAGCACGGCACTGGTGAAGAACGGGACCGGCGTGACGCCCCGGCCGAGCTCCTCCAGCACGACAGCGGCCTCGCGGGCCGAGGCGCCCGCGCCTCCGTACTGCTCGGGAATGAGCAGGCCCGCCACGCCGATCTCCCCGGCGAGCGTCTTCCACAGGTCGAGGTCGTAGGGGTCGGACTCCACCCGCTTGAGCACCGCGGCGGGCGGGCAGCGGTCGGCGAGCAGGCCGCGCACGGCGGCGCGCAGCTCCTCCTCGACCTCCGAGTACAGCAGGGTCATCGGGGCAGGTCCTTCCAAGGGACGTCCTTGTCGACGCGGGGTTCGGAGGGCAGGCCGAGCACCCGTTCGGAGATGATGTTGCGCAGGATCTCCGAGGTGCCGCCCTCGATCGAGTTGCCCTTGGCACGCAGGTAGCGGTAGCCGGCGCCACGCCCGTAGAAGTCGACGTCCTCCGAGCGGCGGAAGGTCCAGTCGTCGTAGCCGAGGTCGCGCTTGAGCTCGACGTCGAGGCCCGACAGCGCCTGGTTCAGCTTGGCGAACGACAGCTTCATGCCCGACCCCTCCGGACCGGGCTGCCCGGCGACGAGCTGCTCGCGCAGCCGTACCCCGGAAAGGCGGGTCACCTCCGACTCCACCCACAGCGACAGCAGCCGCTGATGCAGGTCGTGGGTGCGCAGCTCGGGGTGCTCGCGCCAGGTGTCGAGCACGGGGCCGATCATGCCGCCGCCGCGCCGTACGGGGGCGCCGCCGATCGCGACGCGCTCGTTCATCAGCGTGGTCTGGGCGACGCGCCAGCCATCGCCGACCTCACCGAGCCGCAGGTCGTCGGAGAGCCGCACGCCGGTGAGGAACACCTCGTTGAACTCGGCCTCCCCGGTGATCTGCCGCAGCGGGCGCACCTCGACGCCCGGCGCGTGCATGTCGCAGATGAAGTACGTCATGCCGCGGTGCTTGGGCACGTCCGGGTCGGTACGGGTGACGAGGATCGCCCACCGGGAGTGGTGCGCGCCGGACGTCCAGACCTTCTGACCGTCGACGACCCATTCGTCGCCGTCCCTGACCGCCCTCGTGGCGAGCGTCGCCAGGTCGGACCCCGCGCCCGGCTCGCTGAAGAGCTGGCACCAGATCTCCTCGCCCGTCCACAGCGGCCGGAGGAAGCGGCGCCGCTGCTCGTCGGTGCCGAACGCCAGGATGGTCGGCGCCGCCATGCCCAGGCCGATGCCCTGCACGCCGGTGTTGAGCTGCGGCGTCCCGGCGAGCTCCCGCTCGACGACCTGCTGCAGGTCCCGCGAGACGCCCAGCCCGCCGAGCCCCTCGGGGAACCACACCCACGCCAGCCCGGCGTCGAACCTGGCCCGCAGGAACTCCAGCCGGTTCTCTGGGTCGTGCGCGCCTCGGAAGGCGTCTATGCGGTGCTTGATGTCCGCCTCGTTCACATGTACCTCTTCAGTTCGCGGTAGGCGAGTGAGCGCTTGTGCACTTCGTCGGGACCGTCGGCCAGGCGCAGCGATCTGGCTCCCGCCCAGAGCGCCGCCAGGGGGAAGTCCTGCGAGACCCCGCCCGCGCCGTGCACCTGGATGGCCTTGTCCAGGATCCATTCCACGGTGATCGGGGTGGAGATCTTGATGGCCTGGATCTCGGTGTGGGCGCCCTGGTTGCCGACGGTGTCCATGAGCCAGGCCGTCTTGAGGACGAGCAGCCGCAACTGCTCGATCCGGATGCGGGACTCGGCGATCCACTCCTGGATGACGCCTTGCTGCGCGACGGGCTTGCCGAACGTCGTACGCTCCAGCGCGCGGCGGCACATCAGCTCGACGGCGCGCTCGGCCATGCCGATCAGCCGCATGCAGTGGTGGATGCGGCCCGGCCCGAGCCTGGCCTGGGCGATCGCGAAGCCGCCGCCCTCCTCGCCGATCAGGTTGTCGACCGGCACCCGTACGTCCTCGAACACGATCTCGGCGTGACCGCCGTGGTCGGCGTCGCTGTAGCCGAACACGTGCATGCCGCGCTTGATCAGCATGCCGGGGGTGTCGCGCGGCACCAGCACCATGCTCTGCTGGCGGTGCTTCGGCGCGTCGGGGTTGGTCTTGCCCATGAGGATGAAGATCTTGCAGTCGGGGTTCATCGCGCCGGAGATGAACCACTTGCGGCCGTTGATGACGTACTCGTTGCCGTCGCGGGCGATGGAGGTGGCGATGTTCGTCGCGTCGGAGGAGGCCACGTCGGGCTCGGTCATCGCGAACGCCGAGCGGATCTCACCGTCGAGCAGCGGCTGCAGCCACTCCTTGCGCTGCCACTCGTTGCCGAACATGGAGAGGACCTCCATGTTGCCGGTGTCCGGCGCGGCGCAGTTGGTGGCCACGGGCGCCAGGCTCGGGCTGCGGCCCATGATCTCCGCCAGGGGCGCGTACTGCAGGTTCGTCAGCCCCGCGCCGTGCTCTCCCGGCAGGAACAGGTTCCACAGGCCGCGCTTTCTGGCCTCGTCCTTCAGGTCGGCGACCAGGGGCGGCGAACCCCATCCGCTGGTCGCCGCCTGCTCCTCGAAGGCGGCCTCGGCCGGGTAGACGCATTCGTCCATGAAGCGCAGCAGGCGCTCGCGCAGGTCCTCGGTGACGCTGTCGAAGGCGAAGTCCATACCCGTGACCCTACCGACCGGCCGGTATGAGTGTCGACAGGTGGTCGCCGGTAAAACCGGGCGGGTGGCCATAAGGGTGATCCGGATCCTGTTTTAGGGTGACCGCCATGAACTTGCTCTCTCCTGTGGTGCTCGAGAACGACGTCGTCCGCCTTGAGCCGCTCACCCTGGAGCACATCCCCGACCTGTTCCTCGCCGGAGGCGGGGACGAGGAGGTCTGGCGCTGGCTGCCTGTCCCGCCGCCGCGTGCCGAGCAGGAGCTGGCGGAGATCGCCCGCGGCCTCCTCTCGGACGGCAAGCACGTCCCTTTCGCGGTCGTGCACAAGTCGTCGGGGCGGGCCGTCGGCTGGACGACGTACAGCGACGTGCCGGGGTTCGAGAAGAGTGTCGAGATCGGCTGGACCTGGTACGGCCGGGCGGTCTGGCGGACGGCGGTCAACACCTCGTGCAAGCTGTTGCTTATCGACCACGCCTTCGACAAGCTGGGCTACAACCGCGTCATGCTCAAGACGGACGTGCTGAACGAGCGGTCGCAGAACGCCATCAAGCGCATCGGTGGGGTGCATGAGGGCACACTGCGGCGCCAGCGCAGGAGGCCGGACGGCACCTGGCGCGACACGGTCTATTTCGGCATCCTCGAAGAGGAGTGGCCACACCACCGCGCTCGCCTGAACCGTTAGCCGAAAGGGCCGCATGACTGACCGGCTGGGGGGCTACTGGTTAGGCTCCCGGCTCGGCGGCGCCGTCCATGACGCTTACGACGAGTCGGGCACTCGGTATGCGCTCACACTCCTCCCCTCGCGGCCCCCATACCAGGTCAAGGCCGCCATGCAGGTGCGGTCGCGGTCTGTCGCGCGGGTGGTGGACGCCTGCCTGGATGGGGAGGTGCCGTATCTGGTCAGCGAGTACATCCCCGGGCCGACGCTGGGGGAGGTGGTGGGGCGGCGCGGGCCGTACGAAGGGGGTGACCTGTACCTGCTGGCGGCGGCCACGGCTACTGGGCTGGCGGCGATCCATGAGGCTGGGGCGGTGCACGGCGGGCTGACGCCGGACCGGGTCGTGCTGGGGGTTGAGGGGCCGCGGCTGGTCGGGCTCGGCCTCGGGGGTGATGGGAGCGGGCCTCCCGGGGATGTGCGGGAGTGGGGCAGGCTGCTGGTGTTCGCGGCATACGGCCCCTCCGGCCCGTCTGGCCCATCATCGCCCGACGGGCAGGACCGATTACCTGATCAGCCCGGTCGGCTGCTCGATCGGCTTGATCGGCCGCTTCGGGAGCTCGTGCTGGCGGCGCTCCGCCGGGATCCGGATCGGCGGCCGAGTGCGCATCAACTGCTGCTGTCCCTGCTCGACGTGCCTCAGTCCCAGCAAGGGCGCCTCCTTCCGCCGGAGCCTGTGGACGACCCGCCGCTCGGTGCGCGGGCGGAGAGCCTCTATCTCCAGCTCAGCCGGGCGGACCAGGACGTGGTGCCGGAGGTGTTCCTGCGCCTGGTGGGGATGGACCCCGACGGCACCGACACCCGCCGTCGGGCCACCCGTACCGAACTGGTCACCGGCCGCCCTCCGGAACAGGCCGCCCTGGACCGCGTCCTCAAGGCGTACACCGAAGCGGGCCTGATCACACAGACCCACGACCCGAACTCCCCCACCGCACCGAACCACAACCCCAGCGCACCCACCCTGACCGCACCTGCCCCCAACCCGAGCCTGGCCGCGCACCCCCACCCGACCTCCCTCGCGCAGAACCACGGCCCGAACTCCCCCAGCCCTCGCCAGACCCCCGCCCCGAACTCCGCCGGCCCTCGCCTGATCCCCGCCGCGCAGAACCCCGAGCTGGAACCGGCCGACCAGAGCCACGCTCCCGGAGACGGCGTGATCATCGCCCATGCGGCGCTGCTACGGGCCTGGCCACGCCTGCACGAGTGGCTCGACGCCGAACGCGACGGCCTCGCCGTACACCGGGACCTGACCGGGGCCGCGCGGCGGTGGGAGGCGGGCGGGCGGCGGGAGACCGACCTGTTCCAGGAGGACGAGCTGGACAGGGCGCTGGCGTGGGCGGCGAGCGGGCGGCGGCGGGTGACGTTGAGCGCCGCCGAGCAGGCGTTCCTGGACGGGGGACGCGCGCTGGTGCGCGGCCGGGCCCGCGGCCGGCGCCGGGCCATGGCGGTCCTGGCCTCGGTGACACTCATCGCCGTCTTGGCGGCGATCGTCGTCGCCGTCTGGCAGAACGGCACGGCCGACGGGCGGCTCGACCAGGCCATGGCCAGGGTGGCGGCGTCCAGGGCGCGGGCGCTGCGGGCGGCCGACCCCGTGACGGCCCGCAGGCTGAGCCTGGCCGCGTGGCGCCTGGCCCCGGTCGCGGAGGCCCGTGCCGCGCTGGCGGACTCGGCGGCCGATCCGGCGGTGGACGTGTTCGCCGCCCCGTACGGCGGCGCGCGTTCGCTCGACGCACTCAGCGACGACGGCACTCGGTTGGCCGCGCTGACCGACGGGACACTCCGGGTGTACGACACCATTTCCGGCAGGCAACTGGCCACGACCGCCGGTCCTGCCCAGAGCGTACGGGCGATGGCCTGGTCCCCCGACGGCCAGACGCTGGCGCTCATCGGCGTCGACCGGTCGTACCTGTGGAACACGACCTCGGACGCAGGCGTGGGACCACCCTTCGGCCGGGGGCTGGGCGCGCCAGGGCAGCAGTCGGCCTGGTTCAGTCCGGGGGGCGGGCTGCTGTTCGCCGCGGCCCGCCAGTCGGGCGAGCGCTGGGCCTGGAACCTGCGGACCGGCCGGGCCGCGTTCGTCGGTCAGTATGTGGTGGTGGGGCCGCGTGACAGGGTGGCGCTGGTGTTCGCGGGGCCGCGTTCGGAGGTCGTACGTCTGTCCACGGGCGCCCGCACTCGGGCGCCGTGGCTGGACAGGATGCCGTGGGAGTACGCGGTTTTCAGCCCCGAGGGTGAGCGGGTGGCGATCGCCGAGGAGACCGGGGTGCAGGTGTACGCGCTGAACGGCGTGCCCGTGCTCCCCGCGCGACTCCGGCCGTCACCCGGTCACCTCCGCTTCAGTACGGACGGTCAACTGCTGGCCAGCACGGACACCGACCGCGTCCGGGTCTGGCGCGTCGCGGACGGCACCCGCCTCACGGACCGCCAGGTGCCGCCCACCGGCACCGACCGACCCGCCCAGGCCGCCCTCGCCCCGGACGGGCGCTGGCTCCGCGTACTGGCCGACCACGGCACGGTCCTCACCATCGATCTCGCCCACGCGACACCACCACCCGACCCGGCCCGCGCGGCGGCGTCGATCTGCGGCCGGTACGGCGGGCTGTCACAGCCGGACTGGAACAGGTACCTGTCCGAGGTGCCGTATCGACCGGTGTGCTGAGCTTGGGGGTCCCGCGAAGCACGGACACGCCCACCACCGCACGAGTTCCACGAAACATGGGTAAGCCCACCACGTCGCAAGTCCCACGAAGCACGCAAACGGTCCCGCAACCTCGTAAGTCCCTCGAAACGCTCGGACAGGCCTGCAACCTAGTAAGTCCCGCGAAAGGCGCAGACAGACTCGCCACCTCGCAGACGCAAAACACGGACAGACCCGCAGGCCCCCTGCCACAGCCGCCCTATGGCACCACCTGCAAACGCCCGACTCCAGCCGCCCTATGGCGCCACCCCAGCCGCCCGACCCCAGCCGCCCTATGGCGCCAACTCAGCCGCCCGACCCCAGCATCCCTCGCAGGAACTCCCGTACGGCCTCCCGCAAATCGTCGAGAGAGGGCGCATCACCTGCCCCCGCGATGGAATCGAACATGATGCCCTCGCCGAACGCCACCAACTGCCGCCCATGCCGCACCGGATCCGGCGACCCGAGCGCGGCCAGGAACCCGACGACAGGATCGCGGAAGCGCCGCCCCGCCGCGTCGTAGATCTTGCGCAGCTCGGGCCGCCTGGTCGCCTCCAGCGCCAGCTCGTACCGGGCCAGAGTGCGCCTACGATCGGCAAGCTGAACGTGAAGCGCCTCAGCCACCAGCCCCGGCAAATCGGACTCCAGAATCGCTTCAGCCGCCGCCCCGTCATACGAACCGGGCTCCGCGAGCGAACCAGCCGCCGCGCCCGACGGACCAGACTCCCGGAACGCATCGGTCGGCCAGGCCGACGGACCAGACTCCGCAAGCGAACCAGCCGCCCCACCCGACGGACCAGACTCCCGGTACGCGTTGGACGGCCGGGCCGGAGCGTTCGAGCCCTGGAACGCGTCGGACGGCCGGGCCGGGGTGGTTGATCCCTGGAACCGATAGACCGAAGCCAATGCCTGTTCTTCCAGGTCCGTGAGGCGGGAAAGCGTCAGTTCCAGAAGGGCCGCGCGGGTGCGGGCCAGGTTGGAGGTCGATCCGGGTGGGAGGTCAGCGGCCTCGTCGACGGCTCGATGGGTGAGCCCGCGCATGCCACGCTCCGCCAGCAGGGTGATAGCCGCGTCCGCGACGGCCTCAGAGCGCTTCACGAACGTCAAGACTACACCGGTAGTGCCATCGAACTACAGGCGTAGTATGGTCAAACTACAGGCGTAGTTAGGGAGGCGGGCATGGCTAGAGCCGTAGTGATCGGTGGCGGCATCGGCGGGCTGACCGCGGGGATCGCGTTACGTCGCAAGGGCTGGGACGTGATCGTGCTCGAATGCGCCCCCAAGCTGGAGCCGGTCGGGTCCGGCGTGGCGGTCGCCGCCAACGCGTTGAAGGCACTCG
This sequence comes from Nonomuraea sp. NPDC049141, assembly GCF_040648415.1. Lineage (NCBI taxonomy): Bacteria > Bacillati > Actinomycetota > Actinomycetes > Streptosporangiales > Streptosporangiaceae > Nonomuraea > Nonomuraea sp. NPDC049141. Next base: position 288,712 of record NZ_JBEZDR010000007.1, read on the forward strand.
ACGTGATCGGCCTGGGCGACCGCGTGCGCAAGCTGTCCAGGATCCAGGGTCAGGTGGGCGTACGACATCAGAACGGGCGCTGGCTGACGCACACCACCGAGGACAAGGCGCAGAAGCTGTACGGCGACTCGGTCGTCATCCTGCTCCGCGCCGACCTCGTGGATGTGCTCGTGGAGGGTCTGGGCCATGAGCACCTGCGTTTGAACACCGCCGTCACCGGCGTGGACGCCGACAGGGGCATCGTACGTACTGGAGACGGTGACATGGAGGCCGATCTGATCGTGGCCGCCGACGGCATCCACTCGGCGACGCGGGCCGCGCTGTTCCCCGAGCACCCCGGTCCCGTGTACTCGGGGGTCACCGCCTGGCGGGGGCTCGTGCCCGCGCTCGGCCGGGAGTTCCAGAGCACGGAGACGTGGGGCAAGGGCCTGTTGTTCGGGGCTCATCAGATGACGGACGAACTCGTCTACTACTACGCGACCGACCTGTCACCCGCCGGTGCCGTACACGCGGACGAGCGCGAGGAGTTGTTGCGCAGGTTCGGCGGCTGGCACGATCCGATCCCGGCGTTGATCCGCAGGTCGGACAACGCGCGGATCCTGCGCAACGACCTCTACTACTTCGACACCCCGCTGCCCGCCATGCACCGAGGCCGGGTGGCGCTCATCGGGGACGCGGCCCACCCCATGACCCCGAACCTCGGCCAGGGCGCCTGCCAGGCCATCGAGGACGCCATCATCCTCGCCCTCGCCGCCAACGGGGAACTCACGGTCGATGGCGAACTCCGGTCCCGAGGTGATCTCCACGCGGGTACGGCTTCCCTCGGTGGCCGCCTCCTGGGTGAGGATCGCGCAGGCGGGGACCGGTCAGATGGGGACGGCCTCGGCGGCCGCGCCAATACGGCTCCCGGCCTCCCCCACGGAAATCCGTCACGCGCGGACCTCCCAGCCAGGGACATCCCCTACGACCGCATCAACACGGGCCCGAACCTCACAGGCACGAGACCCGCCGGCGCAAACCTGTCAGGTGCCGACCTCCCGGACAGGGACAGCCTCGGCGACTGCATCAATGCGGATCCGGCCCTCCCAGGCGCGGGACTGTCTGGCAGGACTCTGGCTGGTGGGACCCCGGCAGATGGAGGTCCGGCTGCCGGGGGCCCAGCAGGTGCAGGTCCAGCGGCCGGCACTCCGGCAGATGAAGGTCCAGCAGTCGGAGGCCCAGCAGGTGCAGGTCCGGCGGCCGGCACTCCGGCAGATGGAGGTCCAGCAGCCGGAGGCCCAGCAGGTGCGGGTCCAGCGGCCGGGACTTCGGCAGATGGAGGTCCAGCAGCCGGGGGCCTGGCAGTCGGGGGTCCGGCAGGTGTGTGGCTGGCGGGTGGGACCGTCGACGTGAGAGACCGGCTCGCTGCCTATACGGCTGCGCGGCTGGAGCGGACCGCAGGCGTGGTGCGCATGGCGATGACCCTCTGCAAGATGACCAAGCTGCGCAACCCGGTGGCCGTCGCACTCAGGAACGCGGGGGTGGCGGTGGCCTCGCGGCTCACACCAGATCTGATGTTGCGGTCAATGAACGAGATTCTCGGGTGGCGTCCACCGGCACAGGATGGGAGTGATCAGGGGACAACCGGCTGAGTGTGATCGTTCCGCCGATGGTCAGCATGGCCGCCAGCACAGCGGGGATCGCGGTGGAGGGATTGGTGGGGAGAGGTTCGCCGAGGAGGATCGCGCCCGCGAGTACCGAGGTGATCGGGTCCATGACCTGCACGCCCGCGTACGCGACACCGAAGTAACCCACCGCGTACGAGCGTTGCAGCAGCACGACCGCGCAGACCAGCAACACGGGCACGGCGAGTGTGAACCAGTGCAACAGCCGGCCCCAGTCCCCCTGCATGCCACCCCCGACCGCCCGGACGAACGTCGACACGCTCGCGGTCACGGCGCCGGCTCCCACGGACAGGACGAGGGCCTTGCCGGGTCCGCGCAGTCTGTTGGCGATCAGTTCGGCGGCGAGGACGATCACGCCGATCACGCCGATGAACCCGATCGCGGCCCCGTCGCCGAGTTTCGGCGTCACGTTGTGCGTCGGGAGCAGCACCATGAGCCAGAGCAACCCGACGGCCACCGCGATGGAGCCTAGTATTTCCGCTTTGTACGGGCGGCGGCCGTACATCAGCGCGGCCAGCGGCACGGCGAACACCAGAGTGGCCACGCTGATCGGCTGTACGGCGACCAGCGGCGCGAGGCTCAGCGCCACGGCGTGCAGGCACGCGCCGGTGAAGCCGATGACGCCGCCGATCCACCAGCGAGGGCGCCTCACCAGTCTGAGGGAGGCGCCCTCCGCCACGGCTTCGAACTGTTGCAGCGCGGCACCGAACGCGTATCCGAGCGCCCCCGCCAGCGCGATCACGAGGCCGACCCAGGTCATCGTCGCCCACGCAGGGACATGGATCCTTCCAAGAGCATTGCACCAGCTTATGAGGGAAGCTAAGTGCTGCAATCATCCTTTAGGCCAAACATCCCTCTCATCACGGACGTACCTGCCGTACCGGCACGGTCTTCCGCAAGACAGGTCAGGACGGCTCAGGACAGACGCAGAACACGTGCCCCTCCGGATCCTGCAGCACGATCCACCCGACCTTCTCCTCCGTCACGCCGGGCTGGAACGCGGGCTTGGTGGCCCCCAGCGCAATGTACTGCTCCACAGCCCGCTCCACATCCGGCACCCGGAAGTCGAGATGGAACTGCTTGTCCGCGCTGGGCCACTCCACCGGCTTGCGGTCGGGGACGCGGCCGAAGTAGATGTTCGTCGTGCCGTCGCCCACCGCGGCGTACTCGTCCTCCGAGTACTGGATGTCCAGCCCGGTCACCTGGTGCCAGAACTCGGCCATCCTCTTGGGCTCCGCGCAGTCGATGGTGACGGCCAGGAGCTTCGCGTTCGTTGTCATGGTTCGAGGGTGACAGGCATACCTGCCACCCTCTGTCAGGTACGGCTAGCCGCGACGTGTGGCGGATGTCACCCGCTTGAGGATCCTGTCCCACTCCGTGCCGAACGGGTTGTCCTGCACCAGATAGGTCCAGGTCGCGGTGGGGCGCTTGAGGTCGGGCTCCGGCGCCTCGAACGACTCCATCGAGCGGCGTTCGACCTCCGTCAGCAGCGCCTTGTACTCCGCCACGGCCTCCCGGTGGAACTCGTCGATCGGGCTCATCCGGCCGAGCGCCCGCAGGTGGATGCCTTCGCGCAGGTCGGTCAGGAACGCCAGGTGCTCGGTCCAGCAGCGGTCGATCGCGTGCAGCACGATCTGCCTGGCCGTCTCGTCGCGGGTGTCCTCCGGCAGCGCCGCCCAGCGTTCGGGGTCGGCCTCGGCCAGCGCCTTGGCCGCCGAGTCGCTGTGCAGGACCTTGTCGCGCCACTCCAGGATGAGCTCGCGCTGGTGCTCCAGCAGGCGGGTGTAGCGCCAGGTGTTGCGGTGGATCTCCAGGTTCACGCCCTCGGCGACCCGCTGGGCATGGCCCACGAGGTAGGCGCCGCGGCGGTGGCGTACCAGGCCGTCGGCGTCGGCCGCGGGCGGCCGCTCGTCGGGGACGAACTGGGTGATGAGGTCATCCTGCATGCTGACGAAGAACACCGAACCGCCGGGATCGCCCTGACGGCCCGCCCGCCCGCGCAGCTGGTCGTCGAGGCGGCTGCTCGCGTGGCGGCCCGAGCCGATCACGTACAGGCCGCCCAGTTCGGCGACGCCCTCGCCGAGGCGGATGTCGGTGCCGCGTCCCGCCATCTGCGTGGAGACGGTGATGGCGTCGCGCTCGCCGGCCTTGGCGATGATCGCGGCCTCTTCCGCGTCGTTCTTGGCGTTGAGTACGACGGGCTCCATGCCGCGCCGCTGCAGGAGCTTGGCCAGGTTCTCCGACTCGGCCACGTCGAGCGTGCCGATGAGGATGGGCCGGCCGGTGGCGTGCGCCTCCTGGATCTCCTCGACCAGCGCCGCGTCCTTGTCCGGAACGGTCGGATAGATACGGTCCGGCGCGTCCTGCCGGACACACGGCCGGTTGGGCGGGATCACCGCGACCTTGAGCCCGTAGAACTCGCCGAGCTGCTCGCTGACCGCGACCGCCGTGCCGGTCATGCCGGAAATCTGCGGATAACGCTTGATCAGGCCCTGAACGGTGATCGAGTCGAGGATCTCGCCCTTCTCGCTGGGCGGCAGCGTCTCCTTGGCCTCCACGGCCGCCTGCAGGCCGTCGGGCCAGCGCTGGAGTACGGCCACCCGGCCGCGCGACGGGTTGATCAGCTGGACCTTGCCGTCACGCACGATGTAGTCGACGTCGCGGGTGAGCAGGGCGTGGGCGTGCAGGGCCAGGTTCAGCTCGATCAGCGTGCCGGGCTCGTTCTCGTCGTACAGCTCGACGTCCAGCATGCCCTCGACGCTGTCGGCGCCCTTGGTCGTCAGGTAGACGTTGCGCGCCTGGTCGTCGATCTCGTAGTGATAGCCCCGGATCAGCTGCCTGACCAGCGCCGCCATCTCGGGCACCGCGCTGCCCTCGTCGGCCGCCCCCGCCATGACCAGCGGCACCCGTGCCTCGTCCACGAGCACCGAGTCGGCCTCGTCGACCAGCGCCACCTCGGGCGCGGGCACGATGATCTCCGCCGCGTCGGTACGCAGCCGGTCGCGCAGCACGTCGAAGCCCATCTCGCTGACAGGTCCGTACGTGACGTCCTTCGCATAGGCCGCGCGCCGCTCGTCGGGTGTGGAGTTCTGGTCGATCCAGCCCACCGTGACACCCATCGCCTCGTAGAACGGCGCCATCCACTCGGCGTCGCGCCTGGCCAGGTAGTCGTTGACGGACATCACGTGCACCCGCTTGCCCTGCAGCGCGTACCCGGCCGCGGCCATCGCCCCCGACAGCGTCTTGCCCTCACCGGTCGCCATCTCGGCGATCTGCCCGTCGAGGAGGGCGAGCGTGCCCAGAAGCTGCACGTCGTACGGCCTGAGCCCGAGCGTCCTGTCGGCGGCCTCCCGCGCTACAGCACAGAACTCGGCCAGATCATCCATTTTCGGCTCGGGCAGCTCCTCAAGCGCGCCAATGCGTTCGGCCCGTCCGGCCGCCGCCTTGACGATCTTTTTGTACGGGCTGAGGTTCACCCCGCCCGGACGATCCAGGAGGTTTCTCACTATTCCGGAAATCGACGCCACAATCCCTCCAACGCATGCTTTGTCAGCGCCGTTCCCATTTAGTGTCAAGTGCGCTCAATCGGGGAGCGGAGCGACGGTACGGCAAGCATCGCCGTACCGGACCCTAACTCATAGGACGGCCGCAATCGCCACCCCGCTCCGCGACCGCTAATCCTTGCCGGTCATACGCCCTGCTTGTACGGCCAGCACCACCACGGCCGCCAGCAACAACGCGCACCCGCACCATGCCAGGGGCGCGAGACGCTCCCCGAACAACACCACCCCGAGCACCGCCGCGCCGACGGCTTCGCCGAGCGAGATGATCGAGACGGTCGTGGCGTTGAGCGCGGTCAGGGCTCGGAAGAACAGCGCGTAGGCGAGTGCGGTCGGCACCGCGCCGAGATAGATCAGCAGGGCGACAGGAGTCACCCCGGCTTCCGGCAGCACCCCGCCGGCCAAGGCGAACGGAGCGAGGCAGACGGCCGCGACGGCGAACCCGCCCATGGCCGTGCGCTGGGGGTCGTCGTGGTGGCGGCGCGAGTAGAGGGTCACGGCGGCGTACCCGGCCGCGGACACCAGAGCCAGCGCGATCCCGGCCGGCCGGGCGCCACCGACGTCCCCGTCCTCGGCGGAGACGGCGCTCTCGCCGGTGAGGAGGAACAGCCCGCCCAGCGCTGTGGCCAGCGCGGCGAGGGCGGCGCGGCCCAGGTGCTCCCGCAGGAGGAACCGGCTCCCCAGAGCGGTGAACACCGGCGTGGCGCCCATCGTGACCACCGTGGCGATGGCCACACCGGACTGCGCGATCGCGCCGAAGTAGGCGGTCTGATAGACGGCCATCCCGACACCGACGACCAGGACCCGCCGGTTGGCCCGACCCGCCAGAGAACCCCGCCCCCTGCGGACCCGGCCCAGCGGAGAACGCCGCCCCCCGCCGACCCGGCCCGGCAGAGAACGCCGACGCCGTCCCCCGCCGACATCGCTCGGCAGTGAACCCCGACGCTGTCCTGCGGCGACCCGGCCCGGCAGAAACCCCCGACCCCGTCTCACGACGACACCACCAAAGAGAAGGCTCCGACGCCACCACCCCGATCGGACGACATCCGATGTGAGGCCGTCAGGAGTTGCTGTGGGCCGGATGGTGGTGGACGTGAGAGGGACAGCGGCCGACCTCAGACGGGTGGCTGCTGCCGCCCGGCGGGTGGTGGTCGACGTCGTGCGGGTGGCGGCCGACACAGGGCGGACCGTGGCCGACGCAGGGCCGGTCGTGGCAGACCCGGGACGGACGGTGGACGTCGGGTGGGTGAGCACCGACCTCAGGCAGGCGGCGGCGTACAAAAAGACAGCGCCCAGCAGGTAGCGCCAGAACGAGACGTCGACGGGATTGAGCCCGCCCGACTGGAAGAGCAGGGACCCGGCGGCGCCGCCGGTGCCCCAGGCGGTCGCGGCGACGGACACGTAGAAGGTGCCCCGCCGCGCGGAGACGTGCGACATGACTGATCTCTCCGGATGGAGTGGTGGGAAAGGGCCCGGAAGGCGGGCAGCAGCCACTCCCAGACCTGGTCAGATCCGGAAAAATCGGGAAAAGCCGCCCGCTACTCGGCGGGCGGAGGGGAACAGATCAGTCGATGCGGCACGACGACCACCCTAGCGCCGACGAACCACCAAATTCACCCACGTTTCCAGCGCAAGGAACTCAGGCGGCTTTGCGCGCCACGCCGCCCAGCAGCAGCTCTTCCCAGGTGGCCAACGGCCCAGGCAACCGCTCGTCAGGCCGCCACTCCGGAAAGTGCACCACCCCGGGCTCCTCCAGCACCAGCCCGTCGAAGAAGCGCTCGATCTCCGCCCGCGGCCGGAAGTACCCCGTCCCCATCGTCACGTGCAGCATGGCCTCCAGCGCCTGCGCCTGCGGGCTCACCGAGGCCAGCATGTTGGACGCCGCCAGGTAACTCCCGGGCGGCAGCGCGGCCATGTAGCGCTTGACCAGCCCGTGCGGGTCTTCCTTGTCGGAGAACAGGTGCAGCAGCCCGATCGCCATCAGCCCGACGGGCTGCGAGAAGTCGATGAGCCGCGCCACCCTCGGATGCCGCAGCACCGCCTCCGCGTCCCTGGCGTCCTCGGTGATCGCCATCGCGTGCTCGTTCCCGTTCAGGATCGCCCGGGCGTGCGGCTCGACCATGGGATCGCAGTCGACGTACACCACCCGTACGTTCGGGTCGGCGAACTGGGCGACCTCGTGGGTGTTCTCGATCGTCGGCAGCCCGGCGCCCAGGTCGATGATCTGCCGGATCCCGGCCTCGCGGACCAGGAAGTCGACGACCCGGCCGATGAAGGCCCGGTTGCACCAGACGAGGTTCACCACTTCGGGCACGGCCTCTTTCAGGCGGCGGGCGATGGCCCGGTCCACGGCGAAGTTCTCGGTGCCGCCCAGGAGCGCGTCGTGCACGCGGGCGACACTCGCCGTGGTGCTGTCCACGCCGGGAGGCGCCCACTCGGACCCGAGACTCACCTGTCCCCCTTCTTCTGTGACGCGGATGTTATCCGCTACCTGGCCATTCCGAAACCTCAGACCAGCACCGCCGGCTGCCGCCGGGGAGTCATCAGGCGCTTGAGCGCGGGCGCCAGCGGGCGTTCGACGAAACGGTGCACCGCGTACGCCGCCGCGCACATCACCGCGATGAGCCCGAAGAGCAGAACGTACTTGTCGACCGCCCCGCCGATCCGCTCGAACACGATGAAACCGACGTGCGCGTGCAGCAGATACAGCGGGTACGTGAGCGCGCCCGCGGTCGCCAGCCACGGCATGGCCAGCGGCGCCGTCACCCGGAGCGCGACCAGCGTCATGACCCCGAAGAGCGCCATGACCACCAGGGCGATGACCACGGGGTTGTACTCGACCGCATAGCGCTCCCCCACCGCCGTCGCGTAGCCGATGGCGCGGTAGACGGCGTTGCCCAGGCAGAGCGGCACCAGCACCAGCATCTGCTTGCTGGGCCCGAACCTGTAGACCATGAACAGCGCCATCCCCGCGATGAAGTAGTGGGCGAACTCCGACTGCACCACCAGGTCGATCATCGGCGGCAGCACCCCCGCCTCGACCGCGAGCGTCAGCCCCAGCCACGCCCACAGCCCCGCCAGCACCCTCCCCTGGGTCATCCCGATCCAGGCGAACACCAGAATGAGCAGGTAGAACCGCATCTCCGCCCACAGCGTCCAGTAGACGACGTCGACGTTCGCCACGTCCGGCACCGCCTGGAACATCGTGAGGTTGGCCAGCACCTGCCCGAAAGAGACGGAGAAGACCCCGGCCCCCAGCGTCACCGTGACCAGCGTGGTGACGGCGATGCCCACCCAGTACGCCGGATAGAGCCGGATCGCCCTCGACACCGCGAACTCGCGCGGGCTCCTGCCCCACGCGCTCATCAGCACCACGAATCCGCTGATCATGAAGAACAGGTCCACACCCAGGTAGCCGTACTTGGACCAGACGCTCTCGGCCTGGAAGGCGACCGGGCTGTGACCACCGGCCCACCCAGAGAACGTGTAGTGAAAGAACACCACGCAGAGCGCCGCCAGCAACCGGAGCCCGTCGAGTTCATACAGCCTGTTCCGCATGGATCTGTCCTCCTTTGTTATGAGGAGGGTGACCCAGCCGACTTGACGCCCCATTGAAGGCCGCTATACGAGAGCGCGGTGTTTAGCGGAAACAGAGCGGGTAGCGGGATGCCTGCCCGAGAAAGACGAAAGACCGAGAGAGGATGAGCGATGGAGCTCTGGAACTATCAGCCTGACGTCTACGACCGCGGACAGACCCTGGACCTCGTGGGTTACCACGTCCAGGCGACGGACGGGAAGATCGGGTCCGTCGATGAGGCCACGTACGAGGTCGGCGAGAGCTACATCATCGTCGACACCGGACCGTGGATCTTCGGCAAGAAGGTCATGCTCCCCGCGAAGGTCGTCACACGTATCGACCCGCAGGAGCGCAACGTCCACGTCTCGCGTACCAAGGCCGAGATCAAGGACGCGCCCGAGTTCGACGAGGGCAAGTTCAAGGAGCCCGAGTACAGGACGCGGCTGGGTGACTACTACGGCCGCTTCCCGCACTAAGCTCCCCGCACGAATCGAGAGCCGCGCCCCGACCGGGGCGCGGCTCTCGGCGTACGGAGCGGGGATCAGGGCCAGTGCGGGTCACCGTCGGCCCGCACCGGTGCTTCCAGTACGGCCAGACGTTCGAGCAGCGTGAGGAACGTGGTCGCGTACGGCGATCCGGCCACCACGGCGGCCACCCGGGGCCAGTTGACCTGCTCGCGCAGGGCCCGCACCTGGGGCAGCAGCGCTCCGTAGTCGCAGGCGTGCTCCGACAGCGGCAGCAGCCAGGAGATCACCAGGTCGGTCGCCTCCAGCACCGGCACGATGACCGCCGAGGCCGTCATCGGCTCGGCCCGGTCGAGCAGTTCGTCAGTGATCGACTGGTCGGACACCCGGAAGATCAGATCGACCAGCCGGTCCTCGTCGTACGCCTTGACCAGCCAGTCCTCGGGCGGTTTGGCGGTCGTGAAGCCGATCCCCCGCAGGGCCTCCAGCGCGGCCGGCACGTCGTGCTCGGTCAGCACGAAGTCGACGTCGTGCAACGAGGGAGCCGCGCCTCGCGCGTAGGCGGCGCACCCGCCCGCCAGGGCGAACTTCACCCCGGCGTCCTTCATTCCCGAGCTCGCGCGCTTGAGTGTGTCGAGGATGGCATCGGTGACCGCATGACTATGGCTGCCCATGTGCTCCGGCTACCCGCACGATCGCCGAGTAGACCCTGAGGCCGGGAGTAGAGCCGGAGGCGGAGGGCGGCAGGCACGTTAAAGGCCGATCGGTGAGGGCAGAGGCGGCTCATGGCTACTTTGCTCTGGATCATCGCCGTAATACTCGTCATCTCCGGGATCTACGTGATCCTGGCCCGGCGCGACCTCCTCTGGGGAATCGTCCTCATCGTTCTCGGCTTCCTGGTGGGTCCCGGCGGGGTCAGCATCTTCAATGTGTAAGGGGCTCGACGCCCCGATCACCGTCCACTCCACTGGGCCGGTCTCCGAGTTCGGCCCAGTGGACCTTCTAGTTTTTGCTGAAATATCGCAACGTATGCACCTCTTTCCCGTCCTCTGGTAGGGAATGGGAAGGATGTGAGCAATTACCCGCCGTTCGGCGGCCGCTACGACTGTGGCGCGGCGGCCGCCGGGATTCGCGAACTGCTGACGCGGCTGCGTCGCCGAATGCGTAACGAGGCGATCGTCGACGAGGCAACGGCCCGGCTGGCGACGCGGCTGAACATCAGGCCCGCGGAAGCGGCCGACCAGCTCTCCCGCATGGCCCAGGACAGTGGGCTCGCGCTGGTCGAGATCGCCAGGGGGATCGACAAGCCGCCCGATCGGCCGGCCGAGCCGCCGGTGCTGCCCGACTGGATCACCGGGGTCCTGGAAACCGTGCACATCTCGGCCTGTTTCCTCACGCCCGTCCGCGACGCCACGGGCCGCGTCGTGGACTTCCTGATCGCGGCGGCCAACCAGCACGCCGGCGACGTGGCCGGGCGGACGGCCGCGGAGCTGCGCGGGCGCCGGCTCATCGAGACCAGCCCCGGCGCGGCCGGCTCGGGGCTGTTCGACGACTTCCTGAACGTCTTCGAGACCGGTGAGACGCTGTATCGGGGCCCGCTCGAGTTCGTCGAGGTGCGGCACCACCAGCTCTGGCCGGCCACGATGAGCGTCCGCGCGGTGCGCATCGAGGGCGGGCTGCTGGTCACCTGGTGCGCGCTCGACGACGAGGAAGTGCTGGTCGCCGGCTGGGAGCGAGCGCAACGGCTGGCCGAGCTGGGCTGGGGCGAGTGGAACCTGGCCACCCAGCAGACGCTGTGGACGCCGCAGATGTACGAGATGTTCGGCAGGGAGCGCGGCGAAGGGCCGATGCCCCTTGAGGACCTGCCTCTCGTGGTGGTGCCGGACGACCTGCCCGTCGTGGACGACCAGTTGCGCACGCTCCTGGAGCACAGCGAGGCGGTCGAGACCGAGTTCCGCATCCAGCACCGGCACGGGCTGCGGCACCTCAGCGTGGTCAGTGAGCCGGTGCTCGACACCGAGGGGCTGCCCGTCAAGGTGCGCTTCCTCGTCCAGGACGTGACCAAGAACCGCCGCCGGGAGCGGGCCCTGGCCGTGGCCCACGCGCAGGCCTCCCTGCAGCGGGAGCGGGCCGAGGAGGAGCACCGCATCGCCGTGCAGCTCCAGAACACGATCCTGCCGGTACGCCGGGGACTGATGCAGCTGCCCGGCCTGTCCATCGGGGTGCGCTATCTGCCCAGCGAGGAGCTGGCCCGGCTGGGCGGCGACTGGTTCAAGGCCCGTTCCATCCCCAACGGCAGGGTACTGCTGGGCATCGGCGACGCCATGGGCCACGGGCTGGCCGCGGCGAGCCTCATGCTGCAGATGCGCTCGGCACTGGTCGGCCTGGCCTACACGCAGGCGCCCGCCAACCAGCTCACCACCTGGCTGAACGACCTGCTCGTCCACTCCAACAACGGCGTGACCGTGACCGGCACCGCGATCATCGGCCACTTCGACCCCGCGGACCGCACGCTGACCTGGACGAACGCCGGCCATCCGCCGCCGCTCCTGATCAGGCACGGCCAGGCCGAGCTGCTCGAAGGAGTGCCCGGCACCATGCTGGGCGCCTTCGAGAAAGCCGAGTACGGCCTGGCGACGACGCAACTGGAAGCCGACGACGTCCTGGTGCTCTACACCGACGGCGTCATCGAACGGCGTGGCCAGGATCTCGACGCCGGGATCGCCGCCCTGACCCAGGCCGCGGGCCAGTGCGGCTGCGCCGATCCGGAGAAGGTGATCGACTGCGTGCTGGCACACCTGGACGGGCGGGGCACCGACGACGACGTCTGCATCGCCGCCGCCCGGGTCCTGTAGCCGATCAGTCGCAGTCGTCGATGCAGTAGACGCCGTAGGCTCTGCCGAGCACCGGCAGGGCCACGTTGCGCACCCTGATCCCGCCCGGCGTCATGCCCTTCTCGGTGCCCTTGTGCGCGTGCCCGTGCAGGAACAGGTCGGCCCCGGCGGTGTCGACCGCCTCGGCCAGCAGGTAGCTGCCGAGAAACGGGTAGATCTCGGGCGGCTCACCCTCCAGCGTCTCCTTGATCGGCGAGTAGTGCGACAGCACCACGCGGTGGTCGGCCTGGACCTCCTTCAGCGCCACCTTCCACGCCTCGGCGATGTAGCGGGTGTGCGCCACGAAGTTCTTGATCTCCCGCTCGCCGAACTCACTCGCGCTCTTGCCCGCGAACCCGCCGCCGAAGCCCTTGCCGCCGACCACGCCCAGCTTCGTCTCGCCGCACTGGAGCACGGCGCCGTCGTCGTCGAGCACGGTGACCCCGGCGTCGCGCAACTCCCCGGCGATCTCGTACTGCAGGTCGGAGTGGTAGTCATGGTTGCCGAGCACGGCCACGACGGTCACGGGCAGGTCCCGGAACTCGTCGGCCACCACCCGGCCCTCCTCCAGCGTGCCGTGGCGGGTCAGGTCGCCCGCCAGCATCAGCACGTCGGCGCGCTCCTCGATGCCCTCCAGGTGCTTCCGGTACCAGCCCTTCAGGTCCTCGCCCAGGTGGATGTCGCCTACTGCCGCTATGCGGAGGTCAGTCAAGGTGCTCATCCTCTCCGGGCTCGGTGATGTCGACGACCCTGATCTCGTTGTGCAGGTGCAGGGCCGGCGCGGTCTCATGGGCCACCGCCCCGAGCCGCTCACGCTGTTCGGCCCCCTCCACCTGGCCGCGCAGGAACAGCTGATCGCCTCTGATGTCGACGCGGATGCCGAGCTCGTGCGTGCGCGCGTCCTCCGCCAGCGCTCGCTGGACCCGGGCCGCGACGTACTGCGGAGCTTCCATCGCAGATTCCTCCTTCTCCGAGGCCGCTACCCGCGGCGTTAAGTGGCAAACGGCGGGGGCAGGTGAGCGGCATGCCAGAGAACAACAACGACGATTGGGAAGAGAGCCAGGACGAGCGATCCCACGCGATGGTTCCCGCGACACCGCGCGACGTGGCGCACATCAGGGTGGGCTCCTTCCTGCTGATGTTCCTGTTCGCGTTCGCGGTGCTCGGCGTCATCGCCAGGGCCCCGGTGATGACCGGCATCGCCGTCGTGGCGGCGATCGCCGTGGTCATCGACATGGTGCTGGCCGTCCGGCGACAGCATCGCGGTACTTCAGGAGAGGCGGGTTGACCTTCATGGCGCCACAGAGTGCCGAGAATCTCATGACCAAGACGGACATCACCGACGACCTGCGCGGACGCGTGGTCGTGGTGACGGGCGCGAGCGGCGGGGTGGGGCGCGCGGTGGTACGCGAGCTCGGCGCGAAGGGCGCCAAGGTCGCGCTGATCGCCCGCGGGACGACCGGCCTGGGCGCCGCGGCCGTGGACGTCGGCGCCGCCGGCGGGAGCGGGCAGGTCTATGAGGCGGACGTGGCCGACTATGACCAGCTACGGGAGGCGGCCGAACGCGTCGAGGCGGAGATCGGCCCGATCGACGTGTGGATCAACGTGGCGTTCTCCTCGGTGTTCGCCCGGTTCACCGACATCTCCCCTGCGGAGTTCGAACGGACGACCCAGGTCACCTACCTTGGCTACGTCTGGGGGACCAAGGTGGCCCTTGAGCTGATGCGTCCCCGCAACCGGGGCGTCATCGTACAGACCGGCTCGGCCCTGTCGTACCGGGCGATCCCCCTGCAGTCCGCGTACTGCGGGGCCAAGCACGCGATCAAGGGCTTCTCCGAGTCGGTACGCGTCGAGCTGATGGCGGAGCACAGCAACATCAAGATCACCATGGTGCAACTGCCCGCGGTGAACACACCCCAGTTCGACTGGGTGCTCAGCAAGCTGCGCCGCCACCCGCAGCCGGTGCCGCCGATCTACCAGCCCGAGGTGGCGGCCCACGGCATCGTGTACGCCGCCGAGCACCCGGAACGCAAGGAGTACTGGGTCGGCGTCACGACCGCGGCCACCCTGCTCGCGCAGCGGATCGCGCCCGCCCTGGTGGACCGCTATCTGGCGCGGACCGGCGTGGACTCCCAGCAGACGGACGAGAAGCCGCGCAGCGGTGTGGCCAACCTCTGGGAACCCGCGGACGAAGACCTTGACTACGGCGCGCACGGCGGCTTCGACGAGCGCTCGAAGGCCCGCAGCCCACAGCTCTGGATGTCACAGCACCGGCGCATGGTGCTGTTCGGCCTGGCCGCCGCCGCGACGGCGACCGGCCTCGCGGCCTTCCGCCGGGCCAGAACCTGAGGAAGCCCCGGGCCGGGCAGCGTTAAGCACCCCAGAAGGGGTAGGCGGCGGGGCAACTACGAGGAGGACCTGATGTCCGAACGCGATCTGCGTTTCCTGTCCGAACTCGCCGCCCAGCTACGTGTGGACTCCGTACGCAGCTCGGCCGCCGCCGGGTCCGGCCACCCGACCTCGTCGATGTCGGCGGCCGACCTGATGGCCGTCCTGTTCGCCTGCCACCTGCGCTATGACTTCAAGGCTCCGGACAACCCCGGCAACGACCACCTGATCTTCTCCAAGGGTCACGCCTCGCCGCTGCTCTACTCGCTGTACAAGGCCGCGGGCGCGATCAGCGACGAGGAGCTGCTGTCGTTCAGGAAGCGGGGCAGCCGGCTGGAGGGCCATCCGACGCCCGACTTGCCGTGGGTGGACGTGGCCACGGGCTCGCTCGGCCAAGGGCTGCCCGTCGGGGTGGGAGTGGCGACGGCCGGTCGGCTGGAGCGCCTGCCGTACCGGGTGTGGGTGCTCTGCGGTGACAGCGAGCTGGCCGAGGGATCCATCTGGGAAGCCGCCGAGCACGCGGGGACCGAGGGGCTGGCGAACCTGACACTGATCGTGGACGTCAACCGGCTGGGCCAGCGCGGCCCGACCAGGCACGGCTGGGACACCGGCGCGTATGCCCGCAGGTTCGGCGCGTTCGGGTGGCACACGATCGAGATCGACGGCCACGATCCAGGGCAGATCGACTTCGCCCTGAACGACGCCTGCAACACGCGCCGGCGGCCGACCGCGATCCTCGCCAAGACCCGCAAGGGCGAGGGCGTCCTGGAGGTGGAGAACCGCGAGGGCGCCCACGGCAAGCCGCTCAAGGACCCGGACAAGGCCATCAGCGAGCTGGGCGGCGTGCGGGACCTGCGGGTCGAGGTGCTCCCGCCCGAGCCCACCGGCGAGCCGTACCGCTTCCACGACGGCGAACTGACGCTGCCCGCGTACAAGGCCGGCGACAAGGTGGCCACCCGGACCGGGTTCGGCGCGGCGCTCCTCGCCGTGGGCGCGGCCCGCGGCGAGGTGGTCGTGGTCGACGGCGAGGTGGCCGACTCCACCAAGGCCGGGGAGTTCGCCAAGGAGTTCCCTGAGCGCTTCGTCGAGTGCTACATCGCCGAGCAGCAGCTGGTCGCGATGGCGGTCGGCCTGCAGGTGCGGGACTGGATCCCGTACGCCGCCACTTTCGCGGCCTTCCTCACCAGGGCGTACGACTTCATCAGGATGGCCGGGGTGAGCCGGGCGTCGATCAGGCTGGTCGGCTCGCACGCCGGCGTGTCGATCGGCGAGGACGGCCCCTCGCAGATGGGGCTGGAGGACCTCGCCATGATGCGCACGGTGTACGGCAGCACCGTGCTCTACCCCTGTGACGCCAACCAGACCGCCGCGCTGACCGCCGCGATGGCCGACATCTCCGGGGTGTCGTACCTGCGCACCACCCGTGGCGACACACCGGTGATCTACCAGCCGGGCGAGCGCTTCCCCGTGGGCGGCTCGTGTGTGCTGCGGCAGTCGGCGGAGGACCGGGCCACGATCGTGGCGGCCGGGGTGACCGTGCACGAGGCGCTGGCCGCGGCCGACGAGCTGGGCCGGGAGGGCATCCAGGTGGGCGTGCTCGACATGTACTCGATCAAGCCGATCGACACGGCCACGCTGACCGAGGCGGCCACCACCACGGGCACCCTCATCACGGTGGAGGACCACCGGCCGGAGGGCGGGCTGGGCGACGCCGTGCTCGACGCCGTCGGCGAGCTCGGGCCGCGCGTGGTGAAGCTGGCCGTCCGGGACCTGCCCGGATCGGCGACACCGGAGGAACAGCTGGCAGACGCCCGCATAGACCGCCACGCGATAGCCGAGGCGGTCAAGCGGGTGCTGTGAGGGGTCGGGGTCAGCCGCGGGCCTTGGCGGTGGCCCGCCGGTTGGCCTTCTTGATGGCGTCCACGAGCTCCTGCTTGGTCATCCTGGACCGGCCCCGCACGTCGAGCTTGGCGGCCACGCCCATCAGGTGCTCCTTGCTCGCGTTCGCGTTGACGCCCTCGGCCGTCCGGCCGGACCGGTCCGTGGCGCCCTTGTCGGACGGCCCCTTCTTGGACTTCGGCTCCCAGTGGTCGCCGACCTTCTCGAAGGTGTGCTTCAACGCGGAGAAGGCCGTCATATGAGCGCGGCGGCCCTCCCCGTACGTCTGGACGGCGGAGTCATGCGCCTTCATCCACGTGTCCCGCGCCTTCTTCGGTGAGCGGCGGATGGTCGACGGCAGCTCCTCGCCGGCTGGCATGTCGATCACCTCCTACGACTGTGTCGTTATGGGGGTCGGTTACGGGGGTGCGTCTACAGAGGCGGCTCGTCGTAGCGGCGGCCGCGCTCCTCGTACACCGTGGTCCGGCGAGCCTCAGGCTCCTCGTAGACCTCGTGACGGTGAACCGGCTCGTCGATCGGGGCCACGGCCCTGCGGGTCATGCTGATCCGGTAGATCCCGAACAGCAGCCCCGCCACACCCCCGAGCATGAGGATGACGCCGACCACGTTGATGTCGAGTCCGGCGAGATCGAATTCGACGGCCCAGGTCAGGATCGCGCCGAGCATGATGAGGATGATGCTTCCGGCGATGGTCATAATTACCTCCTTGACAAGATGAACCTCTATCCCCAGGTCGGAAAACAAACCAGTCGGCTCGGCCAGGCTGATGGACCCCGCCACGATGGCCATGAGTCGCCTGCTCAGCGTCACGCCGCCGAATTGAGTTTGCCGTGGCTGATCAGGGTTGATAGTCAGGGGGAATGTTCGCTGACAAGCCCACCCTCCAGGGCGACCGAGTGACGCTGCGCCCGGTCGGCCCCGAATACGCAGACGACCTGTTCGAGCTGGTCACCGACCCCGAAGTGCGGCGGCTGACCGGCTCGCACGGTGAGTTCGACCGGGAGGCCAGCCGCCACTGGTACGCGACGAGGAGTCAGCACGCCGACCGCCTCGATCTGGCGATCATCGCGAACGGCGGGTTCGTGGGCGAGATCGTGCTCAACGAGCTCGACGAGGGCAACCGCGCGTGCAGCATGCGCATCGCGCTGATCGGCGCGCGCGCGTTCGGCAAGGGCTACGGCACGGAGGCCATCGACCTGCTGCTCCGCCACGCCTTCACCACGACGCGGCTGCACCGGATCAGCCTGGAGGTCTTCGCCTTCAACGACCGCGCCAGGCACGTCTACAAGAAGGCCGGATTCGTCGAGGAGGGCGTGCAGCGCGACGCGCTGCTCTGGGACGGCGAGTGGCACGACGCCATCACCATGTCGGTGCTGCGACCGGAGTGGCGGCCACGACACGGAAGCCTGACATAATGATCATGACGCACGGGTCCTCCGTGGCGCGCGGGGGACCTGTGACGTCTTGCAACCAAATCACGATTTCGTGCATCTAAGCAGCAGTGACGATGCGCTTGGTGCCCGGTGACCCCGAGAGACTTGGCGGCTACTGGCTGGCCGGGCGGCTCGGCGCGGGCGGCCGCGGCGTGGTCTACGACGCCTACAACGACGAAGGCCGCCGGTTCGCGATCAAGGTGCCGCGCGGTGAGGTCACCAGGCAGCTCGCCGAGGCCGTCGGCCTGGTGAAGCCGCGCTATCTGGCCCGGGTGGTCGGCGTCGGGCTGGACAGCGAGAGTCCGTACATCGTCAGTGAGTTCGCCGACGGGCCCGATCTGCGGCAGGCGGTGGCCGTTCATGGGCCGTACGCGGGCGACGAGCTGCGCGCGCTGGCGACCGCGCTGGCGACCGCGCTCAGCACCTTGCACGAGGCGGGCATCGCGCACCGCGACCTGAAGCCCGAGAACGTCCTGCTGGCCCCGGACGGGCCGCGAGTGATCGACTACGGCATGGCGGCCGGTGGCCCGTTCGGTGGGCGGCGCACCTACCTGGCGCCCGAGGTGCTCACCGGGCAGCGGGCCGGGGCGGCGGCCGACGTGTTCGCCTGGGGCGCGGTCGTGCTCTACGCGGCCACCGGCCGCGACCCGTTCCAGGGCGAGAGCCTCGGCGGGATCATGCACCGGCTGCTGACCGTCGACCCGGACCTGGGCGATCTGCCGCCGCCGCTGCGCGACCTGGCCGGACGCGCCCTGGCCAAGAACCCGGCCGACCGTCCTTCCGCCGCGGAGCTGCTGGTCGGCGGCTCTACTGAGCTGCGCCCGCCCAGCGGGATGACCGGGCCGCGCTCGCTGGGCGAGGTGGCCGAGGAGGCGTACGCCTCACTCACCCCGGCACAGCAGGGCGAGCTGCCCGGCCTGCTGCTGCGCCTGCTCGACGGCGAGGAGGTCAAGGACAACGGCGACGAAGGCGGCGTGCTGACCCGCCTGGTGGCCGCCGGCCTGCTGGTACGGCTCAGCGTCCGGGTCGAGCCCACCACGACCGAGGTGGGCAAGCTGGTGGCGATCAGCGACGACCGGGTCGCCCCGGCCAGCGCCGCGCTCTTCCGCGCCTGGCCACGCCTACGCGCCTGGGCGGCCAAGGACTCGGCGGCCCGGAAGCACGCAGGCGGCTCCCCCACCCGGCGATCAGACGGCTCCCCTGCCCAGCGACCGGACCTCGCGCCGGTCCGCGCCGTACAGAAGAATCCCGCCGTCGCTTCCCGCGAAGACGGCGAGCCCAGCCCCGACCTCACCTCGATGTACATCATCCACCGCGCCATGCTGGCCGACCTGCGGCGGCTCACCGAGCTGCTGGCCCGGCCCGCCGAGCTCAGCGAGGCCAGGAGCAGGGCGGTGCGCCGCTACGCGGCCTCGCTGCTGACCGAGGTCGACCATCATCACACCGACGAGGCCGACCTCCTGTGGCCGGTCATCGAGCGCGCCGCGGGCCAGGCCGTCGATCTGACCCCCTACACCGACGGCCACCAGGCGCTCGGCCCGCTGCTGGACCGCTGCCGCGCCGCGCTGACCGGCGACCTGGACGCGCTAGGCCGGGAGCTGGGCGAGCTGTTGGGATTCCTCGACGAGCACATCGCCGAGGAGGAGTCCGAGCTGTTCCCGATCGTCTTGCGGTTCGTCCCGTTCGACGCTTTTGCGCGGGTGGAGAAGCAGGTCGCCAAGCGGGCCACGCTGCGCGAGCTGACCTTCATCGCGCCATGGCTGCTCCGCCACGCCACGCCGGAGGAGGCCGCGCGGCTGCTCAAGGGGGCGGGCCGGCCGCTGCGCCTGGTGGCGGCCGCCACCAGGCCGGGCTACACCCGGCGCGAACGCCAGATCTTCGGCTAGCCACCCCCTACTCTCGAAGATCGCTGAGCCGACCGATCAGCGCGGTACGCGAGGTGATGCCGAGCTTGGTGTAGATGTGGCTCAGGTGGTACTCGACCGTCTTGACGCTGAGCACCAGCTTCCGCGCGGCCTGCCGGTTCGTCAGCCCACGGCTGATCAGCACCGCCACGGTGTGCTCCTGCGGGGTCAGCCCGAGCCGCGCCGTGTCCCGCGCGCGCGGCGCCGACCGGCCGCTCGCGGCCAGCTCCAGACCGCACTGCTCCAGGTACGGCAGCGCGCCCAGCCTGGAGAGCGTGACCTGGGCCGCCTCCAGTTGCTCGGCCGCGGCGGCCCGGCGCCCCCTGCGCCGCAGGAACGTACCGTAGGCGAGCTGGATCCTGGCCTCCTCGAACGGCATGTCGAGCTTGGCCGAGTGTTCGAGCGCGGTCTGGAACGCGGACTCGGCCTCGGCCGAAGCGTGCCTGGCGGCCTGCAGCGCGGCCCTGGCACGGGCGGTGGCGGCCAGCGCGCTGCGCCGCTCCTGGTCCATCGCCTGCCGCTCCCACCGCCCGAGCACGTTCTCGGCCTCGTCCGGGTCGCCGGCGTTGACCAGCGCGTCGGCCAGGAGCCCCGGCCAGAACGCCATCGCCGGTTCGCAGGGCAGGTGCGTCCTGGTCAGCGGGGTGAGCGCGGCGATCACCGCTTCGTGGTCGCCGCGGGCCGTGGCGGCCAGGCCGTCGGCGCTGGCCGTACTGACCTGGGCGATGAGGTTGTCCGGGTGGCCGGCGGCGCGGGCGGCGCGTACGTGGGCGGTGGCGCGGTCCCACTCGCCGCGGGCGGCGGGCACCAGCGCGGCCACGGCGTGCGCGTAGGCGGCCAGCCAGAGCTGGCCGAAGTCGTCGGCGGCCAGCGCGCCGGACTCGGCGTGCAGGACAGCCTCGTCCCACCGCCCGAGCCGGTAGTCCACCTGGGCCAGCGCGGTCTCCACCAGCAGCTGGAAGGCCGCGGAGCGGCCGTTGCCCACGGCCAGCGCGCCGGCCAGGTCCTCGTGCGCGCCTGAGAGATCATCGCTCCACAGGCGCAGCATGCCCCGGCCGAGCAGCGCGTCGAGCTCGCCGGAGTCGCTCTGCGCGGCGGCGGGCAGATTGCCGGAGCGCGCCAGCCCCTCCTCCACGCGACCGGCCAGTCCCAGCCCGACGAGCTCGGCGAACCGCACCAGGTCCCCGTCGGCCTGCTCGGCCCAGCGCACCGCGTCGGCGCCGCGCCCGCCCGCGAGCGCGGCCATGGCCTGCCGGCCGGCGATCCCGGCCGCCAGGCCGCACTGCCGCTTGGCGTGCGGCCAGGCGGTGTCGAGGTGCCTGCCCGCCTCGTCGAGCCGCCCGTTGACCAGCGCCACGGACCCGAGCGCGTAGTCGCGCACCCCGGGATCGGCCGCGGGCGCCACCTGCGCGGCCAGCTCGGCCGCCTCACCCGGCCGGCCGGCCGCGACCAGCGCCTCCACGGCCTCCGCGATGAGCCGGTCCCGCTCGCTCCCCTCCTGGGTGAGCTGTACGGCCCGCGCCAGGCAGCCGCAGGCGTTCGACCAGAGCCCGGCCGCGGCCTGGCTGCGCCCGATCTCGGCCACCTCGCCCACCAGCGCGTCGTCCACCCGGTCGGCGGCCGAGAGCCGGTGGTGCAGCCGGTGCACCACGTCGGCGACGAGGTCGGCGGCCAGCAGGTGCAGCCGGCGCCGGGTGGCCGGGCCGAGATCGTCGTAGATGGCGGCCCTGACCAGCGGATTGGGGAAGCCGAGCGACACCCCGGCGCCGGTGCGCCACTCGACGAGCAGGCCGACGGCGACCGCCTGTTCGAGGGCGGGGAGCGGCTCGTCCAGCTCGGCCATCCGGGCCACCAGGTGCAGCGGGGCCGAGGTGCCGAGCACGGCGGCCGCGGTGACCAGCCGCTGGGCCGGCTTGCCGCACTCGGCCAGCCGGCCGCGTACCAGGGCGGTGTAGGAACGGGGTGCGGGCAGCGGGGCGTCCACGTCGGCCAGGGTCTCCGGGCGTACCTGCTGGAGCAGCGCGCGGACGTGCAGCGGTACGCCCTTGGTGTGCCGGTGCAGCCGCTCGGCCGCCTGGGGCGTCAGGCGCACCGGGCCGAGCCGCCCGCTCAGCGCCTGCACCTCTCGCACGCTCAGCCCGCCGAGCGGCAGGCGGAGCGCGGAGCCGCCGCGCAGCAGCCGGCGCAGACCGTCGGGCAGCCGGGGATGGTCGCTCTCCCTGACGATGACGATGGCGAGCACCCGGTCGTTACGCAGCCTGCGCAGCGCGAACGTCAGCGCCTGCAGCGACAGCAGGTCCGCCCAGCCACCACCGTCGACCACCATGACGACCGGGGCCACGCGCTGGAGCTGCCGGAGTAGGTCGAGCAGCGCCGTGCCGACCACCAGCGGGTCGGGGTGCTCGGGCTCGCCCATGGACGGCAACTGGGCCAGCGGCTCCGGTACGGGCTGCGCCTGGGCACCGAGCTGGCCCAGCACGCCGTACGGCAGTTCGGCCTCGCTCTCCTCTCCACTCACATCCAGCACCAGCGCTCTTTCGACGTTGGCGAGGAACTCGTGCACCAGCGCGGTCTTGCCTATCCCCGCAGGTCCCTCCACCACCACCAGGCCGGACCGGCTCTCGAAGGCGCGGCCGAGCTGGGCGTGGAGCACCGCCAGCTCTCGGCCTCGGCCGACGAACTGCTCGTCGCGGGAGCGCTCTGGTCCGGTGAGTACGGCGCGGGCTGTCATGGACTCACCCCCAGACCAACTCATGGTGAGCCTTAGGCCGCCAAGCGTCTAGTCACTGTT
Source organism: Nonomuraea sp. NPDC049141 (assembly GCF_040648415.1). NCBI lineage: Bacteria > Bacillati > Actinomycetota > Actinomycetes > Streptosporangiales > Streptosporangiaceae > Nonomuraea > Nonomuraea sp. NPDC049141. The sequence continues at coordinate 311,265 of NZ_JBEZDR010000007.1, forward strand.
TGGCCTGAGTCGCCCGATTCGATCCCTAGGGAAGAGCCCCGGGGTTATCCCCAGGGCGTTCCCGGATGTCCGAAGTGACCACCGTTCATAGCGTCCAACGAGGACGAATGCCGCCAAAGACGTCGGGAGATGACATGCCGTCCTACATCGCTGAGGAGCAGCGGGGAACCGAAGCACGGATGCTCAACGTGCTCCTTCCCACCATCCTCCAGAACCTCCAGCTGATCCATCCGGCCGCCAACCAGTTCGGCGCGCCCCCGATGACGGTCTGGCCCGTCGTGGAACAGCGGAACCTCACGCAGCCGCAGCAAGGCCCCTCGTTCCCCATCCCGTCGCAGCTGGCGATGGACCGGTCGTTCATGGATCTCGTCTCCGTGGCCGTACCGACCGTACAGGCGCTCATGCCGCCGCTCGTGGAGCAGCTGCTCTCGTTCGGGCCGCCCAAGCCGGACATCGACCAGAACGAGGAGGACCGCTTCCTCCAGTTCGCGCCGCAGCTCGTCGGCACGCTCGCGCCGATCGTCGTACAGCTCCTGCCGGGCCTGCTGCAGAACATGGCCGGCCACCGCGGCGAGCAGCCGGTGCGCGTCACCGACCGGGAGCTCAACCAGCGCTTCTTCGGGCCGATCACGCAGGCCGTACTGCCCGCTGTCGTGTCCGCGCTGCCCGAACTGCTCGCCATCGTGCACGGCGACCAGCGCTCGCCCGTCCGATACGAGCGGATGCCCGGCCACGGCCTCTTCCAGCTGATCCGCATCAGCAGGAACGAGCTGCTCAACGGCCACCGGATGCACGACGGCGACGTGATCTACCTGACCGAGACGCCGGCGCCGCCCGGCACCACCGAGGTCCGCGTCAGCACCGCCCCCCACGGCCTGTGGTGGAAGGGCGTGCAGGTCACCGACGACAGCGATCGGCAGATCTGCTTCGTCGAGACCGGCGGCGCCGACCATGCCGGCTTCGACTCCAGGTCCGTCCAGCAGGGCGGCTGCGTCGTGCTGTGGAAGGCCAAGATGTTCGGCGTCCACACCCCGATGTACGTCATCCCGATCGGCGATCTGTCGCCCGACGCCAAGTGCTTCACCTTCCACTGGGCAGCCGGCTGATGGCCGAGACCCCGCTGCGGCTCGGCAGCGGAGGAGAAGAGGTCCGGCGGCTCCAGGAGCTGCTGCGCAGCCGCGGCTACCGCATCCAGGCCGACGGCTACTTCGGCGGCTCGACCTACGGCGCGGTGCTCGGCTTCCAGCAGCGCCATCGGATCCCCGCCGACGGCATCGCGGGTGCCGCCACCTGGCGGGCGCTCGGGGAGACCCGGAGCGACCCCGCCGATCGGGAGAGCACGCCACAGGGCCCGGCCCCGTGGACGTTCATGGTCTACCTGGCGGGCAACAACAGCCTGTCCGACGCGGCCGGCCGGGATCTTGAGGAGTTGCGCGCCCTCTCGTCGTACAACGGCGTGCGGGTCACCGCCTTCGTCAAGCGCCACGGCATCCAGGGCCGGGCCCAGCACATGGAGCTCAGCCCTGGAGGCACGCAGGACGTGGTCGAGGAGCTCGCTCCCCCGGTCGACCCCGGCCATCCGCAGACGCTCGTCGACTTCGCCCGCTGGACCGCCAGGCGCGCGCCCGCCGAGCGCTACGCGCTGGTGATCTGGAACCACGGCGGCGGCTGGGGCCCGGACGACCTGAACCAGCTCTACACGCAGGCCAGGGGACGGGCCGTGCGGCACGACGTCGAGCAGGGCTACATCCGGCGGGTGCCCCGCGCCGCCCCGGCCGAAGGCGAGCCGTCGTTCTCCGAGCTGACCCGGCTGACCGAGACGCCCGAGATCAGCAAGTGCGTGTTCTCCACGTCCCTGCGCCGGCTCCTGACCCTGCCCACCGGCCACGCCCGGGCCATCTCCAGTGACGACGGCACCCTGCACTCGATGGACACCATCGAGCTGTACAACGTGCTGCGGCAGCTGCACACCGACCTGGGCCGGCCGATCGACCTGCTGGGCATGGACGCCTGCCTGATGAGCAGTCTGGAGGTGTGCTACCAGATCCGCGAGCACGTCGGCGTCGTGGTGGGCTCGGAGGAGAGGGAGCCCAACGAGGGCTGGCCGTACACGGAGATCCTCACCACGCTCGCGGCCAACCCGCGGATGGACGCCAGGGACCTCGGCCGGACCGTCGTCGAGGAGTACCTGCGGTCCTACCGGGCCAGTCCGACGACCGTCACGCAGTGCGCGGTGGACGCGACGCGGATCGAGGAGTTCATGCGGGAGTTCGAGACCCTCGCCGAGTCCCTGCGCGGGCAGGTGCGGGCCAACCGGTCGGTCGTGGACAGCGTGCAGTCGGTCGCCACCCGGTTCCACACCGACCGGTCGCTGATCGACCTGCGTACGCTCTGCCTGGCACTGATCGCCGACACCCGGACGGACCCCACGCTGGCCTCCGTCGCGGACAAGATGATCGCCCTGCACAACCCGGGCGGTTTCATCATCCACGAGGACCGGCAGGGCGCCAAGGTGGAGGACTGCGGCGGCCTCAGCGCGTACTTCCCGATGGAGCGGACAATCTCCCCGTACTACGCGGACCTGCAGATCGCCCGGGACACCGAATGGGACAGGTTCCTCAAGGAATACGCCGACGCTCGGGGTATCGGCGGGAGGCGACCGCACCGACCATGATCCGGCGACGGTGCCGGTGACATTGGGGCTATCGCGGCCAGGGACCGGCCGCGATGGCCCCTACCTTGTGTCGCATGGACCCCCTTCTCAGCCGCCGGGCCCTCAACCGGGCCACTCTCGACCGTCAGTTGCTGCTCCGCCGTACGGACCTGCCCGTGCTCGACGTCGTCGAGCGCCTCGGCGGGCTCCAGGCGCAGACCCCCCACACCTGGTACACCGGCCTGTGGAACCGTGTCGAGGGCTTCCAGGCCAGGACCGCCTCCGACCTCCTGGCCTCGCGGGCGCTCGTCCGCATCGCGTTGCAGCGCTCGACCATCCACCTGGTGAGCGCGCGTGACTGCCTGGCCATGCGGCCGCTGGTGCAGGTCGTCACCGAGCGGATGACCAGGAGCACCTTCGGTAAACGCCTGCGGGGGGTGGACCTCGACGAGCTCGCCACGGCCGGCCGGGCGCTGCTCGAAGCCCAGCCGATGACCTTCGCTCAGCTCGGGAAGGCCCTGGCCGAGCGGTGGCCGGGCAACGACCCGCACGCGCTGGGGCAGGGAGTGCGGTGGCTGGTGCCGCTGGTGCAGGTGCCGCCCCGCGGGCTGTGGGGCCAGGCCGGGCCGGTCGCGCACACCAGCGCCGAATCGTGGCTCGGACTGTCGGTGCCCCCGATGACAGCGGCCGAGCTGGTGGTGCGCTACCTCACGGCGTTCGGGCCGGCCTCGGTCATGGACGTGCAGACCTGGTCGGGGCTGACCCGGCTGGGCGAGGTGGTGGAGTCCATGGACCTGGTCCGGTTCCGCGACGAGTCGGGCCGGCTGCTGTACGACCTGCCGGACGCGGTCCGGCCCGACGCGGACACGCCGGCACCGGTGCGGCTGATGTACGACTTCGACAACCTCTTCCTGTCGCACGCCGACCGGTCGAGGGTCATCACCGAGGCGGCGACCGCCGCGCTGAGCGGCTTCACAGGCACCAACGTGGTGCCGCGCATCATCCTGGTCGACGGGTTCCCGATGGGCGACTGGACGGTGAGCCGGGCCAAGGGCACCTCGACGCTCGGCATCCACCGGTGGCGGCCGATCTCCGGTCTCGACGCGGTGATCGAGGAGGGAACCCGGCTGCTGGAGTTCCTGGCGCCGGACGACCGGCACGACCTCGCCGTCTTCGACCACCCGTCCAGGACCTGAGAGCAGTGGGATACGCTGCGCCGGTCCGCCCGCACTGTCCGGAAGGCTGAGAAAGTCCCATGAGCGATCTGGTGACCTTCGGTGAGACGATGGCGCTGTTCGCGGCCCGCCGCACCGGTCCGCTGCGTTTCGCCCGCGACTTCGACCTGGGTGTCGGCGGCGCCGAGTCGAACGTCGCCATCGGCGTCACCCGCCTGGGCCACAGCGCCACCTGGATCAGCCGGGTCGGGGCCGACGAGTTCGGCGAGCTGATCCGCTTCACGCTCCAGGGCGAGGGCGTCGACGTCCGGGCCATCACCGACCCGGACGCGCCGACCGGGCTGATGATCAAGGGCCGGCGGACGGCCGACCTCGTCGACGTCCGCTACTACCGGGCGAAGAGCGCCGCCTCCAGGATCACGCCCGGCGACCTCGATCCCGCGCTCATCGAGACCGCCCGGGTGCTGCACGTCTCCGCGATCACGCCGGCTCTGTCGGCGTCCGCCCGCGAGACCGTACGGCACGCGATCGCCGTGGCCCGTGCGGCCGGGGTGTTCGTGTCGCTGGACATCAACTACCGCCGGGCGCTGTGGACGCCCGAGGAGGCCGGCGCCTGGCTGCGCGAGACCGTCGGCGACGTGGACGTGCTGTTCGCGACCGTGCCGGAGGGCCGGCTGATCGCTGACGTCGCAGATGCCGCCGACCTGGCCAAGGCGCTGGCCTCGCTCGGTCCCGGGCACGTGCTGGTCAAGTCGGGTGCCGAGGGGGCGCTGGAGTTCTCCGGCGGCTCGGTGCGGCAGGCTCGGCCGTACCAGGTGACGGAGGTCGACCCGGTGGGCGCCGGGGACGCGTTCGCGGCCGGGTGGCTCGCCGACTGGCTGGCCGGCGCGGACGCCGAGCAGCGGCTGCGCACGGCGTGCGCGGCAGGGGCGTTCGCGGTGACCTCGCAGGGCGACTGGGAGAGCCTGCCCAGCCGCTCCGACCTGAACCTCCTCCAGCGCCCCGCCGACGGCGTCAGCCGCTAGCCGCCCCGGCACGGCCAGGCCCGCGCCGGTCTGGCACCTGACCGGCGCGGACGTCGAGCCCCCGCCGGTCGGTCACTTGATCGGTGTGACGTCGAGTCGGCCCTGGTCGCACACGCGGTCGACGGTGAACGGGATCTCCGTGTGCGCCCGCTCGTCCGGCGGGATGATCATCAGCCGGGCCGCGCCGGGACAGGTGGTCTCGGTGCCGGTCTCGACGACGGTCCAGTGGAGGGTCGCGCGGGCGCTGCCGCCGGGCCTGAGCGTCACCTTCGGCTTCGCTCCCGGCGTCCGGCGGACGCGGGTCCGCAGGGCGTCACCCTGCTTGTCGAACATCACCAGCCCCGGATAGCCCTGCAGCGTGCACGCGGCCCGCGACCGGTTGGTGAACACCAGCGGCGCGTTGCGGTTGCCCGCCCCGGCGTCCACCCTGCCCAGCCGCACCTGGAGCTGCGGCGCGGAGCAGCGCCCCGGGGCAGCGGCCTGCCGCGCGGTCTCCTGCGCCAACGCGGGGGCGGCGCCGCCGGCCAGCAGCAGCCCGCCCACGAGTACGGCAATCCTGAACGTCATCATGTGTGCTTCGACGCGTGAAACACACCAAGAGTTCTCCGCCGAACCTTTTGGCACTCGCGCCGGTATTGCCGCTGCCCGACCAGTCTCCACAGGACCCGGGCGGCCATCGGCATCAGGGCGAGAAACGCCTCCCGCTCCCACGGGGTGGCATCCTCCAGCAGCGCGCCGAGCTGGATCAGCAGCCGATCCTTGGGCAGCTGCGCGCGGGCGTACTCCGACAGCGTGTCCCACTCGGCCTTGGTCAGGTGCTCGGCGACGAGTGGCAGGATGCGCTCCTCCTCCTGGTCAAGGTGGACGAGCAGTTCCTCGTGCAGGTCGAGCAGCGTGTCGGCGAGCCGGTCCCGGCGGTCTTCGTCGGCCTCGGCGCGCCAGGCGGGCAGCAGCTCCTCCAGCTCCGAGATGTGCCCGGCGACGCGCTCGTGCTGCTCCTCCATCGTGCGGATGAGCTCGCTCTCCAGCCGCACCCGGCCGAGCAGCACCGGCCAGAGCAGCTTGTCCTCGGCCTCATGGTGGTGGTGCAGGCCGGTCAGCATCTCGCTCAGGTACGCGGCCAGCGTGCCGGACCGTTCGGTGTCGCCGGGGGCCACCTGCCGGATGAGCTCGGGGGCCAGCCTGAACTCGCGGCGGAACACGCGGTGGACGACCACCATCTCCCAGATGGCAGGACTGTTGTCATTATTCACGATGACAGGATGCGGGGCGCCGATTGCCAAATGATTGACCGCTGATCCAAGCCGTAGCATGTGCTTCATGAACCGCGGCCTGGGAGAGCTCGAGTCCACCATCATGGACAGGATGTGGTCCTACCGCAGGCCCGCCTCCGTCCGGGAGGTGCTCGAAGATCTGCGCGGAGAGCGGGAGATCGCCTACACCACGGTGATGACCGTGATGGACAAGCTCCACACCAAGGGCCTGCTCAAACGCAAGCCCGTCGGCCGTGCGTACGTCTACGAGCCGATCGCCTCCAAGGAGGCCTACACGGCCGACCTGATGCGCCGCGCCCTGGCCGGCAGCGGCAACCAGGCCGCCACGCTCGTGCACTTCCTCGAACGCCTCACCCCGGAGGAGGCCACCGCGCTGGAGGCGGCGCTGCAGGTCTTCCCGCCCAAGGACCGGCGCGCGTAGGGCCTGCCGGAACGTTACAGCAGGCCCGCGGTGGCCAGGTGCTTGCCGATGCGAGCGGTCTCCTCATCGTTCAGCGGGACCTGCGGCAGCGCGGTGGCCGGGTGGTCGATGACGCCGCGCAGGTGCAGCGCGGCCTTGAAGGCGCCGAGTCCCGACGAGCTCCCGCCCATCCGGTCGCCGCCGACCGTGACGATCTCGAACAGCCGTACCAGCCGCTCCTGCTCCAGCCGGGCCGCCTCCCAGTCACCCTGCCGAGCCGCCTGATAGAGCCGGACGTACCCGTGGGGATCCACATTGCCCAGGCCGGGCACCACGCCGTCGGCGCCCATCCACAGGGCGGAGTCCACCGTCACCTCGGACCCGGTCAGCACGCTGAACGGCGCCTCGCGGCCGAGGATCACCTGCCGCAGGCCGCCGTCGTCCCCGCTGGAATCCTTGACCCCGGCCAGCACCCCTTCGGCGGCGAGCCCCAGCAGGAGTTCGGCGGTCAACTTGGTGTGTACGGCAACCGGCAGATCATAGGCATAGACCGGCAATCCACTCTCAGCACTGATGGTCCGGAAATGGGTGCGGATCTCGGTGGGATGGGTGCGCGTGTAGAACGGCGCCGTCGCCACCAGCCCCGACACCCCGGCCTCGACCGCGACCCGCACGTGTTCGAGCACCCGCGGCGTCGTCATGTCGATCACCCCCGCCAGCACCGGCACCCGCCCGCCCACATGGCCGACCACGGTGTCGAGCACCACCCGGCGCTGGGCGTCGGGCAGGTAGGCCACCTCCGACGACGACCCGAGCACGAACAGCCCGTCCACCCCACCCTCGAGCAGGTGGTCGATCAGCCGGATCAGCGACGCGGCGTCCACCTGACGGTCGGGGGTCATCGGGGTGCATACCGGGGGGATCACACCGGTCAGCTTCGTCATACGCGCTCCTGGATCAGTTCGAGGTCGGTGGCTCCCGCCGCCACCGGGTGGTGGCAGTGGTAGAGGTGGTCGGCGTCGCTCCGCGCCGCGGGCCAGGCGGCGCCGCACTCCTCGTCGGCCCGCCAGCACCGGGTGCGGAACGGGCAACCGCTCGGCGGCCTGGTGGCCGAGGGCACGACGCCGACCAGCGGGATCGGGTTGATCGGCGAGATCAGCCCCGGCGTGGCGGAGAACAGCGCCCGCGTGTAGGGGTGCCGGGCGTTCAGGGGTACGGCGTGCGCGGGGGTCTGCTCGACGATCCTGCCCAGGTACATCGTCACCACCCGGTCGCTCATCCGCCGGACGGTCTGGATGTCGTGCGAGACGAACACCAGCGCCAGCCCGAGCCGCTCCTTCAGATCGAGCAGCAGGTTGAGTATCTGCGCCCGCACCGAGACGTCAAGGGCGCTGGTCGGCTCGTCGGCGATGAGCAGGTCGGGTTCGAGGGCGAGCGCCCTGGCGATGGCCACGCGCTGCCGCTGCCCGCCGGAGAGCTGGCCCGGCAGCAGATCCGCCGCGCCGGCGGGCAGGCCGACGAGGTCGAGGAGCTCGCGCACGCGGGCGTCCCGCTCGGCCGGGGTGCCGCGGCCGTGCACGTTGAGCGGGTCGCGGAGCACCTGCCTGATCGGCAGCCGCCGGTTGAGCGCCGTGGACGGGTCCTGAAATATCATCCCGACGCTCGACCCGATCATGCCCCGCCGCTCGGCGTCCTTGAGCGCCCACAGGTCCTTGCCGCGGAAGGTCACGGTGCCCGACGTCGGCCGTTGCAGCGCCACCAGCACCTTGGCGAGTGTGGACTTGCCGCAGCCCGACTCCCCTACGACGCCGACCGTCTCGCCGGCGCTGATCGTGAGGTTCGCCGCGGTCAGCGCGTGGACGCGGTCCCGCGAGAACAGCCCGCCCGAGCGGGCCTTGTGCACGACATGAACGTCCTTGAGCTCAAGCACGCTGATCACTCCCCACGAGGACGACAGCGGGATGGTGACACGCCACGGCGTGCTGCCGGGCGTCCCCCTCCAGCTCCGGTACGTCGGTACGGCACACGTCCGTCACCATCGGGCACCGGTCGGCGAAGCGGCAGCCGGCCGGGAAGTCCGCCGGCGCGGGCACCACACCGGGGATCTGGGTGAGCCGCTCGGCCCCCGACTCCAGCGACAGCACGGAGCCGAGCAGCCCGCGGGCGTAGTGGTGGGCGGGCGCGCCGACCAGCGTCGCCGTGGCGCCGGTCTCCACGATCTGCCCGCCGTACATGACGACCACGCGGTCGGTGACGTCGGCGATCAGCGCGAGGTCGTGGGAGACGAGGATCAGCGCGAACCCGAGCTCCTCGCGCAGCTTCAGCAGCAGCTCGATGACCTGCGCCTGGACGGTCACGTCGAGCGCGGTGGTGGGCTCGTCGGCGACGATCAGCTTGGGCTCGCGCGACAGCGCCATCGCGATCAGCACCCGCTGCCGCTGCCCGCCGGACAGCTCGTGCGGGTAGGAGGACAGGGTACGGCGGGCGTCCAGGCCGACCAGTTCGAGCAGTTCGGCCGGTGACCGGCGGCCACCGCGGCGGGTGACCTGTTTGAGCTGGGACTTGATGGTCATGGCCGGGTTCAGCGACGAGAGCGCGTCCTGGTAGATCATCGCCATCTCGTGGCCGAGCAGGCGGCGGCGGGCGCGGCGCGGCAGCGCGAGGAGTTCCTGCTGGTCGAAGCGGACGTGGCCGCTGACGCGGGCGTCGCGGGGCTGCAGGCCCATGATGGTCAGCGCGGTCAGCGACTTGCCGCAGCCGGACTCGCCGACCAGCCCGAGCACCTCGCCCGGCCGTACCTCGAAGGCGATGCCGTCGACGATGTCCACACCCTCGGTGAAGCCGATCCGCAGCCGCTCCACCGAGAGGATCGGCGGGCCCGAGGGCAGCGGGCGGGCCCGTTCGGCCAGTCTGCGGGCGGCCTCGGCCAGTCCCGGCAGCTCGACGAGCTCGCCGGAGCCCGGCCGGGCCGCCTCGAACGCGTCGTCCTTCTTGATCGCTGCCTTGCGGGCTGTGGGCGCGGCCCAGGCGTCGGAGATGCCTTCGGACAGGATGTTCAGGGCGAGCACGGTGATCAGGATGAGCAGGCCGGGGAAGACCGTGGCCCACCAGCCGCCGAGGAGCACCATGTTCTTGCCGTCGGCGATGACGCTGCCCCACGACGGGTTCGGCGGGCGTACGCCGGCGCCGATGAACGACAGCGACGCCTCGAAGACGATCGCGTCGGCCACCATCACCGTGCAGAACACCAGCACCGGCGCCGCGCAGTTGATGGCGATGTGCCGGAGCAGGATGTGCGGGGTGCGGGCGCCGATGATCCGCTCGGCCGCGACGTAGTCCTCGCCGTACTGGGCGATCACGTTGGCCCGCACGACCCGGGCCACCGACGGCATGTACAGGAAGGCCATCGCCATCACCAGCACCGGGATGCTGCCGCCGAACACCGCCACCAGCACGGCGGCCAGCGCGATGCCGGGGAAGGCCATGATCACGTCGAGCAGGCGCATGATCGTCTCGTCGACGGCCCGGCGGGAGGTGGCCGCGGCGGCGCCGATGACGGCCCCCACGACCAAGGCCAGGCCGGTCGCGCCGAGGCCGATGATCAGCGACCAGCGCGCGCCGTACAGGAGTCTGGAAAGGATGTCGCGGTTGGCGCTGTCCAGTCCCATCCAGTGACTCGCGGACGGGCCGCCGCCGGCGGCCTCCTGGAAGAGCGGCGAGTGCGGCGCGATCAGTGGCGCGAGCAGCGCGGCCAGTACGACCACGGCGACGACGCCCACGGCGACCCACGACATCGGCCGCAGCCGTTTGAAGGCGACGCCCGGCTTGGACAGGCGTTCCGTCAGTCCACGTCTCATCAGGCGGCGCTCCTGAGCCTGGGGTTGACCAGCAGGTACAGGACGTCGACCAGCAGGTTGACGACCATGAAGCCGATCGCGACGGTCAGCACGACGCCCTGCACGACCGCGGGGTCACCGTCGCGCACCGCGTTGATCATGAGCTGACCCATGCCCGGCAGGCCGTAGATCTGCTCGATGACCACCGCGCCGCCGATCAGGTAGCCGATGCGCAGGCCGAGCACGGTCAGCGGGTTGATCAGCGCGTTACGCAGCACGTTGCGGCCCACCACCACGATCGGCGGCAGCCCGCTGCCGATCGCGGTGCGTACGTAGTCGCGGTCGAGCTCCTCGACCATGGACGTACGGATGATCCTGGTGAGCTGGGCCGCGACCGGCAGCGACAGCGACAGGGCGGGCAGCGTCATCGAGCGCAGCCAGCCGCTCGTCGAGTCGGCCGGATTGATGTAGCCGCCGGTCGGGAACAGGCCCTGCCCCACGGCCAGCCACTGGATCATCAGCAGCGCCAGCCAGAACGCCGGAGCCGCCACCCCGACCAGCGAGACGATGCGGATCACCTGGTCGGGCCAGCGGTCACGGAACAGCGCCCCGGTGACACCGAAGATCAGCGCCAGCACGACCGCGATGAGCAGGCCGAGCAGCGTGAGCTGGAGGGTCAGCGGCAGCGCGGTCGTGACCGATTCGAGCACCGGCTTCTTGGTGAGCACGCTGGTGCCCAGGTCGCCCCTGGCCAGGTCGCCGATGAAGCGCAGGTAGCGCAGCGGCAGCGGGTCGAGCAGACCGTTCTCGACCTGGAACTGGTGGATCTGCTCGGGGGTCGGGTTCGCGCCCTGGAAGTAGGCGTACTCCGGCTTGCTGTTGGAGAAGCGCATCACGATGAACACGAACGCGGCGACCCCGAGCACCAGCGGGACCAGGACGAGAATCCGCCGGAGGAGCATTCTGGCGATGACCACCATGTCAGGTGCGCTTGGCCTGGAGCAGGTTGATGCCCGGGTAAGCCTGCGCGCGGATGCCGGACAACTTCTTGGGGTCCCAGGCGGTCATCAGCTCGGTGTGGACGACGGGGTAGAGGACCGCCTGCTCGGCGATGAGATCCAGATATTTCTGGACCTTAGCGGCTTTAGCCGCCTTGTCGGGCTCTTTGGTGGCCTCGTCCATCTGCGTGAACAGGGACTTGGCGTCCTTGCTCTCGCCCCAGTGGCTGTACTTCATCCACAGGCCGCCGGGCACGAAGTTGTAGCGCAGGATCAGGTCGGAGTCCATGCCGAACTGGTTGGGGTTCGAGGCCGCCGCGACCACCTGGTAGTCCTGGAACTGGTCCATCTTGGCGAACAGCGCGGCCGTGTCCTGCGGCTCCAGCGTCGTCTTGACGCCGATCGCCTCCCAGGAGGCGGCGATGGTCGGCAGGCAGTCGGCGATCCAGCTCACGTTGACGGCCATCAGGTTGATCGTCAGGTTGGTCACGCCCGCCTCTTTGAGCAGGGCCTTGGCCTTCTCCTGGTCGAAGTCGTAGACGACCGAGGCCCGCTTGTGGTCGGGGTGGCCCTCGTTGAGGAAGGAGCTGGAGGCGGTGCCGTGCCCCTTGAGGGCCACGTCGATCAGCTTCTTCTTGTCGATCGCGTAGTGCAGCGCCTGCCGTACGCGGACGTCGTCGAACGGCTTGGCGCCGGTGTTGAACATCAGGAACATGTGGTTCATGCCCGCGCCGCCCTCGACGGTCAGCCCCTGCTGCTTGAGCTGCTCGACGTTGGCGTACGGGATGTTGTCGGCGATCTGCGCCTCGGCCGAGCCGCCGGAGATCTTCGCGACGCGGGCCGCCGCGTCCACGATCGTCAGCCAGTTCATCTTCTTGGCGGACGCCGGACGCGGGCCGTTGTAGTCGGCGAACGCCTCGAAGGTGGTGTTGCTCTTGGGGTTGTGCGCCGTCTGCTTGTACGGCCCCGAGCCGACGGCCTTGCCGGTCTTGGCCGCGTCCCAGGCGCCGGCCTGGCTGAAGACGTGCTTGGGCATGATCTTGGCGATGGTCAGCCGGGGCGCCGCGTCGGGGAAGGCGAACTTGAAGACCAGCTCGACGTTCTTGTCGTCGATCTTCTTCACTTCCTGGAGCCAGGACTTGAAGAAGTTGCCGGTCAGCACGTTCGCCTGCGGGTCGAGGATGCGCTCGAAGGTGAAGACCACGTCGTCGGCGGTCACCGGCTGGCCGTCGTGCCACTTCGCGCCGTCGCGGAGGGTGAACTTCCACGAGGTGGCGTTCAGGTCCGCAGGCAGCGCGGTCGCCAGGGCCGGGAACGGCTCGCGGGTGATCGGATCGGTGTCGAGCAGGCCCTCGTACACGTGCTGGATGCCGGCCATCGCGAAGGCCGAGGCCGTCTGCGTCGGATCCCAGCTCTGGTCGTTGCCATAGCCGATGACCGCGGTGATCAGGTCTTTGTTGGATCCGGCGCCGACCGAACCGGTCGAGGCCGGCCCGCCCGAGCAGGCGGTCAGGGTGGACGCGATGAACGCCGCCGCACCCGTTGCCCCGCTGTAGCGCAGGAAGTCACGGCGGCTGAACTCAGAGCTCACGGATGCCTCCTGGAACTGGAACGTAGGACGTCCCATGTCCTATGTTGTGCGTAGGGTGGACGCTATGGGCCGGGCCCGGTTGAGGTCAACAGGAGATTTCCGGAATGTTACCTAAGCGCATACTTAGAAGGGATCATTCATGACCACTGTCCCGCGCTCGCGGCCAAGCCGAGCCGTCGAGGCCCAGGAGGGCGTCAAAGAGCTCATCCTCCAGCGCGGGCTCATGGCGGGTGATCCGCTGCCCACCGAATCCGAGCTCATGGAAGAGCTCCAGGTCAGCCGCAACTCCGTCCGGGAGGCGCTCAAGGCGCTGCAGGCGGTCGGGATCGTCGACATCCGCCACGGCTTCGGCATGTTCGTGGGCCGGATGTCCCTGGCCGGGCTGGTCGACGAGCTGGCCTTCCACAGCCGCATCACCCTCCAGGACGGCAAGAACCACCTCTCCCACCTCACCGAGATCCGCGAGATCCTGGAGGCCGGCTTGGTCCAGCGGCTCATCGACCTGGGCCCGGAGGCCGACCTGACGCCGGTCGCCGACGTGATGGCGCGCATGGAGAGCGAGGCGCTGGTCGGCGACGTGTCACCGGAGACGGACCGGCTCTTCCACGACCTGCTCTACCGGCCGCTCGGCAACCCCCTGGTCAGCCAGCTGCTCGGGGCGTTCTGGGACGTGTACCACCAGTTGCGCGACCGGCTCGGCGCACCGGACGAGCCGCCGGCGGACGTGGCGAAGCGGCACCGGGACATCTACGCGGCCGTTCAGGCCGGGGACAAGAGCGCGGCGGTCGCGGCGGTCTTCGCCCACTTCGACGGCGTCCGCAACCGCCTGGCCCGCCTGCCCACCCGCTTGTCCTGACCGGCCTCTACTCGAACGCCCGATAGTCGTCCCGCCATTCGGCGAACCAGCGGTCGAACCACGGTGACGCCGCCGCCAGCGGCACGACGTGCGCCACCGTCTCCCGGTGGTATCGCCGCTGGAACTCCACCGGCATCCGGTGCAGCTCCTGGACGTTGCTCACCCGGTCGGCCAGCTTGACCAGCACGGCCTGCCGCGGCGCCCCCGCCAGCGCCCGCAGGTAGGCCGCCTTCACCGCCGCTTTGTCCTGCCCGGGGGCCACGCCGGGCTTGGTCACCCACCCGACCAGCTCGGCGACGTGCTCCCCGAACCGCTCGGCGATCTCCGCGCGCGTGCACGGGGTGTCCTCGACCACGTCGTGCAGCACGATCGCCACCAGTACGTCGGGATCGCGCACCTGCGCCCCGATCACCGCGATCTCCAGCGCCTCCAGCAGATGCTCCACGTACGGCACACCGGTCGGCCGCCGCTGATCACCGTGCTGCCGAACGGCGAAGGCCACGGCCCTTTCCAGCACCTCGACCGTCTCCTCCGGCAGCGCCACGGCGAGTGGCCGCGCGGCGTCCTGCCAGGACTTCCAGTTCGTGAAGACCTCAGTCACGCTCCAGATGCTAGTGGACATAGATAGTTTGACGTCTTACTATCCGATGGTGCTTCTTTACGCCCCAAGATAGTTCGACATCGAATCAAATTTGGGAGTGACATGCGTACCCTGATCCATAACGTCCGTGTCTTCGACGGTGAGCGGACCATCCCCCGTGCCGACGTGCTGATCGACGGCGACCGCATCGGCGAGCCGGGCGGCCCCGCCGACATCGAGCTCGACGGCACCGGCAAGACCCTGCTCCCCGGCCTGATCGACGCGCACGCGCACGCCTTCGACGGAGACCTCGCCGAGGCGCTGCGGTTCGGCGTCACCACCGAGCTCGACCTGAACAACCTGCCGCCCCTCCTGGCCGAGCAGCGCCGGCTGGCCGCCGACCGCGACGACGTCGCCGACCTGCGCAGCTCCAGCGTCATCGCCACCGCGCCCGGCGGGCATCCGACCCAGATCATGACCCCCGACGTGCTGAAGATGCTGGGCACGGACGCCACGATCGACACCGTCGCGGACTCCGGCCAGGCCAAGGCGTTCGTCGAGGCCCGGCTGGCGGAGGGCGCCGACTACCTGAAGATCGCGGTCGACGACGGCGCCTCGGGCGGGACGCGACTGCCCGTGCTCAGCCCGGAACTGGCCGCCGTCCTGGTCGAAGCGGCGCACGCCGCCGGGATCAAGGCCATCGCGCACACGGTCACCGCCCGGGAGGCGATGATCGCCCTGGACGTGGGTGCCGACGGGCTGGCGCACCTCTACGCCGACACCGATCCCGCCGGGGCCGAGGAGATGGCCGCCCGGATCGCCGCGTACGACGCGTTCGTCATCAGCACGATCACGTACATGGAGGCCGTCACCGGCGATCCCGGCGGCACGGAGCTCCTGCGTGACCCGCGGGTCGCGGACCGGATGTCGGAGCGGTCGAAGGCCACCCTCAACCGGGAGTTCAGCGACATCCCCCTGCACTCCCAAGGCGTGACGAACGCCTCACACGCGGCCCTGGCCCTCTTCCGCGCCGGAGTGCCGCTGCTGGCGGGCACCGACTGCACCCCCTTCGGGCCGCCGCACGGCGCCGGCCTGCACCACGAGCTGTTGCTGCTGACCGAGGCCGGGCTGACGCCGGCGGAGGCGCTCGCGGCGGCCACCAGCCTCCCGGCCCGCCACTTCGGGCTCTCCGACCGGGGCAGGATCGCCCCGGGCCTCCGCGCCGACCTGCTGCTCGTCGGCGGCGACCCGACCCGGAACATCACCGACACCCGCGCCATCGCCGACATCTGGCGACGCGGCGTACGACAGACCCACACCCCGGCCTGACCCGACCGAACCGAGTCGGCCGACCCGGTCGAGCGGGCCGATCGCCCGGCTACTTCGCGCGTTTGGCGATCAGGAGCTCCAGACCGTCGAAGATGCGATTCAGCCCGAAGTCGAGCGCGTCGTCCTGGGCGGACCCGGCGGCGGCGGACGCGACGGCGGTCGTGAGGGCGGGGAACCGCTCGCCGTGCCGCTCCAGCAGCTCGGCCAGAACCGAGATCAGCTCCCCCTCGGTGCTGCCCGCCCGCACCCCCGCCGGCGTCACCGTGGTCAGCACCTGCTGCGCCAGGTTGCGAACGTGACCCGTCACGAGGACGACCGCGTCCAGCTGCTCGGCCCCGTCGAGCCCGGTCGGGGCGAGCGCCTCGACGGCGCACTCCAGCCAGCCGAGCTCGTTGGGGCCGACCGGCCGCTGACCCACGGTGACCTGGAGCAGCCAAGGGTGCTGCCGGAGGACCTCCCAGAACCGCCGCGCCCACTCCCCCAGCTTGGCCCGCCAGTCCCCCCCGCCCAGGGCGGACGGCTCCCCCAGAGCCGTGTCGATCATGAAGGCGATCAGCTCGGTCTTGCCGGGAAAGTAGCGGTACAGCGACATCTTCGTGAAGTCGAGGTCGGCGGCGACCCGTTGCATGGAGACCATCGCGAGCCCTTCGGCGTCGGCGATGCCGATGGCCGCCCGCGCGATGCGCTCGGGGCTGAGCGCGGGCTTGGGCCCCCGGGTCGGCCGGCCGACCGCCCCCCAGAGCAGCTCCAGGGCGCTCGCCTGATCCTTGGACCCGAACTCGCCGTCCTTCTTCGCCGCCATCTGAGCTCCCCTTCGCATTGCGCCGCCCTGAAACTGCGTCTATCGTACACCGAGTGTCCGTCGGACACAGTTATCGAAAGGCGCTCCCCCATGCCCATCTCCAACGCCCGAAAGTGGGGCACGCTGGTCATCGCCTGCCTTGTCGCGGTGATCCCCAACATCGACATGACCGCCCTCAACCTGGCCATCCCCAACCTCAACCGCGACCTGCACCCCTCGGCCACCCAGATCCTGTGGATCGCCGACGCGTACGGCTTCGCCCTGGCCGCCCTGCTGGTCACGATGGGCGGGATCGGCGACCGCATCGGCCACAAGAGGCTGCTGCTCATCGGCACCGTGGGGTTCGCCGCCGCCTCCGCGCTGACCGCGTTCACCCCGAACGCGGAGCTGCTGATCGCGGCACGGGCGCTGCTCGGCGTCGCGGGGGCCACGCTCATGCCGTCCGCGCTGTCCCTCATCCGCCGCGTGTTCACCGAGCCGAAGGAGCGTACGTCGGCGATCGGGATCTTCAGCGCGGCCGGCGGGCTCGCGGTCGGGCTCGGCCCGGTGCTCGGCGGCGCGCTGCTGACGCACTTTTGGTGGGGCTCGGTGTTCCTGATCAACGTGCCGATCATGGCCGTCGCCTTCGTCGCCGGGCTCGTCGTGCTGCCCGAGGCGCACGGCCCCCGGCCCGGCCGTCTCGACCTGCTCAGCGTGCCGCTGTCCGCCGTCGGCGTGCTGGGCATCGTGTACGGGGTCAAGGAGGCCGCCCTGTACGGCCTCACCGAGGCGCACGTCGTCATCTCCGTCGTCGTCGGCGTCGCCGGGCTGGTCCTGTTCCTGGTGCGGCAGGGCAGGGCGGCGGACCCGCTCATCGACATCAGCCTGTTCAGGCGGGCCGCGTTCACCGGTTCGATCAGCACGAACCTCTTCGCGATGTTCGCCCTGGTCGCCCAGTCGCTGATCTTCTCCCAGTACTTCCAGCTCGTCCTCGGCTGGACGCCGCTGACCTCGGGCCTGGCCGGGCTGCCCGCCGCCCTGGCCTCGATGGTCGGCGGGGGCGTGCTCGCGCCCGTCCTGATCAACGCGCTCGGCCGGGCCCGCGCCGTCGCCACCGGCCTGATCGTCGCCGCGGTGACCTACGCACTGTTCCTGCTGGCCGGCGTGGAGTCGAACTACCTGGTGCTGCTGATCCCGATGATCCTTTCCGGCGGCGCCATGGGCCTGGCCCTGACCATCACCGGTGACACGGTGCTGGCCTCGGTGCCGAAGGAACGTTCCGGAGCCGCCTCGGCGATCTCCGAGACCGCCACCGAGCTCGGCGGCGCGCTGGGCATGGCCGTACTGGGCAGCATCCTCAACGCCGTCTACCGCCACACCCTCGTACCGCCCGCCGGGCTCACCGCCGGCGCGCGGAGCGCGGCCGGCGACTCTCTCGGCGCGGCGATGCAGGTCGCCACCAAGCTGCCCGGAACGCTCGCGGGTCAGCTCACCACGGCCGCCAGGGAGGCCTTCGTGAACGGCATGCACGTCGCCCTGCTCGGCAGCGCCGGCTTCGCCACCTTGGTGGCGGTCGCCGCCCTCATCACTCTGCGCCACGTGCCCAAGGTCATCGACGACCACGAACCGGCCGTCGCCACCCACTGACCTCGTACAGAACAGGAATCTCCCATGGAATTGTCCCGCCGGAACGCGCTCGCGGTCGGAGTGGCCGGTGCCTTGGGGCTGGGCCGCACCTCCCCCGCCCGCACGTCCCCCACCCACACGGACAGTGGCGGCGCGGCCATCGCGCTGACCCGCGTCACGGTGATCGACGCCACCGGCGCCCGCCCACGGCCGGACATGACGGTGATCGTCAGGAACGGCCGGATCGCCGCCCTCGGCCACGACGTCGCGGTCCCCGCGGATCTCCAGCGCGGAGCAGGGACGTCGGGAGGTGCGCAAGGCCAAGCGCGCAGGAGCCGACTTCATCAAGGTCTACAGCAGGCTGGACCGCGAGAGCTTCCTCGCCATCGCCGATGAGGCCCGCAGGCTGCGTCTGCCCGTCTGCGGTCATGCGGCGGACGCCGTCCCCATCGTCGAGGCCGCCCGGGCGGGGCAGCGCAGCTTCGAGCACTTCTTCCCGGCGCTGTTCGGTGTCTCCGGCAAGGAGAGCGAAGTACGCCGGCTGATCGACGCCATCAAGATCCAGGGCAAGGGCACCGGGGTCCACGACTGGTTCGCCGCGATCCACCCGGCGGACTGGCTCGCCTGCACCACGTACGACCCGCACCGCGCCGCCGACGTCTACGCCCAGCTGAAGGAGAGCGGCGCCGCCATGACGCCCACCCTGGTCATGCACCGCGTCACGGACCTGCCCGACGACGTCGTCGCCGACAAGGAGCGGCTTCGCTACCTGCCGCCGGGTACCGAAGAGTCGTGGAAGGCCGACCTGGCGGAGATCTTCACCAAGGGGCGTACCCCCGCGCAGGCCGCCCAGCACCGCGAGATCTACCGGCACCGGCTACGCATACTCAATGACATGCACCGCGCCGGCGTGCCGATCCTGGCGGGCACCGACGCGCCCGTCATGTACCTGAACCCGGGCTTCGCCCTACACGACGAGCTGGCCCAGCTGGTGGCGGCCGGTTTCACCCCGATGGCGGCCCTGCAGGCGGCCACCCGGGATCCGGCCCGCCACCTCGGCCTGCAGGACTCGCTGGGCACCATCCGCAAAGGCCACCTCGCCGACCTGGTGGTGCTGAACGCCAACCCGCTCGACGACATCCGCAACACCCTGCGCATCCATTCGGTGATGACCCGGGGCCGCTACCTCTCGGCAGCCGACCGCGACCGCTTGCTGGCGAGCATCGAGGCCGCCGCCAAGACCTGATGTCCGTCCGGGACGCGCTCGCCGCGTCTTCGTCCCCGGAGTGGCGCTTCGTACCCCGAGTAAATCCACGAGCGCCCGCGCAGGTCGATAATCGCTGGCATGTGGTTCGGGGTCCTGGGCGCGGTGGAGGTGCGGTCCGACGACGGCGGGCTGATCAGCGTCGGCGGCCCGCGCGTACGTTCCCTGCTGGCGATGCTGCTGCTGGACGCGGGCCAGGAGGTGAGCGTGCGGCTGCTCGTCGAGGGCCTGTACGGCCGGAGCGATTCCGCGCACGCGCTGCAGACCCAGGTGTCGCGACTGCGCCGCGGACTCCGGGCGGCGGGTGGCGAGCTGGTCGAGTTCGGTCCCGCCGGTTATCGGCTGGCGGTCGATCCCGAGGACGTCGACGTTCACCGGTTCGAGCGGCTCGCCGCCGAGGGACGGCGGGCGCTCGCGGCCGGGGATCACGTCAAGGCCGCGCCGTTGACGCGGTCGGCCCTGAACCTGTGGCGGGGACCGGCGTTGGACGACGTCATGACCGCGCCCTTCGCCGAGCCGCAGGCCGCCCGCCTGGAGGAGTTGCGGATCGCCGTGCTCGAAGACCACATCGAGGCGCGGCTGGGCCTGGGTGAGCACCATCACCTGGTGGCGGAGCTGCCGGGGATCATGGC
This sequence comes from Nonomuraea sp. NPDC049141, assembly GCF_040648415.1. NCBI lineage: Bacteria > Bacillati > Actinomycetota > Actinomycetes > Streptosporangiales > Streptosporangiaceae > Nonomuraea > Nonomuraea sp. NPDC049141. The sequence goes on from NZ_JBEZDR010000007.1 coordinate 331,285, forward strand.
CGCGCATCCGTTGCGGGAACGCCTGCGCGGGCAGCTCATGCGCGCGCTGTACGGAAGCGGTCGCCAGGCCGAGGCGCTCGAAGTGTACGAGGACGCCCGGCGGACCCTGGCCGGCGAGCTCGGCGTCGACCCTTCCCCGGAGCTGCAGAACGTCCACCTCGCGGTGCTCCGCGCCGAACGCACGCTCGCCGAGGTTCCACGAGCCGGGGTCCCCGCTCAGCTCACCAGTTTCGTGGGGCGCGGGGAGGATCTCGGACGGGTCGGCGAGCTGCTCAAAAGGGGCCGGCTGGTCACGCTCACGGGGCCGGGCGGAGTCGGGAAGACCCGGCTGGCGATCGAGGCGGCGGCGCGGGAGCCGGGAGAGGTCCGCTTCGTCGACCTGGCCCCGGTCTCCGACGTCCCGCAAGCCCTGATCGGCGCGCTGGGCCTGCGGGAAGCCGGGCTGGTGCCGTCGCTGTCCGGCCCGCTCGACGCCATCGACCGACTGGTCTCGGGGTTGGCCGGGCGGCGGCTGCTGCTCATCCTGGACAACTGCGAGCACGTCCTGGACGCGGTCGCCCGGCTCGCCCGCCACCTGCTGGCCGCCTGCAGTGGCCTGCGGATCCTGGTCACCAGCCGGGAGCGGCTCGATGTCACCGGTGAGACGCTGTGCCCGGTCGCGCCCCTCGCGGTCCCGCCGCCCGAAGCCGCGGCCTCGGACGGGTTCGGGCTTCCGGCGGTGCGGCTGTTCGCCGACCGGGCCGCGGCCGTCCGTCCCGGTTTCGCGGTCGGCGACGCCAACATCTCCCTGGTTCTCCACGTCTGCCGGACGCTCGACGGGCTGCCGCTGGCGATCGAGCTGGCCGCCGCCCGGCTGCGTTCGCTGACACTCGACGACGTCGCGGTACGGCTCGACGACCGGTTCGCGCTGCTGTCCCGCGGCGATCGTACGGCGGCGCCCCGTCATCAGACCCTCCGCTCGGTCGTGGCCTGGAGCTGGGACCTGCTGAGCCGGGACGAGCAGGCGCTGGCGGCGCGGCTGACGGTGTTCAACGACGGCGCCACCCTCCACGCGGCCTCGCGGGTCTGCGGGCTGCCGGATGCCGAGGTCGTCGAACGGCTGGCCGACCTCGTCGACAAATCCCTGGTCGAGACCGCCGACGGGCGCTACCGCATGCTGGAGACGGTCCGCGAGTTCTGCGCCGAACGGCTCGCGGGCACCGGGGAGGGCGAGCGGCTGCGGGCGGCGCACGCGGCGTACTTCCTCGACCTGGCCAGGACCGCCGAACCCCACCTGCGCGGCCCGGACCAGCTGCACTGGCTGGCCAGGCTCGACGCCGAGCGCGGCAATCTCGACGCCGCGCTGCGCTGGGCCGTACGCGCCGACCCACTGCTCGCCGTCCAGCTGATCACCGCCCTGTCGTGGCACGGGCAACTGCGGGGGCTGAGCGGCGGCCGCGGCCCGATGGCCGCCGAACTCCTCAAGATGATCGGCCCCGAGCCGTCCGCCGGCCAGGAGGAGGAGTACGTCCTGTGCCTCGCGCACGCGGCGGCGTCGAGCGACGGCTACGACCGCGAACTACGCCTGTGGCTGGACCGCCTGCCGTCGGCCCCGACCGCGGCCGGGCCGCGATACCCGTTCCTGGCCGTGCTCCGGCTCATGGTGCTCGGACCTCGCCGGGACGAGGTGTTCGGGGCCGATCCGTGGTCCCGGGCCTTCGCCCGGTTGGCCGCGGGCACCAGAGGACTGCTCGACGGAGATCCGGCAGAGGCGGAGCGGGCGTTCCGCGCGGCGCTCGGCGGCTTCCGCGCGGTCGGCGACCGCTGGGGAATCGCGACGGCGCTGGACAACCTGGCCTGGCTCAGCGGCCTGCAAGGGGACGAAGCGGCTTTCGTACCGCTGATGGCAGAGGCCCTCGACCTGGCGGGCCAGTTGGGCGCGGTGGAGGACATGACGCGGATGCTCGTCAGGAACGCCGACGCGCTGGCCACGGCCGGCCGGCCCACCGCCGCGCGGCAGGACTACGAGCGCGCCGCCGAACTCGCCCGCGGCACCGGCCTGCCCGAGGCGCAGGCCGACGCGCAGCGAGGGCTCGCCGACCTCGCGCGCCTGGACGGCGATCTCGCCCGCGCCCGCGAGCTGTACGGGCTGGCCATGGACGGATGCGAACGGGAGTCGATGAGCACCCGATGGACGCGGTGGCAGGTTCTCATCGGCCTGAGCCGGATCGCCCAGAGCGAGAACGACGCCCGCCTGGCGCAGTCCTACTGCCACCAGGCCCTCATCGCCGCACTCGTTCACGGGAACCTGCCGGCCGCGACCATCGCGGCGGAAGGCATGGCCGCGGCCTTTCTCGGTCCGCCGCAAGCGTGACTGCCAGCGGTTGGTAAGCGTTCGGTGAGCGGCCGCCTCGAGGGTTGGGGGCACACACCGATCACTGACTGACTGGAGTTCACCATGCCGAACCTCACCGGAAAGACCGCCCTGGTCACGGGCGCATCGCGGGGCATGGGCCGCGCCATCGCCCAGCGCCTGGCCGCCGACGGCGCGCGGGTGGCCGTCCACTACGCCACCAGCGTCGAAGCGGCCAAGGAGACCGTGTCCGCGATCGAACAGGCCGGCGGCAGCGCCTTCGCGGTCCAGGCCGAGTTCGGCGTGCCGGGCGACGTGGACGCGCTCGTGACGGGCCTGGGCGGGCAGCCGCTGGACATCCTGGTCAACAACGCGGCCTGCGGGAACCTGGACACGCTGTTCGCCGGCTCGATCGACCGGCTGACGCCGCAGCAGTTCGACGAGGTCTTCGCGATCAACGTGAAGGCGCCCTTCTTCCTCGTCCAGGCCGTACTGCCGCTGCTGCGCGACGGCGGGCGCATCATCAACATCTCCTCGCTGTCCGCCCGCATCGCGCTGTCCACCCAGATCGCCTACGCGATGAGCAAGGGCGCCGTGGAGATCATGACCCGGACCCTGGCCAACAGCCTCGGCGCGCGCGGCATCACGGTGAACGCGGTGGCCCCGGGCGCGACCGACACCAACGTGAACGGCGTCCTGCACGCCCCGGAGACCAGGGCCGCCATAACCTCGGGCACCGCACTCGGCCGGATCGGCCGACCGGCCGACATCGCCGACGCCGTCGCCTTCCTCGCCTCGGACGACGCCCGCTGGATCACCGCGAACGTCCTGGACGCCACCGGCGGCATGTTCCTCGGCCCGCTCGGATAATTGAAGAAGCCCCAGCTCACATACATGAGCTGGGGCTTCCTTGTCGGTGCGCCGCCAGGGACTCGAACCCCGGACCCGCTGATTAAGAGTCAGCTGCTCTAACCAACTGAGCTAGCGGCGCCCGCAACAGATGTAACTGTAGCAGCCGCCGCGCACCCCCCAGAACATCATCCGAGCCGCTCTCCCAGCGCCTCGTAGGCCCCCAGAACCAGCTCCCAGAACCGCTTCACGTCCAGCGACTTCGCCACCAAGGCGTTGGGCCGTCCGTCACGGAGTTTGAAGTCGGTGACGGTCATCCCCGACGTGTACCGGCCGGCCGTCTCCACGTTCACCCGTGCCGGTACGCAGGTGAACAGCGAAGGGTCGATCACGTACGCCACGGCGCACGCGTCATGGATGGCCGGGCCGTCGTCCGCCGTGACCTGGCCGTAGAACTGCGCGGCGGGCACCAGGAGCTCGGACAGCCGGCCGAGCGGGCGCATCCGGTCCAGGAGTTCGCTGGTCACCATGGCCGTGAGCGTCACGTCGAGGCCGAGCATCTTCACCGTCCAGCCGGCGTCGAAGGCGATCGCGGCCGCCTCCGGGTCGGCCAGCATGTTGAACTCCGCCGCGGGATTGGTGTTGCCGCGGGTGAAGGAGCCGCCCATGATCACGAAGTCGCGGGCCCACTCCACGACGCGTGGCTCCCGGCGTACGGCCAGCGCGATGTTGGTCAGTGGGCCGATGGCGACCAGCGTGATCTCGCCCGGGGCGGCCCGCAGCGTCTCCACGATGAAGTCCACCGCGTGGCCGTCGGAAACGGGGCGGGTGGCCGGTGGGAGGACGGCGTCACCCAGGCCGGACAGGCCGTGGACGTCGGCGGCGCGGACCGTGTGGCGCACCAGCGCGCCCGCGCTGCCTGGAACGACCGGAACGTTCCCGAGGTCGAGGAACTCCCTGAGCGCCAGCGCGTTGGCCGTGGTCAGCGCGAGGTCGACGTTGCCGCCGACCGTGGTGATGCCGACCAGCTCCAGGGCCGGGGTGCCCGCTACCAGCGCCAGGGCGAGCGCGTCGTCGATGCCGGGATCGCAGTCAATGAGGACCTTTGTCACAGAACCGAACAATACGCATGAATCGGGGCCGGACAGTCCCCCAACTGTCCGGCCCCGACCGAGGGCGGTCCAGGCCAGCGATTTCCCCCAAAAACGCCGGCGGTCCCGCACTGCGAACAGCGGTCCCCCTCCGCGTCCGCTTCGGTAAAAGTCTGCAAGTCAGTCGCAGGACTCTTGACCTGCCTCGACACTACCGAGGCGAATGCAACGAACGTGCCATAGCGGGGTCGAATGTCCGCCTAATCCGGCTAAGGGATCTCCAAACGGACCTCCGTCCCTTCCTGGAGGGAGCGGCTGACCGTGCAGTACTTCGCGTGCACCCGCTCGGCCACCGCCCGGAAGACCTCATCCGCCTGCTCGGACGGGACTTCGACGTCATAGGTCACCGTGACGGGACCCAGCAGGTTCGGCTCGATCTTCTCCGATCCGACGGTCATCGCCAGGCGGATCAGCCTTTGCCCGCGCTTGGCGGTCAGCGGCTCCACCGTCACGATGTTGCACCCGCCCACCGCCGCGAGCAGCAGCTCGACGGGCGTGAAGGCGCCATCCTCGTCGCCGCCGCCGATCCGCACCTCCGCGCCACGGGCGTTCGTGGCCCGGAAGCCGCCGTCTTCGGTCCGCTCAACACGTACGTTAGCCATGTTTCAGACACTACTCAGACGCCTCTCATGTTCGGCGCGCATCGTCTATCCCATGGCTAGCGAGGCAAAGGCGAATCAGCCTCTCATCGTGTTCTGGTGTGGTGTCGCGGTCGCCGAGTTCGGTGCGATCCAGCCGGGGTTCGGGTACCCGTGGCGTCCTTCCGCGTGGGCCGTCGCCGGGTTGTTGGTGGCGCTCGGGCTGCTGTCGGTCAAGGCGCCGGAGCTCCTCCGGTCGGAGCAGGCCAGACGGCGCCTGCGCCTGGCCGGGTACGTGGTGGGCACGGTGCTGGTGACACACCAGCTCAGCTCCACCGCGTACGTGACCACCGCGAGCCGCGCCGGCTCCCTCCTCCTGTACGGCATCGCGGCCGTGATGGCCGTCTGGCACCACGCCGTACGGGCCACGACCAGGGGCTCCCTGCTCATCGTCGCCGATCTCGAACCCGCCGGGCTGCGCGACCTGCTCGCCACCCACACGGGCGACACGGTGACCGTCTACCGGACCGACCGGGTGACGGACGAGCTACGCGAGCTGGAGGCCGAGCACGGCCTGGTGGTCGTCGCCGGTCAGGAACACGACCCCCGGGCCAAGGAACGGCTCAGCGCCTCGGGGCTGAGCCGTCAGGTGCCCGACATCGCCGAACGCACGGTGATCGTCGCCGGCCCGCGACCCTTCAAGCGGTACGTCCGGGGCGCTCTCACGCGCCTGTCCGTACCGAAGGCGCAGGTCAAGACAACCAACTTCAAACGTAAGCCATTGGTTTAACAAGGCATTACGCGCGCCGTGGGACGGTTGCTGCGAACAAGGAGGCAAGGTGACGACTTTCCCCGGAAGCGCCCGTGTCGAGATGGTCATGGGCATACCCGTCAGCGTGGATATCCGTACGGCCCTGCCGCGGCGAGAGCTGGCTCCCGTACTCGACGACGCCTTCGCCTGGCTGCGCTGGGTGGACGAGACGTTCAACCCCGCCAGGGAGGACAGCCAGATCAGCCGGCTGAACCGCGGCGGGACCATCAGACAGATCCCGGAGCTCATCGAGGTGCTGCACCGCTGCGACGAGCTCAGCGAGGCCACCGGCGGCTGGTTCGAATCCCGGATCAACGGCGTCATCGACACCTCGGGCTACATCAAGGGCTGGGCGCTCGAACGGCTCTCCCGCGCGCTGGCCAGTGCGGGTGCCGTCGATCATCGCATCACCGCCGGCGGGGACATCAGGGTGCGCGGCTCGGCCGCCCCCGGCAAGCGCTGGCACATCGGCGTCCGTGACCCGCGCACCGGCCTGGTACGCAAAGTCGTCTTCACCCACGACATGGGCATCGCCACCTCGGGCGGCGCGAACGTCGTCGACCCGCGCACCGGCGTCAAGCAGGACAAGCTCGGCTCGGTCACCGTACTCGGCCCCGACCTGGGCGCCGCCGACGCCTACGCCACCGCGATGTACGCCATGGGCCCGGTGCTGGCCAGGCGCTTCGCCATGGACCTCGCGGAGGCCGAGCACTACCAGACCATGATCATCAGCCGTGACGGGCAGGAGATCAGCACGCCCGGCTTCGCCCACTACGGCAGCACCGAAACCCAGCTGGCGGGCTGAGGCGCGGGTCAGGCGTCGGGATGTTTGCTCAGGTATTCGAGGTAGACCGGTCGCAGCGCCTCGCCGAGCTCACCTTCTCCCGCCGCGAGGGCATCGCTGAGCAGTGCGGACACCCGGCTGAGGTCGTTGGCGGTCTCTGTGTCGTGACCGCTGGCGGCCTCCGCCGCCGGGATCACCCTCAGCAGGTTCCACAGGAAACCCAGATCACCGTGGCGTACGGCATAGCTGACGGCACGGTCATGCAATTCGCTGGCCGACAGCGATTCGAAACCCTCGGACTCCATCTCGCTCCCCTCCCCCGCACGTCTCTGCCCATCGTTGCCCATCGATAACGCGTATCACAGTGCGTGGCCGGAATGCACATATCCGGTCATCACGGTGAGCCCCTATCGGAGCACCGATGGGTAATGGGAGGATCAACCAGCGTGAGATTCATCATCAGAACCCTGGCGGCCGCGGTCGCCCTCTGGGTCGCCATCCAGTTCATCGATGGCATCCAGATCACCGGCCCCCAGAACACCCCCACCTACTGGGGCACTCTGCTCGTCGTCGCCCTGATCTTCGGCCTCATCAACGCCATCGTGAAGCCGATCGTCAAGGGGCTCGGCTGTGCCCTGATCGTGCTGACGCTGGGGCTGTTCCTCCTCGTCATCAACGCGGCCATGCTGCTGCTGACGAGCTGGATCTCCGGCCAGCTCGACATCCCCTTCCATGTCAGCAACTTCTATCCGGCCGCCTTCTGGGGCGCGATCATCATCAGCGTGGTCAGCTGGCTGCTCGGCCTGTTCATCCCCGACAACGATTGAGCTCGATGGAACTCGACGGTGCCGGTCTGACCTGCGCGCAGGTCCACGCGGTGGCGTACGGCGCGGCCCGGGTCACGATCTCCTCACTGGATCGGGCCCGGGCGGCGTGGGGAGCGGCCCAGGAGCTGACCGGGCCCATCTACGGGCAGAGCACCGGAGTCGGGGCCAACAAGGACGTGGGTGTGGAGGGGGGCGGGCTCGACCTGCTGCGCAGCCACGCGGGCGGGGCGGGGCCACTCGTCGCGCCCGAGCGGGCCAGGGCGATGCTGGTGGTACGCCTCAACCAGCTGCTGGCGGGCGGCTCGGGCGTCGATCCGGGCGTGCTGCCGGTGCTGGCGGGGGCGATCAACGACGGCTTCACTCCCCCGATCCGCACCTACGGCGCCATCGGCACCGGCGATCTGGCCGCTCTCGCCACCACCGCGCTGTGCCTGCTGGGAGAGCTGTCCTGGCAGGGGCCGACGGCGAACGCGCCCCGATATCCGCTGGCGTCCGGGGACGCGGCGCCGTTCCTCAGCTCCGGCGCCGCGACGCTGGCCGACGCCGCCATCGCCGTACACCGGCTGCGCGTCCTGCTGGAGGCCGCCGTCGACGTGGCGGCGTTCAGCTTCGTCGCGGTGTCCGCCTCGGCCGAGCCGGTGGCCGCCGTCGTACAGGAGGCCCGGCCGCACCCCGGCCAGGCCGCCGCGGCCGCCCGCCTGCGCGGGCTGCTCGCGCGGGAGTTCGCCGCCCGCATCCAGGACCCGTACGGCTACCGCGCCTTCGCCCAGGTGCACGGTGCCGCGCTGGACGCGCTCGACCGCGCCGAGCGGGTCGTCGAGACCGACCTGAACGCCGCCGCCGAGAACCCGCTCATCGCCGACTCGCTGGCCTGGCACAACGGCAACTTCCACTCGGCCCCGGTCGCGCTGGCGCTCGACGCGCTGCGCGCGGCGCTGGTGCCGACGGCCCAGCTCAGCACGGCCCGGCTGGCCACGCTCATGGAGCCCGCCTACACGGGGCGGCTACCGTTCCTGGCGGCGCGGCCGGGCGGGTCGGGGGCGATGATCCTGGAGTACGTGGCCCAGGACGCGCTGGCCGAGCTACGCCACCTCGCGAACCCGGTCACGGCCGGGACCGCCGTCATCTCCCGGGGGACCGAGGACCACGCGGGCTTCGCGACGCAGGCCGCGCGCTACGCGCTGCGCTGCGTGGAGCCACTGGAGATCGTGCTCGCCTGCGAGCGCCTGGCCGCCACCAGAGCACCCAATGTCCCCGACCGTCCCCTCTCGGATGATCTGGACGCCGCACGTGCGCTGATCTCCAACAATTTCCTTCTTGTACGGCAAGCCGTGGGCACCCGCCACCCGCCGCACAGGGCCGAGGGCCTCCAGGAGGACGGCCGCTGACCCGCACGGGGATCCCACCGTGACGGCCCGCCGAAAAGCCCGGCCCTACTTCGGCGCCTTGCCCACCGAACCGCGTTCGCGGAGCGTCGGCTGTTGCACGACCCGGCGGCGCCGCGTCCCCCCGTCGGCCGCCGCCGACATGAGGCGGACGGCCGCCCGCACGATGCCGTCGATGTCCCAGTCCACCGTCGTCAGTCCGGGCGTGAGCAGCCCCGACATCGGGTGGTTGTCGTAGCCCATGACCGAGACGTCGCCCGGGATCGACAGTCCCAGCTCGGCCGCCGCCGCGTAGACGCCATAGGCGATCGAGTCGGCGAAGCAGAACACCGCGCTCGGCCGGTCGGCCTCCAGGATGCGGTGGGCCGCCTCGGTGGCCGCCGCCAGGCCGTGGGACGCGGTGGTCACCACGACGTCGAGACCGAGGCGGTCGGCTTCGGAGGTGACGAGCACGTCGGCCGGACGGTCGGGGGTGCTGGTCAAGGTGGGCGTCAGCACGGTGATCCGCCGGTGGCCCATGGCGTGGAGATGTTCGAGGGCGAGGCTGACGCCGCGGCGGTTGTCGAAGACCACTTCTCCGGCGGTGCCGGCGAGTGAGTCGCCGATCGCCACCACCGGCAGCGACTCGCACAGATCCGCCCAGAACGACGCCGCCGGATCGACGGGCTGCACGATCATGCCGTCGACCCGCTGGTCGCGCAGTTGCTGGGCGAGGGCCCGCTCGCGGGCCGGGTCACCGACCGCGTCGAGGATCAGCGCGTAACGGTCCTTCTCCCGCAGGCCCCTGCTGATGCCGACGGCCAGCGACTGCTGCCAGAGGTCTTCGAGGGAACCGCAGAGCAGCCCGATCATGTTGGTGCGTCCGCTGGCCAGAGCCCTGGCGATGGGGTCGGCCTCGTAGCCCAGCTCGGCCGCGGCGGCGCGCACCCGCTCCATGGTCTCCTCCGAGACCTGCATGCCACGCAGCGCGTAGGACACAGCGGCCGGCGACAGCCCGGTCGCCTGGGCCACTTCCCGGATTGTCGCTCTCTTCCGTGGCATTAAGCCAGCCTATTGCGTGCCACCGACAGAAGCTCGCATGCCGAAGGGACCGCTGGCGTGGTTCATCCAGATCCGGGGGCTAGCGGCCTGCCGTTGACATTTGTCTTGTGAAGCGGTTCACTGAACCGTATCACTGAATCGCTTCACAAGCTCGAATCGCCAGCGTGATAGGTTTACCTGCAATACTAGTAGGAAATAGAGGGAGGTGTGGCCGTGAGCATCGACATTCATCAGCATCTGTGGACCCGTTCGTTCGTCGAAGCGCTCCGCGGCCGGACCGTCCCTCCGTACCTGGACGGCTGGACGTTGTTCCTCGACGGCGAACCGCCCTACGAGGTCGACCCGGCCGACCACGAGAACCGGGACGTCACCGGGCTGGAGCTGGCCCTGGTCTCGCTGTCCAGCCCGCTGGGCATCGAGTTCCTGCCTCCGGAGGAGGCGTGGCCGCTGCTCGACGCCTATCACGAGGGCGCGCTCGCGCTGCCCGCGCCGTTCGGCGCGTGGGCCTCGACCTGCCACAGCGAGCCCGACCCCGAGCGCCTGGCCAAGGACCTCGACCGCGGGTTCGCCGGGCTGCAGATCCCGGCGACCGCCCTGCCCGACGACCGCCTGCTGGACGTGCTCACGGAGCGGGACCTGCCGCTGTTCATCCATCCGGGCCCGGCCGCGCCCGCGCCGCCCGGCACACCGTCCTGGTGGCCCGCGCTGGTGCCGTACGTCCAGCAGATGCACGCGTCCTGGCACTACTTCCACGCGGTCGTCAGGCCGCGCCACCCCCGGCTGCGCGTGTGCTTCGCGCTGCTGGCCGGGCTGGCCCCGCTCCACTCGGAGCGACTGATCGCGAGGGGCGGCACGGGCCGCGGCCTGGTGGACCCCGGCTGCTTCGTGGAGACCTCCTCGTACGGCCCGCGCGCGATCGACGCGATCGTCCGCGAGCTCGGCGTCGACGTCGTCGTCAACGGCTCCGACGCCCCCTATGCCACCGCACCCGACCCGGGCCTCGGCGAGGCAGCCGCCCACGCCATCCGGGTCACCAATCCCCGTCGTCTACTCAGCCGAAAGGAGACCCGTAAGTGAGCGAGCAAATCCTCGAACACACCGGCACGAATCAAACCCAGGACGGGGGTGCCTGTGCTCGGCTCCCGGAGCGCACACTGGACCGGCGCGAACTGCGCGAGCTGGTGAACGAGCTGGCCGCCAACCCGGCCGAGTGGCGGGAGCAGGTGGAGTTCCCCGCCGACGGCGGCCGGCACTACGCCTCGCTCTACCGTGACGCGTACGTCGACGTCTGGCTCCTGTGCTGGCGGCCCGAGGACGACACGGGCTGGCACGACCACGACATCTCCTCCGGCGCGGTCCACGTGGTGCAGGGCGCGCTGGCCGAATGCAACCCGCGCATCGGCGGCGAACACCTGGAGACCGTGGTGACGGAGGGCCAGTCGTTCTCGTTCGGCCCGGACCACATCCACCGGCTCAACGGCGCCATGGACAACAGCGTCTCGATCCACGCCTACTCGCCGCCGCTGTGGCGGCTGGGCCAGTACTCCATCGACGACACCGGCGTCATGCGCCGCGTCTCGGTCAGCTACGCCGACGAACTGCGTCCCATGGACGACGCCGCAGTGGCCTAGGAACGGTGTAGTGAAGGCCTGAGCACGCAGCAGCTCGCGCAGGGCTCCACATCGGGCAGCGCGATCCACAAGCAGCAGGTCCGGCGGAAGTAGCCGTCGTCGGCGGGCTCGATCAGCCCGTCGACCGGCTTGCCGATCTCGGCCAGCAGCGCCATGTAGTCACCCGCCACGAACTGCGTCAACGGGTGGGCGAACGCCTCCGCGGTCGAACCCCAGAGCGTCCGCTCACCCACCTTGACCATCCGGCTGATCACCCGGACCAGCGGCTCCTGCGACTCGGCCAGCGCCTGCCTGATCGGCGCGACGCCGGACCCCCAGCTCACGCGCGTGGCCGCGATCGTCACGCCCGCCCCCGACACCTTGAAGTACGTGTCGGCCAGCCGCATGGTCGGCACCCGCCCGTCGAGCGCCCAGCCGAGCGCCATCGGCATCGTGTGCCAGTAACCGTAGGTCTTCCAGAACAGCGCCGCGCCGACGTGCCGAGGGGCCTTCCAGCGCGCCGCCGTCTCGTCGACCAGCTCCCCCAGCAGTGTGTACGGCGGGCGCAGCAGCTCCGAGGCGGCCGTCCAGGTCTCGTCGGGCTCGATGACCAGGCCCGGTTCGACCCCGATCACCCCGCCGCGCCCGTCGGCCAGCCGCTGGAGCGCCTCGGTCAGCACGTGAGTCCCTCCACTACAGGTAAGCCTTACCCAACGTAGCAGGGCGCCCGGCGAACCAGCCGGCCAGCAGCTGCGCCCCCAGCACGCCGAGCCCCGCCAGCAGGGGCACCGTCCACCCGCCGGACACCTGCCTGAGCAGCCCGAACAGCACCGGCCCCAACGCGGCAACCGCGTACCCCACCGACTGCGCGACCGACGAGAGCGCGGTCACCGACGCCGGGTCGGGCGCACGCAGCGCGATCAGCAGCAGCGCCAGCGCGAACGAGGCGCCCTGCCCGATACCGAGCACGACCATCCACAGCCACGGCGCGGCGACCGGGGCCAGCAGCATGCCGAGGTATCCGGCCACGGTCATCAGCCCGGCCCCCATGACGAACGGCACCTGTGACGGCCGCCGCCCGGCCAGGATCGGCACGGCGAGCGTGGCGCCCACCTGGACCAGGTTCGTCACGCTGAGCAGGTAGCCGCCCTGGTCGGCGGGGAGCCCGGCGTCGTGGAAGATCGTCGGCAGCCAGGCCAGCATCACGTAGAAGGTGAACGACTGCAGGCCCATCAACGCGGTCACGTACCAGGTCACCCGGCTGCGCAGCACCATCCTGAACGGCCGTGGCCCGTTCTGCGGCCCCGCCTGCCCGCGCAGCGCCTGCGGAAGCCATAGCAGGGCGGCCAGCAGCGCGGGTACGGCCATCAGCGCCGAGACGCCGCGCCAGCCGTAGCCCGTGGCGTGCTCGATGGGGATCACCAGCGCCGAGGCGGTCGCGGCGCCGCCCACGATCGCGGAGCTGTAGACGCCGGTCATCAGGTTGACCCGGTCGGGGAAGTACTGCTTGGTGATGCCGGGCATGGCCACGTTCATCACGGCGATGGCGATGGCCGCGATCGCCGAACCCGCGTACAGGGTGGGGACGCCGTCGAGGCCGCGCAGCACCACGCCGGCGGCCAGCACGAGGAGCCCGGCGAGTAGCGTACGGTCCAGTCCGATCCGGCGCGCGAGCAGCGGCGCGATCGGCCCGAACACGCCCAGGCAGACCACCATGACCGTGGTGATCCCGCCACCGCCGGCGGGCGTGAGGCCGACGTCCTTCATGATCTCGTCGAGGAGCGGGGAGATGCCGGCGATCGCGGGCCGCAGGTTCAGCGCGGCCAGCACGAACCCGGCGACGAGCAGTGCGGATCTCAGGGACATAGAACCCCTACTCTCGCATAACGCTCTGACAACGTTGTCTGGCCGTCCTACTTGGGAAAGGATCCAAGAGTGAGACCGACGATGAAGGACGTCGCCTTGGCCGCCGGCGTGGCGCTCAAGACGGTCTCGCGCGTCGTGAACGGCGAGCCGGGCGTCAATCCGGCGACGGCCGAACGGGTGCGCGAGGCCATCGAGCGGCTGGGCTACAGCCGCAACGAGAGCGCGAGAGTGCTGCGCAGGGGCCGCACCGCGACCGTCGGGCTGGTCATCGAGGACGTCGCCGACCCGTTCTACGCGGGGCTGAGCCGGGCGGTCGAGGACGTGGCCATTGTCGAGGGCTGCCTGCTGCTGAGCGGCTCGTCCGGCGAGAAGCCGGCCAGGGAGCGCGAGCTGGTGCGGACGTTCTGCGCCCGCCGGGTCGACGGGCTGATCGTGGTGCCCGCCGGCGACGACCACTCCTACCTGCGGCCCGAGCTCGACGCCGGGACGCCCGCGGTGTTCGCGGACCGGCCGCCCGGGCCCGGGCTGGACGTCGACACCGTGCTCAGCGACAACGCGGGCGGCGCCACGGAGGCCATCGGCCACCTCCTGGCGCACGGCCACCGCCGGATCGCCATGCTCGGCGACCATCCGTCGATCTTCACCGCAGCCGAGCGGCTGGCGGGCTACCGCTCGGCCCTCGGCCAGCTCTTCGATCCCCGGCTGGTGGCGATGCGTGCCCCCACGCTTGAGACGGTCCGCACGGACCTGGAGCGCATGCTGGCACTCGACTCGCCGCCGACCGCCCTGTTCACCGGCAACGGCCGGCTCACCATCACCGCGTTGCGCGCGCTCGGCGGGCGGCGGATGGGGCTGATCGGGTTCGACGACTTCGAACTGGCCGACCTGCTGACGCCCGGGGTGACGGTGGTGGCACAGGACCCGGCCGGGATGGGACGGGTGGCCGCCGAACTGCTCTTCCGCCGCCTGGCCGGGGACGGCGGGCCGTCGGAGCACGTCCAGCTGCCGGTGCGCCTCATCCCCCGGGGCTCGGGCGAACTGTCTCCGTAACCTCTGGGGCGACATCCGGACGAACGTCTCCCGCGAAAGGGCGGACGTCTCCGGCAGAGACGGGGCCGGTGTCCGGACGTAGTACGCCGGACAGGGCCAGGGCGACGAGGATGCCCGCGAGGCCCGCCGCGGCGATGGCCGGTCCCGGGCCGATCGCCTCGCCCAGGGCGCCGATCGCCGCCGCGCCGATCGCCTGTCCGGTCATCAGCCCGGCCGACAGCAGCCCGAACGCCTGCCCGCGCACCTCCTCCGGCACCGACTCGACGAAACGCCGCTGCAGCCCGAGCTGGTAGGACAGCCCAGCGGCGGCCACGGCGGCGATCACCGCGGCCCACGCCACGCCGGGCGCCGCCAGGAAGGCCAGCCACGGCAGCCCGATCAGCACCGCCAGCGGCAGCGACAACCGCTCCCTGAGCGCCGGAGCCGCGAACCGCCCCACACTGAACTCGCCGACCGCCATCCCACCCGCCGCCAACGCCAGCACCACCCCCGCCTGCCCCCGCCCACTCAGGTAGGGCACGATCATCGCTTCGGCCCCCGCCAGGCACATACTCGGCAACCAACTGGCCAGCAGCAGCCCCCGCACCCGCCGATCGACCAGCAGCAACCGATTCACCCGCAACGTCACCCGCACAGCTCCACCACGCACGACCGCACTCCCGACCGCGTCCGGAACGGCCGTGTCGTACGGGGGCGCGCCGTCCGAGGACGCGCCGTCCGAGGACGTGTCACGAGCCGCCGTAACACGCCCAGCCGCGTCCGGGGCGGCCGTCCCGTGCGTAGCCGCGCCACGGGCGGGCCGGTACGGCAGGCCGTACCGCAGCACCACGGCGGCCACCGCCGAGAGCGCCGCCGTGACCGCCAGTGCCCCGCGCGGCCCCGCCATCGCCAGGAAGGCGCCCCCGACCGCGAGCCCCGCGATCTGGGCGCTCGCCGACGTGACCCCCATCAGCGACCGGGCCAGCACGAACGCGTCCCCAGGCAGCACGTCAGGCAGCAACGCACTCCGCGCCGCCTGGAACACCGGCGCGAACAACCCTGTCACCAGCACCAGCCCGAGCATCACCGGCACCGGCAACCCGGCGAAGGCCAGCAGCAGGCAGACCACCACCCTGACCAGCTCCCCCACGACCATCACCGCCCGAGGCGGCAGCCGGTCGGCCAGGGAGAGCAGGAACATCCCGCCCACGATGTACGGCAGCCAGCCGGCCATGTACGCCGCGGCCGAGAGCCCGGGCGACCCCGTCTCCGTGTACACCAGCACCGACAGCGCCAGCATCTTGATCGAGTCACCGGTGATCAGCAGCGCGAAGCTGCCGAACAGCACCCGGAACTCCCGCACCGCGAACACCTGCCCGAAGGTGGCTCCACGCTCCGTCAACCCGCACCCCCACGTTGAAAGGGCGATCCCGGAGGGAGGTCTCGGGACCGCCGGACACGATGCTGCGGGAGCACTCCCGGCGGAAGCGACACTTTCGGATATAAACGAAAGGTGTTCAGGATCGAGGTCACTCCGCAGGACATAGTGGCCAGCCGGTTCGCCATCTCGCCGCTGATCGAGACCATGCACGCGCAGTGGGTGATAGAAGGCCGCACCGCGGCGGGCGCGCATCGGCGCTGGGCCGACAAGTGGCGCGAACCGTACAAGAAGCTGGTCGGCCGCCATCCGGCACTGCGCGCCCTGGCGGCGATCACCGGCAACAAGGGCAGCGACAACGTCGACTTCATCGCCCCGCCGCCCGCCGGGATGAGCGTGCCGTTCGAGACCGAGCTGGCCGCCATGCGCACCACCCCGGTCGGACAGGCGCACGCGGAGATCGCCACCGCCCTGGCCGGTCGGCCGCCCGTGCCGGAGTGGACCAGGGCACTGCTGCTCGGCCCCGACGTCGTCCAGGTGCTGGCCGACGCCTACGAGGCGCTGTGGACGGAGATCCTGTCCAAGGACTGGCCGCGCTTCCAGGCGATCCTGGAACGCGACGTGGTGCAGCGGGCGGGCCGGCTGGCGGCGTACGGCTGGGCGGCGGCGCTCGACGACCTGAGCGAGCAGGTCCGGTGGCACGGCGACGGGTACATCGAGGTCCGGATGGGCAAGGGCGAGGAGCGGCATCGGCTGGGCGGCAAGGGGCTGCTGTTCCTGCCGTCGGTGTTCGTGCCGGGCGTGGGCGCCTACCTGGAGGACGCCTGGCCGTACGCGCTCACGTACCCGGCCCGTGGCACGGGCGCCGAGCCGCCCGCGACAGCCACGGGCCTGGCGGTGCTGATCGGCCGCACCCGCGCCCGCATCCTCATCGAGCTCGCCGTGCCCGCCACCACCACCCACCTCGCCGCCCTGCTCGGACACAGCCTCGGCACCACCGGTGGCCACCTGGCCGCCCTGCGCGGCACCGGCCTCATCGCGGGCACCCGTACCGGCCGCACCGTCCTGTACGCCCGCACCCCGCTCGGTGACGCACTCGTCGGCGGCACCTTGTGATGCTCTCCGCAAACCCCGCGCTGGTCACCGGCAACCTGTGACTCTCTCCGCAAACCCCTACCATCCTGTACGGCAGGCACGGGAAGACCCATCCGCCGCCGCGCGCGGGCGACATTCCAGGGTTACGCTCACCGGCCGTGCCACCACCCCGCCGTGACGCGCGCACGGTCACCGGCTACGTTCCCACCCCCGGCCGGAGTCCAAGCGCCTCAAGAAGGCGACCCAAGCGACGGCAGAAGGCGGCCCGAGCGACGGCAGGCCGATGAGGGTCTGACGACGCGGCCCGATTGGCCGCACGAACCCCAACCGCGGCGCGGCCCCATCGGTGGGACGGCGAGTCGCTGAGCGGTTGCCCCCAGGCGATTTTTGTTCGGCAGGCTTGATAGCCGTCCAGGCGGAGGGCGCGGAGGTATAGTCACATCCGTCCAGCACAAGTGTTCAGGCCGAGGGAGTGCGCGCATGAAGGCCGCCGAGGACGCGCCGGAGGCGCAGGCCCGTTTCCCGCACGATCTGATGTACGCGGCGGCGTCGCAGTACTACCTCGATGACGCCACCCAAGCCGACATCGCCAAACGGCTGGGCGTCAGCAGGGCGACCGTGAGCCGGCTGCTCACCGAGGCCCGCAGGCAGGGCATCGTCGAGATCAGGGTGCACCGGCCCGCCACCCTCGAGGAGGGCCCCCTGGCCGCTGAGGTGGCCGAGGCGCTCCAGCTGAAGCGCGTGCATCTGGTCCCCAAGGTCAGCGGCCCGGCACTGGGGCCCTGGCTGGCCCCCGGGCTGGCCCGCGCCCTGGCCGGGGTCGGGCTGGAGTCGGGCGACGTGGTGCTGGTCTCGTCCGGCAGCACGGTCTACGAGTGCGCGCGCGAGGGCCTCGGGCAGTTCCCCGGCGTCACGATCGCGCCGGCCGTGGGCGGCCAGGAGGAGCCGCAGCCGTGGTTCCAGACCAACGAGACCACCCGCATCCTGGCCGAACGCGTCGGCGGCGTGCCCAGTTACCTCTACGCGCCCGCCCTGCCGGGGCCCGAACTGTTCTACTCTCTCCAGCACGAGCCGTCGGTGCGCAAGGTCATGGACCTGTGGGCGCACGCCAAGTGCGCCATCGTCGGCGTCGGCTCCGCGCCGCTGATGCGGCAGGTCGTGCCCGCGTTCATGCCGCGCGACGCGGAGAGCCTGCGCGAGGCCGTGGGCGACGTCTGCATGCGGGTGTACAACCGCGCCGGGGAGCCGGTCTCCTACCCGGGCAGCGAGCGCCTGGTGGCCCCCGGCCTGCACCAACTACGCAGCATCCCGACGTCGATCGCGGTCGCGGTGGGCGCCGAGAAGGTGCTGTCCATCATCGCGGGCGCCCGGGGCGGCTACTTCAACCAGCTGGTCACCGACGTCCTGACCGCCGAAGGGCTTCTCGCGGCGGCCCGGCGTTCCTAACCGAACACCAGACGAACGACAGACGTCCAGTTCTTGACCAAAACCAGGCAAACGCCCTGAACATTTTTGCTGGACAATTATTCTGAACTCGCGCTAGCGTGAGCCGCACCACAGGACGTGACCGGTTGTGAGTGACATGTCTCCCGTGGTGTTTCGGGGGAGCGACGCGATCAGCGAGTCCGTGAGGACGTAGCGAGTGAGGAAAGAACCCGTGAAGAGAGTTCAGATGCGGACCTCCGCGTTCGCCGCGGTTGTCGTCATCGCAGGGTCGGCGCTGGCCGCCTGCGGCTCCGGTTCCACCGGCGGAGACAGCGGCTCCAGCACCAGCAACAGCGGAGGCGGCGCGGAGAACGCCAAGGTGGCCTTCCTCATGCCCGACCTCGCCTCCACCAGGTACGAGCTGGCCGACAAGCCGCTCTTCGAGGCCAAGATGAAGCAGCTCTGCCCGAGCTGCACGGTCATCTACCAGAACGCCGACTCCGACGCCGCCAAGCAGCAGCAACAGGCCAACTCGGCGATGGCCCAGGGCGTCAAGGCCATCGTGATCGACCCGGTCGACTCGGCCGCCGCGGCCACGATCGTCAAGACGGCGCAGTCGCAGCAGATCCCGGTCATCGCCTACGACCGGCCGGTCCCGGCCACGCCCGCCGACTACTACATCTCGTTCGACAACGAGAAGATCGGCAACATGATCGCCCAGTCCCTGGTCGACCACCTCAAGAAGGAGAACGCCAAGGGCGGCATCCTGGAGGTCAACGGCTCGCCCACGGACGCGGCGGCCGGCCTGATCAAGAAGGGCATCCACAGCGCGATCGACCCGAGCGGCTTCAAGCTGCTGGCCGAGTACGACACCCCCGACTGGCAGCCGGAGAAGGCGCAGACCTGGGTCAGCGGCCAGATCACGCAGTTCAAGGACCAGATCGCCGGCGTGGTCGCGGCCAACGACGGCACCGGCGGCGGCGCTATCGCCGCGTTCAAGGCGGCCGGTGTGAAGGTGCCGCCGGTCACGGGCAACGACGCCGAGCTGGCCGCCGCCCAGCGGATCATCGCGGGCGACCAGTACAACACGATCTCCAAGCCGATCAAGATCGTGGCGGAGGCGTCGGCCGATGTCGCCTACCAGTTCATGCAGGGCAAGAAGCCCGCGGGCAAGACCACGCTCTACAACACCCCCTCGCAGCTGTTCGTCCCCACGGTCGTGACCAAGGAGAACATCAATGAGGTGCTGTTCCAGAGCGGCATCATGAAGGCCGCCGACGCGTGCACCGGCGAGTACGCCAAGGGCTGCGCCGAGCTCGGCATCAAGTAGAGGCTCATCGAGTAAGGCTCATCGAGTAGGGCGAGGGAGGAGCCGTCTTGTCGCCTACAGAGCAAGCGGACAGCGTTCTGTCCCTGCGGGGGATCAGCAAGACGTTCGGCGCGGTCGCCGCGCTGACCGACATCGAGCTCGATGTCGCGGCAGGCCAGGTCATGGCCATCGTCGGCGACAACGGCGCGGGCAAGTCGACGCTGGTCAAGATCCTGTCGGGGGTGCACCCGCCCGATTCGGGGACGATCACCTTCGAGTCGCGGGAGATCGACATCCCGACGCCGGCGGCGGCGCACAAGCTCGGCATCGCCACCGTCTTCCAGGACCTCGCACTGTGCGAGAACCTCAACGTGATCCAGAACCTGTTCCTGGGTCAGGAGGTCCGCCCGCTCCGGCTGAACGACGTGGCGATGGAGACCCGCTCCTGGGAGCTGCTCCGCCAGCTCTCCGCGAAGATCCCCAGCGTCCGCGTGCCGGTCGCCGCGCTCTCCGGCGGCCAGCGGCAGACGGTGGCCATCGCCAGGTCGCTGCTCGGCGACCCCAAGGTGATCATCCTCGACGAACCGACCGCCGCCCTGGGCGTCGCCCAGACGGCGGAGGTGCTCAACCTGGTCGAGCGGCTCCGCGAGAACGGCCTCGGCGTCATCATGATCAGCCACAACATGGCTGACGTGCAGGCCGTGGCCGACACCGTGGCGGTGCTCCGGCTCGGCCGGAACAACGGGGTGTTCGACGTGGGCGCGGTCTCCACCGAGGAGATCATCGCCGCCATCACCGGCGCCACCGACAATGCGGTCTCCCAGCGCCAGGCGCGCCGCAAGGAAGGGCTCCCCTCATGAACAGCACGCTCACCACGGATCGCCAGGACGAGCGGCTGAGCGGGCACGAAGGGCTGCGCGGCGCGATCGCCGACGTGCTCGAGCGGGCCCGCGGCGGCGACCTCGGCGTGATCCCCGTCGTGGTGGGGCTCATCGTCATCTGGACGGTGCTGCAGATCCTCAACCCGATCTTCCTGTCCAGCGCGAACCTGGTGAACCTCACGCTGGAGTCGGCCGCGGTCGGCATCATCGCGCTGGGCATCGTCTGCGTGCTGCTGGTCGGCCAGATCGACCTGTCGGTCGGCTCGGTCAGCGGCTTGTCGGGAGCCGTGCTCGCCGTCCTGTTCGTCAGCAACGGGCTGCCGGTGTGGCTGGCCATCCTGGCCGCGGTCATCATGGGCGCGGTGATCGGCTGGGTGTACGCGCAGCTGTTCAACCGGTTCGGGGTGCCGAGCTTCGTCATCACGATGGCCGGGCTGCTGGCCTTCCTCGGGCTGCAGCTGTACGTGCTGGGCAGCAAGGGCTCGATCAACCTGCCGTTCGACTCGGGTCTGGTGAACTTCGCGCAGCTCGACTTCGTGCCGCCGTGGCTGTCGTACTGCTTCGCGGTGATCGCGGCCATCTGGCTGTTCGCCAGCGGCTACCTGCACGCCCAGGAGCGGCGGCGCGCCGGGCTGTCGGCCAGGAACCTGTCCACGCTGATCATCAGGAGCGTGGCGCTGCTGGCCGTGCTGGCCTTCGTGGTCTACTACCTCGGGCAGACCCGCGGGGTGGGCTGGATGTTCATCTTCTTCGTGGGCCTCGTGCTGATCATGCACTACATGCTGTCGCGTACCAAGTGGGGCCGGGCCGTCTACGCGGTCGGCGGCAACGTGGAGGCCGCGCGCCGGGCGGGCATCAACGTCAAGGCCATCTACACCTCGGTCTTCGTGCTCTGCTCGACGTTCGCGGCGGTGGGCGGCATCCTCGCCGCGGCCCGGCTGGCGGCGGCGAACCAGAGCAGCGGCGCGGGCGACGTCAACCTCAACGCCATCGCCGCGGCCGTGATCGGCGGGACGAGCCTGTTCGGCGGGCGCGGCACCGCCTTCGGCGCGCTGCTCGGCATCATCGTCATCCAGTCGATCTCCAGCGGGCTGACGCTGCTCAACCTCGACTCCTCCATCCGGTTCATGGTCACCGGCATCGTCCTGCTGCTCGCGGTCGTCGTCGACTCGATCGCCCGCAAGTCGCGGACCTCCCACGGACGCGCCTGATGGCGGTCATCTGCGTCGATGCGGGGACCACGGTCATCAAGGCCGTGGGGTACGACGAAACGGGCGCCGAGGCGGCCGTCGTCCGGCACGGGACCAGCGTCTCCCGGCCCGCCCCCGGCCAGGCCGAGCAGGACATGGACTCCGTCTGGGACGCGGTCGCGCACACGGTCCGCGGCGTCGCGGCCCAGCTCGGCTCCGCGCCCGACTTCGTCGCCGTGACCGCGCAGGGCGACGGCTGCTGGCTGGTCGACGCGTCGGGCCGGCCCACCGGTCCGGCGATCCTGTGGAACGACGGCAGGGCCGCCGCGACGGTCGACGGCTGGAACCGCTCGGGCCTGGCCGCCGACGCCTTCCGCGTCAACGGCTCCTCCGCCGCCTCCGGGCTCCCCCACGCGATCCTGACCTGGCTGAACGAGCACGATCCCGACCGGCTGGCCCGCTCGGCCGCCAACCTGTCGTGCGGCGGCTGGATCTTCTCCCGGTTGACCGGAGAGCTCGCCGCCGACGAGTCCGACGGCTCGGCCCCCTTCATGGACCTGCGCACCCGCGCCTACTCCCCGGCCCTGCTTGCCATGTTCGGCCTGGAATGGGCCGAGCACCTGCTGCCCGAGCTCCGCGACGACGGCCGCCGGGTGGGCGGGCTGACCCGCGAGGCCGCCGAACTGCTCGGGCTGCCCGCCGGGACGCCGGTCGTGATGGCGCCCTACGACATCGCCGCCACCGCGCTCGGCGCCGGCACCGTGGGCGCCGGCCAGGCGTGCAGCATCCTGGGCACCACGCTCTGCACGGAGACCGTCGTCGAACGGCCCGACCTGGACGGCGAGCCCGTCGGCATCACGATCGCGATGCCCGGCGGCTACCTGCGTGCCTTCCCCACCTTCGCCGGGACCGAGGTCCTCCAGTGGGCCTGCCGCCTGCTCGGCCTGGACGGCCCGGCCGAGCTGGGCGAACTCGCGGCCACCGGCCCGCCGGGCGCGGGCGGGCTGTCGTTCCAGCCGTACTTCTCCCCCGCCGGCGAGCGCGCGCCGTTCTCCGATCCACAGGCCAGGGGCGCCTTCCTCGGCCTGTCCTTCGAGCACGGGCGCGAGCACGTCGCCCGCGCCGTGCTCGAAGGGCTCACGCTCGTCATCCAGGACTGCCTGGCCGCCTCCGGCGACCGGCCGCGCGAGCTGCGGGTGTGCGGCGGCGGCTCGGCCAGCGCGCTCTGGCTGCGGATGATCTCCGACGTCACCGGCCTGCCGGTCTTCAGATCGGCCGACGCCGAGGTCGGCGCCAGGGGCGCCTACCTGGTCGGCCTGGTCGCCACGGGTGCGGCCACCAGTGTCAAGGCCGCGGCGGAGCAGTACGTACGGCTGCGCGACGCCGTACGACCTGAGCCCGGCGCGTACGACATGGCCTACCGGGACTTCCTCGCCCTACGCGAGACCAGCGCCCGATCGTGGCCGCTGCTGGCGGAGATGCGCGGCCGCCGAAAGCGGGGTCGTGCGTGAGCGTCTGGATCGGAGTGGACCTGGGCACGCAGAGCGTCCGGGCGATGGCCGTCACGGACTCCGGCGAGCTGCTCGGCTCGGCGAGCAGGCCGCTGACCAGCCACCGTGACGGACCCCGGCACGAGCAGGACCCGGAACAGTGGTGGCGCGAGCTCGCCGCCGCCACCACCGAGGCGCTGCGCGACGTGCCGCCGGAGCGGATCCGCGGGGTCGCCGTGGCCGCGACCTCCGGCACGATCCTGCTCACCGGCCCTGACGGGCAGGCGCTGACCCCCGGGCTGATGTACGACGACCGGCGGGCGACGGCCGAGGTGGAGCGGGTCAACGCGGCCGGGGCGGCCGTCTGGGAGCGGCTGGGTTACCAGCGCATGCAGGCCAACTGGGCGCTCCCCAAGCTGCTGTGGCTGCTGCGTGACGCCCCGCCCGATGCCCGGCCGGCCCACCAGAACGACTTCGTGAACCGGCGCCTGGTCGGGCGGGAGGTGGCCACCGACCTGGGCAACGCGCTCAAGACCGGGGTGGACCTGATCGACGAGCGGTGGCCGTACGAGGTGTTCGACGAGCTGGGCGTGCCCACCGGGACGCTGCCCGGCGTCGTACGGCCGGGCACCACGCTCGGCACGGTCTGCGCCGAGGCGGCCGCGATCACCGGCATCCCGGCCGGCACCCCGGTGATCGCCGGGACCACCGACGGGTGCGCGGCGCAGCTCGGCGCGGGAGCCATGACGCCGGGCAGCTGGAACTCCGTCATGGGCACCACCCTGGTGCTCAAGGGCGTGACCAGAGAGCTGATCCACGACCCGCTGGGCGTGGTCTACTCGCACCGCGCGCCGGACGGCTCGTGGCTGCCGGGTGGCGCGTCGAGCACGGGCGCGGGGGTGCTGACCCGCGAGTTCGCGGGCCGCGACCTCGACGCGCTCAGCACCCAGGCCGCCACCCGCTTCGGCCACGCCGCCGAGTTGCCTGTCACCTATCCGCTCGTGTCGCGCGGGGAGCGGTTCCCGTTCGTCGCGCCCGAGGCCGAGGGGTTCACGCTCGGCGATCCCGCCGACGACGTCGAACGCTACGTGGCGATCCTGCGCGGCGCGGCGTTCGTCGAGCGGCTCTGCTTCGACTACCTCGACCTGCTGGGCGCCCCGGTGGACGGCGAGATCGTGCTGACCGGCGGGGCCACCAAGAGCGCCTACTGGACCCAGCTCCGCGCCGACGTCCTGGGGCGCCCCGTCACGCTGCGGGAGAACGCCGAGCCCGCGCTCGGCATGGCCGTACTCGCGGCGGGAGAGGCGGGCGACCCGGCCCGGATGATCCGCACCCGCGAGGTCGTGGACCCTGTCGGGCCCCGCCTGGACGAGGCCTATCTACGTTTTGTCGCAGAACTGGAGAGACGCGGCTGGCTGCCCGGAAGCGCCGCCGGCCACGCCCGTGAGAGGACCGCACCATGACCCACATCGCACTGGTGCGCCACGGCGAATCCGTCTGGCATGCCGAGAACCGTTACGCCGGGCTCAGCGACATCGAGCTGACGCCGCGCGGCCACGACCAGGCCGGGCAGCTGGCCTCCTGGGCCGCCCGGGCCGGGCTGTCGGCCGTCTGGG
This sequence comes from Nonomuraea sp. NPDC049141, assembly GCF_040648415.1. Classification (NCBI taxonomy): domain Bacteria; kingdom Bacillati; phylum Actinomycetota; class Actinomycetes; order Streptosporangiales; family Streptosporangiaceae; genus Nonomuraea; species Nonomuraea sp. NPDC049141. The sequence continues at coordinate 355,932 of NZ_JBEZDR010000007.1, forward strand.
CGTCCACGCTGAGCAGGGCGCGGCTCACCGCCGCCGCCAGTGCCGAGGCGGCGGGCGTCGAGCCGCGGGTGGACGGGCGGCTGCGGGAGCTCGACTTCGGCCAGGGCGAGGGGTTGACCGCCGCGGAGATGCGCGGGCGGTTCCCCGAGGCCCGTGCCGCCTTCGAGGCCGACCCCGCCGCGAACCCCCTGCCGGGCGGCGAGGACCCGAAACTGGCGGCCGACCGGTTCACCGAGTGCCTGCGGGACATCGTCGCGACCCATCCGGACGGCCGGGTGATGGTCGTCGCGCACACGACCATCATCAGGATCGCACTGTGCCGGCTCATGGGCGTGCCCCTGGGCGAGTACCGGCGGCTCTTCCCACGCCTGGACAACTGCGCCATCACAGAGATCCGCCCGCGGGACGGCCAGGTGGCGATCCTGCGGTACAACTCCCCGATTGGAGCTCTTCGTTGACCATCCGAGTCCTCGCCGCCGGCGACCACTTCGTCCAGAACCGCCTCTTCATCGACGCCATCAGGCGCGAGGTTCCCGGTGACGTGGAGATCCGCGAGCTCACGCTGCCGTGGCCGGTGGTGCCGTTCGGCCGGGTGGGCGAGGTCGATGAGGCGTCCGACGTGGAGGACGAGCTGATCGAGGCGCTGCGTGGTGTCGAGGTCTGCGTGACCCAGATGGCCCCCCTGACCAAGCGGGTGCTGGACGCGTGCCCGGAGCTCAAGCTGTTCTGCGTGAGCCGGGGCGGCCCGGTCAACGCCAACCTGGACGCGGCCTCCGAGGCCGGGGTCGCGGTCACGTTCGCGCCGGGGCGCAATGCCGTGGCCACCGCCGAGCACACGCTGGCCATGCTCCTCGCCGCCACCCGCCGCATCCCCCAGACGCACGCCGACCTGGCGGGCGGCGTCTGGCGGGGCGACTACTACACCTACGACAACGTCGGGCCCGAACTGGAGGGCTCCACAGCCGGCCTGATCGGCTACGGCGCGATCGGCCGCCGGGTGGCCCGCATGCTGGAGGGCTTCGGCGCGGAGGTCCTGGTCTACGACCCATACGTGGAAATTTCAGGACAGGTGGAGTTGGCTGAGCTGCTCGAACGCTCCCGGTTCCTCTCCCTGCACGCGCGGGCCACCCCCGAGACCATCGGCATGATCGGCGCACCGCAGATCGCCGCGATGCCCGCCGGGTCCGTCATCGTCAACTGCGCGCGCGGCTCCCTGCTCGACTACGACGCCCTGTGCGACGCGCTGGACTCGGGCCACCTGTTCGGCGCCGCGATGGACGTCTTCCCCGAGGAGCCCATCCCGGCGGGGTCGCGGCTCCTCACGACCCCGAACCTGGTCATGACCCCGCACCTGGCCGGCGCCAGCAAGGAGACGGCCATGAACGCCGCCACGATCGTCGCCGGGGACGTGGCCCGCTATGTCCGCAAGGAGCCGCTCAAGCACTGGGCGAACCCGGCCGCGCTCATCCCTTGAGCGCGCCGGCCATCAGCCCGCGCATGAAGAACCGGCCGAGCAGCACGTAGATCAGCATCGTCGGCACCGACGCCAGGATGGCCGCCGCCATCTGCTGGCTGTACGGGGTGGCCTGGGCGCCGGCGATGTTGTTGAGCATGACGGTCGCCGGCCAGCTCGTCGGCCCGGTGAGGAAGACGGCGAACAGGAAGTCGTTCCACATCGAGGTGAACTGCCAGATGATCACCACCGCGATCGCCGGCGTGGACACCGGCAGCACCACCGACCAGTACGTACGCAGCATCCCCGCGCCGTCCACCCGCGACGCCTCGATGAGCTCGTCGGGGATGGTGACGTAGTAGTTGCGGAAGATCAGCGTGCAGATCGGGATGCCGTAGACCACGTGCGCCAGCGTCAGCCCCGGGATGCCGCCGTAGAAGACGCCCTGCAGCCCGGTCAGCTCGTTGAGGTTCACCAGCAGCTGCACCAGGGGGATCATCACGCCCTGGTACGGGATGAACATGCCGAACAGGAACAGCGTGAACAGCAGGTCCGCGCCCGGAAAGCGCCATTTCGACAGCACGTAGCCGTTCAGGGAGCCGAGCACACAGGACAGCAGCGAGCCCGGCACGGCCAGCAGGACGGAGTTCCACAGGCCGGGGGCCAGCTTCTCCCAGGCCACGCGCCATGCCTCGAAGGTCCAGGTCCGCGGCAGGTTCCACGCCTGGCCGGGATCCGCCTCGGTGAGCGGCTTGAAGCTGGTGACCAGGAGGACATAGATCGGGATCAGGAAGATCACCACGAAGGCGATCAGCAGGGCGAGGCGTACCCCGGTGGACGCCCGCCGACGCCCGATGACCGCGGTCATGAACGCCGCTCCTTACGTACGGACCAGATCAGGTACGGGATGACGAAGATGGCCACGCTGAGCACGATGTACGAGGCGATCGTGGCGCCCTTGGCCGGATCGTGGGAGTCGAACACCGCCACCCACATGAACACGGCGGGCACGTCGGTGATGATCTGCTTGCCCGACACGGCCACGATCAGGTCGAACACCTTGAGCGAGATGTGCCCGAGGATGATCAGCGCCGACAGCGTCACGGGCCGGAGCATCGGCAGCACGACGTACCGGTAGACGCCCCACTCGTTGCACCCGTCGACGCGCGCCGCCTCGCGCAGCTCCTCCGGCACGCCGCGGAAGCCCGCCAGGAACAGTGCCATGACATATCCGGACATTTGCCAGACTGCCGGGAGGGCCATCGCGGCCATCCCCCAGTCCGGATCCCGGAACCACTGCCACTGTGGCAGCCCGATCCAGTCGAACAGCCGGTTCAGCCCGACCGCCCGCTGCTCCATCCCCGAGTTCATCAGCCACCGCCACACGATGCCGGTCGCCACGAAGGAGATGGCCATCGGGAACAGGTAGATGGCCCGGAACGTGCCCTCGCCCCTGATCCCCTTCTCCATGAGAAACGCCAGGAACCAGCCGAGCACCAGCGCGCCCAGCACGAACACGAGCGTGAACATGATCGTGTGCTGCACCGAGATGTGCCATCGCGGCAGGTCCCAGATGTCGACGAAGTTCTTCAGCCCGACGAACTTGCCTTCGGACACCTCGTCGTGCTTGTCGGTCATGGCCAGCCGGAAGTTCCAGCCCAGCATGCCGTACACGAACACGCCGATCGCGATGATGGACGGCGTGACGAGGAGTAACCCAGGCAGCCAGGTGCGCGCCCGCCTCACAAGCATTCCCTCCAAGAGGTACGGCAGGCGCGAACGCCTGCCGTACCCGGGTGACTGAACTTACTGCGCGTTGGCCGTCGCGGCGTCCGCGAGCCCCTTCTGCAGGGCCGCGACGTCCTTGCTGCCGATGAACAGGCCGACCGCCTCGGTGATCGAGGCCAGCCACGGCTGGTTCACCGACACTCCGTGCTGGATGGAACCGGCCAGCTTGTTGCTCGACCAGTCCTTCAGCGCGTCGGCCAGGTAGTCGGTGTAGAGCGACTGGTCGGCGTCCTTGCGGGCGGGGATGGAGCCCTTCTTCGGGTTGAAGGCGTCCTGCCCCTCCTTGCTGGCCGCGACCTTGAGCCAGGCGAGGGCCCCGTCACGGTTCTTCGCGCCCTTGGGGAGCGTGAAGCTGTCCGACAGCCACAGGTAGGTGCCCTCGGTGCCGGGAGAGGGCGCCCAGTCGAAGTCCTCCTTCGACTTCTTGCCCAGGCCGCCGTCGGGCGGGTTGTGGAAGTAGCCGTAGGCCCAGTCGCCCATGATGTTGAACGCGGCCTCGCCGTCGGCCACCTGCTTGGCCGCGGGCTGCCAGTCGTCCTGCGGGTCGCCCGCGTACGTCATGATCGTCTTGAAGCTCTCCAGCGCCTTCTTCACCTCGGGGCTGCCCCAGTTGGCGCCGGGCTTGAACAGGGCGTTGTAGGCGTCGGTGCCGAGTGAACCGAGCAGCACGCTCTCCATGAGGTGCACCACGGTCCACTCCGAGCCGATGGACAGCGGGATCTTGCCCTTGGCCTTGACCTTGCCGAGGTCGGCGATGAACTCGTCGACCGACTTGGGCGCGGCCGCGATCCCCGCGTCCTTCAGCACCTTCGGGTTGAACCACAGCACGTTCGACCGGTGGATGTTGACCGGCACCGAGTAGATCTTGCCGTCCACGCTGATCTGGTCGATGAGCTGGGAGGGGAAGACGTCCTTCAGTTTCAGCTCGTCATAGAGGGAGTTGAGGTCTTCCAGGTCACCCGCCTTGATGTAACCCTGCAGCTCGGCACCCGCGTGACCCTGGAAGGTGTCCGGCGGGGTGTCCGCCTGAAGCTTCGACTGCAGCAACGCCTTGGCCTTGTCGCCGGAGCCACCCGCGACCGCCGCGTCGAAGAAGGTGTAGTTCGGGTTCTCCTTCTCGAAGATCGCCCGCATCGCCTTCAGGCCGTCGGCCTCCCCCGGCCCTGTCCACCAGGAGAACACCTCGACCTGCTTCTTCTCGCCGCCACCCGTGGCCTGCGGGCTGGCCGTTCCGCCGCCGCTACCACCGCAGCCGGCCAGGCCGAGCACGCTCGCCATAGTGATCGCGACGGCCGCCAACCACCGTCGTCGCATCGCACACCGTCCCTTCGAAACCCCGAGTGGTGAAGGTTGACAACGTTGTCAGTAGGGCAATCAACCCACTTCGCACTTGGAGCCGTCAAGGCATGTGCTGATAACAGGTCCGCATACGCAGCCGCCGAGCGCGCGGCGATCGGCCGGCGGTGGGCGGGCCCGAGCCCTGCGCGGCTCGAGCCCGCTGTCACGCGCCCGGAACCGGCCCCCACCCCTCCGAGGAGGCCAAGCTCCGCATGGACACGCGACGCCCCGGCGGATCCGGCCACCACACTAAGTGGCCGATCACATGCAGAACGCTAGGCAAACGGACCGGACGCCGCATGCGTCGAGATGGCCATTCGAGGATGTAATCGCGTGAAGGCAGTGATGTGTAGAGAGGTATGTGCAGCCCTCTATGCAGACGTAGAAGAGTGCTCAGGTTCAACCACGATGAAGCGGGAACTGTCGTACCCGGCGGGCACACTCTCTGTATGGCCGACGAGCCCCTCGAACTCGGCGAGGTCTCCGCCTCAGACTGGCACGCCCACACCGACAAGATGGCCGAGGTCGGCTTCCTCGCCATCGCGAAGCGGCTACCGTCCCTCGTGGTCCAGGCGATGCGGATGGCCTGGCGGGCCAGCCCGCGCGACACCGTGGCGACGGTCACGCTCAACCTGCTCGGCGGCGTGTTCACCGCGTTCGGGCTGCTGGCGACGACCGGCGTGCTGGGCGCGCTCTTCCAGGAGGGGCCGACGCCCGACCGGGTGATGGCCGCCGTGCCCAGCCTGATCATGGTGGCTACCGCCGCGGGGCTGAGCACGGCCGTACAGGCGGGCGCCGGCTGGGCACAGGCCCGCCTCGACCCGCAGGTGACGCGGCAGACCGAGGAGCGCCTCTACGACCTGACCAGCCGGGTCGCGCTGGTGGCCTTCGACGATCCGGAGTTCCACGACGCGCTCCAGCGGGCCCGGCTGCGCGGCGTGGCCATGGCCGACTCCGTGGTCTCCTCGGCCATCAACGTCGTGACCGCCGCGGTCGGCATCGCCGCCGTGGCCGGGGTCCTGAGCGTGCTCCACCCTGTGCTGCTGCCGCTGCTCCTGCTGGCCGTGCTGCCCGACGCGTGGGCCGCCGTACGCAGCGCCAAGATGCGCTACACGACGCTCTACTCGCTCATCCCGGCCGTCCGGCGCAAGTGGATCATCGCCGAGTTACTGGCCGACCGCGAGCCCGCCGCCGAGGTGCGCTCCTTCACCATGCGCGGCTTCCTGCTGCGCATGTACGACGCGGTGGCGCGGGCCGAGCAGCAGGTGATGCTCAGCCTGGCCAAGCGGCAGATGTGGGCCCGGCTCGTGGGCGAGGCGCTGGGCGGGCTCGGCAGCGGCCTGGTCTACCTGGCGCTCGGCATCCTGCTCGCGATCGCCGCGATCCCGCTGGCCGTCGCGGGCACCGCCGTGCTGGCGATCAGGTCGGGCCAGGGGTCGCTGTCCAACCTGATGTTCGCCACCAACCACCTCTACGAGGAGGGCCTCTACTTCACCGACTTCCTGGAGTTCTGCGCCGACGCCGAAACCCGTCTGCCCGGCCCCCGGCCGGCCGCCGCCCCGCGGAGCTTCCAGCGGATCTCCGTCTCGGACGCCACGTTCACCTACCCCGGCGCCGACGATCCCGCGCTGCGCGGCGTCTCCATCGAGATCGAACAGGGCGAGGTCATCGCGTTCGTCGGCGAGAACGGCTCGGGCAAGACCACCCTCGCCAAGATCCTGTCCGGCCTGTACGAACCCGACAGCGGCGCGGTCTTCTGGGACGACCTCGACCTGCGCGACGTCGACCCCGAGGAGCTCCGGCTGCGCACCGCGGTCATCGCGCAGGACCACACCCGCTGGCCGCTCACCGCCCGCTACAACATCACCATGGGCACCGGCAAGGGCGAGCCCGCCCTGCACGCGGCGGCCTCGGTGGCCGGCGCCGACGAGGTCATCGCCGAGCTGCCCCACGGTTACCGCACCCTGCTCGACCGGCGCTTCAAGGACGGCCACGAGCTGTCGGGCGGCCAGTGGCAGCGCATCGCGGTGGCCCGCGGCTTCCACCGCGACGCGCCCCTGCTCATCTGCGACGAGCCCACGGCCGCCCTCGACGCCCGCGCCGAACACGCCCTGTTCGAACGCATCCGCGGCCACTCCGACGGACGCACGGTCCTGCTGATCACCCACCGGCTGGCCAGCGTCCGCTACGCCGACCGCATCTACGTGCTCGACCACGGCAAGGTCATCGAGCACGGCGACCACGCCGCCCTGATGTCACTCAACGGCCTGTACGCCGACCTCTACACCCTCCAAGCCAGCGCGTACCGATAGCGGCCCGCTAGGAAAGAGCGGCCTCCAGGACGGCGCGGGCGATGGGGCCGGCGGCTGACGGAGCGGCGCGTTCCACGACCACACCCACGGCCACCTCCGGCCGGTCCGCCGGGGCGAACCCCGTGAAGAGCGCGTGATCCTCCACCGCCCCCGACTTGGCCGCCACCGCCACCCCCCGGGACGAGGCCGCCGTCCCGGAGCCGCCGGCGCCGGGCGCCGTGAGCATCATCGAGGTGAGCTGCCTGGCCAGGGTGGCGGGCATGGTCACCCGGTACGGCTTCGGGTTGGCCCGGTCGATGAGCGAGCCGTCCGGCAGCCGTACGTCCTCCACCAGGTACGGGCGCATGAGGACGCCGTGGTTGGCTACGGCGGCCGACAGCATGGCGATCATCAGCGGAGTGGCCCGGTCGTGGTAGCGGCCGATGGCCGACAGGGCGGTCTGGGCCCGGTCCATGTTCAGCGGATAGGTGCTGGCGGTGACCCGCAACGGGATGGTGAGGTCGCCGGCGTTGAAGCCGAACGCCTCCGCCTGGTCGCGCAGGATGTCCTGCCCCAGTTGGAGGCCGATGCCGGCGAAGGCGGCGTCACAGGAGGACCGGAAGGCGTCCGGCAGCGTCGGATGAGCCTGTCCGCAGAGCCCGGAGCCGGCCAGGCCGGCCACCGTGCCGCCGGGGAACCGCAGCCGGGCAGGGGTGTCGACCCGCGAGGTGGGTGTGTACTCGCCCGACGACAGCGCGGCGGCCGCGGTGACCAGCTTGAACGCCGAGCCCGGCGGGTAGCTCTGGTTCACCGCCCGGTTGAGCAGCGGCCTGCCGGGGTCGCCGCGCAGCCGCCGGTCCGTCTCGGCCAGTTCGGCGAGGTCGGTCGTGGTGTAGGCGTTCGGGTCGTACGACGGGTAGCTGGCCAGGGCGAGGATCGCGCCGGTCGCCGGGTTGATGGCGACCGCGGCGCCCGGCCGGCCCGCCGCCCTGAGTCCCTCGTACGCGGCCCACTGCGCGCGCTCGCTGATCGTGAGCCGGACCGCAGCCCCCTGGGCGCCGCCGTGCCCGACCAGCGAGCGGACCTGGATCCTCGGGTCGTCGCCGGACAGCACGCCGTCCGCGGCCTGCTCGATGCCTGTGGTCCGGTCGAGCGACGCCTCACCGGTCACCGGCGCGTACAGTTCGCCGTCGGTGTAGACGCGGCGGTACGCGTACGCCTCACCGTCCGTCTTCCGGTTCGTGGCGATGATCGCGCCCTCGTACGTGAGGATGTCGCCGCGTGGATGATCGAACCTGGCGATGACCGAGCGCTGGTTGCGCGGATCGGCGTTGAGCCCCCGTGTCCCGAACCCCTGGACGAGCGTGAGGTCGGCCAGCAGCACGAACAGCAGCGCCGCGCACATCCTGGCGACGCGGCGCAGCGGGATGTTGATCCGTTTCGCCCTGGGTCCGGCCATAGTGCCGGTCTAACAACCGGACCCCCAAGGCAGGGCTAGACGACTCTGCGGTAGTAGGAAATCTTGTTCTGGATGTAGTGCTGCCGCTCGGTGAGGTTGGCGATCTGCTCCCGGACGCGGCCGTCATGCTCCTCCAGGAGCTTGATCCGGTCCGGGATCGTGTGATCGCCCGCGCGGACCAGATCGGCGAAGCGGAGCATCTCGGCGATCGGCATGCCGGTGTCGCGCAGGCACCGGATCGTGCCGAGCCAGCCCACGTCCTGCTCGCTGAACCTGCGCTGCCCGGCCGCGTTACGGCCGACGGGTTCGAGCAGGCCGATCTTCTCGTAATAGCGCAACGTATCCAGGGTGAAGCCGGTCTCCTCGACCACTTCGGCGGGTGTGTAGACGCTCACGGCAGAAGCATCGCACCTGGAGCCCACTCCAGGTCAACCGAGCCCGCGACTTGACATGGACCGCACTCCAGCTTTCACAGTCGGGGCCATGAACATCGCACTCGGCACGATCGCGTTCGGCACCGCCGTCGACGAGAAGGACACCTTCGCCATCCTGGACCGGTTCGCCGAGGCCGGAGGCACCATGCTCGACACGGCGGAGGGGCTGTCCGCCGCCGCCATCGCCAAGGCCGCCGAGGGCAGCCTGCAGAGATTAAGGACGGACTACATCGATGTGTATTGGTCGCACATCGAGGACCGCTCCGTCCCCGTGGAGGAGACCCTGGGAGCGTTCGACGAGCTCGCCCGGCAGGGCAGGATCCGCAGCTCGGGCGCCAGTAACCTGGCCACCTGGCGGGTCGAGCGAGCCAGGAACCTGTCGGCGGCGCGGGGCTGGCTGCCGTACACATATCTGCAGCTCCGCCACACCTACCTGCGTCCGCGACCGCTCACGCGGCTCGCCGAGGCGGGGCACACGCTGGCGACGGACGAGACGCTGGAGTATGTACGCGCCGAGCCCGATGTGACGCTGTGGGTCTACAACACGCTGATGGCGGGCGCCTACACACGGGCAGACCGCCCGATCCCGGAGATCTACCACCACCCGGGCACCACCCGGCGGCTGGCCGTGCTGCGCGAGGTGGCGGCGGAGGTGGGCGCGGCGTGCTGAGCCCGCGCTTGTCGCTGAGACGGTCAACACTGAGACGATCAACACTGTGGCGGCCTCGGGAGCGCTCCCGTGGAGAGCCGCAGGGACGACTGATGCTGGCCACCGGCGGTCTGTGGCTGGTCGAGGACATCCCCCAGACCACCCACCGCAGTCAGGGCAGGTGGTTGGCCAGGTAGCGGTGGACCAGCTGCTTGCACTCGACGATCATGTCGGGATCGCCGTCGGGGCTCATCCGGAACGCCAGCTTGAGCACCGCGTCCGCCGCCTCGACCGCCACCAGCAGCGCCCGGTCGAGCCCCGGCCCGACCGGCGCGTCGAGCAGGTCGAGCGTGAGCGCCCGCAGCCGGTCGGCGACGATGACGTTGTTCTCCAGCGCCGCGTCGAGCATCCGGTTGGTGCCCTCGATCGCCGGCCCGCCCGGCGCCACCAGCACCTCTCCGAAGTCGACCACCGCGAACCCCGGAACCGTCCGCTTCATCTCGACGAACTCGTCGATGGACAGGTCGACCAGGTCGGTCCAGTGGTCGAGATCGGCCTCGGCGATCCGTTCGGTGAGGCGTTCGGTGATGCGGTGGAGGAAGGCGTCGAGGTTGCGCAGGGCCAGCGCTCGCACCAGGCCCTGCTTGTCGGAGAAGAACTGGTAGAACGTGCCTATCGGCACCTCGGCCCGGCGCGCGACCTCTTTGGTGGTCAGTGCCTCGTAACCGACCTCGTCGAGCAGGTGTGCGCACTCGTCGAGCATCCGTTCGACTCGCTCCACGCTGCGGCGTTGGGCCGGACGCCGGCGCAGGGTACTCGTCATGCCCCCCATCTTGGCGTATTACCGCCAGGTAGGGTTCCGGAGTCCTCGGCCAGTTAACATGAGTGGCACTCGGATAATCGCTAAGGAGCGGATATGTTCCTGTGGGGTACGGCCACTGCCGCCTACCAGATCGAGGGCGCCGCCAAGGATGACGACAGGGGCGCCTCCATCTGGGACACCTTCGCCCATGAGCCGGGCCGTACCCGCGACGGGCACACCGGTGACGTCGCGTGCGACCACTTCCACCGCTGGCCCGAGGACATCGCGCTCATGGCGGACCTCGGCGTCAACGCCTACCGCTTCTCGATCGCCTGGCCACGGGTGCTGCCGCTCGGCACGGGCCGGGTGGAGCCGAAGGGCCTGGACTTCTACGACCGGCTGGTCGACGGGCTGCTGGCGGCGGGGATCGCGCCGGTGCCGACCCTGTTCCACTGGGACCTGCCGCAGGCGCTGCAGGACGTCGGCGGGTGGATGAACCGCGATATTTCCCATCACTTCGCCGAATACGCGGCAATCGTGGCCGAGCGCCTCGCCGACCGCGTCCCCATGTGGATCACGCTGAACGAGCCGTTCGTGCACATGGCCTTCGGGTACGGCATGGGCGTCCACGCCCCCGGCCAGGCCCTGCTGTTCGACGCCCTGCCCGTCGCCCATCACCAGCTGCTCGGCCACGGCCTGGCCGTACAGGCGTTGCGCGCGGCCGGGGCACGACAGGTGCTGATCACGAACAACTGCACCCCGGTCTGGCCCGCCTCCGGGTCGGCCGAGGACCTGGCCGCGGCCGACGCGTACGACACCCTGCACAACCGCCTGTTCAACGACCCGATCCTGCTGGGTGAGTATCCGGACCTGAAGGCCATCGGCGCCCTGGACGACGTGGTCCGCGACGGCGACCTGGCCGTCATCTCCACACCCCTGGACGGCCTGGGCATCAACTACTACAACCCCACCCGCATCGGCGCGCCCGCGGACGACGGACTGCCCTTCACCGATCTCGGCGTCACCGGCTACCCCACGACCGCCTTCGGCTGGCCGGTCGTGCCCGACGGCCTGCGCGAGCTCCTGACGGGCCTGCGCACCAGGTACGGCGCCGCGCTCCCGCCGGTGTACGTCACCGAGAACGGCTGCTCCCAGGAGGACGTCCCCGGCCCGGACGGCACGATCGACGACCAGGGCCGCATCGCCTTCCTCGACGGCCACATCAGGGCGGTCGAGCAGGCGGCGGCGGAGGGCGTCGACGTGCGGGGCTACTTCGTCTGGTCGCTGCTGGACAACTTCGAGTGGGCCGAGGGCTACCACCAGCGCTTCGGCCTGGTGCACGTGGACTTCGACACCCTGCGCCGCACCCCGAAGGCGTCGTACGCCTGGCTGCGCGACCGCATCGCCGCCGCGGAGCCGCAGAGCCCCTAGAAGACCGAAACGTGCACGTGGTCGTAGTGGTTGGCGGTGACGCCGCCCCGATCCGACATGGGATCCCAGCCGCCGCCTGACCGGATGTCGTAGTAGCGCTGCTTCCAGATGATGTACATCACGCCGATCCGGGGCCCGTTCTTGATCAGCCACTCGGCCAGCGCGTCGCCCCGGTCGGCGTCGGCCCCGGTGGCCGCCCTGCCGCCGCTCGACATCATGAAGTCGCAGGCCCGGCCCTTGCCGTGCTCGCCGGGGTCACCGGGACGCAGGCAGCCCACGCCGTAAGGCATGGGGAAGTTCTGCATGATCTGTGCGCGTACCGCGATCAGGCGCGGCGTGAGCCCCGAGGAGCCACCCGGCTGCTGGAAGCCGAACTTGGCGAGCAGCCGCTCGATCTCGCGGCGCTTGCCCTGCATCTCCTTGATCTCTTTTCGCAGCTTGTCGATCTTGCCGGCGGCGGTCCGCTTGGCTTCCTTCGCCTTGTCGATCAGCACCTGGATGCTCTGCATCTTGCTGATGCGCTCGTTGGCCAGGTAGGTCATGTTCGCCGCCTGGCCGAGCGCGACGTACGGGTCGACCGTCGGGATGAGGAGCTGGGTGCCGTCGATCGGACCCGCGATGTAGGTGTTCTGGGCGATCGACGCCACGGCGGCCTTGGCGTCGGCGAGCCGGGCTTCCAGGTCGCCGGAGTTGTCGGTGGCCTTCTTCGCCTGGATCCGGACCTCTTCCAGGCTCTGGATCTGGCCTCGATAGAGCTCGTTGAGCTGGGACGCCTGCTTGGTCAGCTTGCGCAACTCGGCCGGATTGGGATCGCCGTAGGCCGGGAGTGGGAACGCGAACAGCCCCGCCAAGACGATGGCGAATAGGGCGAAGCGACTGATTTTCACGTCCGTCCTCCCCTCATAGACGGAGCGAAACTATAGAAGATGATCTTGATTTCTGTCACCTGAACGCCACAAGTCACGCCCCCTTGGCGAACTATCGAGTCGTTTGTCCGATCTAAGCCTGAGATAAAGATTGGGTCTTGCCGGACGCGACAGATCGGTCTGAGATGGCGACGAAACTCGTCTCTGCGAAGGGGCAGATCCGTGTCTCGATTACTGGCCCTGTCCACGGCCGTCATCCTCGGCCTCGGTACCTCCCTCGTCGCCCTGGAAGCCCAGGCCACGATAGACCCGTTACCAGCCCGCGACAGGATCGAGCTCTACCAGCTTGAGAGCACTCCCGGCACCGGCCAGGCGCTCAGGGAGAAGGGCTTCGACGTCGTTCAACAGGACACGCGGGGCGGCAGGGAACATATCGAGGTGACCGCCGCCCAGACCGGCCTCGACGGCCTGCGCAAGCTCGGCTACCAGCCGGAGCCGGTACGCAACCCGCAGGGCCAGAGCCAGTTGGAGGCGGCCAAGGCGCAGGCCGCCGGCGGCTACACCGTCTGGAGGTCCTACTCCGAGCCCGGCGGGATCGCCGACCAGCTCAGGGCCATCGCCAACGCGAACAAGGACCTCGTGAAGATCGAGTCCCTCGGCAGGACCCTGAAGGGCCAGGACATCCTCGCCGTCAAGGTCAGCACGCTGGCCAGGGTGCTGCCCGACGGCGTCAAGCCGGCGACCCTGTACTCGGCGACGCAGCACGCCCGCGAGTGGATCTCCACCGAGGTCGACCTGCGACTGCTGAAGTACGTGATCGCCAACAGATCCTCGCTCAGAGACCTGCTGAACAGGACCGAGCTCTGGTTCGTGCCGGTCGCCAACCCCGACGGCTACGACTTCACCTTCACCGAGGGCAACCGCCTGTGGCGCAAGAACCTGCGCGACAACAACGGCGACGGGCAGATCACCACCGGCGACGGCGTCGACCCGAACCGGAACTACGCCACCAACTTCCACTACGACGAGGAGGGCTCCTCGTCGATCCCGAGCAGCGAGACCTACCGCGGCACGGGGCCCGCCAGCGAGCCCGAGACCAGGGCGCTCGACGGGCTGCTCCGGCGGATCAGGTTCAAGGGCCAGGTGAACTACCACTCCTTCGGCCCGCTGCTGCTCTATCCGATGGGCTGGCAGATCGCCACCAAGACCGCGGACAACCCGATCTACGAGGCCATCTCTGGTAACGACGCCAACCCGGCCATCCCGGGCTTCGACCCCGACCTGGGCGCCGAGCTGTACACGACCAACGGCGAGACGACCGACCACGCGCACAGCACGTACGGCACCCTGGCCTGGACGCCCGAGCTCGACGAGGGCTGCGACGGCTGCGGATTCGTCTTCCCCGACGACGAGGCGCTGGTGCAGGCGGAGTTCGCGAAGAACATCCCGTTCGCCATGGACGTGGCCAAGTCGGCCACCAACTGGTCCGAGCCGGTCAACCACCTCGGCAACGCGACGGCCGACTTCGTGCTCGACCCGTTCGAGGTCAGCTACGGCAGGGACCAGGTGGTCCAGGTGGACGCCAAGCGCAAGCTCGGCCCGGTCCTCCTGAACTACCAGGTCAACGGCGGCAGGACCAAGACCGTGCCGACCGGCGAATGGCGGGGCGGCGAGCGCTACGGCAAGGGCTACAACACCTACTACCACTGGCTGCGCGGCAAGATCACCGGAACCCGGCCGGGAGACAAGGTCAAGGTCTGGTTCAGCTCGATCGGCAGGAAGAGCGGGGACTTCACCTACCAGGTCGCCGGCGACATCGGCGGCAAGGTGCTGGTGCTGGCCACCGAGGACGTCACGGGCCTCAGCCCTGTCCAGGGCGTGACCGAGGCCAAGTACGCCGACGACTACGTCAAGGCGCTCGACGAGGCCGGTTACAGCTCCGACGTCTACGACATGGACACGATGGGTCGCAAGGCTCCCCACCCGCTCGGCGTCCTCAGCCACTACAAGGCGGTGGTCTGGGAGACGGGCGACGACATCATCCCCCGATCGGCCGGCCAGGTGCCCGGCACCACCTCCAAGGGCGGCGTCGACACCGAACTGGCCGTGCGCGACTATCTGAACGAGGGCGGCAAGCTCCTGCACGCGGGCAAGTACCCGTCGTACGCGGCCAACAACAACGGCGCGTACTACTACCAGCCCGACCAACCGGCCCAGCCCGAGTGCCCGGATCCCGACGACCCGCCGTGCATCCAGGTGTTCAACGACTTCCAGCAGTACTGGCTGGGCGCGTACGTCTTCTTCGACGACTCGGGCACCGACCCGGCCACGGGCGTCCCGTACGCGCTCGACGGCGCGGGCGGCCGCTTCCAGGGCTTCCACGGCACGCTGGAGCCGAGCCACACCAACTCGTTCGTGGCGACGTCGGCGATCCTGCCGGCCGCCCAGTTCCCGCGGTTCGCCAGCTCCGCCCCCGTCAAGTGGGCCCGGCCCGGCGGGCCGTTCGACCCGCACACCGGTTCCTGGGACGTCTACAGCGGCATCGCCGACGTCTCCTGGAAGCGGCTGACCAAGACCGTCGACCTGACCGGCAGGACCAGCGGCGACCTGTCGTTCTGGACCTCCTACGACACCGAGGCCGGCTGGGACTTCTTCACGGTCGAGGCGCGCACCGTGGGCGGGGACGACTGGACCACGCTGCCGGACGTCAACGGTCACACCACGCAGAGCACGGGCAGCAGCTGCGACCCGCCCGGCGGCGGCGAGGGCTGGCGCGCGATCCATCCGTTCACCCAGCGCTACCAGGGACCGGGCTGCGAGCCGACCGGCACCTCCGGCTCGTGGAACGCGGCCACGGGCAACTCGGCCGGCTGGCAGCAGTGGAAGGTCGATCTGACCCCGTACGCGGGCAAGCAGGTGGAGCTGTCGCTCTCGTACGTCAGCGACTGGGGCACCCAGGGCGCGGGCGTCTTCCTCGACGACTTCACCGTCACGCTGAACGGCGCGACGGCGGAGCAGACCTCGTTCGAGTCCGACCTGGGCGACTGGACCGTGGCGCCGCCGCCGGCCGGCAGCCCACCCTCGATCAACAACTGGGCCCGTACGGACCAGGTGTTCGAGGAGGGCGGCGGCATCACCACCGAGGACACCGTCTACCTCGGGTTCGGCGTCGAGAGCCTGACGACCCAGGCCATGCGCACGGACCTGGTCAAGCGGTCCATGCGGCACCTGCTCGGCTGATCCGCCGGAGGGGCCCGGCATGCGAGTACGCGTGCCGGGCCCCTCTTGCGCGCGTGGACAGAACATGGTTCGGTCAGCTTGAGGCGTCCGTAGGCAAGCAAGCATTCGGTCAAGCAGGAGGCTCACGACATGCGCCAGCACGACACGCTGTTCATCGGGGGCGAATGGGTGGCCCCGGCGGGGACCGGCACCATCGAGGTCATCTCCCCCCACACCGAAGAGGTCGTCGGCCGCGTGCCCGACGGCACCGCCGAGGACATGGAACGCGCGGTGGCCGCGGCGCGGCAGGCGTTCGACCACGGCCCGTGGCCGCGCATGACGTTCGCCGAGCGGGCCGAGGTGATCGGCAGGCTGGCCGAGATCTACGCCGCCCGGCAGGGCGAGATGGCCGCGCTCATCACGGAGGAGATGGGCTCGCCGATCACCTTCTCCAACCTGGCGCAGGCGCCGCAGCCCCTCGGCATGCTGCAGTACTACGCCGACTACGGCAAGACGTTCGCCCAGGAGGAGCAGCGGCCCGGCCTGTTCGGGCCGACGACCGTGCGGCGGGAGCCGGTGGGCGTGGTCGCGGCCATAGTGCCGTGGAACGTGCCGCAGTTCGTCGCGATGACCAAGATCGCGCCCGCGCTGCTGGCCGGGTGCGCGATCGTGCTCAAGCCCGCGCCCGAGACGCCGCTCGACGCGTACCTGCTGGCCGAGATGGTCATCGAGACCGGGATCCCGGCCGGAGTCCTCAACATCGTGCCCGCGGGCCGCGAGGCCGGCGAGCACCTGGTCTCCCACCCGGGCGTGGACAAGGTGGCCTTCACCGGCTCGACCGCCGCGGGCCGCCGCATCGCCGCCATCTGCGGCGAGCAGCTCAAGCGGGTCAGCCTGGAGCTCGGCGGCAAGTCCGCGGCGATCATCCTCGACGACGCGGACCTGCCGGGCAGCATGGGCATGCTGGCGATCGCCTCGCTGATGAACAACGGCCAGGCGTGCGTCGCCCAGACCCGCATCCTGGCCTCCCGCAGCCGCTACGACGAGGTCGTGGACGCGGTCGCGAACATGGTCACCTCCCAGCCCGTCGGCGACCCCGCCGACCCCGGCACCGGCATCGGCCCGCTGGTCGCCAAGCGGCAGCAGGACCGCGTCGAGGGCTACATCAAGGCCGGCATGGACGAGGGCGCCAAGGTCGTCGTCGGCGGAATGGACCGGCCGATGGACCACGGCTGGTACGTCGCCCCGACCGTCTTCGCGGGCGTCACCAACGACATGCGCATCGCCCGTGAGGAGATCTTCGGCCCGGTGCTCGCGGTGATCCCGTACGAGGACGAGGCGGACGCGATCCGCATCGCCAATGACAGCGACTACGGCCTGGCCGGCACCGTCTGGACCGCCGACACCGACCACGGCATGGAGGTGGCCCGCCAGGTCCGCGCCGGCACCTACGGCGTCAACTGCTTCATGCTGGAGTCGAACGCGCCCTTCGGCGGCTACAAGGCCAGCGGCGTGGGCCGCGAACTCGGCCCCGAGGGCCTCAGCAGCTACCTGGAGTACAAGTCGATCGCCCGCCTGGGCTGAAGAGCGAGGGCTCCGGTACGACGTACCGGAGCCCCGCTCCGCAGGATGTACACCCAGCGCGCCCCCGCAACGCTAGGTGCGAAACCCGCTACTCCACGAAGTATGTCCCATGGCCACCGCCTCGACGGTTTCCTTCCCCAAGGACTTTCTCCCGGCGGATTTCTTCCATCCGCCCTAGATAGACGTCCATTACTCAGAAAAGGTTCGAGCCGATCCACTTTCCGATGCGACGGATGAGTTCCGGCCCGGCGGCGGACTCCGCGTGGCCGTACCCCTGCTCGATCCAGAGCCTCTTGGGCTCGCGCGCTCCCTCGTAGAGCTGGTACGCGTGATCCAGCGGAAAGAACGTGTCGGCGTCGCCGTGGACGATCAGCAGCGGCGTCGGGGAGATCAGCGCGGCGGCCTCGTGGGGCGGCACCGGGATCGGCTCCCACCGGCCGCGGGCGATCCTGGTGCGCTTGGCCATCCTGGCAGCCCATCTGCCGATCGGCTGCTCGATGGCCCAGTGCACCTGGCGCATCGGCTTGGTGCCTCGGTAGTACCAGCGGGCCGGGCCGCTCACCGACACCACCGCGTCGACGCCGCCGATCAGTCCGGCATGCCGTACGGCCACGGCGGCGCCCATGGAGAAGCCGACCACGGCGATCTTGGGGTAGCCGATCACCCGCGCGTGCCGTACGGCGGCCTCGACGTCGAGGATCTCCTTGTCGCCCACGGTGGACTCGCCACCGGACCGCCCGTGCCCGCGGAAGTCGAACGCGATCACGCCGCCATAGTTGCTCAGCACGTGCACGATGCGCCTCGTGGCACGGTCGCGCCACCCGCCGGTGAATCCGTGCGCCACCACGATGCCGAGGCCGGAGCGGGTGGAGGGCGTGTGCGCGGCGTCTATGCGGACGCCGTCCTCGGTGCGGAGCATGACCGGGAAGTTCGGGGCGAGCGGCATGCTTCCGAGCTTATGGTCACCGGTTGTCGAGGCCGTGTTCGGCTGCCCAGACCGCGATCTGGGCGCGCGAGCTGAAGCCGAGCTTCTCCATGATGTTGGCGACGTGCCTGGCGACCGTCGCGGGGCTGATCACCAGCTGCGCCGCGACGGCCCGGTTGCTCAGGCCCTCGGTGAGCAGCCCGGCGATCTCCCGCTCGCGCACTGTCAGCGTCGCGTTGCGCAGCTCGCGGATGGCCGGGCCCGACAAGGACACGAACAGCGAGGCGGGCAGGGAAGGGGTTGGGAACGCGGGCTCGTGGACGTCGGCGGCGTCGGACGCCCGCCCATCGCACGCCCGCCCATCGCACGCCCGGCCATCGGACGTCCGGTCGAGGATCCGCCGGGCCACCGCGCCCGGTTCCTGTTCGGTGCCGCTCGCCCAGAGCAGCGCCACGCGCCCCTCACCGAGCTTGTCGCGGGCCAGCGAGAGCAGCTCCTGGGTGCGGGCCGGGCCGTCGTGCTGGCCGATCAACTCGCGCAGCGCGCTCGCCGCCGCGGCGGCGAGGACCGCCCCGTCGAGATCGCCCTCGGCCTGCGCCAGGACGGACAGGGCGACCAGCGCCCGGACGACGCCGCTGCGCCGGCCGGTCTGCCTGCTCAGCACCAGGCTGGCGGCCAGACTGCGCCGGGCGGCGGGGAAGTCGTGCAGCCGGGCCGCCACCCTGCCGACCTTGGCCTGGCAGCGGGCCAGCTCGACCCGGTTGTCGAGCTCCTCCAGGATGGGCAGCGCCGCCGCGTGGTGCCGCATGGCGGCCTCCAGGTCGCCCCGCGCCTCGGCCACCGCGCCCAGATGGGTCAGGGCCCTGGCGAGGGTCCAGTGGTGGCCGGCCTCCATGGCCAGGGCCAGCGCCTCCTCACCGAACCGCTGAGCCTGGCGCGGCTGCCCCTGGAACAGCGCCAGGTTGAGCCGGGCGATGCGGGCGGTCGTCAGGTTGAACAGGTCGTCGTGCCCGGCCGCCGCCGCTTCGAGCTCGCACAGGTAGCGCAGCGCCCTGTCGCTCTGGCCGGTGCGGAAGAAGACGGCCAGGGCCACGCCATAGGTGACGCCGAGCCAGTGCGTGTAGGGGTGCCGCTTCTGCTCCTCGATGCTCTCCTCGATGAGCCCGGCGGCCCGGTCCAGCTCGTCGCGGGTTTCCAGCCCGAAGGCGAGGCCGCCCTTGGCCACGCCGATCAGGTCGGCGGGCACGTCGGACAGGTCGAGACCGAGCAGCCGCTCGTACCAGCCGACGCTCTCCCTCAGGTCGCCGCGTACCGCGAGGATGGCCAGCGCCGCGCGGGCCAGTCGCAGCCCCAGCTCGGCGCTGCCGGACTCGACGGCCCAGTCGATCGCCGCCCGGCAGTCGTCGAGGAGCGTGCGGCCCCTGGCGAAGTGCACGGCGCGGGCCGGCCACGACAGCCGGCGGTGGAGCGAACCGGCCTCGTAACAGCGCTCCATCTCGGCGCAGATCACCCGGAGGTGGCCGCCGCGCAGCCGCGCCTCCTCACCGGCCTCGCGCAGCCGCTCGGCGGCGTAGTGCCTGATGGTGTCCAGCAGGTGGTAGCGGCCGCCGTCGCCGTGGTGGAGCACCAGCGACTTGTCGACCAGGCCGCTGAGCACGTCGAGCACCTCGCCGCCGCGCAGGAGGCCGCCGTCGGCGCACACCTGCTCGGCCAGGTCGAGGTCGAAGCGCCCGGCGAACACCGACAGCCTGCGCAACAGCACGCGTTGCTTGTGGTCGAGCAGGTCATGGCTCCACTCGACCGTGGCCAGCAGCGTGCGCTGACGGGCATGGGCGGTGCGGTCGCCGGTGGTCAGGAGCCGGAAGCGGTCGCCGATCCGGTCGGCGATCCGGCCGGGGCTGAGCAGGCTGCTGCGGGCCGCGGCCAGCTCCAGCGCGAGCGGCAGCCCGTCGAGCGCCCGGCACAGCCGGATGACGTCGGGCATGCTGTCGGTCACCGCGCGGGCTCCGGCCGCGGCCGCCCGCTCGACGAAGAACAGCACGGACTCGGCGTCGGGATGACACTCGTCGGGCAGGTCGAGCGGCGGCACCCGCCAGATCAGCTCGCCGGGGATGCGCAGCGGCTCGCGGCTGGTGAGCAGGAATCTCAGCTCGGGGCAGTCGGCGATCAGGCCGGCGACCAGCTCGGCGCACGGTTCGACGAGGTGCTCGCAGTTGTCGAGGAGGAGCAGCGTCCTGGTGCCGCGCAGCCGGACCCGGAGGCCGTCGAGCAGCCGCTCGGAGCCTTCCTCCCGGACGCCGAGCACGTCGGCCATCTCCTTCACGATCAGCTCGGGGTCGCTGACGCGGGCGAGCTGGACCAGCCACACGCCGTCGGTGAAGCCGGGCAGCGCCGTGGCCGCGACCCGCAGCGACAGGCGGGTCTTGCCGATGCCGCCCACTCCGCTGAGCGTGACCACGCGCTCACCGCGGACCAGCGCGCTCAGCTCGGCCACGTCGCGTGCCCGTCCGACGAAACGGTTCGGTTCGGCGGGGAGGTTGTGCTGGACTTGCGCAGTCATGAGGTAGGTCCAAGTGTTGGCGGGGGGATCACACTCCCTCACAGTCTCCCTTGGTTCGCCACCTGGCGCGATCACTTTCCGTACACAGTTCGCGACTGACCGGATATGAGTGAAGATCCGCGACGCTCACCACCATGCGGACCCAGGACTCTTTCGCCGCGTCCATCGCCTGAGGCAGGTCGGAGATCATCAGCCGGGCCCGGCTGGCGACGATCCGATCTCGCAGCCGGCCCGCATCGAGCTCCGGCGGGATCGGCCAGACGATCGCGCCGGCGGCTATCACCGCGTCGGTCGCCACGAGCAGATCGGGACCGACGGTCAGGCAGATGAGCACCGTGTCGCCCGCGCGCACGCCCCGGCGGCGCAGCTGGACGGTCGCGGCGGCCGACCTCTCGTCCAGCTGCCCCTCAGTGAGACACAGACCGGTGCCAGAGTCCACCATCACGATGCGCTCCTCCATGCCGCCCACGCTATGGAGGGCATCTCGTGCACACATGGGGCGGAATATGCAGATCGCTATGCAGAACCGCGGGGCTGTTCGGCGGCCCACACCGCGATCTGAGCGCGCGAGGTGTAGCCGAGCTTCTCCATGATGTTGGCGATGTGCCTGGCCACGGTGGCGGGGCTGATGACCAGTTCCTCGGCGATGGCCCGGTTGGACAGGCCCCTGGTCAGCAGGGCCGCGATCTCCTGCTCGCGGGCGGTCAGCAGCGAGTGCCTGACGGGCTCGGCCACCACGGGACCCGCCTGGACCGGCCGTTCGCCCGCGAGGACCTGGCGGGCGGCGTCGTCGGGACTCATCGTCCTGCCCCGCGACCAGAGCGCCGCGGTACGGCTTTCGCCGAGCTTGCCGCGGGCACGGGTGAGCAGCTCCTCGATGCGGCTCGTCGCGGAGAGCTGGCCCATCGACTCGCGGAGCGCGGTGGCCGAGGCGGCGGCCAGCACCGAGCTCTCCAGGTCGCCTTCGGCCTCCGCCAGCACCGACAGGCCCACGAGGCAGCGGGCCACGCCCTGGCGCTGCCCGGTCAGTCTGCTCAGTGACAGGCTCGCGGCCAGCCGTTCCCTGGCCACCCCGAACTCGTGCAGCAGCGCCGCGACCCGGCCGATCCTGGCCAGGCAGCGGGCCAGCTCGATGGTGCCGTTGAGCTCCTCCAGCCACGGGACCGCCAGTTCGTACTGGGCCAGCGCCTTCACCAGGTCACCGCGTGCCTCGGCGACCGCGCCGAGCTGCGTCGCGGTCCTTGCCAGCAGCCAGCGGTGCCCGTGCTGGCGCGCCTTGGCCAGGGCCTCCTCACCGTGGCACTGGGCCTCGCGCAACCGGCCGCGGGTGAGCGCCACCGCCGACAGCCCGGCCAGCCCGGCCGCCTGGTTCCACTGGTCGCCGGAGGCGGTGGCCACGGCCAGGCCGGTCTCGGCGTGGTGCAGGGCCTCGTCGGACAGGCCCATGCGCAGCAGCACCACGACGATCAGGCTGTGCATGACGCAGGTGGGAAAGACGTTGTCGTCGCCCAGGCCCGCCAGGCTGGCCCTGGCGCACTCCAGCGAGCGGGCCAGCTCGTCGCGGCCCTCCAGCCCATAGGCGAGGTACGCCTGGGCGTGCGCGATCTGCTCGTCGGACACCTGAGTCAGGTCGAGTGCCAGCAGGCGCTCGACCCAGCCGACGATCTCGGCCGGGTTGGCGCTGCTGACCGGGAGCAGGCTGGTGCTGTACGCGCACAGGCGCAGGCCCAGCGGCGCGTTACCGGACGCGATCGCCCAGTCGAGCGCGGCCCGCTGGTCGTCGACCAGGCTCCGGCTGGCGGTCAGCGCGGCCAGCCGCACCGGCCACGGCAGGTCGGGCTCGACCATCTCCGTGCCGAAGTGGCGCAGCTGCAGCTCGCACAGCACCTCCAGGTGCCGGTCGCGCAGCACCTCGCGCTCGGCCGCCTCCGCCAGCCGTTCGGCCGCGTAGTGCTTGATGGTCTCCAGCAGCCGGTAGCGCCGGCGTTCCTCGTCGCACAGCACGAGGGACTTGTCGACCAGAGCGCCGAGCAGGTCGACGATCTCGGCCTCGGAGATGGGCCGGTCGGCGCAGATCTGCTCGGCGAGTTCGAGGTCGAAGGACCCGGCGAACACCGACAATCTGCGCAGGAGCACCTGCTCCTTGGCCGACAGCAGGTCGTAGCTCCATTCGACCGCGGCCAGCAGCGTGCGCTGCCGGGGCGGAGCGGTGCGGCCGCCGGTGGTGAGCAGGGAGAAGCGGCCGTCGATCCGGTCGACGATCTGCCCGGGGCTGAGCAGGCTGGTGCGGGCCGCGGCCAGCTCCAGCGCGAGCGGCAGCCCGTCGAGCGCCCGGCACAGCCGTACGACGTCTCCCCGGCTCGCCTGGCTCAGCTTGGTGCCCGCGGCGGCGGCGCGGTCGACGAAGAGCAGCACGGACTCGGCGTCGGGATGCCGCTCGTCGGGCAGGTCGAGCGGCGGCACCCGCCAGACCAGCTCGCTGGCGATGCGCAGCGGCTCGCGGCTGGTGGCCAGGATGCCGAGACCCCGGCACGCCGCGACGAGCTCGGCGGCCACTTCCGCGCACTGGTCGATCAGGTGCTCGCAGTTGTCGAGCAGCAGCAGGGCGTGCGTGTCGCGCAGCCGGGCCGTCACCGTGTCGAGCAGCGGGCGGGTGCCCTCTTCGTGGATGCCGAGGGCGTGGCCGATCTCCTGAAGGATCAGCTCGCCCCGGGTGAGCCTGGCCAGCTCGACCAGCCACACGCCGCCCGGATAGGAGGGCACCAGCCGGGTGGCGACCCGCAGGGCCAGCCGGGTCTTGCCGATGCCGCCGACCCCGCACAGGGTGACCACGCGGGTCTCGCCCAGCAGCCCGCACAGGTCGTCGACGTCGCGTTCGCGACCCACGAACCTGTTGGGCTCGGCTGGAAGATTGTGCCTGGGGGGCTCGGACATTGTGGTCACCCTGCGTCGCGGAAGGATCACACTCTCCCACAGTGTCGCAGATTTCACCGGGTGAGCGAGCTGACGACGGCCCTTTCGTCCACAACCCGCAACGTTGGATCACCGAGCAGGCGCCTGACCACCTCGTTCGGCGCGACCACAAGGGTGGCCTCGTGCTCGTGGGCGAGCACGCGGCAGCCGATCAGGCTCGGCTCGTGCGCGATGATCACGTGGGCACCCGACATCAGCGCCAGGTCGAGCACCCGCAGTCCTTTGAGCGGATCGCTGACCGCCGCGAGCACGACGTCGTCCTGCCTGACCAGCACCCGCGACGACAGCTTGCGCAGGTCCGACGCCAGCTCGTCGTGGTCGTAGACGTGTTCGCCGTCGACGCTCAGCGCGGGGCCGGCCAGCGGGCCGAACTCGACCGTACGCTCGCCCAGCAGGTCGCCGAACGACAGCTCCCCCGGCGTCGGCTCGAAGGTGAAGACCTTCTGCACGTCCACCGCGAGCGGGTCGTAGTCGCGCTGGGCGATCATCATGCGGGCCGTGCCGGTGGCTCCGAGCACCGCCACCCCGCCGGACCAGGCGACCGAGTGGACGGCGACGGCGAACCCCGCACCGAGCGGCATGTCGACGATCACGCGGTCGCCGTAGCGGAGACCGTGGCGGCGCAGCCCCGCCGCCGCGTGCGTGACCTTCCGCGCGAACGCGGAGTACGACAGCACCTCTCCGGTTCTGACGTCGCTCACCGCAGGCTGCTCGCCCTGTACGGGAGAGGCGCCCAGCACCAGCTCTGTCCAGGTCATGCCGCCAATGTAGGCATCCGGGCGCACAGGGACATGCGCAGAATTGTGCAACCCGCTATGTACGTACGGCGCCCGGGAGAACCGCCCATAGTCTTGATCCATGCGGGACGACTCCACCGAGGCGACCTCCACGGAGCGCATCCTCGACGCGGCCTACGCGCGGATGCTGGAGCACGGCCTGCGCCGCCTGACCGTCGACGACGTGGCCAGGCAGGCGGGCCTGTCGCGGATCACCGTCTACCGCCGCTTCTCCCGCAAGAGCGACCTCATCCAGGGCGTGATCCTGCGCGAGCTCGCCCGGTTCCTGCGCGCGTTCGAGCAGGCGGTCGGGCCGCTGCCGACCATGGCCGACCGGGTGACGGAGGGGTTCGCGGTCACCCTGCGCCTGGTGCGCGGGCATCCGCTGCTGAGCAGGCTGCTGGCGACCGAGCCGGAGCTGATCCTGCCGCACCTCACGCTGGAGGCGGGCGCCTATCTCGCGGTCGCCAGGGAGTATCTCGCCGCCCACCTCGACACCCCGGACGCGGAGGCGGTGGCCGAGATGTTCATCCGTATCGCGCTGTCGTTCGTGCTCACTCCGGACAGCGCGATACCGCTGGACAGCGACGACGAAACCCGTGCATATGCCAGGCGTCACCTCGTCCCGCTCCTGCCATCAGAGGGGATCAACTAGACTTATAACGCCGCGACTTCGCGCGGTCGCCCCCACGATCACAGAGCGAGACGTCATCATGCCTTTGAACAGCCGCGACGACCTGCGGAACATCGCGATCATCGCGCACGTCGACCATGGCAAGACCACGCTGGTCGACGCCATGCTCTGGCAGTCCGGGGCGTTCCGCGCCAACCAGGACGTCGACGACCGCGTCATGGACTCCAACGACCTAGAGCGCGAGAAGGGCATCACCATTCTCGCCAAGAACACCGCCGTAAGTCACGGCGGCATGACCATCAACATCATCGACACTCCGGGCCACGCCGACTTCGGCGGCGAGGTGGAGCGCGGTCTGTCGATGGTCGACGGTGTCGTGCTGCTGGTCGACGCGTCGGAGGGGCCGCTGCCGCAGACCCGCTTCGTGCTGCGCAAGGCGTTCGGCGCCAAGATGCCGGTCATCCTCTGCATCAACAAGGTCGACCGCCCCGACTCGCGCATCAAGGAGGTCGTGGACGAGGTCTACGAGCTCTTCATGGACCTCGACGCGACCGAGGAGCAGATCGACTTCCCGATCATCTACGCCTCGGCCAAGGCGGGGCGCGCCTCCATGAACCGTCCCGAGGACGGCGGCCTGCCCGATGCCGAGGACCTGGAGCCGCTCTTCGACATCATCAAGTCGACGATCCCGGCGCCCACCTACGACCCCAACGCCCCGCTGCAGGCCCACGTCACCAACCTCGACGCCTCCTCCTACCTGGGTCGCATCGCGCTCTGCCGGATCCACCAGGGCGTGCTGCGCAAGGGCCAGCAGGTGGCCTGGTGCCGTACCGACGGCACGATCCAGCGGGTCAAGATCACCGAGCTGCTCATGACCGAGGCCCTGGAGCGCAAGCCGGCCGAGGAGGCGGGTCCCGGCGACATCATCGCGATCGCCGGCATCCCCGAGATCATGATCGGCGAGACGCTGGCCGACCCCGAGGACCCGCGCCCGCTGCCCCTCATCACGGTCGACGAGCCGGCCATCTCGATGACCATCGGCACCAACACCTCGCCGCTGGTCGGCAAGTCCAAGGGCTCCAAGGTCACCGCCCGTATGGTCAAGGACCGGCTGGAGAAGGAGCTCGTCGGCAACGTGTCGCTGCGCGTGCTCCCCACCGACCGGCCCGACTCCTGGGAGGTGCAGGGCCGCGGCGAGCTGGCGCTGGCCATCCTGGTCGAGCAGATGCGCCGCGAGGGCTACGAGCTGACCGTCGGCAAGCCGCAGGTGGTCACCAAGACCATCGACGGCAAGGTGCACGAGCCGGTCGAGCGCCTCACGGTCGACTGCCCGGAAGAATACCTGGGCGCGATCACGCAGCTCCTCGCCGTCCGCAAGGGCCGCATGGAGCACATGACCAACCACGGCACCGGCTGGATCCGGATGGAGTTCGTGGTGCCGGCGCGCGGCCTGATCGGCTTCCGCACCGAGTTCCTCACCGAGACGCGCGGCACCGGCCTGGTGCACCACGTCTTCGACTCCTACGAGCCGTGGTTCGGCGAGCTGCGCACCCGCAACAACGGCTCCCTGGTGGCCGACCGCTCCGGTCCCGTGACCGCCTTCGCCATGCTCAACCTCCAGGAGCGGGGCACGCTGTTCGTGTCCCCGACCACCGAGGTCTACGAGGGCATGATCATCGGCGAGAACTCCCGGTCCGACGACATGGACGTCAACATCACCAAGGAGAAGAAGCTCACCAACATGCGCTCCTCCACGAGCGAGGAGACCGAGAAGGTGATCCCGCCGCGCAACCTGTCCCTGGAGCAGGCCCTCGAGTTCATCCGCGAGGACGAGTGCGTGGAGATCACCCCGGACCACGTACGCATCCGCAAGGTGGTTCTCGACGCCTCCGCGCGTGGGCGGACCGCCGCTCGCGCCAAGCGCGCCTGATGGGTTAAAAGTCAGGTGTGACCACACCGTGACCGGACTGGATGGAACAACTCCCGCCGCGAGTGAATCATCCACTCTGTGGGGAAGCTCCGGATGTTCATCGCGTTCGGGCTGGCGATGGTCTCGGCAGGAGCGATCGTCTGGTGCACGGTGGCGGCCAGGCCTGTGCCGCAGACCGCGCGGGCCGTGGAGCCCGCTGTGCCCGATCCGTGGGAGTTGGTGCAGAACGAGCCGCGCGTAGATCACGACCGGCAGGCCACGACCGAGGTCCAGGTGACCGGGGCCGGGCCTGGTGATCTACGCGCCGTGCCCGAGGGCCGGCTAGACGAGCGGCAGCGCCAGGTGAAAGTGACCATCAAGCACCGGCTGCGCATGAACGAGGCCGACAAGCTGGTCGAAACGCTGCGGCAGGGCGGTGGCTTCCCCGACGGGATCCGGCGGTTCACCGACGAAGGGTTCGGGGCGATCAAGGTGGGCGGCACCGCGCTGGCCCCGACCACCCGGCCGGCGCCGACCCTCACCACGAAGGACGGGGTGACGACGGCCGAGTTCCGGGTGACGTTGCTGCGCCAGTTCGCGCCCGGCGCGCTGATGACGCTCGACTTCAACGCGCCCAGCGCCAAGCCGCTCCTCGTGCAGCAGCGCACGATCAGCCTGCTGCCGGGCGAGTGGACCGTACTCCAGTCCGAAAGCATCAAGCCCGACCGGGAGGAGCCGGACCTCCTGCAGTTCACCGTCGGGTCGTATCTGGTGCGCGTGACGTTGGCCCAGGACTCCTACGGGTTCCCGGACGCGATGGAGGAGAGCGACTTCTCGTGGACGGCCGGGCTCGGCGTGCTCACCGCGATCGCGCTGGTCGCCTTCCTGGCGCGCTCGCTCGGCATGGCCTGGTGGAACCGGCAGCCCAACCGTGAGCTCGTCCTCGGGCTCGCCCTGATCGCCCCCCTGGTGCTGCTCCCGCTCCTGGCCCCGAGCTGGCGGCCCCTGGCGTACGTGGCCCTGTTCCTCGCGGTGCCGGCGCTCACGGCGCGGCACGCGAGCCGGGCCCTGCCGACCAGCCCGCCGTGGACCACCCGCGACATGCTCGTCGTGACCGGGCTCGGCTGCCTCGTCGGCCTCGGCATGCTGTCCTGGTCGTGGCTGCATCAGCAGTTGCCCGGCCAGACGTTGCTGATCGGCTCCGTGGTCGCGGCCGTGGCGGCCGCGGCGGCGGCGGTGGTGTTCAGCGTGGACCTGGGGGTCCGCGTGGTGATCGTCCGGCTGGCCGTGCTGGCGGCCGAGGCGGCGATCGGCCTGCTGGCGCTGGCGCTGTGGGGCCGGGCGCTGCTGACCGGGGTGTACCCGCCGGACAGCATCCGGCTGGTGCTGGCCCTCGGCTGGGCGATGATCCCGATCGCCGCCATCGCGGTGGCCACCAAGACGTGGACCCGCACGGCGGTCGTGGGCGCCCTGCTCGTGAGCCTGCTGGTGCAGCGGTGGCCGACGGAGTGGCTGGACGCCGGGTCGTGGGACATGCCCTCGACGAACGCGGCGAACCTGCCGATGATCGGCATCCTGCCACTCGACCCGCTCGTACGCGGCGTGCTCGGGCTGTTGCTGCTGGCGTTCGCGCTGCTGGTGCTCCGGCTCAGGCGGCTCGGCGGCTCACTGGCCGCGCTCGACCACCCGGCGACGCACGCCACGGTGATCGTCTGCCTGATGGTGCTCTACCTCACCCCACGGGGCAGCACCACGCTCACCGCCGTCAACGTGGCGCTGCCCCAGCTGTCGATCACCTCGATCATCGCCTGGGTGACGGCCCGCTGGCTGCTCGCACGCCCCCACCCGGCCGTCGTCGAGCCCACCTCCGCCGAGGAGCACCGGCAACTGGTCAGGGCCGCCCTGCACAAGCGGCTGCTGCTCATCTCCGAGCAGGAGCTCTATCGCATCGGCCGGGGCAAGCTGGGCGCCGGCGAGCTGTCGATGGCCGAGTTCGACACGCGGCGGCTCGAACTGGAAGCCGCGCTGCACGAGCACGGGCGGCACCCCGAGACGGCCCTCGCCACCGCCGCCGGCTGCACCCCCTGGCACAACGGCGTGCACGCGTTCGTGATCAGCCTGCTGCTGAGCACGCCTTTCGTGCTCGTGTACGGCTGGCCGTCGGGGGCCGACCTGAGCAGCTTCGTGTTCGACTCTCGTTATCTGCTCACCCTGCCCGCCTTCGGCTTCCTGTTCGGGTACTTCTATCCGCGCATCCGGGGCACCCAGCCGATGACCAAGGCGCTCCACCTGATGGCGGCGGCGCTGGTCACGGAGCTGTCGGCGTACCTGCCGACGCTGTTCGAGCCGGACGTCGGGGCGGCGGACAAGGTGCAGGTCATGGCCATCGTGGTGGGCGAGGTGGCGCTGGTCTGCATCGGGCTCGGGCTCTACTGGGAATGGCGCATCATGCATCTGGCCGGGGAGCCGTGGGCGCGGGTGCGCAACATCCGCAGCGTACGCAGCCTGGCCACGCCGCTGCTGGCCGTCGTCATCGCGGCAGGCACCACGGCGGCGACGTCGGCGGCGGGCCAGACCGTGGACCGCATCCTCAAGGGAGACCAGGTGTCGTCGTCGTCCTCCCCGTAGCCGCCAGGACCACGTAGCCGTCCTGGGAGAACCGCACCTGGTAGCCGCTGCCGACCAGGAACCGGACGCGGTCCCGCTGTTCGGTCACGTTCGCGAACGGGAAGATCCGCCGCCCCACGTCGGCCACGACCCAGGGGGCCCCACGGTGCGTACGGTCCCACAGCAGCACCGTGCTCCGCCCGGACAGGGCCGGCGCCAGGTTGTTGGCCGCCTCCACGAGCGCCCCGTCGGGCACCACGGCGACGGCGGCGGCCGCGGCCCGCTCGCGGGCGTCGTGCTGGTAGGAGCCGGGGTCGGCGAGGTCGGCCAGGGCGAAGAACGGCACGGAGGCCAGGGCGACGCCGGCCACCCCCAGGGCCCAGACCCGCGGCACCCGGTCCCCGCCGAGCACGCCGCGGGAACGCAGCCGCTGGACGCCGTCGACGCCGGCCGCGAAGACCACCACCACGATGAAGGCGTTGTAGTGGTAGCCGGGCACCCACCAGTTGGGGAACGAACTGGCCAGCATCCGCTCGGCGAGCAGCGGAACCGCCATGATCAGCAGCGGCGAGAACGGCGCCGCCATCAGCGTGACGCCGAGCAGCAGGGCCAGCGTGACGAGCTTGACCGGCGGGCTGCCGAGCTGGGCCAGCACCGCCAGCGGATCGGTCAAGGCGGTGTGCGCGACGCCCCCCATGTCCGGCCCGAGCGCGCCGTACGCCCAGTAGTAGTCCGACCGTCCCCCGAACAGCGGGATGAGCACCTGCGAGGCCAGCCACGTGTAGGCCGCCCCGCCCACCACGAACGCGCCGCCCAGGACGCGCCAGCCGCGCTGGACGAGCAGGACCGTCCCGAACCCCGCGACCAGCAGCCCCATGTCCTCCTTGACGCACAGCAGGGCCAGGGCGGCCAGTACCACGGCGACGCGCTTGCCCGCCTGGCGGCGTTCGAGCAGCACGGCGGTGAGCAGGGGCGCGAACGCCGCCTCGTGGAAGTCGAACGCCACGGTCTCCACCACGGGCCACGAGAGCGTGTAGGCCACGGCGACGAGGTGCGCGGCGCCCGGCCCGAGGGCCCGCCGCGTGAACACCCACAGTGGGATCGCCGCCGCGGCCAGCAGCACCGCCTGGGCGACCAGCAGCGTCTTCGGGCCGTCGAACAGCCAGTACAGAGGGGCCAGCAGGGCCAGGATGGGCGACCAGTGATCGCCGAGGGTGGAGAAGCCGGGACCGAAGCCGTTGTGGACGCCCTTGACGATGGCTATGGGCAGACGGAACTGCGCATAGGAGCGGACGGCCTGGTCGAAGATCACCAGGTCGTAGGCGCCGGCCTTGAAGTTCGCGAGCTTGGTCAGGGAGAGAGTGGTGTAGAGGGCGCCCGCCGTGGCGGTGATCGCCGCCAGCGTGACGCGGTCGCGGCGCGTCCGGCCGACGCGCTCGGGGGTGTCCGGCGGCGTGACGGTCGTCACGGCCTGTTCGCTTCCCATGGTCGGGCGGTCAGCGGCGGGGCTGCTCGCTGGCCCGTACGTGGGCGCTGAGCCAGTCCACCAGGGGCCCGAAGGCGCGCCAGGTGTCGCGGACGCGGTCGAGGACCTCCGCGGTGTGCACCCACGGCTCGGGCTCCCACTGGCGGCCCGCGTAGAGGGACCTGTGACGCAGCAGGTCGAGGCGCGGATGGTCCTCCGGGATGCCACGGGGCCGGGTCTTGAGCCGGTCGCCGCCGATGACGTAGCCCTCGGCCACCAGAGCCGTCACCAGGTCCGCCAGCGGCTTGCCCGTGAGGTCCTCGTCGACCGCGGCGCGGTAGCGGGCCACCTGGTCGGACGCCTGGGTGTAGATGCCGCCGGCCGCGTAGAGGCCGTCGGCGCCGAGCTGGAGGTATAGGCCGATGCCGGGCGTGAGATCCACGAAGGCGCCCTGGTGGGTCTTGTAGGGCGACTTGTCCTTGGCGAAGCGGACGTCGCGGTAGGGGCGGAACAGCTGGGCCTCCCCGAACTCGGCGGCCAGCTCGCCGGTGAGGGCGAGCATCGGCGCCCGCACCGCCTCCTCGTAGAGGTGCTTGTGCCGGGTGAAGTACGTCTTGCTGTTGTCCGCCTCAAGGCCCTCGTAGAACAGGAAAGCCTCGTCGGGAAAACCGGTGAACCCCATGCCCTCAAGAGTGCCACGGCCGGACGACGCTTGACGCGGGACCGTTCATCGGCCCAGGTACGTCCGGCCCGGTACGGGCGTCCTGCCGTACAGCTCCGAGATGGTCACCGGCGTGCAGCCCTTCTTCGCCAGCGCGTCGAGCAGGGTCGGGACGGCCTGGACGGTGGTCCGGTGAACGTCGTGCATCAGCACGATCGCTCCCGCCCGCGCCTTGCTCGCCCGCCTGGCCACGATGGCGGGCACCGGGTCGTGCCAGTCCAGGGTGTCGATGCTCCACAGGATCTGCGCCAGCCCCTCGTGCCCCGCTTCGGCGGCCACCCGGCGGTTCGTCGCCCCGTACGGCGGGCGCATCATCCGCATCCGGACCCCGGTCACCCGCTCCACCAGCTCGTTGGTCTGCTTCAGCTGGAAACGCAGCCGCCGGTCCGCCAATCCGGTGAGCGGGGGATGGTTCCACGAGTGGTTGCCGAGCTCGTGCCCCTCGGCCACGATGCGGCGCACCAGGTGGCCGCCCCGGTCGGCGGCGACCATCTGCCCCAGGACGAAGAACGTGGCCCTGACCTTCCGGGCGCGCAGCAGGTCAAGCAGCTTGCCGGTGTAGGGGCCGGGCCCGTCATCGAAGGTGAGCGCGACGCACTTCTGGTGCTCGCAGTCGATCCCGCGGGCGACCGGCCAGCCGGGCTGCATGGCCGCGAGCCGCTTGGCCAGCACCTTGGGGTCGATGGGCGCCTGGGGGCGGGCCGACTGGGGGTGGATCACCGGCTGGGTGCCGCATCCCGCCATGATCAGTAGTGCCAGCGACAGAGCCCAGGCCCGCATGGCGCCCTCCGAGAGCGTCCGGCGGGGTTACGGATATTCCTGCGCCGGATGCCCCCGCAACTCCTTGGCCAGGTCGTCCCACCACAGTGGGATATCCGCCTGGAGTTCGGTGTAGTGACGCGCCACGCGTATAGCGCAACCAACCGGATCCGTACCCAAATGCCGACGTCGCACCGCCCCTTCCTGCCAGCGGTAAAACCCGTCCCTGTAGTGCACGACCAGGCCGATCCACACCGAGACGGTGGCGTCGTCGCCTATCTCGTAGGCGCTGGCGACGCCGAGACCGTGCAGCTCCGCGTGGAGCTTCTCCGTCGCCGTGCGCCCCTCGGTCACGCGCCACCCCCAGCTGACGTTTCGTCGCACACACCGGGATGTACCCACCATCCGGCCTCAGCCGTCAAGGACATGGAGTAATCATGAAACTCCAGAAGGTGATCCGGAGGGCGTTCGGCGTTATTGGTCGGGCGCCTCTCTGGGCTCGGCCACGACCATGACCAGCCGAAGCTCCTCGGACCCCTGGTTGGCGTAGCGATGGGGTCTGTCCGCGGTGAAGAGCACGGCGGCGTCGGTCTTGACCACATAGCTCCTGCCGTACACCGTCAGCGTCAGCTCGCCCGCCAGGACGGTCAGCATCTCGCGGGTGCCCGGCGGGTGGGCGTCGCCGTCGTGGTGCTGGCCGGGCCCCAGCCGCCAGTCCCACAGTTCGAGGATCATCGGCGCGTCGGCCCCGACGAGCAGCTTCGCCTGCACCTCACCCTGGTCGAAGGTGACCACGTCCGCCTTCTCGACGATCCGCACCACCGGCACGTCGGAGACCTCCACGAGCCTGGCCACGGTCACGCCGAGCGCGGAGGCGATCCGGGTGAGCGTGGACACACTGGGGTTGGTCCGGCCCTGCTCGACCTGGACCAGCATGCCTCTGCTCACTCCCGACCTGGCGGCCAGCGCGTCGAGCGTGAGCCCGCGGTGCGCGCGCTGGGCGCGCACGTTGTTCGCGATGGCCTGCGTGATCGTCTCCGGATCCTCCATGCGGTGCAGTCTAGTGAATTTGATTTGCAGTGTATTGCACCTAATGTGTTGTACTAGGAGTTCATTCTGATGCACTGGATGGTGTGAACGTGACTGCGGTGATCCTCGCGACGGCCTGCGCGATGGTGTACGGCACGGCTGACTTCTTCGGCGGCCTGGCCACCCGGCGATCGCGCGTGTTCTCGGTCGTGGCGCTGTCGCAGCTCGCCGGCCTGGCCGTGATCCTCGCCCTGCTCCCCCTGCTTCCCGGCCGGCTCAGCGCCGGGGCGATGCTCTGGGGGCTGGGCGCGGGCGTGGCGGGCGCCACCGGGCTGGTGCTCTTCTACCGGGCACTCGCCACCGGCGTCATGTCGGTGGTGGCGCCCACGACCGCGGTCACCTCGGCGGCGCTCCCCGTCATGTACGGCCTGGCGACCGGCGAGCGCCCCCAGCCCATGGCGCTGGTCGGGGTGGCGCTCGCCCTCGGTGCCGTGTTCCTGGTCAGCCAGGGCGGCTCCGCCGGGAAGAGCGGCTCGGCGGGCTCTGTGCTCACCGCCCTGGCCGCGGGGGCCGGGTTCGGCGGCTTCTTCATCCTGCTCGCCCTGGCTCCGGTCGAGGGCGGGCTGTGGCCCCTGGTGGGGGCCAGACTGTCCTCGGTGGCGCTGGTGGTGCTCCTCGCGGTGGCGACGCGGCGCACGCTGAAGCCGGGCGGGGGATCGCTGCACATCATCGTCGCGGCGGGCGTGCTCGACATGCTGGCCAACGTGCTGTACCTGCTGGCCAAGCAGGAGGGCCTGCTGAGCCTGGTGGCGGTGCTGGTGTCCCTCTACCCGGCGAGCACGCTGCTGCTGGCCAGGCAGGTGCTCGGGGAGCGGCTGCACACGATCCAGGTAGCGGGCGTCGCGTGCGCGCTCGGCGCGGTGGCGCTCATCGCCGTCGCCTGACGCGGTCGCTTGGCGCGCCGACGTTCACCCGCCGCGTTCAACTGCGGTCGCTTGTTGGCGCGTCGGCGTTCACCCGCGGTCGCTTGGCGCGCCGATTCCGCCGCCGGGCGCGGCGGCGCTCGCAGCCGTTGCGTAGATTGCAAGCGCTTGTTACGTTTCGGCCGTGCGCCCCGATCGGGCACCTCCAGCCCCCGAGCCGTTCAAGCACGTCGCGGTGCCGTACGACTCGGATGACGCCTTTCTCGCACTGATCGTGCCCCGCGTGCGCGCGGCGCTCGCCGACGACAGGCGGGTACTCGTGGTGACCTCGGCCGGGAGGCTCCGGCTGCTCGAAGAGGCGCTCGGCGACGAGGCCGGGCAGATCGACCGCCGGGACTCCCGCACCTGGTACCACCACCCGCACCGCACGCTGGCCGCCTACCACGAGTACACCCGGGGGCGGCGCACGCTCGTCGTCGGCGAGGCCACCTGGCGCGACCGCGGCGATCGCGAGATACGCGAGTGGATCCGCTACGAATCAGTGCTGAACGCCGCCCTGGAGGATGCCAGGGCCGTCGTCCTGTGCCTCTACGACCCGCGGACGATCCCGGCGGCGGTGCTGGATCATCAGCCGATGATCCATCCCCTGCTGCTCAAGGCCGGCGGTGAGACGGTCAGCACGGACTTCGTCCAGCCGCACGAGCTGGTGCTGAACGGCGACCTGGCACCGCTGCCCGCGCCGAGCGGCCAGGTGGCGACGGTGACCTTCACCGCGCAGCAGATCAAGGGACTGAGGCACACGGTCCGCGACTACGCCAGCGCCGCGGGGATGGACGTCAACCTCATCGGCTCCCTGGTGCTCAGCGTCTCCGAGATCGCCGCGAACAGCGTCGAGCACGGCGCGGGCCACGGCCTGATCAGGATGTGGGTGAGCGGAGGGGAGATGGTCTGCGAGATCGCCGACCCGGGCGGCGCGCTCGATGACCCCTTACCGGGCTACATACCACCAGAGCCCGAATCCTCTCGAGGATACGGGCTCTGGATCAGCCGACAGCTCTGCGACTTCGTCGACCTACGGGCTGAGAACGGAACACTCCGCGTGCGGCTCCATATGGGGTTGGACGGCTAGGCAGCGCTCTGGGCCGGGACGCGTACCGCGCCCTCTTCGCGGGCGTAGCCCTCAAGCATGCCGCGCAGCTGACGGCGGCCCCGGTGCAACCGGGACATGACCGTGCCGATCGGCGTGCCCATGCGCTCGGCGATCTCCTTGTAGGCGAACCCCTCGACGTCGGCCAGGTAGACGGCGACGCGGAAGTCCTCCGGCAGGGAGCGGAGCGCGTTCATCACGACGTTGTCGGGCAGCCGTTCGATCGCCTCGGTCTCGGCCGACTTCAGGCCGGTCGAGCTGTGGGACTCGGCGGCGTGCAGCTGCCAGTCCTCGATCTCCTCGGCGGCCGCCAGCTTCGGCGAGCGCTGCTTCTTGCGGTAGTCGTTGATGAAGTTGTTGGTGAGGATCCGGTGGAGCCAAGCCTTGAGGTTGGTGCCCTCGCGGAACTGGTGGTACGAGGTATACGCCTTGGCCACGGTCTCCTGGACCAAGTCCTCTGCGTCGGCGGAGTTACGGGTCAGACGCATGGCGGAGGCGAACAGCTGCGACGTCACGGGCACGACATCGCGCTCGAACCAGTCTTGTCGCTGCTCATCGGTCATAGTGATCAAAACATTCCCCCTTGCGATCTATCCCCCATCTCGGCCAAGCCGCTGACCTTCGTACCAGTGTCGCAATCCCCACGTAAGGACTGCGTTAGCGGTTCCGCCAGGTCAGGGAGGTGAAAGGCCCACAGGCTCGCGGCATGCGTCATCACGTCCACGGCCGGACCAGTCTCATTAGCATAACACTATACCCCCAATATCACGATTAATGTGGTCAGAGTCACATGGGATAGCGTATAGAGATGATTTTTGTGGACCGTCATGACATGGAGGAACGACTCTGGGTGACGGACGCCATCCGTAGGGTCGAAGCCGACGCCAACCGGAGTTGCGATACGCACCTCCATGTCTTTCCGCTTCCCTCGCGCTGGGGAGTAAACCTCTACTTGAAAGACGAGTCAGTACACCCCACCGGTTCACTCAAACACCGGCTCGCCCGATCTCTTTTCCTGTACGGCCTGGCCAACGGCTGGATCGGCCCGGCCACCACGGTCGTCGAGGCGTCCAGCGGCTCCACGGCGGTCAGCGAGGCATACTTCGCCCGGCTCCTCGGCCTGGCCTTCATCGCGGTGATGCCCGCCTCCACCTCACCGGAGAAGATCGCGCTGATCGAGTTCTACGGCGGCAAGTGCCATCTGGTCGACGACCCGGGCACCATCTATGACGAGTCCCGGCGCCTGGCGGCCGAGACGAACGGCCACTTCATGGACCAGTTCACCTACGCCGAGCGGGCCACGGACTGGCGGGGCAACAACAACATCGCCGAGTCCATCTACGCCCAGATGGCCCTGGAACCCCACCCGGAGCCCACCTGGATCGTGGTGGGCGCGGGCACGGGCGGCACCTCCTCGACGATCGGCCGCTACATCCGCTACCGCCGCCACCCCACACGCCTCGCGGTGGCCGACCCGGAGGGCTCCGCCTTCTACCCGAGCTGGGTGTCGGGCGACTCCTCCGTCACCGCCCGAGGCTCCCGCATCGAGGGCATCGGGCGGCCGAGGGTGGAGCCCTCGTTCCAGCCGATGGTCATCGACCGCATGATCGCCGTACCGGACGCCCGGTCGATCGCCGCCATGCACTGGGTCCGTGAGGTGACGGGCCGGGACGTGGGCGGCTCCACCGGTACGAACGTGGCCGCCTGCGTGGACCTGATCCGCGAAATGCGCGCGGCCGGCGCCCAGGGCAGCATCGTCACCCTGATCTGCGACGGGGGCGAGCGCTACCGGGGCACCTACTGCGACCAGGACTGGCTCTCCGCCCAGGGCCTGGACCTCGCCCCGCACCTGGAAGACCTGCGGACCTTCCTTTCAGCGGGCTGATCCCTCAGGAGACGGTCTTGGCGGCATCGACGGCGAAGAACCTCGCCACGTCGTCGAGGATCGCATGGGCGCCCTGGATGCCGACCGCGGTCATCCAGGTCACGTCGCTGACCTCGCGCTTGTCTCCCTTGAGCTTCCCCCACAGAGGGTTGCCGACGAACTTCTCCTTGGGCGCCGCAGCCGACGGGTCCGCGAACGTCGCCACAAAGATCTGGTCCGCGTCCAGGTCGCCGATGCGCTCCTGGCTCACGTCCACCGCGATCGCGTCCTGCTTGGTGGGCTGGCCCTCCGGGCGCGGGAAGCCGATGTCCTTCATCACGATGCCGGAGTAGGACTTCTCGACGTACAACCGGACCGTCGGCTCACCGGCGAACCTGACGATGGAGATGGTCGGCAGCTTCCCGTCCTTCTCCTTGATCTCGGCGCCGATCTTCGCGGCCCGCTCCTCGTACGACTTGATCGTGGTGTCGGCGAGCTGCTCCTTGCCCAAGGCCTGTCCCATGAGCCGGACGTTGTCCTTCCAGATGGCGCCGGTGGTCTCGCTGAAGACGGTCGGGGCGATCTTGGACAGCTTGTCGTAGAGGGCCGCGTGGCGGACCTTGGCCGAGACGATGAGATCGGGCTTGAGCGCCATGATCTTCTCCAGGCTGGGCTGCTCCAGGGTGCCGACCGGGGTGGCCTCCTTGCCGTACTCGGCGGCGACGGAGCCCAGGTAATCTGGCAGCTTCGAGTCGATGGACCGGTAGGTGGTATAGCCGACCACCGGCGTGCGCAGCGTCAGCACCGCGTCGACGAAACTCTGGTCCAAGGCCACCACCCGCTTGGGCTGGGCCGGGATCGTGGTCTCGCCCATCGCGTGCTTGATGATCCGAAACGGTTCCGTCAGCTTCTGCGCGGCGGGCGTCGAACCACATGCGGAGAGCGTCGCCACAAGGACAGCTCCCACCAGGGCGCGCAACGGTCTCATCCGATCCCTTTCCAAGAACCTTAGGTAACCCTAAATTAGGTTAGGTCTGCCTAACCTGGCATACTTCACCGAGGTCGGGCAAATGCTGAGGAGGACGCGTGACCGCTACGGCTGTGACGCCGCGCCCACACGGCGTTCAGCATCGGCGGCTCTCCGTACTTCTGGTCCTGCTCGGGGCCGTTCTGATCGGTGTGGTGCTGAGCATCACGATCGGCGCCAAGTCCGTGCCGCCGGCCGACGCCTGGCACGCGCTCACCGCCCCGACCGGCACCGAGAACGACATCGTCATCCGCTCGCTGCGGATCCCCAGGACCGTGCTCGGCGTGCTCGCCGGACTGGCGTTAGGCGTCGCGGGCGCGCTCATGCAGGGCCACACCCGCAACCCGCTCGCCGACCCCGGGCTGCTCGGCGTCACGCAGGGCGCGGCGTTCGCGATGGTGGCCTCGATCATCCTGCTGGGCGCCTCCAGCCTGCTCGCCTACATCTGGTTCGGCCTGGCCGGCGCCCTGATCGCCAGCGTCGGCGTGTTCGCGCTCGGCATGGTCGGCGGGCGCGGCGGTCCGACGCCGGTCACGCTCGCCCTGGCGGGCACCGCCGTGAGCGCCTTCCTGTACGCGCTGACCTCGGCCATCGTGCTGCTGGACGAGCAGGCGATGGACGTGTTCAGGTTCTGGCAGGCCGGCTCCATCGCCGCCCGCGGCTCCGACGTGGTCTGGCAGGTGCTGCCGTTCATCCTGGCCGGGCTGCTGCTGGCGATGGTCAACGCCCCGGGGCTGAACGCGCTGTCCCTCGGCGAGGACGTCGCCCGCAGCCTGGGCCAGAACATCGCGCTCACCCGGACCGTCGGCGTCACCGCCGTCACCCTGCTCTCCGGCGCCTCGGTCGCCGCCTGCGGGTCGCTCGCGTTCGTCGGGTTGATCGTGCCGCATCTGGCCCGCCCGCTGTCCGGCACCGACCACCGGTGGCTGCTGCCCTACTCCGGGCTGATCGGCGCGGCGCTGTTGCTGCTCGCCGACGTGATCGGCCGCGTCAGCGGCGGAGCGGGCGAGCTGGAGGTCGGTGTGGTGCTCGCGCTGCTCGGCGCCCCCTTCTTCGTCGTCCTGGTCCGCCGCAGGAAGCCGGTGCGACTGTGATGACGACGTTCCCGCTGCGGGTGGCGGGCCTGTCCTGGCAGGTACGACTGCGCGGCGTCGCCGTGACCCTCGGCGGCCTGGTGCTCCTCGGCCTGCTCATGGCCCTGAACATGCGCATCGGCGACATCCGGATGACCGTGGCCGAAGTGCTGGGCGGCACGTTCGACGTCAACAGCGCCAACCACTTCGTGATCATGGAGCTCCGCCTGCCGCGCGCGCTGACCGGCGCCCTGGTGGGCGCGGCGCTGGCGCTGTCCGGCGCGATCATCCAGTCCATCGCGCGCAACCCGCTGGCCAGCCCCGAGATCCTCGGCGTCACCACCGGCGCCTCCGTCATCGTGGTGGCCGGCGTGGTGGCCAGCGGCAGCGCCGTCGGCGGGGCCAGCGGGCTGCTCTCGACCCTCGGCATCCCCGTCCTGGCCCTGCTCGGCGGCCTGGGGGGCGCCGCGATCGTGTACGCGCTGGCCTGGCGGCGCGGGCTCGACGGCTACCGGCTGGTCCTGGTCGGCATCGGCGTGGCCGCCGTGTTCACCAACGTCAAGTACTGGCTGCTGACCGTCGGCGACGTGAACGACACCGGCAGGGCCATGGTCTGGATCAGCGGCTCGCTCAACGGCCGGGGCTGGGAGCACGTGGTGCCCGTGGCGCTCGCGCTGGCCGTGCTCGTGCCGCTGACTCTGCTCGGCACCCGCTCGCTCGACGCGCTGCGCTTCGGCGACGACACGGTCACCGCGCTCGGCGTGCGCATGAACCCGGCGCGGGCGCTGATGATCCTCGCCGCGGTGCTCCTCGCCGCCGTCGCGACGGCCTCGGCGGGCCCGATCGCGTTCGTCGCGCTGGCCGCGCCCCAGATCGCGCTCCGGCTCACCCGCTCCGGACAGCCGCCGCTGCTGTCGTCGGCGATGGTCGGCGCCGTGCTGACCGCCATCGCCGACCTGATCGCACGTACCGTCTTCTCCCCCATCGAACTCCCCGTCGGCGTCGTGACCGCGGTCCTCGGCGCCCCGTACCTCATCCACCTGATCTGGAAGGCGCGCAAATGAGGCTCCAGGCCGTCGACGTCAAGCTCGGGTACGGGGACCGCACCATCGTGGACGGCCTCGACCTCGGTATCGAGGCCGGCACGGTGACCACGATCATCGGCCCGAACGGCTGCGGCAAGTCCACCCTGCTGCGCGCCCTCGGCCGCCTGCTCCGGCCGCAGGGCGGCGAGGTGCTGCTGGATGGCAAGCGCATCGACCGGATCCCCACCCGCGAGGTGGCCAAGATCCTCGGCGTGCTGCCGCAGGCGCCCACCGCGCCGGAGGGCCTGACGGTCGCCGACCTGGTCGCCAGGGGCAGGCACCCGCACCAGACGTGGTACCGGCAGTGGTCGTCGGACGACGAGTCGGCCGTGGGCGAGGCACTGGCCATGACCGGCCTGGCGGACCTGTCGGAACGCCCCCTGGACGAGCTCTCGGGCGGACAGCGGCAGCGGGCCTGGATCTCCATGGCGCTGGCCCAGGGCACCGACCTGCTGCTGCTCGACGAGCCGACCACGTTCCTGGACCTCGCGCACCAGGTGGAGGTCCTGGAGCTGGTACGACAGCTGCACCGGGAGGCGAGCCGGACCATCGTCATGGTGCTGCACGACCTCAACCTGGCGGCCCGCTACGCCGACCGGCTGGTGGCCATGCGAGACGGCCGCGTGGTGGCCGCCGGCGACCCGCACGAGGTGCTGACGGAGGAGCTGATGCGGGAGGTGTTCGAGCTGGACGCCAAGATCATCACTGACCCGGTGGCAGGCACCCCGCTCGTCATCCCCATCGGTACCCACCGCTGATGGTTTCTCCCGAGTTCAGCCGAGTTCGGCCAGCGCCCGTCGTACATCCTCATCGTCCGGCGCCAGCTCGCGCGCCCGCC
This sequence comes from Nonomuraea sp. NPDC049141, assembly GCF_040648415.1. Lineage (NCBI taxonomy): Bacteria > Bacillati > Actinomycetota > Actinomycetes > Streptosporangiales > Streptosporangiaceae > Nonomuraea > Nonomuraea sp. NPDC049141. The sequence continues at coordinate 397,561 of NZ_JBEZDR010000007.1, forward strand.
GCAGGTCCGCCCGCGCCCGCTCCGAACGCCCGGCCATGCGCAGGGCGAGCGACCGGTTGAACAGGACCTCCGCGCTCTCCTCCAGCTCGATCGCCCGGGTGAGGTCCGCGATGGACGTCTCGTGGTCGCCCTCCTCGAACGCCAGCGCCCCCCGCCCCGCCCAGACCGCCGCCAGCCGGGGGTCGCGGCGCAGCGCCGAGTCATACGCCTTGCGGGCCTTCACCCGGCTCCCCTGCGCGGCCTCGACCTGGCCGAGCACGCACAGCAGGTACGGATTGTCCAGGTCGCGCTCGGCGTCGGCCCGGGCCCTGTCCAGCTCGTCCAGCGCCACCAGCAGCCCGGCCCTGTTGACGTAGGCGTCGGTGAAGCCGGGATCGAGCTCGATGGCGTGGTCGAGGTCGGCCAGCGCGCCCGCGAGGTCTCCCCGGGCGTAGCGGATCTCCGAACGGTTGTAGTACGGCTCGGGGAAGGGCGGTCCCACCCGCATGGCCGTCTCGTAGTCGGCCAGCGCTTCCTCCAGGCGACCGAGCCGGTGCAGCAGATTGCCCCGGTCGAGGTAGGGATCGGCATATCCGGGGTCGGCCGCGATGACCGCGTCGAGGTCGGCCAGCGCCCCTTCGGCATCGCCCATCAGGGCGGTCAGCTGGGCACGGTTGGCGCGCAGGACGGCCTTGTGCACCGGATGCCTGCCCGGCTCCAGGTCGCGTTCGGCCAGCTCGATGGCCTGCTGGACGAGCCGTAGCGCGACCTCGGTGTTGCCCCTGCGTACCTCGATGAGCGCCTTGCCATTGAGGTCGAAGCCCAGGTGGAAGGCGCGCTCGCGGCGGTCGGGCAGCAGCGAGGTCAGGGCGACCGCCTCGTTGATCCAGGCCATCGCCTCCTCCGGGTCGCGTTCGCCCGGATCGTGGTGCCTGACCAGCAGCATCGCGGTCGCGTAGGCGGCCGTGGCACGGTGTTTCGGGTGCGCGCTCACCCGCCTGGCATGGTCGAGCAGGGCGCGGGCCGCCTCCTCCCGATCGAGGGCGGCCAGCGCGGTGGTCGTGCGGTGCAGCAACCGCCACCACTCCTCGCCGTCCTCCGCCAGCGTGGGCAGCAGTGCCGCACCGGCCTCGGCCATGGCGTGATGGAACCCCTCGTCGCGGTAACGGTCGAGATCCACATCCCGTACGGGCACTCCGCGCGGGCCCGGCACCTCGAACGCGGGGTCCTCGAGGGCGATCGTGAGCAGTTCGGCGGGCACCCGGCGACGTAGTACGGCCACCAACTCGATGTCCGTCGGGTCCGCCTCATGCGCGTTCGTCACCCGCACGGCCAGCGGACCACGGACGCTCAGGTGGTCACGGACGAACTCGGCGAGCCCGTTGGCCAGCCGGAGCGTACGCAGCCGGCCCGGCACCAGGATGCGCTCGTCCTGCGGCAGCCGGTCAACCAGCGAGACGCGACCGGCCGGGACGGAGACACGCAGGCCGGGAGCCGCCGCGAGGATCTCGATGTCGTGTGCCGCGACCAGCCCCGGCGCCGCCTCCGGGACCAGGAGGCCGAGGAGATTGGCCGCGAGCGTGTAGGGACCGTTGCGCCGACGATCGGCGTCAAGTGTGATCTCTGTCAAAGGCGTCCCCCGGATCACCCGCCGAGGCCGGGGTCTCCACCCAGACACCGGCCCAGCCCGATGACAGATCAGGCGGCGTGCTTCGGCGTCGCGGCGCCGGTCAGTTTGACGGTCCCGGGTCTGTGGACGACTACCTTCTTCATGGGTGCTCTTTTCGATCTATAGCTGAGGACCGCTCAATATCAACACGGCCTCGGCCAAACGACAACCCATTCCCCGGTAAGCCGTATTTCCATTTCATTTTGCGTTTTCGTCGCCGAGAATCGCGTCGACGAACACCTCCGGATCGAACGGCGCCAGGTCGTCGGGGCCCTCTCCGAGCCCGGCCAGCTTGACCGGAACCCCCAGCTCACGCTGGACCGAGATGACGATGCCGCCCTTGGCCGTGCCGTCGAGCTTGGTCAGTGCGATGCCGGTGATGTTGACCACCTCGGCGAACACCTGGGCCTGCCGCATCCCGTTCTGGCCGGTGGTGGCGTCGAGGACGAGGAGCACCTCGTCGACCGTGGCCTTCTTCTCGATGACCCGCTTGACCTTGCCCAGCTCGTCCATGAGGCCGGTCTTGGTGTGCAGGCGGCCGGCGGTGTCGATGATGACGACGTCGACCTTCTCCTCGATGCCCCTGGCCGTCGCGTCGAAGGCGACCGAGGCAGGATCGCCGCCCTCGGGCCCGCGTACGACGTCGGCGCCGACCCGGTCGCCCCAGGTCTGGAGCTGTTCGGTGGCCGCGGCCCGGAAGGTGTCCGCCGCGCCGAGCACGACCTTCTTGCCGTCACCTACCAGCGAGCGGGCCAGCTTGCCCGTGGTGGTGGTCTTGCCGGTGCCGTTGACGCCCACGACGAGCACGACGGCGGGCCGCTCGCCGTGCTTCTGGATGTGCAGCGTACGGTCCAGGTCGGGGTTGATCTGGGCGAGCAGTTGCTCCCTGAGCAGCTTGCGCACCTCCGCGGGGGTGCGGCTGCCGAGGACCTTGACCTTCGTGCGCAGCTCCTCGACCATGGCGCGCGTCGGCGCCACACCGACGTCGGCGGTGATCAGGCTCTCCTCGATCTCGTCCCAGACGTCGTCGTCGAGACGGTCGCGGGACAGCAGCTCCAGCAGGCCGCGCCCGAGCGCGCTCTGTGAGCGGGCCAGCCGGGAACGCAGCCGCACCATCCGGCCGGCGGACGGCGGCGGCACCTCGATTTCGGGCACGACGACAGCGGGTGGCGCCGGAGGCGGGAGCGTGGTGGTCGCCCCCTCACCTTCCTCCGCGCTGGGCGCCGGACGCTGCTCGGGGAGCGTGGGCGTCTGGGGCGGCTTGGGCGGCTCGACCGGCGGCGCGGCCTTGCCACCCGGCCTGAACAGCAGGAAAAGGCCGCCGGCCGCCAACAGGGCGACGACGACCACGATCACTATGACGCCGAGATAACCATCCACAACAGGTCAGTTTTCCAGATCGACCGGCATGCTGATGACCCGCGCCGCGCGGTCGGGGCCCATCGGGCCGGGACGAGGTCAGGCGGACTCGCGCTCCCGGAGCCGCTGGCTGACCACCTGAGTGACGCCGTCGCCGCGCATCGACACGCCGTAGAGGGCGTCGGCGATCTCCATCGTGCGCTTGTTGTGGGTGATGACGATCAGCTGCGAACTCTCCCGCAGCTCTTCGAAGAGCCTCAGCAGGCGCTGCGTGTTGGTGTCGTCGAGAGCCGCTTCGACCTCGTCCATCACGTAGAACGGGGACGGCCGCGCCTTGAAGATGGAGATCAGGAACGCCACCGCGGTCAGCGACCGCTCACCGCCCGACAGCAGCGACAGCCGCTTGACCTTCTTGCCGGGCGGCCTGGCCTCGACCTCGATGCCGGTGGTCAGCATGTCGGTGGGCTCGGTCAGCACCAGACGGCCGTCACCACCGGGGAACACCCGGGTGAAGATCTGCTCGAACTCCCGCGCCACGTCCTCGTAAGCCGAGGTGAACATCTGCTCCACCCGTTCGTCGACCTCCTTGACCACCAGCATGAGGTCGCGCCGGGTCTTCTTGAGGTCTTCGAGCTGCGAGTTGAGGAAGGCGTGCCGCTCCTCCAGCGCCGCGAACTCCTCCAGGGCCAGCGGGTTGACCTTGCCGAGCTGGTTCATCTGCTTCTCGGCGATCTTGGCCCGCTTCTCCTGCTCCTCGCGTACGTAGGGGATGGGCGGGTCGCCGGGGACCGGGGCCTCCGGGCCGTACTCGGAGATCAGTGACTCCTGCTCGACGCCGAACTCCTCCAGGGCGCGCTGCTGGAGCTGTTCGAGGCGGAGGCGCTGCTCGGTGCGGGCGACCTCGCTGCCGTGGACCCGGTTGACCAGCCGGTCGAGCTCCTGGCCGAGCTCGCGTACGTGCAGACGGACCTGCTTGAGCTCGGCGTCGATCGCGACGCGGGCCAGGTCGGCCTCGTCGCGTTCGCGGGCGGCGAGCTGGATGGACGCCCCCAGGGCCCTGAGCACCTGCTTGGCGCCCCTGCTCACAGCCTCGGCCACCGTCGCCTGCTGGCGGCGCCTGGCCCGCTGGGCGGCGGCCTGGGCACGCTCCTGGCGCTCGCGCTGGGCGGCCCTGATCAGGCCGTCGGCCCGGCCCTCGATGCCCTTGACCCGCTCCTCGGCGGTACGGACCTGCAGGCGGGTCTCCATCTCGCGCTGCCTGGCGACCTGGCAGGTGCCGGCCAGGTCGTCGCGGAGCTCGGTGGTCGGCTCGGTCTCCAGCTCCTGCGCGTATTCGGCCTCGGCCAGCCGGATCTCCAGCTCGGCCAGCTCCTCCAGGCCCTCGGCGCGGGACTCCTCGGCCGTCGTGACGTTCTTGGCGAGGCGCTGAGCCTCGTCGCGGGCGGCGTCGGCGGCGGCTTCGAGCTGGGCCAGCCGCTTGGCCGCCGCGGCGTTGCGCTGGTCGGCCTCGCGCTGCCGGGCTCTGACCTGGTCGAGTGTGCTCTGGGCGGTGTTGACCCCGGCCTGGGCGGTGCCCGCGGCGGACTGCGCCTCGTTGACGTGGGTCTGGGCCGACTCCAGGGCCAGCTGCGCGGCCTGCTCGGCGGCGGCGGCCTCGTCGAGGGCTTCGGCGGTCTCCTCGGCCCTGCCCTCGGCCTCCTCCAGGTCCGCGACAGCGTCGTCGAGCGCCGCCCGCACCTGCAGCACGGAGGTGCCGCCCTCGGAGCCACCGCTGGCCAGATGGGCGCCGACGAGATCGCCGCCCCTGGTCACGGCGCGCAGCCCGGGATGGCTGTCCACGATCGCACGGGCGGCATCGAGGTCGTCCACGACGACGACGTCTGCCAGGACGTGGTCCAGGGCGGCCCTGAGATGCTCGGGCACCGTCACCAGCGCCGCGGCCCACCGACTCCCCTGCGGCGCCGCCCCGCGAACTCGATCCGCGGCCTGCCTGTCGAGACCAGCCGCTGCGGCCTGTCCGTTGGTGTGCGCCACCAGGAGTGTCGCCTGGCCTGCCTCCTTGACGCGGAGCAGCTCCAGCGCGGCGAGCGCGGTGTCCACCGTCTTGACGGCGATGGCGTCGGCGATGGGCCCGAGAACGGCCGCGACAGCCGGCTCGGCGCCCGGGGTGACCTGCATCGACGCGGCCAGGGGACCGAGCACCCCGGCCAGGTCGGTCTCGAGGAGGGCCGCACCACCGTCGCCCTTGGCCAGGCCGAGCTCAAGGGCCTCGCAGCGGGCCCGGAGGGCGGCCACGGTCTGCTGGGCCTTCTGGTCGGTGGCGCGAGCCGTGCCGATGCCCGATCTGGCGGCCTGGAGGGCGGCTCGCGGCGCGTCGAGCGCGGACTTGGCCTGCTCGACGGCGGCGCGGGCCTCGTCGGCCGCCGCCTTGGCCTCGTCGACCAGCGCCTGGGCGGCGGCCAGCTCCGCGGCCAGCGCGGGATCGACGGCGGGCTCCTCCAGCCGCCGCGACTCCAGGTCTTCGCGGGCCTGGCGCTCCCGCCCGGCGGCCTCGGTCACGGCGCGGGTGAGGCGGCCGATCTCGTCCTCGGCGGCGCGCGCCCTGCTGCGTACGGAATCGACCTGGCCGCGCAGTCTGGCCAGGCCCTCGCGCCGGTCGGCGGCGGCCCGGGAGGCCATGGCGAGCCGCTGCTCCTCGGCGCTCAGCTCGGCCTCGGCCTCGGCGCGCCGCTGGACCGCCTCTTCCAGCAGGTCCTGGGCGTGCTCCAGCTCGGCCTGGAGGATCAGCTCGTGTTCGCGGGCCTCGGCCGCCTCGCGTTCGAGCTCCTCCGGATCGCGCCCGCGCCGCTCGATGGCGGCCGCGTCGAGCGCGTGCCGGTGCCGCTCGGCGGCCAGTTGTTCGAGGCCGGTGATGCGTTCGCGCAGGGAGGAGAGCCGGAAGTAGGTCTCCTGGGCGGCGGTCAGCCGGGGCTGGGCCTCGGCCTCGGCCGTCTCCAGGGCGGCCTCACGCTGCTGGCCCTCAGCCAGCTCGGACTCCACCCTGGTGCGCCGGGCCAGGATCGCCGCCTCGTCGGCCGCCTCGCGCTCAAGAGTCACGCGCAGGACGCACACGTCGTCGGCCAGCAGGCGCAGCCGGGCGTCGCGCAGGTCCGCCTGGATGACGGCGGCCTTGCGGGCGATCTCCGCCTGGCGGCCGAGCGGCTTGAGCTGGCGGCGCAGCTCGGTGGCGAGGTCCTGGACACGGGTGAGGTTGGCCTGCATCGCGTCGAGCTTGCGGAGCGCCTTCTCCTTGCGTTTGCGGTGCTTGAGCACGCCCGCGGCCTCTTCGATGAACGCCCGCCGGTCTTCGGGGCCCGCGTGCAGCACGGCGTCGAGCTGGCCCTGGCCGACGATGACGTGCATCTCGCGGCCGATGCCCGAGTCGGACAGCAGCTCCTGGATGTCGAGCAGGCGGCAGGTGTCGCCGTTGATGGCGTATTCGCTCTGGCCCGACCGGAACATCAGGCGGCTGATCGTGACCTCGGTGTAGTCGATCGGCAGCGCGCCGTCGGTGTTGTCGATGGTCAGCGTCACCTCGGCCCGGCCGAGCGGCGGCCTGGAGGAGGTGCCGGCGAAGATGACGTCCTCCATCTTGCCGCCGCGCAGCGACTTGGCGCTGTGCTCCCCCATGACCCAGGCCAGGGCGTCGACCACGTTGGACTTGCCGGAGCCGTTGGGGCCCACGACACAGGTGATGCCGGGCTCGAAGCGCAGGGCGGTCGCGGAGGCGAACGACTTGAAGCCGCGCAGGGTGAGGGTCTTCAGATACAAGACCACGCCCCCTTCTCCCTGAACCGAGCTTTCGCGAGGAAAGACTACTGGTGTTCACTGCCCTGCGAGGGCGTGTGCAGTCAGGGCTAGCGCAGGTTGGGCAAAGGAGGGATAAAGTTCGCTGAATATCCGCAAAATAACAAGGGACGCCTCTTCGAGACGTCCCTGGGTCGTGCGCTCCGGCACCCTTAGGTAAGTGCCGGCTCGCGCTCTTGCATACGGCTGAGCGCCTCGTCGCGGGTTTGCGCCGCAAGAGCGTCATTCGTGGCCTGGAGTCGGATGAGTTCTGCCTCCAAATCCCGGATCCGCTGTTGCAGACGGCGCATCTCCGAGACCATTCGAGGGTCAGGACCGCCGACGTGGCCGAGTAGAGCCTTCGCCATGGTAAAGGGTCCTCCACGCTGAGTGACCAGACTGGTTCGCGCACTTCTTATTCCGCGGGAGGGGTGCGCGTGGTACCTAACAAGAGTCGCACCGGCAGTGTGGGCGGTCAAGTCGAACGGGCCGCGTAGACCATCCCCCGGGCACTCCCGACATACAACTATACCCTATTTGGGCGGTTAAACGAAACCCCTCACCGCTCCACAAACCCCCCCAAACTACCTCGGGCTTCGCTCCAACGTTCCACCACTCCATCAACTCTGCCCGGCGTGTCGCAACCTCTGAGCAGCCCTAGGAGCTTGACGCAGGCCTCTTCGGAGCCTTCCATCACGACTTCCACCCGGCCGTCGGGGGTGTTCCTCGCCCACCCCGTGAGTCCGAGCTCCAGCGCCCGCGCGCGCGTCCACCATCGGAAGCCCACGCCCTGCACCCCCCCCCTCACCCACACCGTCAGCCTCACCATTGGGATCTCCCCTTTTTCCTTTGCGGCTCCGTGACCGCCGCACGAGGCTTCCGGTGCGGCGGGCCGGGCACCGTACCTCATTCTTCAGACCATCCATTACGGCCGGCCCGGTGGGCCCCACCCACCGCACGGGGCCGGGGCCCGTCCAGGGGCACGCTCCTCCGGTGGAGACGCCCGGGCGCCGCTACGTGCGCGCTCTTGACCGTCTTCTTCGGACCAGCTCAGCGGGGCTTCCGCTGGCAGGTCGGGCAGCTGTAGGACGAGCGGTTCATGAACGGGTCGCGCCTGATCGGGGTGCCGCAGCGGGAGCAGGGCTGGTCGCGTCTGCCGTAGACCTCCAGGGAGCGCTCGAAGTAGCCGCTCTCCCCGTTGACGTTGACGTAGAGGCTGTCGAAGGACGTCCCGCCCTGCAGGAGGGCGGCGCCCATGACCTGGCGGACGGCGGCCAGGAGCTCGGCGATCTTGGGGCGTGTGAGGGTCTGGGTGGGTCGTGCCCAGTGGAGTTTCGCCAGCCAGAGGGCCTCGTCGGCGTAGATGTTGCCGACTCCGCTGATCAACGACTGATCGAGCAGGGCCCGTTTGATCTCGGTCTTCTTCTTGCGGAGGTTCGTCGCGAACGCGTCGGCGTCGAACGACTTCTCGAACGGATCGGGGGCGATGTGCGCGATGGGCGCGGGAATGCCCTCGACCAGAGGGGTCAGCATGACGTGGCCGAACGTTCGCTGGTCCACGAAGCGGAGATCGGCGCCGCCATCGGTGAAGCTGAGCCGGACTCGCAGATGCTTCTCCAACGGCGAGTCGGGCGGCACGACGAGCAACTGGCCACTCATGCCCAGATGGGCCAGGAGCGCCTCCTCGTCGCCCGAGAGCGGCAGCCACAGGTATTTGCCGCGACGCTCCGCCGAGAGCACTGTGCGCTCTCTCAGGCGCGCGGAGAACTCCTCCGAGCCCGGCACGTGGCGTCTGGTGGCACGGGGATGGAGCACTTCGGCCGAGGCGATCTCCCGGCCGGCCACCCATTCGGCGAGGCCGCGGCGGACGACCTCGACCTCCGGAAGCTCTGGCACCTAGCCCGCCGGCTGGCTCTCGCGCTGCTCGCGGCGGGCCCTGATGCGGGTCCACGCCGCCTCGGCCGCCTGCTGCTCGGCCTCCTTCTTGCTGCGTCCGTTGCCCGAGCCGTAGGACTCGCCGCCCACCCGCACCTCGGCGGTGAAGGATTTGGCGTGGTCGGGGCCGCTCTCCTCGACGTGGTATTCGGGCACGCCGAGCGCCTCGGAGGCGGTGAGCTCCTGCAGCGAGGTCTTCCAGTCGAGGCCGGCGCCCAGCGACGCCGAGCGGACGATCAGCGGATCGAACAGCAGGTGCACGACCCGGAACGCCTCGTCCAGGCCCTTGTCGACGTAGACGGCGCCGATCAGCGCCTCCAGCGTGTCGGCCAGGATCGACGACTTGTCGCGGCCGCCCGTGCCCTCCTCGCCCCGGCCGAGCCGCAGGAACCGGCCCAGGCCGAGCGTGCGGGCCACGTCGGCCAGGGCACGCATGTTGACCACCGCGGCCCGCAGCTTGGCCAGCTGGCCTTCGGGCAGGTCGGGGTGGTTGCGGTAGAGGGTGTCGGTCACGACGAGGCCGAGCACCGAGTCGCCGAGGAACTCCAGGCGCTCGTTGGTGGGCAGGCCGCCGTTCTCGTACGCGTAGGAGCGGTGGGTCAGCGCCCGCTCCAGGATGTCGGCACCGAGGCCGACCAGCAGCACCCGCTCCAGCTCTTCTCTGGCGACCTCGACGGCCACCGGCTTAGGACCTGCGCCCACGTGCTTCCTCCTCGGACATCTTCACAAGGCGCGACGGCTGCGGAAGATGCCCGAAAACGTGGTGGGCGTCGGGGGGACTAGACCCCGGCGTCCACCACGGCCGCGGGCGAACCGCCACCGCACGCGTCAGACGGTAACGCCGACCGGGGCACCATGGCACCCGGTCGGCAGTGCGTCAACCCTTTGAGCGGTCACGGTCCGCTCACCAGGCGGTGCGATCAGGCGGACGGCTCGATCACCTGACGGCGGTTGTAGGTGCCGCAGGTCGGGCACGCGATGTGCGGCTGCTTCGGCGAACGGCACTGCGGGCAGCTCACCAGGGCGACAGCAGTCGTCTTCCACTGGGAGCGACGGGCGCGGGTGTTGCTCCGCGACATCTTTCGCTTCGGGACGGCCACGTCACTTCTCCTGATCGTTATCGTTCTCGGTAACCAGACCTTGCAACGACGCCCATCGGGCGTCGATCTTCTCGTGCCGGTGATCGTCGCCGGCCTCGGCCAGCTTGACCCCGCATTCCGTGCAGAGACCCGCGCAGTCTTCACCGCAGACGGGACTCAGCGGCAGTGCGAGCACCGCCGCGTCGCGGAACGTCGGCTCGAGGTCGAGCAGCTCGCCGTCGAGCAGCGAATCCTCCTCCGAGGCGTCCTCGTCGGAGTAGAAGAACAGCTCCTGCAGGTCGACCTCGATCTCCGAGGTGACCGGGTCCAGGCACCGCGCGCACTCCCCGGCGAGCGGGGCCTGCGCCGTGCCCGAGACGAGCACGCCTTCCATCACTGCTTCGAGCCGGAGATCCAGCTCGACTTCGGCGTCCTTGGGGACACCGATCATGTTGACGCCGAGATCCACCGGTGCCGGGAGGGACAGGGTCATCCGCTTCATCGAGCCCGGTCGCCTACCCAGGTCGTGAGTGGAGATCACCCAAGGGGAGCGGGGGTCGAGGTGCTGAGTCATCTGCTCTCGCTAGGCATGGCGAAATTATCGCCGTCGTACAAGGCCGAAATGAAAGGATAGCAGGTCGGCGTCAGCTCCTGAGCCGCTCGATGAGGAGCTCGTGGACCAGGTCAGGCACCAATCCGGACACGTCACCACCGTATCGAGCGATCTCTTTGACCCGGCTGGAGGACAGGAAAGAGTATTCGGGATTCGTCGGCATGAACAGCGTCTCAACCCCGGACAACCGGTAGTTGAGCTGCGCCATCTGCAGTTCGTAGTCGAAGTCGCTGACCACCCTGATCCCCTTGACGATCGCGGGGATGTCGTTCTGCTTGCAGAAGTCCACGAGCAGGCCATGGAACTTCTGGACCTTGACGTTCGCGTACTCCTTGGTCACGGTGTGCAGGACCTCGATCCGCTCGTCGACCGTGAACAGGCCGCTCTTCTCGAGGTTGATGAGCACTGCCACGGTCACCTCGTCATACAGCCGGGCGGCCCGGCCGATGATGTCAAGGTGACCGTTGGTGATGGGGTCGAACGACCCCGGGCAGACAACGCGGCGCAAGACGCCTCCCCAGGTCTACGGGTTCCCGGCGGCGCGACCGTACCAAACGGACGCTTCGCCGTAGCGACGGACCCTCTCCTCAACGTAGCCTTCAGGCCACACGAGGGACTTTCCCCTGCTTTCCCGCTCGAACGCCACCAAAGCCCCATCGGCCAACCAGCCGTTGTCGCGCAGGGACTCCAGCACACGTGTGACCTCACTGTCGGTGACGGCATAGGGAGGATCCGCGAAAACTATCCCGTATCCACCGTCCTCGGGCTTGGCCAGGAACCGCTCCACCTTGTCGGCCACCACCCGGGCCCCGTCCAGCGCCAGCGCCTCGACGTTCGCCTTGATCGTCCGGACGGCCTTCGGGTCGGACTCCACGAGCACCGCGCACTCCGCCCCCCGGGACAGCGCCTCCAGCCCGACGGCCCCCGAACCCGCGTACAGATCGATCACCCGGGCCCCCTCCAGCCCGTACAGGGAGTCGAGAGTCAAGAAGATCCCTTCTCGCGCCCTGTCACTGGTCGGCCTCGTCCCGCGCCCCGGCGGCACGGCCAGCCGCCTGCCACCCGCGCTCCCCGCGATGATCCGAGTCATGCGGGCCATTGTTCCGCATGTCCACGCAGGTCAAGAGTGGACAAGTGTCGGCCTCGAGTACGCAAGGGTGATTCCCATCGTGGGGAGGGTCTCGCATGATGGGTCCTGCGGCCTTCAAGGTGACCCAGTTGAAGGCCGACCGGCGTGATCGTGAGCCCTTCCGCACGCCGGTTCCCTCGGCACCTGACCCGAGGGTGGGCCCAGCCGGGGACGGCATTCGGGGGGAGGCCGTCCCCGCGGCTGGGAACTCTATCAACATCAAATTCAAGGGCTTTTTTGTTTTTACGGCACGGCCGGGTTGGCCGCCACACGCCATACGTGGCTGAGGGCCTCCAGGAAAACGGCCGCTGAACCCGCACATGGCTGGGCGCCGTTACGTGCGATTCTTACTCGGATTCCGTGGACTCAGGTCTTCTCCAGGTACTCCGCTTTTTCGTCTGCCAGTAGACGATCTATCTCCGCGCGCAGGGCGTCGTTCGAGGTCAGCCTTGGGTCGTCTGCCAGGAGGGCCGAAGCGTCTTCTCTCGCTGTTTCTATGACGTCCTCGTCGCGGAGGAGTTGGAGCAGCTTCAAGGACGAGCGCTTGCCTGACTGAGCCGCGCCCAGGACGTCGCCCTCGCGGCGTTGTTCGAGGTCTACGCGGGACAGCTCGAAGCCGTCCAGGGTGGCCGCCACCGCCGCCAGGCGGGCTCGGGCGGGGGTGCCCTCGGGGAAGTCGGAGATCAGGAGGCAGAGGCCGGGGAGGCCGCCGCGGCCTACTCTGCCGCGGAGTTGGTGGAGCTGGGAGACGCCGAAGCGGTCGGCGTCCATGATGATCATGACTGAGGCGTTGGGCACGTCCACGCCGACCTCGATGACCGTGGTGGCGACGAGGACGTCGAGCTCGCCGCGGGTGAAGGCGCGCATGATCGCGTCCTTCTCCTCCGGCGGGAGCTTGCCGTGCAGGACGCCCAGCCGGAGATCGTGGAAGGGCCCCTCGGAGAGCAGCTCGGCCACGTCGAGGACGGCCAGCGGCGGGCGCCGCTCCTCGTCGGACGACGGCGGCGCCTCCAGGTCCCCCTCGTCGCCCTCCAGATCGCCGATGCGGGGGCAGACGATGTAGGCCTGCCGCCCGAGTGCCACCTCCTCGCGGACCCGCTCCCAGGTGCGCTCCAGGAAGTGCGGCTTCTCGGCGGCGGGCACGACGTGAGTGGTGATGGGCGCCCGGCCCGAGGGCAGCTGCGACAGCGTCGAGACCTCCAGGTCGCCGAAGACCGTCATGGCGACCGTGCGCGGGATCGGGGTGGCGGTCATGACCAGCACGTGCGGACGTCCGCCGCCGGCCTTCTCGCGCAGCGCGTCACGCTGCTCCACGCCGAACCGGTGCTGCTCGTCGACCACGACCAGCCCCAGGTCGGCGAACTGGACGTGCTCCTGGAGCAGGGCGTGCGTGCCCACCACGATGCCCGCGGTGCCGGACGCGGCGTCGAGCAGCGCGGACCTGCGCGCGGCGGCGCCCATGGAGCCGGTGAGCAGGGTGACGGCCGTGCCGCCGAACATGCCGCCCTGCGCGAGGTCGCCCAGCATGCCGCTGATCGAGCGGTGGTGCTGCTGGGCCAGCACCTCGGTGGGCGCCAGCAGCACGGCCTGGCCGCCCGCGTCGACCACCTGCAGCATCGCGCGCAGCGCCACCACGGTCTTGCCCGCGCCCACCTCGCCCTGCAGCAGCCGGTGCATGGGGTGCTCAAGCGCCAGGTCGGCGGCGATCTCCTCGCCGACGAGCGCCTGCCCCTCGGTCAGCGTGAACGGGAGCCGCCCGTCGAAGTCGGCCAGCAGGCCGTCGGCGCGCCGGGGGCGCGGCCTGGCGGGCCACGCGGTCGCCGCCTGCCTGCGCTGCAGCAGCACGGCCTGCAGCACGAACGCCTCGTCGAACTTCAGCCGCTTGCGCGCCCGCTGCATGTCGGCGAAGTCCTTCGGCCGGTGGATGGCCACCAGCGCCTCGCCCAGCTCCTCCAGCCCGCGACGGGCCCGCAGCGAGGCGGGCAGCGGATCGTCGAGGGGCCCGAGCGTGTCGAGGACCACGCCGATCGCCCGCCTGATCGCCCACGGCGTCAGATCCTTGCCCGCCGGATAGATCGGGACGGGCGCCGCCGCGAAGTCCTCCGCGCTCGCCTCGCCCTCCTCGAACAGCTCGAACTCCGGATGCGACAGCTGCCAGCGCGGGTTGGTCCTGGACCCGAACAGGCCCACCTTCCCGGCGAACATGCCGCGCCGCCCGGGCTTGAGCCGCGACTCGGCCACGTGCGAGCCCTTGCCGAAGAACGCCAGGTAGATCTTGTTGCGCCCGCCGTCGACGACCTCGGCCTCCAGCCAGGTGCCGCCGCGGTTGCGCATGGGCTTGCGCATCAGCCTGGTGACCTCGCCCACCACGGTGACGTGCTCGTCGACCTCCAGCGCGTCGAGCGAGGTCAGCTCCCCGCGCTCGGCGTAGCGGCGTGGGTAGTGGCGCAGCAGGTCGCCGACCGTCTCCAGGCCGAGCACGCTGTGCAGCAGCTTGGCGGTCTTGGGGTCGAGCGCTTTCGTCAGGGGCTCGTCGAAACGGCTCACGGGACTATGTTCTACCGCTTGCGGCCGACAGGAATCATTCGACACCGATGAGCAGCGGGTAACCGCCCTGTTCTCCGTCGTAGACGACCAGGTCCACGTCGGGCCTCCCGGCCCCGAGGTGCGCTTCGACGTGCGCGGCCAGCCGTACCGGCGCGTCGGCGCCCGTGACCAGGGTGACCAGTTCGCCGCCGCCCGCCACCATCCGGTCCACGACGAGCGTGGCCACGTCCTCCAGCGTCTCGCCGATCACCGACACGTCGCCGTCGATCAGCCCGAGCACGTCGCCGGGACGGCACACGCCCGCGCTCGTGACCGCCTCGCGGTCGGCCACCACCAGGTGGCCGTGGCGCGTGTGCCCGGCCGCGTCCGTCATGGCCACCACGTCGTCGTCGAAGCGGCGCAGCGGATCGTGTACGGCCAGCGCGGCCAGACCCTGCACGGTCGCCCTGGTGGGCAGCACGCTGACCACGACGCCGTCCTCGCGGGCGATCTCGGCCGCCGCGGTCGCCACCGCCCCGGCGCCCTCGTCGTTCGGCAGCACCGCCACCTCGCTGCCCGCCTCCCGGATGGCGGCCAGCATCGCGGGCAGCGTGGGCCGCGTACCGGGATCACGGCGCACCACCACCGCGCCGCACTCCTCGAACAGCGCCGCGATCCCGTCACCCGCCGCGACCGACACCACTCCCCTGCCCGCGCTGGCCCGGTGCGTACGCTCGGCCAGGTAGGTGATCCTGATCCGGTGCGGCCGGCCCGCGCGCAGCGCCGCCTCGACCGCGGGACCGGCCTCGCCGACATGGACGTGGACGTTCCACAGGCCCCCGCCGCCGACCACCACGAGCGAGTCGCCCATCGCGTCGAGCTCCGCGCGCAGCTTGGCCACCGCGTCGTCGTCGGCGTCGAGCAGGTACATCACCTCGTAGCCGGCGCCCACCTCGGTCATCGGCGAGATCCGCGCGGTCGGCGCGGGCACGTCGTAGCGGTCGCTGTGGGAGTCGGTGATCACCCGTTCGAGCGACTCCAGGATGATCGCCAGCCCGGCGCCGCCCGCGTCCACGACGCCGCTGCGGGCCAGCACGTCGAGCTGTTCGGGCGTGCGCCGCAGCGCCGCGCGCGCCGCCCCGGCCGCCCGCCGCGCGACCGCCGCGAGGTCTCCCGTCACCTCCTGCACGGCCCGCGCCGCGGCCTCCAGCACGCTCAGCACGGTGCCCTCGACCGGCCTGGCCACGGCCTCTCTGGCCAGGCCGGCCGCACGCAGCAGCCCGGCGCGCAGGTCGGAGCCGTCCTTCAGCACCTCCGCGAGCCCGCGCAGCGCCTGGCTGACGATGACCCCCGAGTTGCCCCGGGCGCCGATCAGCGCGCCGTACGAGAGCGTCTGCCACATCACCGCGGCGTCCACGTCCTCGGGCAGCGCCTCGACCGCCTCGGCCGCGGAGAGCATGGTCAGGTGCAGGTTGGTGCCGGTGTCGCCGTCCGCGACCGGGAACACGTTGAGCGCGTCGATCTCCGCCCTGGCGCCGCCCAGCGCGTCGGTGGCCAGGCGTGCCCAGCGGCGTACGGCGGGCGGGTCGAGAACCTCCATCTGCGCGCTCCGACCTCCCAGCATGCGCTACCGTTCATGGAGGAGGATATCGCCGCATTTGGGCTCGTCTAGTGCTCGGGTTCGCGCCCAGTGGTGCGGATCGGATATTCTCGTCTGGCTGGCCGGGTGTCCCGGCATGCCCTTCGCCCGGAAAGCATCAAGCGGACAGGGCTACATCGACTGTTTTAAGGAGCGATACCGTGGCTTCCGTCTGCGATGTCTGCCGCAAGGGGCCGACCTTCGGCAACAACGTGTCCCACTCGCACCGCCGCACCCGTCGTCGTTGGAACCCCAACATTCAGACGGTCCGCGCGGTCATCGGCGGCACGCCGAAGAAGCTCAACGTGTGCACCTCGTGCATCAAGGCCGGCAAGGTCACCCGCTAGCCGGTTCCGACTTTCGCCAAAGCCCGCCTGCTCGGTTCCGAGCGGCGGGCTTTCGCCATGTTCGGTGTCGAGCACGGCGGGGGCGGATTCAGCGCCAGCGCCAGGCGTGGTCGACCGGGCCGATGCCGTCGCCGAGCGGGAAACCACTGGCGATGGCGCCCGTCACGTACTCCTTCGCTTTGCCCACCGCCGTCGGCACGTCGTCCCCCAGCGCGAGGCGGGCGGCGATCGCCGAGGCGAGCGTGCAGCCCGTACCGTGCGTGTGCCGGTTGTCCAGGCGCGGGGCCGAGAAGCGATACTCGCTCGTGCCGTCCGTGAGCAGGTCCACGGGCTCGCCGGGCAGGTGACCGCCCTTGATCAGGGCCCAGGTGGGGCCCAGCTCCAGGATGGCGTCCGCGGCGCGGCGCAGGCCGTGCTCGTCCTCGACCTTGACCGAGGTGAGCTGTTCGACCTCCCACAGGTTGGGCGTGACGACGGTGGCGACCGGCAGCAGCCGCGTCCTGACCGTATCGACGGCCTCGGGCGCCAGCAGCGGGTCGCCGTGCTTGGACACGCCCACCGGATCGACCACCACCGGCGCCGGGTACGCGCCGAGCACCTCCGCCACGACCTCGACCAGTCCCGGCGAGGCCAGCATGCCGGTCTTGACCGACTGCGCGCCGATGTCGCCGAGCACCGAGTCGAGCTGCGCCCGTACGGCCTCGGGCGGCAGCTCCCAGTAGCCCTGGACGCCCAGCGAGTTCTGGGCGGTCACCGCGGCGATGACGCTCATGCCGTGGACGCCCAGGGCGAGCATGGTCTTGAGGTCGGCCTGGATGCCCGCGCCGCCGCCGGAGTCGGATCCGGCGACGGTCAGCACGCGTGGAGGGGTCGTAACCGTCATATCGCCCATCCAACCATCTGGCCGATTAGTTGACGGCGCACTCCCCACCGACCAGGCCGCAGTTCACCGGTGCGGCGCCGCGGCCCGTGGCCGAGATCGTCAGCTGGGTGGAGCCGCCCGTGTCGAGCGACTCGGACAGATCGATGATCAGCTGATCGCCGTCCTGCGTCCACCCGGCGCCCGTCACGTCCAGCACCCGGCCGCGAATGGGCAGGGAGACCGTAAGCGACGGCAGCGCCTCCGCGGAGGCATTGACTACGTCCAGGTGCGCGGTGTAACCCACGAGCCCCTGGTTGACCACGTCGAAGTTCAGACTCACCGACTGGCCGCCCGCGGGGTTGGACGTGACGGTGGACTGGGGATCCACGGGAGCGCCCGTGTTGGGGTCGGTGATCGTCGTGGACTCCTCGGTCGGCTCCGTGAGGCTCTCCGTGGGGCTCGCGACCGGCTCTCTCGTGGGCCTGACCGGATCCTTCGTCTTCGTCTTGGTCGGCTTCGGCGTCGGTGTCGGTGAGGCACTACGGCGTGGCGTGTGCACGTTGACCGTGGCCGACGGCTTCGGGGTGTCCGCGGGCTTGCTCTCCTTCTCGGTCGGCTCGTCGGAGGGCTCCTCCGTGGGCTCCTCCTCCGGGGCCGACTCGGTGACCTTCGGGCCGGGCTGGTTCGAGACCTGTACGGCGGCACAGGTGGCGCCGGCGCACTTGGCCGGGTCGTCCGAGGAGCTCATGAACTTGACGCCGGCGACGGTGCCGCCCAGAACGACGGCCACGGCGGCGACCGAGAGCAGCGCCACCTTGCCCCGCCCGCCACTGGATGGTGCGGCGAGCATGTCGGGGTCGGCGGCCGGCTTCTTGCGGCCGCGGCGCCGGCGCGGCTCCGGCTCGTCGAGCGGCTCGTCCGAGGACCAGCCCGAGCCGAGGAAGCCGTTGTCGGCGTTGTCACCACTGTCCGCCCAGGCGGGCGTGGGCGCGTCGACCATGGTCGGCGCGCCGTACACCTTGATGTCGCCCGGCGCGGGCGGGTCGTTCGGCGGCGGCCCGAACGCCTCGTTGGAGCCGAAGACCTGGGTGGCGCCGAACGGCTCGTTGAAGTCACGCGTCTCGTTCGAGGAAGGCTCCCCGGCGAGGCCGGGGACGTCCCACTGCGGACGCGTGAAGGCGCCGGTCGTCTCGAACGGCCCATCCTGACGGTTCGGGCCGCCCGCTGGAGGTTGCTGCGGTTGGTTGAACGCGCCTTCGGGGGGTAGGAAGGCCCCCGTGGTCTCGGTAGGCCCTTCCGGAAACGCGCCCGGCCCCCCAGGAGGGCCTGCGGGCCGCGTGAAGGAGTCCTCGGGACGCATGAACGCACCCGGAGCCCCCTCGGGCCGGGTGAAGCTCCCTGCGGGGCCTTCCGGGCGTGTGAACACGCTCGCGGGTTCGGAGGACGACTCCGGGGGCCTGCCCGCGGCCTTCGACCGCGGCGGCGGCGCGAACGCGCCCGTCGTCTCGAACGGGTCAGGCCGTGCGTCGGGAGCCGGTCCGGCCGGGGCCGGTCCGCCTTCCCGTTGCGGCATCGGTGCCCACTGACCCGTCACCTCGACCTGGTCCGGCGGCGAGGGCCAGCCTGGCGGCTCGGCCCCTTGCTCGTCCGGGCCCCAGAAGGCGCTCTTGGCGGTCGGATCCGGGACGGCGGCCCACCTCGCGGCGGGGTCGGTGGTGAACCTGAGGTCCTGAGAGTCGTCGGAGCCCTCGTCCCCCCATTCATCCTCGTCGTCGGATCCACCTGTGCCGTGGCGGCCCATATGGCTGCCCTTTCTGCCGGTTACAGTGGCCGCCAATCTTCATAACACCTTTACTACGGCTTTGTCCCAACATTCCCCGTAGTCACACCCCAAATCCGCCAAATCTTACACAAATCGCGCCAGAATGTCACGCAAAGTGATCCCATCCGGCATGACCAGTTTCGCGGCCTCGGACGACCACGCCCTGACCTGCGATGATCTCTCCCACGATCCGCCACGAAGGCGGGAGCACCACCTCTGCGGGGAAGACCGCCGCGAGCGCGTGATCCTCGCCCCCACCGAGGATCCAGTCCAGCGGATCGGCCCCCAGCTCCTTGGCCGCCGCCGCCACCGGCTCCCCCACGACGAACGCGGCCGGGTCCAGCTCGACGCGCACGCCACTGGCCGCCGCGATGTGCCCGAGGTCCTGAAGCAGCCCGTCGCTCACGTCGAGCATCGCGGCGGCCCCCAGCTCCGCCGCCTCGGGTCCTGCGGAGTAGGGCGGGCACGGGCGCCGATGCGCGGCCACGGCCTCCCAGAGCGCCTCCTGCGACGGGGAGAGGGGCATCCCCTCCGAAGCCACCCACCCGGACTCCAGCAGCGCCAGCCCCGCGGCGGCGTACCCGAGACGCCCGGCCACGGCCACCACCTGCCCTGGCCGCGCGCCCGACCGGGTCACCGGCGCCCGGCCGCCCAGGTCGCCGAGCGCGGTCACCCCGATGACGACCAGCTCGCTGCGTGCGATGTCGCCGCCCACGACGCTCGCCCCCACCACCGCGCACTCCTCGCGGAAGCCGTCGGCGAGCGCGTCGAGCCACTCGACGGGCAGGTCCGGGGGCATCCCCAGGCCGACCACGATGGAGGTCGGCACGGCCCCCATGGCAGCCACATCCGAAAGGTTCTGAGCTGCGGCTTTACGACCTACGTCGTACCCGCTGGACCAATCGCGGCGAAAGTGCCTACCCTCGAGTAGCAGATCCGTAGACACCACTACGCGTCCGTCGGGCGCACTGACCATCGCGGCGTCGTCGCCGGGACCGAGCAGCACCGTCGCACCTTGCGGCAATCGTCCGGAAATACGAGACACCGCTCCGAATTCGCCGAGATCTCCGACTGTGATGACGCACCTCCTGACGCACACAGGGTACGGTGGCCCTTCGGCGTGATCGAATCGCCCGGGAGGACGTAATGGTGCAGGCCTACATCCTTATTCAGACCGAGGTCGGCAAGGCCGCGAGCGTGGCCCTCGAGATTTCCGGCATCCCGGGAGTCACACAGGCGGAAGACGTCACCGGCCCCTATGACGTGATCGTGCGGGCGGAGGCCAACAACGTCGACGAACTGGGCAAGCTGGTGGTCGCCCAGATTCAGGCCGTGGAGGGCATCACGCGTACGCTGACGTGCCCGATCGTGCACATCTGAGGTAAATCTAGTTCATGCGCCGCACCACTGTCCTGCTCGCCCTGCTGGCCCTCGCCGGGTGCGGCGGTGCCGTGCGAGTGGAGCCGCCCAAGCCATCGGCCGAGGCGGCGGCGGTCTGCGTGAGCCTGGCCGGGCGGCTGCCCAAGACGCTCGACGGCGCCCCACGCGGTGAGTCCACGCCCGCGTCGCCGTACGTGGCGGTCTGGGGGGAGGCGGAGATCGCGCTCCGGTGCGGTGTGCCGCGCCCCGCGCGGATGGCGCCGACCGACACGCTGCAGGAGATCGACGGCGTGGGCTGGTTCGCCGACCCCGACCGACCGACCCTGTACACCGCGATCGCGGACCCCGCCTATGTCGAGGTCACGATCGCGGGCACACACGTGGCCCCCTCGGTCCTCGCGGACCTGTCGGGGCCGATCGGCAAGGTGTCAGCGCAGTCCGGGTGACCGGTTCAGCGCGAGCTGGATGAGCCGGTCGACCAGCGCCGGGTAGGACAGCCCCGAAGCGGCCCACAGCTGCGGCGCCACCGACAACGAGGTGAACCCGGGCATGGTGTTGATCTCGTTGAAGACCAGCTCCCCCTCGGGCGTGTAGAAGAAGTCGACCCGCGACAGCCCCTCGCAGTCGAGCGCCTCGAACGCGCGCACGGCCATCGCCCGCAGCTCCTCGGCCACCGCCTCCGGCAGGTCGGCGGGCACGGTGAGCGACATCTGGTCGGGGTAGTACTTGGCCTCGAAGTCGAAGAACTCCTGGCCGCCCTGGACCCTGACCTCGCCGGGCGTCGACGCGATCGCGGGCTCGTCGCCGAGCGATTCGAGCACCGCGCACTCGATCTCGCGCCCTTCGATGGCGGCCTCGATGAGCACCTTGGGATCGTGCTCGCGGGCGAACTCGACCGCCCGCTCCAGCGAGGCCCGGTCGTGCGCCTTGGAGATGCCCTGTGACGACCCGGCCCTGGCCGGCTTGACGAACACCGGCCAGCCGAGCCCCTCGGCCTCCTTCAGCACCCGGTCACGGTCCAGCCGCCAGTCACGCTCGCGTACCACCACGTAACGCCCGATCGGCAGCCCGGCGGCGGCCATGACCGTCTTCATGTGGGCCTTGTCCATGCCCACCGCGCTGGCCAGCACGCCGGAGCCGACGTAGCGCACCCCGGCCATCTCCAGCAGGCCCTGGATCGTGCCGTCCTCGGCGAACGGGCCGTGCATGACGGGGAAGACCACGTCGACGTCGCCCAGCTCGACGGGGATGCTGCCCGGGTCGTAGGCCACCAGCGAGTTGCCGCCTGACGGCAGCGCCAGGGCCGCGCCGGTGGTGTCGACGGCGGGCAACTCGCCGGCCTCGATGGCGAACCGCTGGTCTGCCGCGGCCAGCACCCACCTGCCGTCCTGGGCGATCCCGATGGGGATCACCTCGTACTTGCTCCTGTCGATCGCCTCCAGCACGCTGCCGGCTCCCATGAGGGATACGGCATGCTCGGAATTGCGACCTCCGAAAACGACGGCGACGCGTGGCTTGCTCATGACGTCCGAATCTACCGGCGCGTACCCAGGACAGCGAGTCAAGCGCGCGGTCACGTACTCAAACGCCGTAACGCTCGGGCTTGGGCGAGCGGGACATGAGCAGCATCCCGGCCTCGCTCGGCGACATGCCGTCATGCACCACGCCCACGACGACCTCGGTGATCGGCATCTCCACGTCGTGCTTCCTGGCCAGTTCGAGCACGGACTCGCAGGACTTGACGCCCTCGGCGGTCTGCTTGGTGGCGGCGATGACCTCGGCGAGCGTCATGCCGCGGCCGAGGTTCTCGCCGAACGTGCGGTTGCGCGACAGCGGCGAGGTGCAGGTGGCCACCAGGTCGCCCATCCCGGCCAGTCCGGCGAAGGTGTGCGGGTCGGCCCCGAGCGCCGCGCCCAGCCGGGAGATCTCGGCCAGTCCCCTGGTCATCAGCATGGCGCCGACGTTGTCGCCCATCCCCATGCCCGCGGCCACGCCGACGGCCAGCGCGATCACGTTCTTGACCGCGCCGCCCAGCTCGACGCCGACCACGTCGGTGTTGGTGTAGGGGCGGAACCACGGCGGCAGGTGGCAGACGTCCTGCAGCCGCGCGGCGACGCCCTCGTCCGCACTGGCCACGACCGTGGCGGCGGGCTGGCGCTGGGCGATCTCCTTGGCCAGGTTGGGGCCCGAGACGACGGCGACCCGGTCCTCGGGCACCCCCGCCACCTCGCGGATGACCTCGCTCATCCGCTTGGTCGTGCCGAGCTCGATGCCCTTCATCAGGCTGACCAGGACCGCGTCGCGCGGGATGTGCTCGCGCCAGGCGGCCAGGTTGGGCCGCAGCGACTGGGACGGCACGGCGAGCACCACGAAGTCGGCGCCGTCGAGCGCCTCGGCCGGGTCGGTCGTCGCGCGCAGCGAGGTGGGCAGCGCCACACCGGGCAGGTAGTCGAGGTTGGTGTGGCTGCGCTCGATCCCCGCGACCAGCTCCGGCCGGCGGCCCCACAGCACGGTCCGGTTGCCGGCCTCGGCCAGGATCATCGCGAACGTGGTGCCCCACGAACCGGTGCCGAACACGGCCACCTTCGTCATGCCGTCACCGCCCGGCGGGGTCGTAGGGAGCCTCAGGGGCCTTCTGCCCGCGCAGCTCGGCGAGCTGCGCGGTGATCGCCATCATGATGTCGTGGGTGGCCGCGCGCAACACCTCGGCCTCCGGCGGCTTGCCGGTGTACGCCGACAGGTCGACCGGCGGCCCCACCATCACGCGGAACGTCTTGCGCGGGAACAGTCTGAGCCGTTTGTCCCCATAAGGCAGCAGCTCTTGCGCGCCCCAGTGGGCCACCGGGATCACCGGCGCGCCACTGGCCAGGGCCAGCCGCGCCGCGCCCGTCTTGCCGACCATGGGCCACAGGTCGGGATCCCTGGTGCAGGTGCCCTCGGGGTAGAAGAAGATCGCGGCGCCGTCCTTCAGCCGCGCCGACGACTCGTTCAGCGACTTGGCCGCATCGTTGCTGCCCCGCTCGACCGGGATGGCCCGCAGTGAGCGGACGGCGTGGCCGAGGAGTGGCACCTTGAACAGCACGGACTTGGCCAGGATGACCGGCCAGCGCCCGTTGTTGTAGAGGAAGTGCGACAGCAGGACGGGGTCGGTCCAGGAGAGGTGGTTCGCCGCGATGATCACGCCGCCGGTGCGGGGGATGCGCTCGCCCCTGCGCCAGTCCTTCTTGATCAGGAGCCATGACAGTGGTTTCACGATCACTACGGCCAGGGTCTCCCAGAAACGCGATGGGCGCGTGGGGCGGCTCATGATCTCCTCCTACGGTCTGCGCCCCAAGTCTCCCGGTTGGCCGCATGGGATGTCGAGGCGCGATGCTTAACCCTATGAGCATCCGCTGGTCACTGGTCATTCCGGTGAAGACGCTGGTCGCGGCCAAGACGCGGCTGGCGGCCGCCACGGGCCCCCACCGCACCCGGCTGGCCGTCGCCGTCGCCTGCGACACCGTCGCGGCGGCGCTCTCCTGCCCGCTGGTGGCCCGGGTAATCGTGGTGACCGCCGACCCGGCCGCCGCCGGGCCGCTGACCGCGCTGGGCGCCGAGGTGGTGCACGACCCCGACCGCGGCCTCAACACCGCCCTGCGCACGGGCGCGGCGCACGCCGTGCGGCTCGCGCCCGGCGACGCGGCCGGCGCCCTGCAGGCCGACCTGCCCGCGCTGCGCCCGGCGGAGCTGACCACCGCGCTGGCCTGCGCCGCGGAGTTCGACCAGTCCTTCGTGCCCGACGCGCTCGATGTCGGCACCACCTTCTACGGGGTACGGCCGGGCCGCCCGTTCACGCCGCGCTTCGGCGGGGAGTCGCGGGCCAAGCACCTGGCGGGCGGCGCCAAGGAGCTGTGCCCGGAGGGCATCGACTCGGTCAGGCGCGACGTGGACACCCCCGACGACCTGCGTGCCGCCATCGCCCTGGGGCTGGGGCGGCACACCGCCGCGGTGGTCGCCGAGCTGTGGCCGCCTTCGTGACGCCCTCGCCGCGCCGGCCTCCACCGTTTACGCTGGTCCGCATGCAGGCGACGGTACGCAGTTTCGATCCGGTGACGCGTTCCGGCTCGGTCTTCCTCGATGACGGGACCGTGCTGGAGTTCGGTACGCCCGCCTTCGACGCGGGGCCGCTGCGGCTGCTGCGCTCTGGGCAGCGGGTCCGCCTCGCGATGACGGATGACGAGATCACCTACATAACGCTGTCGACCTTTCCGCTGCCCGCATAAGGAAACGCCCGGCCCCACGAAGGGGACCGGGCGCCCGGCTGCCTCTTTGCCTACTTCTTCTTCGCGAGCTTCTTGCCGCCGACGTTCACCAGTTCCTTGAAGTCCGAGCCCGGACGGAACTTGGGTCCCCAGCTCTCCGCGACCCGGATTTCGGCACCCGTTGACGGATTGCGAGCGCTCCTGGCCGGCTTGTGGACCATCTCGAAAGCGCCGAAGCCGGTGATCGAGACCTTGTCCCCGCTGGCGACCGCCTTCTGGACGGCGTCGATGATCGCGTTCACGGCCTCCGTGGCCGTTTTCCTGTCGCCCACCCGATCTGCGATGGCATCGACGAGTTCTCGCTTGTTCATAAAGTTCTGCTCCCCCAGTTACGGCTCGGGGTTCCAGCTCATGAATCTTACGTAGAAACCCCTTACGCGCTCGAAAGTAGGCGGGATCGCGAGGGAACTCAATCACCGAGCGTGTTTTCGGGTGCGCGTGGCGTGTCGAAATCGCTGTCGAGCGCGGCGAGAAACGCCTCGAGGCGGGCGGCGGCCCTTTCCGGATCCCGCTTGGCCAGATCGCAGATCGCGACGTAACGGCGGGCCAGCCGTTCCTTTTCGGCGGCGGGCAGCATGCGGACGCGGCGGTGCGCTTCGCGCAGCCGCCGCGCCAGTGCGTCGTCTTCTAGACGGTCGTCGGCAGCCATGGCTGCCGACCATTCTCGTACGCCGCCACATCCTCGGCATGACGCAGGGTCAGCCCGATGTCGTCGAGGCCCTCCATGAGGCGCCAGCGGGTGTAGTCGTCGATCTCGAAACCGACGATCTCATCGGCCCAGCGGACCTGGCGATCGGCGAGGTCGACGGTCACCCGCAGCCCCGGCTCGGCCTCGATGGCCGCCTGCAGGGCCTCGACCTTCTCGCCCGGCAGGATGACGGGGAGCAGGCCCATCTTGGTGGAGTTGTTGCGGAAGATGTCGCCGAACCTGGCGGCGATCACGACGCGGAAGCCGTACTGCTGCAAGGCCCACACGGCGTGCTCACGCGAGGAGCCGGTGCCGAAGTCGGGACCCGAGACGAGGATCGAGGCGCCGTCGTAGGACGGGTCGTTGAGCACGAACGTCGGGTCCTCGCGCCAGGCGGCGAACAGGCCCTTCTCGAACCCGGTCCGGCTGACCTGCTTGAGCCAGACGGCCGGGATGATCTGGTCGGTGTCGACATTGCTGCGGCGCAGCGGCACCGCCGTACCGGTGTGGGTGGTGAAGGCGTCCATCGGAAGGCTCTCCTAAACGAGGTCGGCGGGGGCGGTCAGATGGCCGGTGACGGCGGTCGCGGCGGCGACCTGCGGCGACACCAGGTGGGTGCGGCCACCCTTGCCCTGACGGCCCTCGAAGTTGCGGTTGGAGGTGGAGGCGCTGCGCTCGCCCGGCTGGAGCGTGTCGGGGTTCATGCCGAGGCACATCGAGCAGCCCGCCTCGCGCCACTCGGCGCCGGCGGCCTTGAACACCTCGTGCAGGCCCTCCTGCTCGGCCTGGGCCTTGACCATCATCGAGCCCGGCACGATCAGCGTGCGGGTGGTGACCTGGCGGCCGCGCAGGATCTCGGCGGCGGCGCGCAGATCCTCGATGCGGCCGTTGGTGCACGAGCCGACGAAGACCGTGTCGACCTGGATCTCGCGCAGCGGCGTGCCCGCCGTGAGGCCCATGTACGCCAGCGCCCGCTCGGCCGCCGACCGCGCGGTCGGGTCGGCGAAGTCATCGGGGCTGGGCACGGACGCGTCCAGCGGCAGGCCCTGGCCCGGGTTGGTGCCCCAGGTGACGTACGGCGTGAGCGTGGTGGCGTCGATCTCGACCACCTGGTCGAACACGGCGTCGTCGTCGGTGCGCAGCGACTTCCAGTATTCGACGGCCTGGTCCCACGCCTCGCCGGTCGGCGCGTGCCGGCGGCCCTTGAGGTAGGCGAACGTGGTCTCGTCGGGCGCGATCAGGCCCGCGCGGGCGCCGGCCTCGATCGACATGTTGCAGACCGTCATCCGGCCCTCCATGGAGAGCTTGCGGATGGCCTCGCCGCGGTATTCGACGATGTAACCCTGGCCACCGCCGGTGCCGATCTTGGCGATGATGGCCAGGATCAGGTCCTTGGCCGTGACGCCGACGGGCAGCTCGCCCGAGACCTCGATGGCCATCGTCTTCGGCCGGTAGGCCGGCAGCGTCTGGGTGGCCAGCACGTGCTCGACCTCGGAGGTGCCGATGCCGAACGCGATGCCGCCGAACGCGCCGTGCGTGGAGGTGTGGGAGTCACCGCACACGATCGTCATGCCCGGCTGGGTCAGGCCGAACTGCGGGCCGATGATGTGGACCACGCCCTGGCCCGCGTCACCCATAGGGTAGAGCCGGATCCCGAACTCGGCGGCGTTCTTGCGCAGCGTCTCGACCTGGGTCTTGGACACCGGGTCGGTGATCGGGCCGAGCACCGTCGGCACGTTGTGGTCTTCGGTGGCGATGGTGAGATCAGGCCTGCGCACGGGCCGGCCGGCGAGACGGAGACCGTCGAACGCCTGCGGGCTGGTCACCTCGTGAATGAGGTGCAGGTCGATGTAGAGGAGGTCGGGTTCGCCGTCGGCGCGGCGCACGACATGCTGCTCCCAGAGCTTCTCCGCCAATGTGCGGGCCATGATCTCCTCCTGGTTGATTCCGACTTGCCTTCTCATATGTCGAGACGGCAGTATCGGTGTATGGACAACTCTAGCGGAGTCGGCGTACTGGACAAGGCCGTTCTGGTACTCAATGCCCTCGAAGCGGGTCCCGCTTCGCTGGCTCAGCTCGTCCAGGCCACCGGCCTGGCCAGACCTACGGCCCACCGGCTCGCCGTCGCACTCGAGCATCACCGCATCGTGACTCGTGACACACAGGGCAGGTTCGTGCTCGGCCCGCGGCTTTCCGAGTTGTCCACGGCGGCGGGCGAGGACCGGCTGCTCGCGGTGGCCGCGCCCGTGTTGATGCAACTGCGCGACCTGACCGGCGAGAGCGCGCAGCTCTACCGGCGCCAGGGCGACGAGCGGGTCTGCGTCGCCGCGGCCGAACGGGCCAGCGGGTTGCGCGACACCGTGCCCGTGGGCTCGGCGTTGCCGATGACGGCGGGTTCCGCCGCCCAGATCCTGCTGGCGTGGGAGGAGCCCGACCGCCTGCACCGGGGGCTGCGCGGCGCCAAGTTCACCGCGGCCACGCTGGCGTCGGTGCGGCGCAGGGGCTGGGCGCACAGCGTCGGCGAGCGCGAGCAAGGAGTGGCCAGCGTTTCCGCGCCGATAAGGGGCAGCGGCGGCAAGGTCATCGCGGCGGTCTCGGTTTCGGGACCCATCGAACGACTGACGCGAGCCCCTGGCCGACTGCACGCCGTGCCCGTGATGGCAGCGGCTGAGCGCATCACCGAGGCCATGCGTCGCACGTCATGATCAGCAAAAGCGCTTATTTGGGGAGCCGAGTGCCTCGCGGGCGCACTAGCCTGAGTGCGTGACAGATCGCATCGAGGTAGCCGCCACTGAGCTGCGACCCCTGCTCGAAGAGTTCATCATCTGGGCGCGTGCCAACGCGCCCGAGAGCGACCCCGAGCTCGTGGGACCAGCGGCGCTGTGGCACCGCCTCGCCTTCTCCCAGGATCTCGGCACGTGGAAGCGTGCCGACCTGCGCAACCTGCTGCTCGACCGCATGCCCAAGGTCGTGGAGGACCCCGACGTCGCCGCCGACGGAATGCTCCCCGCCGTCGACGCGTACCTGACGTTCCTCTCCCAGACCGGACGGCTCACCGAGGGTTCGGACTCCCTCTCCGACCTGCAGGCCGAGCTCGACGACGTCGAGGACGACTTCGTCGAGCTGATGGAGGACCTCCTGGACGACGACGCCGAAGGTGACGACGACGAGGAGGAGGAGATCGGCGACCTGGGCGACTTCGAGCCGTTCGCCGACGCGCTGGCCGACCTCGACACGATCAGGCTGCGCCCCGACTCCGAGCTGGCCGCCGCCGCCCGCGCCGTGCCGCTGATCGCCCAGGCCCGCGACCTGGCTCTGTGGGTGGGTTCGGGACGCCGGGTGGGGGAAGACACCCTGCTCTCCGACGACGAGGTGGCCGAGGCGCTGGCCGCCGTCGGGCTGCCCAGGCCGGAGACCGACGGCTCGCTCGCCGAGGCCGTCCCACAGCTGTGGAACGTCTGGAACCTCGCCGTCGACCTGGAGTTCCTGGAGCCGGGTGACGCCAACACCGTGGGCGTCCAGGACGACACGTCCGAGTGGCCGTTCGACGACGACGAGGACGTGCTCGACGCCTGGATGCTCGGTCTGCACTCGGTCGACTACGGCGACCCCGAACTGCCCGACGAGGACCTCACCATGGCCCTGGCGGGCCTCACGCGGGGCGTGCTGGTCCGGTTGCTCCTCGGGGGCGGCTCCCGCGACCTCGACGAGCTCGGCCAGGAGCTGTCCGAGGCCGCCGCCGAGCTCGACGAGCTGGGCGCCGACGCCTGGGAGGCGGCGGGCGACCCCCTCGCCGGGGCGATCGCCTGGCTGACCGGCTACGGCATGGTGGAGGTCGGCGGCCGGACGGTCAGCCTCACGCCGCTCGGCACCGAGGGCGTCGTCCACCTGGTCGACGACTCCGACATCGAGGTCGACGCGCGCCCGGCCATCGATTCGATGAGCGCCCACGAGCTGCTCGCGCTCAGCGCCGAGCTGCCGGAGGAGGAGGCCGACGCCGAGTTCGCCGACTGGATGCGGCTGCGCGAGCCGGGCAAGGCGGCCGAGGAGCTGCTGGAGGCCGCCGCACAGGACGAGTCCGACGCGCTCATCCGGGTGCAGGCGGCCAGCGTGGTCGGCACGCTCGGCGAGGCGGCCATCCCCGCCTGGCAGGAAGCCCTGAAGCAGTCGTCGCTGCGCCCGTACGCGGCCACGCACCTGAGCCAGCTTGAGGTGCCGGACGCGCCGGAGCCGACGCAGGACGACACCCACTGGCTGATCCTCGACATGTGGACGATCTCGGCCGGGCTCGGCAGGTCGGAGTTCGTCGGCAGCCTGCGGGACATCGGGCCCGAGCTGCTCAACAACCTGCTCGAGGTGATCTGGAAGATCCCGCACGCGCACGTCGAAGAGCTGCTCGACCTGATCTCGCAGGTCCACCCCGACAAGCAGGTCGCCAAGGCGGCGCGGCGGGCGCTGTTCAAGGCCCGCTCCAACTCCTAGGCACTCGTACGAATGGCGCCGCTCCAGCAGCTGGAGCGGCGCCATTCGCGTGCTTCCCGGTGGGGCCAACAAAAAAAGCCCTCGGCGCTATGCGCGACCGAGAGCGGTGAACAAATGTAGTCCCGACCGGATTCGAACCGGCGCTACCGCCTTGAGAGGGCGGCGTCCTGGGCCACTAGACGACGGGACCTTCGTGAGCTTGTGTGACAGTGGTAGTCCCGACCGGATTCGAACCGGCGCTACCGCCTTGAGAGGGCGGCGTCCTGGGCCACTAGACGACGGGACCCTGTCCACAAGCGATCGTGCCGGGTTCCCCCGGCAACGCAGGTAACTCTACCGCACCCTAGGAGCACCTCCAAACCACTATCAGGCCAGCAGATCGGGCCTATGGCGGCGCACCCAGTCGCCCATCGGGCCGCGTTCCCAGAGCGGGTCGATGGCGCCGAGCGGGATGCCGAGCCGCTGGAGGCCGCTCCGCGGATCGACGGGCACCCCGGCGAGCTGCGCCCGCATCCAGCGGGGCACGCGCGGCGGCACCTCTCGGGTGCCCCAGCCGATCAGCCCGGCGGACCGCAGAGCGCCGGCACGCACCCGGACGCCGCCGAGGCGCCCGATCGTACGGGGACTGGCCATCCGGCTCTCCACGACGTCAATCCGCTCCATCCGGGCCCACTCCAGCCGGAGGCGGAAGCCGTAGGTGTCCGCCAGCTCCACGCCCTGCGGGGTGAAACGTACGACGGTGCCCGCCACCATCCGGCGGTGCTTGACCGCCAGCACGCCGACGAGCGCGCCGACGCCGAGGAGGCCGATCAGCACTCCGGCGATCGAACTGCCCGTCAGGATGGCGCCGAGCAGCAGGCACACTGGGAAGAAGAGCACGAGGGGCATCAGGAGCGGGGCCACGAAGGCGGGGAACGACCCTCGCCGGATCCGGAACTCATCCATAAGCAAAAAACGGATGTCTCTGCGAGACATCCGTTGAACGCTGGGGTACCAGGACTCGAACCTAGACTAACTGAACCAGAATCAGTCGTGCTGCCAATTACACCATACCCCACCGGCCCGAACCCCGTGGGGCGCGTTAAGGCGACGTCCGAAAGAATAGCCCAGTTGGGGTGCAAGACCAAAACGATTGCCGAACCGTCTTCCTCCGGGGGGCGGGAGGGGTCCGATCGTGCCAAGCTGAGGGGGACAAAGCACCACGTGGAGGAGCCCAAGCGTTGCCAGAGAACCCCTTCTTCGCCCCCAGCAACCTGCCGTACCAACTGCCGCCTTTCGAGGAGATCCGCGAGGAGCACTACCTCCCGGCGTTCGAGCGCGGGATGGCGGAGGGGCTGGCCGAGGTGGAAGCGATCGCGGACAGCACCGAGTCGCCCACCTTCGACAACACGATCGCCGCGCTGGAGCGTTCCGGACGCGTCCTGGAGCGCGTGTCCACGGCCTTCTTCAGCATCGTGTCCTCCAACTCCACCGACGGCGTCCTGGAGCTGGAGAAGCAGATCTCGCCCGCGCTGGCCAAGCACAGTGACGCCATCCGGCTCAACCGCGCGCTCTGGGCCCGCATCAAGCAGGTGGCCACCGACGACCCCGAGGAGTCGTGGCTGCTGGAGAAATACCGCGAGGACTTCGTCAGGGCCGGCGCCGACCTGTCGGAGGCCGAGCAGGGCGAGCTCAGGCGGCTCAACGAGGAGCTGTCCCGGCTGTCCACCGAGTTCGCCCAGAACCTGCTGAAGGCGCTGAGCGAGTCCGCGCTGGTCGTCGACGACGCCAAGGACCTCGACGGCTTCGACGAGGCCACGATCCAGTCGCTGGAGAAGGACGGGCGCTACGTCCTGCCGCTGCTCAACTACACCAACCAGCCGGGGCTGGCCCAGCTCACCGACCGTGACGTGCGCCGCAGGCTCTACACGCTGAGCGTGGAGCGGGCGCCACGCAACTTCGAGCTGGCGATCAGGATGGCGACGCTGCGGGCCGAGCGGGCCGCGCTGCTGGGCTTCCCCAGCCACGCCGCCTACACGGTCGCCGACCAGACGGCCAAGACCGTGGAGGCGGTCGAGGCCATGCTGGGGCAGCTCGTCGGGCCGGCCGTACGCAACGCCAAGAAGGAGGCGGAGGCGCTCGCCGAGCAGGCCGGGTTCGCGATCGAGCCGTGGGACTGGTCCTACTACTCGGAGAAGGTGCGCCAGGCCCGCTACGACTTCGACGCCGCGGCGATGCGGCCCTACTTCGAACTGTGGCGCGTCTTCCGGGACGGCGTGTTCCACGCGGCGACCCGGCTCTACGGCGTCACGTTCACCGAGCGGCCCGATCTGAAGGGCTACCACGAGGACGTACGCGTCTACGAGGTGTTCAACGAGGACGGCGGCGCGCTCGGCCTGTTCCTGCTCGACCCGTACGCCCGGCCCAACAAGCGCGGCGGCGCCTGGATGAACAACCTGGTCGACCAGTCGGGCCTGTTCGGTGAGCAGCCGGTGGTGATGAACAACCTCAACATCACCAAACCGGCCTCCGGGCCGACGCTGCTGACGTACGACGAGGTCAACACGGCCTTCCACGAGTTCGGGCACGCGCTGCACGGATTGTTCTCCGAGGTGTGCTTCCCCCGCGTGTCGGGCACCAGCGTGCCGCGTGACTTCGTCGAGTATCCGTCCCAGGTCAACGAGATGTGGGCGACCTGGCCGGAGATCCTGGCCAACTACGCCAAGCACCACGAGACGGGCGAGCCGATGCCCGCCGAGCTGGTGGAGAAGATGAAGGCCGCGGAGAAGTTCAACCAGGGCTTCATGACGGTCGAATACCTGGCCGCGACGCTCCTCGACTGGGCCTGGCACAAGCTGGCCGCGGGCGAGGCGGTGGCCGACGCCGAGGCGTTCGAGTCCGCGGCCCTGGAGACGGCCGGGATCGCCCTCCCGACGGTCCGGCCGCGCTACCGGACCAACTACTTCGCGCACATCTTCGCGGGGGGCTACAGCGCCGGCTACTACTCCTACATCTGGAGCGAGGTGCTCGACGCCGAGAGCGTCGAGTGGTTCAAGGAGAACGGCGGGCTGGAGCGGGCGAACGGCGACCACTTCCGCCGCGAACTGCTGTCCAAGGGCGGGAGCCTCGACTCGCTGACCGCCTTCCGCAACTTCCGCGGTCGCGAGCCGAGCATCCAACCGCTCCTGGAGCGCCGCGGCCTGCTCTGACGCTCGCACGACGGCTCAGGGGTGCGACGGACGCCGTCGTACCCCTGAGTGCGGCGGCGGTCAGCCCTGGAGCCGGGTCAGTGCGGCGCGGATCCGCTCCTCGGTCCGCTCGCGGCCCAGCACCTCGATCGACTCGAACAGCGGCAGACCCACCGTCCGGCCCGTAATAGCAACGCGCACGGGCGCCTGGGCCTTGCCGAGCTTGAGGCCGTGGGCGGCGCCGACCTGCTCCAGCGCCTCCTTGAGGGACTCCGGGTCCCAGCTGACGCTCGCCAGCCGCTCCAGGTAGCCGCTGAGGATCTCCACCGGGGAGTTCTTCATCGCCTTGTCCCAGGAAGCCGCGTCGAACACGGGCTCGTCCAGGAAGAGGAAGTCGACGTTCTGCCTGATCTCGGCCAGCACGGCGATGCGGGTCTGCGCGAGCGCCGCGACCTTGCTGAACATCTCCCGGTCCCAGTCGTCCTCGAGGTAGGGGGAGCAGCGCTCCTCGAAGGTCTCGACGGGCAGGGCGCGGATGTACTCGCCGTTGAAGGCCCGCAGCTTCTTCTCGTCGAAGAAGGCGCTGGCGGAGTTGACATCCGCCAGCTTGAACAGCGGCACCATCTCCGCCCACGGCATGATCTCGCGGTCGTCGCCGGGCCCCCAGCCGAGCAGCATGAGGTAGTTGACCATGGCCTCTGCCAGGTAGCCGTCGGCGCGGTAGTCCTCCAGCGCCACCTTGTCGCGGCGCTTGGACAGCTTCTTGCGCTGCTCGTTGACGATCACCGGCAGGTGCGCCCAGACCGGCGGGTTGGCGCCGAGCGCGGGCCACAGGAGCTGCTGCTTGGCCGCGTTGCCCAGGTGCTCCTCACCGCGGACCACGTGGGTGATGCCCTGGGTGATGTCGTCGACCGCGTTGGCCAGCACGTAGAGCGGCGAGCCGTCGGTGCGGGCGATGACGAAGTCCTCCTGGGCGTCGTTGGGGAACTCCACCCGGCCCCTGATGACGTCCTCGACGACGGTGACACCCTCGTCGGAGGTACGGAAACGGACGGCGCCCTCGGTCAGACCCCGGTCACGGCAGAAACCGTCATAGCCCTTGTGCTCGGAGCCGGTGCGGGCGACGAGCGCCTCGCGGGTGCAGTCGCAGAAGTAGGCCTTGCCGTCGGCGAGCAGCTTGGCCACGGCCTCGCGGTGCTGCGGCTCGTAGGCCGACTGGAAGTAGGGGCCCTCGAACACCGGGTTGGTGCCGTTGATGCCGATCCAGTCGAGCGCCGAGATGATGCCCTCGGTCCACTCGGGGCGGTTGCGCGTCGCGTCGGTGTCCTCGACGCGGAGCACGAAGCGGCCGCCGGACTGCTCGGCCAGCGCCCAGTTGAACAGCGCCGTGCGGGCGCCGCCGACGTGGAACATACCGGTAGGCGACGGGGCGAAACGCACCCGTAGATCAGTCACGGGAGACCACCTTGTTCGTCAGAGTGCCGATGCCTTCGATGCCGACGCTGACCTCGTCACCGACCTCGACCGGGCCGACGCCCGCCGGGGTGCCGGTGAGGATCACGTCGCCGGGGATCAGCGTCATGACCGCGCTGACGTAGGCGACCAGCGCGGGGATGTCGTGGATGAGCTGGTTGGTGCGGCCGCTCTGCCGCACCTCTCCGTTGACCGTCGTCGTGAGCGCCAGGTCGGAGGGGTCGAGGTCGGTCTGGATCCACGGCCCGAGCGGGCAGAAGGTGTCGAAGCCCTTGGCCCTGGTGAACTGGACGTCCTTCTTCTGCAGGTCGCGGGCGGTGACGTCGTTGGCGCAGGTGTAGCCGAAGATGACGTCCTTGGCCCGCTCGACCGGCACCTCGCGGCAGAGCCTGCCGATCACCACGGCCAGCTCGCCTTCGTAGTCGACGCGGTGAGACAGCGTCGTCGGGTAGGCGATCGGCTCGCCGTGGCCGATCACAGAGGTGGACGGCTTGATGAAGATGAGCGGCTCGTCGGGGACCTCGTTGCCCAGCTCGCGGGCGTGCTCGGCGTAGTTTCTGCCGATGGCCACCACTTTGCTGGGCAGCATCGGGGCCAGCAGCCGGACTTGGGACAGCGGGAAGCGCTCGCCGGTGAACTGAACGTCCCCGAACGGGTGGCCGGAGATCGCGGACACGAACTCCTCACCTGGCCCACCCTCGACCACGCCGAACGACACGCCTTCGCCTGTGGAGAACCTCGCTATACGCACCTGACAAGGCTATCGCCGCCGTCCCGCGCTCTGCCCGCCTAATAAATCGGTCACAAACGTACCTAAAGTCCGTTTTGCCACGCATCGTCAGTCGGCTGGAGGTTACGGGGGCCTTAAGAGCACATCGAGTGCGGGAGGTGACGGACCGTGGCTGACACGGTAGTCAATCAGCAGGGCACCGTACCGCGGGCCAGGACGATGGAGGACAGCCCGGCCGGCTCGCTGGTGACCGACAAGGGCACCACCACCATCGACGACGCGGTCGTAGCGAAGATCGCCGGACTCGCGGCACGCGAGGTGCCGGGCGTCTACGACATGGGAGCCGGAGCCGCGAGAGCGTTCAGCACCATGCGCGGCATGGTCGGCGCCGACAAGAGCTTCGCCCAGGGCGTCTCGGTAGAGGTGGGCGAACGGCAGGCCGCCGCGGACCTCGACCTGGTCGCCGAGTACGGCATCGCGATCCCCGAACTGGCCGCGGCCGTGCGCAGGAACGTCATCAACGCGATCGAGCGCATGTGCGGGCTCGAGGTCACCGAGGTGAACATCAGGGTCGATGACGTCCACCTCCCCATGCGGGACACACCCGCCAAGGAGATCGGCGGTACGAGCGGCACGGGCGACACGGGTGGCACGGAGCGGGAGCCCAGAGTCCGATGACCGGTGCCCGGGCGAGCGGCGCTCCGCCGACCGGCCCTCAGGTGTCCGCTGCTCGGACAGCGGGCCCTCAGGCGACTGGCGCCCAACCGCCTGAAGCCCAGGCGGATGACGCCCAGGTGACCGAGGTCCGGCTGATCGGCGAGCGGGTCGTCGCCTGTGCGGGAGTGGCCGGGCTGTCGGGTGGTCTCATCGAGACGGTGGCGACCTATCTGCCCGGCGAGCGCCTCACGGGCGTGTCCGCGGACGACCGCGAGGTGAACATCGCCATCGTGGCGCGCCTCGGCCGCCCCCTCCCCGAAACGGCCGAAGAGGTACGGCGGGCGGTGGCCGACCTGGCCGGCGACCGACTGGTGAACATCCGGATCGACGACGTGGTGCCCGAAGAGGAGGCCTCATGAACAACATCTCGTGGCTGCCCGTGATCGGCATGTCGGTAGGCATGGTGCTGGGCATAGTCGGAGCATTCGGCGGGCTCGGCGCCTTCCTGCTCGTGGTCGTACTGGGCGCGGTCGGTCTCCTGGTGGGCCGCATCATGGAGGGCGGCGAGGTGAACCTGTCGAACCTCACCGTGAGGCGCAGATGACCACCGATCTGCCCGCGTCCGAGACGGCGGTCGTGGCGGTACCGGAGCAGCGCCCCGCTCCGGTACCGCCCGAGCGGCGTGGCCGTACCGAGGTCGCGGACCGCGTGGCGGGCAAGATCGCCGGCCATGCCGCGCGTGAAGTTGCCGGGGTACGCGAGGTGAGCGAGCGCGGCGGGCTGCGCAGGACGCGCCCGGCGAGCGCCACGGTGCGCGGCGGCGACGTCGAGATCGGGCTGACCGTGTCCGTGGCCTACCCGGTGCCGCTGCGCGCGGTGGCCGGCCAGATCAGGAACCACGTGGCGGCCAGGGTCGCCGCGCTGACGGGCCTGCGGGTGTCCCGCGTGGACGTCACGATGACCGAGTTCACGATGACCGACTTCACGTCCCCGCAAACGGCCACGTGGGAGGAACCGCGCGAAACAGCGGGGCAAGCCCCGCAAGGCTCCTCGTGGGAGGCGACACGCGAGGTTTCGCGAGCGGCGCAGCAGGAGGGACCGCGCGAAACGCCGGGACAAGCGCCGCGAGAGTCCTCACCGGAGGCGACACGCGAGGTTTCGCGAGAGACGTCCCGGGACGCACCGCGAGAGACCTCGCGAGAGGCACCGCAGGAGGGCACCCGGGGGGTTTCGTCATGAGTACCGGTGCCGACCGAGCGGGCAAGCCGGTGACGAGCCTTGCCGACGAGGCGACAGACGCCCCGCTGGCCGGGGAAGGCGGCTGGATGACAGACGGCCGCACAGTGACCGGCGCCTCCGGCCGGGCGGCTGATCGTGCGGCGGTGCGGGCGTTCCGGCCGCGGCGGACCGTGCCCGCCGTCGTGGTGGCCGCGCTGCTCACCGTGCTGGGCGCGGTGGTCGCCGCCGAGACGGTCTCGGCGCTGGCCGGACGACCGCTGCGGTGGGTGCCCATAGATCGGCTGCTGATCTGGGCGGCGACGACTCCGTGGAACGACCCGCTGTTCCTGCTCGGCACCGCGCTGGTCACGCTGATCGGGCTGGCGCTGGTGGCGACCGCGCTGGTGCCCGGAAGACCAAGATTTGTCCCGGTACATACCGGAGACGCGGACCTGATCATCGGCATGCGGCGCAAGAGCTTCGCCAGGGCACTGGCGCACGCCGCCGAAGGGGTTCCGGGCGTGCACTCGGCCCGCGCCTCGGTCCACGGCCACACCGCCTCCGTCACCGCGACCACCTCCGGGTGGGATCGGGAGCGGTTCGGTGAGGCCGTACGGGCGATGGTGCTGTCGAGGCTCGCGGCGCTGAACCCCGTCGAGCCCTACCAGGTGAAGGTCAACGTGAGGGAGCGCAAGTGAACCGCAGAACCAGCCGCGGCAACCGGTGGGGCCTGGCCCTGACCGGCATCGTGCTCGCGGTACTCGGCGGCTGCGCGCTGGCGCGTGGCCTGGGGGCGTTCGGGCGATACGCTGCGGGAACGGCGATCGCGGACGCTCCCGTGCGATTTTTCCTCGTGGCCTGGAGCCCGTGGATCTGGTGGGCCGTCGCGCTGGTGGCGGTGATCGTGGCGCTGCTCGGCCTGCGCTGGCTGTTCGTTCAGGGGCGCCGGGACAGCCGCGACTCGCTGCGGATGGAGACCGGTCCCGGGGGCGTCACCGACGTCACCGCGAAGGGCATGGCCGCCGCGGTCGCGGCGGACGTCGCGACCAGCCCCGCCGTGCTGAACGCCGGGGCCGACCTGGGAGGTTCCCGCGACCGGCTGATGGTACGGCTGCGCCTGGTGGCCGACGAGCAGGCGTCGATGAGCGAGCTCAGGGATCACCTGGCGGGCGTGGCGATCCCGCACATGCGCAGCGCGCTGGAGGCGGAACGTGTGCCGGCGGTGGCCCGCGTGACCCTGGAACCCGCCCCGGCCTCGCACCGCGTCGTCCATTGAGGCGCTAGGCGTCCAGCGGGTTGCGGGCGATGCGGTCCGTGATGCCCGCCCGGACGAACCCGCCCGCGAGGCTGGACGGCTTACGCGTGCCCTGGTCCGTCACGCAGACCGCGAACTCCTTGGCGATCTCCAGCCGAGGGTGGCGGGCGAGCACCTCCTGCCGCAGTTCCGGGGGGATCTCCTCGGTACGGCGGCCCGAGATGTCCATGCCGGTCGAGAGCTCCAGCAGGTGCCCCTCGGGGTCCTCCGCCAGCGGCACCTCGTCCCACATGTGGCGGATGATCACCTCGGCGGCCCGTACCCTGCGCTCGACCGGCCACCCGGCTCCGGCGGCGAACGCCCAGGCCACGTGCCCGCCCGCCTCCTCGTACGGCACCGTGTGGCTGTCGAACTCCGCGGTCAGCCCGATGTCGTGCAGCATCGACGACACATAGAGGAGTTCGGCGTCGAACGCGATCTCGTGCAGCCCCGCGTAGGCCGCCGCCCACAGGTAGGCACGGACGGAGTGGTTGAGCAGCGAGGGCGAGTGGAACCTGGTCGCCACCTCAAGGGCACCCCGGCAGACGGCGCTGTCCGGGATCACGATGTCGTCGAATGTCATGCGTCCAGGATGTCGTGAATTGACCGGTCCGGAAACCGAGCCGCATCGAGCGGCTAACGATACGGCACCCAACTTGACCAGTTGATCGAGATTCGGTCAGCATGTTCCGCCCCCATCTTTTTGGCCCGGAAGGAACCGGCGTGCGCCGCCTTGCGATCCCCCTTGCTCTCATGCTCGTTTCAAGCGGGCTGGTGAGCACAGCGCACGCCGACACGTCGGTGAAGCGCACCGCGCAGTGCCAGGGCGACTGGCTGCCCGGCACGCCCACGGCGGACGAGGTCATGCGGGGTGAGCTGCCCTTGGTCGAGCAGCCTCCGGTGAAGATCGGTACGAAGGTCAACTGGGCCATGAGCCCGTACCACAACCGTTCGTGGGAGTTCGTCTTCCAGTCGCTGCGCTGGATGGGCACGCTGGTCGTCGCGTACGAGAACAGCGGCGAGGAGCGCTACCTCGACCGGGCGAAGGAGATCACCAAGGACTGGGTCGACCACAACAGGCGCGGCGCCCGCGGCACCCCGTCGTACGCCTGGAAGGACCACCCCGTCTCGCTCCGCTCCCAGGCGCTGGTCTGCCTGAGCATGCACGTGAAGGAGGCCTGGCTGAAGCAGACGCTGGCCGACCACGCCAAGCTCCTGTCCGACTCGCGGCTCTACAAGAAGGGCCACAACCACGGGATCGACCAGGACATCGCGCTCATGGGCATCGGCTGCCGCTACGGCCGCAAGGACTGGACGGGCCTGGCCGTCAAGCGGCTGACCGGCACGGTCAAGCTCGACGTCGACTCCCAGGGCGCACTCATGGAGCAGGCGCCGCGCTACGCCGTCTACGTGCACAGCAGGCTCATGGTCGCGATGACCAACATCAAGGACTGCGGCCGCAAGGTGCCCGGCGAGATCTCCAGGCGGGCCGACGCGCTCAAGGCGTTCGTCGCCCACTCCACCCAGCCCAACGGCTTCATGGTGCCGATCGGCGACGGCAGCGCCGTCGTCGAGCCCAAGATGGAGACCGGCACGCCCAAGGAGAACGTCAAGGTCTACAAGGCCGGCTACGTGTACGGCCGGACGGACTGGGGCAAGCCCGAATCCGCCTTCTACTCGATCAGGTTCGGCCCCGGCCTGGAGTTCCACGGCCATGAGGACCACCTGGGCGTGACCTACTACGCGCAGGGCCGCGACATCCTGGTCGACGGCGGCTTCAACTCCTACGAGAAGAGCTCCTACCGCTACTGGACGCTCTCCCCCGAGGCGCACAACGTGCCGTCCGTGGTGGGCGCGCGCTTCCGCCCGCGCACGGCCAGCAAGCTCGTCAAGACGTCGTACGGCAAGGACCGGCAGGCCTTCCGGCTGACGGACAAGGCCTACGGCGCGAGCCGTACCCGATCGGTGCTGGTGAACCACGGCCAGGACGTGATGGCGGTGCTCGACACCGCGTCCGGCGGCAAGAAGGTCACGAACCTGTGGCGGTTCGCCCCGTCGCTCAAGGTGATCTCCAACGGCGGCGGCCGGGTCGTGCTGGGCGACGGGAAGTTCCGGGTCACGCTGGTCCAGCTCGCGGGGTGCAAGCCGGTGGGCGGGCAGAAGGTGCAGCGGGGCGGGAAGCTGGGCTGGGTGTCGCCGACGTACCTGTCGAAGGAGCCGACGAACGTGGTCGTCTCCCCTGCGGCCAAGTCGCTGCTGACCGTCATCGTGCCCGACACCGACTCGCCGAAGGTGTCCTGCTCGGGAGGGAAGGTCAAGGTCCAGGGCCTGACCTTCCCCGCCGGCCTGCTCTAGCCTGCCTCGTGGCCCGCGCGGAGCAGGCCGTACGTCACCGCCTGCTCCAGCGCCTGCCAGGAGGCGTCGATGATGTTCTCGGCGACGCCGACCGTGGACCACTCGGCCGTGTCGTCGCTGGAGGTGATGAGCACGCGGGTGATGGCGTCGGTGCCGTGGGTGCCTTCGAGTATGCGCACCTTGTAGTCGATGAGCTCCAGCCGGGCCAGCTCGGGGTAGAGCTTCTCCAGCGCCAGGCGTACCGCCCGGTCGAGGGCGTTGACCGGGCCGTTGCCCTCGCCGGTGGCGACGATGCGCTCGCCCTTGGCGTGCAGCTTGACCGTGGCCTCGCTGACCAGCTCGCCGCCCTTGGCCCGCTCGACGATCACTCGCCACGACTCGACCTCGAAGTGGCGCGTGCGCTCGCCGTGGACGGTGTCGCGCAGCAGCAGCTCGAAGGAGGCGTCGGCGGCCTCGAACGTGAAGCCCTTCGACTCCAGGTCCTTGACCCGGTCGACCAGCGTCTTGGTGGCCTCGGGGGTGAGTTCGTAGCCCAGCTCGCGGCCCTTGAGCTCGACCGAGGCGCGGCCGGCCATGTCGGAGACCAACATGCGCATGTCGTTGCCGACCTGGGCGGGGTCGATGTGCTGGTAGAGGTTCGGGTCGACCTTGATGGCGCTGGCGTGCAGCCCGGCCTTGTGCGCGAACGCCGACATGCCGACGTAGGGCGCGTGGGAGTTGGGCGTGACGTTGGTGACCTCGGTGATCGCGTGGGCGATGCGCGTCATGTCGGCCAGCGACTCCTGCGGCACCAGGTCGAAGCCCCGCTTGAGCTGGAGGTTCGCGACCACGGTGAACAGGTTGGCGTTGCCGGACCGCTCGCCGTACCCGTTGGCGCAGCCCTGCACGTGCGTGGCGCCGGCCTTGACGGCGGCGAGCGTGTTGGCGACCGCGCAGCCGGTGTCGTCGTGGCAGTGGATGCCGACGCGGGCGCTGGTCTGGACGGCGGCGTGGACGATGTCGGCCAGCTCGTCGGGGAGCATGCCGCCGTTGGTGTCGCACAGGGCGATGACGTCGGCGCCCGCCTCGGCAGCGGTGCGCAGGACCTCCAGCGCGTAGGCTGGGTTGGACTTGTAACCGTCGAAGAAGTGCTCGGCGTCGAGGAAGACTCGCTGTCCCCCCGCACGAAGGTGGGAGACCGTGTCGCGGATCATCGCGAGGTTCTCCTGGAGAGTCGTGCGGAGGGCCAGCTCCACGTGCCGGTCGTGGCTCTTGGCGACAAGGGTCACGACCGGCGCGCCGGATTCGCGCAAGGCGGCCACCAATGGGTCGTCGGCTGCCTTCACACCTGCTCGGCGGGTCGCACCGAACGCGGCGAGCTGCGCGTGCTTCAGGTCGAGCTCTGTTTGAGCGCGCCTGAAGAACTCTGTGTCCTTGGGGTTGGCTCCTGGCCAGCCCCCTTCGATGAAGCCGACGCCCAGGCCGTCCAGCTGTCGCGCGACGGCGAGTTTGTCGGCGACGGTGAGGGTGAGGCCCTCCTGCTGTGCGCCGTCACGCAGCGTCGTGTCATACACGTGAAAGCGGTCGTCGGCCATGGTGTCGTCTCCCTGGAAAACAAAAAGACCCCTCACGGACGTGAGAGGTCTGCGCGCTGGCGGTGTCCCTTTGTCAGCCAGCGCGCCTGCTGATAATGAGCAGACCGTAGAACATGGTGCTTGCGAGTCTGCCACACCTATCCACTGGTCGGCACACCGGTCTCAACCTTTGGGACGTTTTGGGGCCGTTGTTTCAGACGGTGACGCCTGTGCCTCCGGTGATGGCCCGCTCCAGGGAGGCCGGGTCAAAAGCCTCGTTGCCCAGCTGCTCGCCGTCGAGGAGCAGGGTCGGCGTCCCGTCGATCTTTATCTTCGCGCTCTCCCGCAGGTGCTCGTCGGCGTACGACTGCGAGGTCACGCACTGGTCGACGGACGC
This sequence comes from Nonomuraea sp. NPDC049141, assembly GCF_040648415.1. Classification (NCBI taxonomy): domain Bacteria; kingdom Bacillati; phylum Actinomycetota; class Actinomycetes; order Streptosporangiales; family Streptosporangiaceae; genus Nonomuraea; species Nonomuraea sp. NPDC049141. Next base: position 440,040 of record NZ_JBEZDR010000007.1, read on the forward strand.
GCCGACCTTCCTGGCCGCCTCGGCCAGGTCCTGGACCTTGAACCCCGACGCCATCCCGTGCGGCGAGGGCTGCATGGCGTACAGCTCGTCCCTGAACGCCAGCCAGCTCTCCTCCGGTACGCAGCGGGCAGCGGCGGCGGCGCGGACGGAGTTGGACCGCATGGGCTCGTCCTCGAAGACCGTCACCGGATGGAAGACGACCTTGACCTTGCCCTCCTTGGCCAGCCGCTCGATCGTCGCGTTGACCCTGGTGTGCAGCTCCTTGCAGACGGGGCAGTCGAAGTCCTCGTACAGGTCGAGCACAGGGGCGTCGCCGCCCCTGTCCGCGAGCACCATGGAACCGTCGGGTTGCCGGGTCAGCCGCACTCCCTGCGCCGACGAACTGCCTGGCTCGGAGAACGCCACGACAGTCAGCAGCACGACGAGCGCCACGCCCGCGGCCACGACGGCCGCCAACCTCTTGTTCATTTTGCCCGCCCTTAGCTCATTGATCGCCGAGACCTTACCCGAAGAGGGCGGGCGGACGTCGTTCAGCCTCCGGGCGAGCCGTTGCCGTTGCCGTTGCCGTTGTGATGGTGGTTGCCGTTCCCGTTGCCGTACGCGCGCATGAACGTGCGGACCCCGGCGGCGATGGAGGCGTCGAGTTCGTCGTCCCGCATCGTCACGTCACCGATGGTCCAGCCGACCTGGGCGTCATAGGTGATCAACGCCAGGAAGTCGCGCGCCGCCTGGTCGGGATCGGCCAGGGAGAGCTTTCCGGCCAGCGCCAGCCGGGCGAACCTGGCGGCCAGGGACCCCGCGAGCTGGTCCTGACCACGTAACCGCCACTGCCTGGCGATCTCTGGACGCCGGGATCCCTCTGCCTGGACGAGTGTGCGCAGAGCTCGCGCCCGCTCGTCCATGAGACAGCCACGCATGAGATCACCGGCGAACGTCGTGAGCTCCGCCATGAGGTTCGCCGGACGATCGGGAAAAGTCTCGATCATGGCGAATTGCTGGGCATTGACCCGATCGAAGTTCTCGTCGATCAGGGACTCGAACAAGCACTGCTTGTCGCCCAGATGGTTGTAGATGGTCTGTTTGGATACCGCCGCTTCAGCGGCGATGGTTTCGATGCTCGCACCCGAGTAACCGTCCCGGACGAACACCCTCATTGCAGCGGTCATGATCGCTTCTCGTTTGGCGATACGCCCGCGCGGAGCAGCCTTCCCGGTTGCCCCTAGGCCCCTCGCCGAGGTCACCGTTTCACCCACCCCGTAAGGGTACCCGTTTGACTTATCGGACGTTTTATGTCTTTAAACATGGGGGATTATGTATTTCCGCATTGCGGCCTGCCGACCGTCCTGAGCCGCTCCGATGCCCGTTGGGAATAACAATCATGAAATCTGAATTTCTCGACCCCACCGTGGCCCGCTACATCGTGGACCACTCCAGCCGGCCCGACCCCCTGCTGGAGCAACTGATCGCCGAGACGCTCGCGGCGACGGGTGACAGCGCGGGCATGCAGATCACAGCCGACCAGGGCGTGTTCCTCACGATGATCACGCAGCTCACCGCCCCGGAGGTGGTGGTGGAGGTGGGCACGTTCACCGGATACTCGTCGCTGTCCATCGCCAGGGGCCTGTCCGGCGGCACGCTGCACTGCTTCGACGTCAGCGACGAGTGGACCTCCATCGCCCGCCGCTACTGGGAGAAGGCCGGTGTGGGCGACCGCGTCACCCTCACCCTGGGCCCGGCGCTGGAGACGCTCGCCGCCTTCCACCAGCCCATCGACCTGGCCTTCCTCGACGCCGACAAGGGGAACTACCCGGCGTACTACGAGCTGCTGATCGACCGGCTGCGGCCGGGCGGCCTGCTCATGGTGGACAACACGCTGTGGAGCGGGCGGGTGGCCGACCCGGCCGAGTCGGATCCGGGGACCGTGGGGATGCGTGAGTTCAACGACCTGGTGCGGGAGGACCCCCGGGTCACCGTGGTCATCCTGCCAATCGCCGACGGACTCACCATGATCCGCCGGAACTAGGAGTCGTTCCAGCCGCGGCCGGAGGCTCCCAGCGTCCGGCCATCAGCTTTCGGGGCGCCGCATCAGCCCGTCCAGGGTGAGGTCGAGGAGGCGTTCGGCCTGCTCACGCTGCTCGGGCTCGGCCGAGGTGAGGGCGATGCCGGCGAGCGCGGCGAACATATCGGTCGCGCTGATGTCGGACCGGATCTCGCCGGCGGCCGCGCAGGCGTCCATGAGCGAGGAGAGGGCGGCCCCAATCAGCTCGCGGCTGCGGGCGTAGGGGTTGGTTCCCGAGGCGACGACGGCTCGCAGGGCGTCGGCCATGCCCAGCTTGGCGGTGGCGTAGTCGATGAAGCGGCGCGTCCACGCGCGTAGCGCCGCACGTGGCGGCAGGGTCGCCAGGAGCTCGGGGACGGCGTCGCACAACCGGGCCACCTCGTTGCGGTAGGCCGCCTCGATCAGGATCTCCCGGGTCGGGAAGTTGCGGTAGAGCGTGCCGGTGCCCACACCCGCTTCCTTGGCGATGCGCTCGAAGTGCGCGTCCAGCCCCTCTTCGGTGAACACACGCACCGCCGCGCTCAGGATCTTGTCCCGGTTGCGCTGCGCGTCAGCCCTCAGCGGACGTTCTGCGTCGCGGGCCATCAGCGGCTCTCCCCTCTCCATTTGCTAAGTGGAGGCGCCGCCACTTAGGGTGGGACGAAGTGGCGGCGCCTCCACTTTCACTGTAGAGCACTCTCTGGAAGGACTGCCAATCATGTCGGGTATCGAAGGCTCGGGTATCGAAGGCAAGGTCGTAGCGATCACGGGCGCCAGCAGCGGCATCGGCGAGGCGATCGCGCTGCTGCTCGCCGAACGCGGCGCGAAAGTCGTCCTCGGGGCACGCCGTACGGAGCGCCTTGAGGCGCTGGCCGCCCGCATCGAAAAGGCCGGCGGTGCGGCAGCCTGGGCCCGTACGGACGTGAAGCGACGCGAGGACCTGGCCGGCCTCGTCGGACTGGCCCGTGATCGCTTCGGCAAGATCGACGTGCTCATCAGCAATGCCGGGATCGGTCTGATCTCCCGCCTGGACGACCTCCGCGTCGAGGACTGGGAGGAGATGATCGACGTCAACTTCAAAGGCGTCCTGTACGGCATCGCCGCGGCCCTGCCCGTCTTCCGGGAGCAGGGTTTCGGGCACTTCGTCAACATCCTTTCCACCTCGGGCCTGCGCATCGTTCCGCTCCAGTCGGTGTACGCCGGGACGAAGAACGCCGTACGCGCCGTCTCCGAGGGCCTGCGCCAGGAGGCCGGCGACAGCCTGCGCGTGACCGTCGTCTCGCCGGGCGTCATCAAAACGGACTTCGCCGAGCGCATGAGCCCGGAGGTGAAGGCCCAGATCCTCGACACGATGAGCACGATCGCCATCTCACCGGACGCGGTGGCCCGCGCCGTCGCCTTCGCCATCGAGCAGCCGGACGGCGTCGACGTCGGGGACATCGTCGTCCGCCCCACGGCCCAGGCCTAAAGCCCGTACCTGAACCAATGTTCAAGTACGGGCTAGGCTCGGAGCGTGCCCGAAGCGATCGCCCAGGAACTGACCATCGGTGAGCTGTCCGAGCGCAGCGGCGTGCCCGCGTCCGCGCTGCGCTTCTACGAGCGGCAGGGGCTCATCGACAGCCGCCGGACCACCGGCAACCAGCGTCGCTATCACCGCACCACGCTGCGGCGGGTGGCGTTCATCCGGGCGTCCCAGAGCGTCGGCATACCGCTGTCGGTGATCGGCGGTGTGCTGGACCTGCTGCCGGAGGGCGTCCCGCCGACGCGGGAGTTCTGGATCCGGGCGTCCGAGTGCTGGAGCGAGGAGATCAACGCGCGCATCGAGCGGATGGAACGGATGCGCGACCGGTTCACGGAGTGCATCGGGTGCGGGTGCCTGTCGTTCGAGCAGTGCGCACTGGTCAATCCCGGCGACGCCCTCGCCCAGCAGGGCCCGGGCCCGCGTCGCCTGCTGGAGCCTTGATCAGGCGCTCGACGGGATCCCGAGGTCGGCGAGCAGCCGGGCGGTAGCCTCGCGCAGCTTCGGCGCGTCGGCCGGATCGACCGGCCCGGTAATCTCCTTGCGGCCCTTGAAGGCGCTCACCGGTGCGGCGGGCGGCTGGTCGACCAGGTCGACGATGGGGGCGATCGCCTTGGCGGGCGGAGTGGCGGCCAGCTTTCCCAGCAGACCCATGATCGCCCTGGTCGGCCGGTTGAAGTCCCCCGCGAAGCTGGTCTCGACGTACCCCGGGTTGTACAGGACGTACGTGAGCTCGGGAAAGCACGTCGCGATGAGTTCGTTGGCCCGCCTGGCCTGCCGGTTCGCCTTGAGCGAGGTGAACCCCGACCGCAGCCCGAGATCGTCCCACTGGATCGCGTCCCGGGGCGCCCCCGGCACAGAGACGTTCACCACGATGGGTCGTGGCGCGGCCCGCAACCGATCGGCCAGGCCGTGCGTGAGGATGTAGCGGCTCAGGTAGAACAGCGCGAAGGTGTGCTCGACGCCTTCGGCCGTCTCGTGACGGCGGGTGCTGACGTACGCCGCGCACATGATCAGCGCGTCCACGCGCGGGAATTCGGCGGCGATCTCGGCGGCGACGCGTTCGCTCTCGCGCGCCAGTGCCAGATCGGCCCGCAGGAAACGCAGCCGCCCGGCGGCCGTTGCGGCTTCGGCACGGATCGCGTCCGCTTTGGCGGCGCTACGGCCGATGATGACGACGGTCTCACCGGCACGCAGGTAGTGCAGGGCCAGGGCCCGGCCGATACCGTCCGTGCCGCCGGAGATGACGATGGTTCTCATATGGATGACCCCGATGGTTACTTTTTGTGAGTAGCCATATGCTTTGTCACCATAGCCGCTAAGCACAAGACGGCACATTAATGTCAGAAACCCACAAGGATGTAACTAATGGACACGTCATCCGTGTCGTGGCCCCCGTTCCCCATGGACGGCTCGGACGATTCGGACGAGGAGATCTGCCGCCAGGTGCTGCGGATCCTCTCCCTGGTCGGCGACAAGTGGAGCCTGCTGATCATCGGCACCCTCCGCGAGCGCACGCTGCGCTTCGGGGAACTGCAACGCGCCGTCACCGGCATCTCCCAGCGCATGCTCACGCTGACCCTCCGCCAACTCGAACGTGACGGCCTGGTCTCCCGAACGGTCCACGCGAGCGTCCCGCCACGCGTGGACTACGCCCTCACCGAACTCGGCGGCACGTTGCTCGCCCCCGTCACCGCCCTGGGCAGCTGGGCGGCCACGCACCGCCGGACCATTCACGACAACCGCCGCCGGTACGAAGCCGACCACCCACCGACCGCTCCCGGGAGCGGGGCGGCGTTCTGAAGATCATCGGTAAGGTGTCGCGCAAAAGGAGGCGTAATTTGTCGCGATTAGCCTTGCTGATCTGGGTGGCCGCCCTGACCGCCGCGGCCTATCCCACCTGGGACACCTGGCGTCCTCAAGCCGAGGAGACCGGGGTGTTCTACGGCTGCTTCGGCAACTACGGGGACGAATCGCCATCGCTGATCCAGCCGCTGCGTGGCGATCTCGCCACGATGACGGAACTCGCGACGACGTGGGCCGTTCCCGCGCTGGTCGTGCTCGCCGCTCTCGGCCGCTGGCACTCGGCCGCGGCGGGCCGTCGGGCGGCGGCGGTCCTCACCTTCATCGCGGTCGTCAGACCGCTCACTCCCGTGTACGCCGGGGACGACCCATGTGGGGGAGGGCTTCCCCTGTTCAGCCTGGGCTGGTTCAAGGCCGTGGCCTGCTCGTGGGGATCGTACGAGCTGGCCCTCCTGACAGCCGCCCTGCTGGTGCTCCTCGCGACGCACGCGTTCGGCCCCGCCGAGGAGCCGATTGTCACCGCGTCCTCTACGCCTGCGTGGCGCCGGGGGCTGACGCTCCTGATCGACTACTTGGCCGTGACCGCGCTGCTCACCCTCGCCATCCGGGTGACCGGGGGCTGGTCGACCGAGCTGACGAGCGGCCTGCTGCAGTGGGTCAGTCTCGATCAGGTACTTAACGACCCCGCCCGGCTGCTGTTCTACCCGGCGATGGCCCTCTACATCCTGGTCAGGTGGCGCTTCACTCGCCGTCCCGCCTTGGCGCGATGAAGGCGGGGCTTCAGGAGGTGGCGGTTGAGCGCTGCTTCAGTACGGCCAGGGCCCATTCGCCCCACCGGTGGTTCTCGCGTTCGAAGGCCAGGCCGCGCATCAGGGTCAGGTAGGGGCCGATGCGGTCGGCGTGCGCGAGGTGCTCCTCCTCGCTGCGGCCGTTCAGCAACCGGGCCCGTAGCCGTTCGTATCGAGCGATCTTGGCTTCGGCCCAGTCCATGCGTTCCTCGATGGCGGCGCGCACGGCCTCGGTGTCGCCGGCGTCCACGGCCTGGACCTTGACCATCAGCTCGTCGCGGATCGCGCCCGGGCGGGGTGGCGTGGCGGTGAATGCGCGCAGCACACGGTGTCCGGCCTCGGTCAGGGAGAACAGTCGCTTGTTGGGGCGGCGTTCCTGCTCGACGACACGCGCCTGGACCAGGCCCTCGGCCCGCATCCTGTCCAGCTCCCGGTACAGCTGCTGGGGCGTGGCCATCCAGAAGTTGGCCACCGACGCGTCGAACCCCTTGGCCAGGTCGTATCCGGACGCTTCGCCCTCCAGGAGCGCGGCCATCACCGCGTGACGCAACGACATCTGCCAACGATATCGCCGGAGTGATTAACCATCCCGTTTCCTAGTCAACAATATGACTATCGGCGGCCCCGGCCTTGGCGCGTCTGTCGTCGAACGGAAGCACATAGGCTGGCGGGATGATCTACGTCAAGACGCCCCTTACCCGTGAGATCCGCGAAGCCGTGGCTCTGACCTGGGGCGTCACGGGAGAGGGTGAGCGGTTGCACGGCGGCGAGGAATCCGCCGCCTACCGCCTCGACGGGCACGTCATCCGCGTCGGCCCAGCGTGGCGTACCGCCGGCGAGTCGGAGTGGTGCCACGCGATCGCCCGGCACGCCGCCGCCGGCCTCCCCGAGGCTGTCGCCCCACTGCCGGCTGCCGAAGGGACGACGGTCATCGTCGTGGGCGGGCGCCCGATCTCCTGCTGGCCCTATGTCGAGGGCTCCTGGCCGGACTCCGACATACCAGCCCAACGCGAAGCCGGTGCCCGTCTGCTGGCCAGGCTGCACAGGTCCCTGGCCGACTTCCGCCCCGGCCCGCGCCCGGTGCCCGCCTTCCAGGAGTCCGGCCTGTACGGCGATCCACCCCAGGACGCCGCCGAACTGGACGACCCCGACCTGGACCGCTGGCTGGCCGCCTTCCACGCCGAGCACCCCGTGCGTCACCCCCTGCACGGCGACTACTACACCGGCAACACACTGGCCAGGGACGGCCGGATAGTGGCGGTTCTCGATTGGGACGAGACCTTCGTCGGCGCCCCTGAGCTGGAGCTGGCCGCCGCCGCCCTGGAATGGGGCGATGACCTGGCCGGGCCGAGCGAGGAGTTCATGGCCGCCTACCACCAGGCGGGCGGCACGGCCGCCCGCCTGGACGAGGAGTCACTCGCTCAGCTCGTCAGGCACAAACTCCGCAGGGAGCATGCCTACTTCCACAAGGCCGTCCGCTCGGGGGTGACGCACGACGAGGCGGACGTCGAATACCACCGCACCCGGGTAGAGCTGTTCCACCGGCTGCGCCCCTGATCGTCGGCTGTCAGCGCAGAACCAGGAGGTCAAGCCAATTGGCTCTGGGTTCCGTGTTGGAAGTCCGCACGGCGCGACGGAGCTGCTCCTTCCCCCGCTGGAACTCCTCCTCGGTGAGGCCCCGCATGATGGTGGCGGAGCGGCGGAAGACATCCACCTGGGCGAGGAACTCGGCAAGGCTGAACATCGTCTCGGGGACCGGCTCAATCGCGTCGCAGCGGAATCCCGCGGCGGCGAACGCCTGGCACGTCTGCTCAAAGGAGGGAAAGGTGTCGGTCGTCCGGACGGTCTCGGGAAAGAACTCCCAGGGAAAGGTGCGCGTCGTATAAGCCCTGTCCGGATATCCCTGCCGGATCAGAACGGGAGCGCCCGGGCGCAGAACGCGGCGGATTTCCCGTGCGGCGGCTTCCATGTCGGGGATGTGGTGGATCATGAGGGACATCCAGGCGCCGTCCGCCGAGCCGTCTGGGAGCGGGAGTGCGCCGGCGTCGCCCTCCAGCACCTGGATGCCCGAGCGGCGCGGAATCTGGGCCCGCATCGCCGCCGACGGTTCGACCGCGAGGACGCTGAGGCCGAACCAATCGCTGAATGCGGTGGCGAACGCGCCGGTCCCCGCGCCGATGTCGATCACGGCCATCCCGGGCGACGGGCTGAGGTGACGTCGTATCGCTTCACGCCATTCTTCGAGCCCGTCCTGGGGAATCTCACGGACCGCCTTGTACGCTGCCGCGGTCTGGTCGTCGTAGGCGATTCTGGCCATGTCGCGCCTCCTGATTCACACTGCTTCGAGATCGCGCCGCTTGGTTGTCATTCGACTGCGACCCGTTTCTGCCGTATTCCGGTGGCACCCGTCATAGGGGTCGTAGATCTGTCAGTCAGCCCTTTTGGCCTGCCTCTCCGCTGCGGCGCGGAGCCGCCGACGATCACCGTGCCGGGCGGCAGGTGCTCGCGAAGTTCGTCCATGTGTGATCCGAACGGGCCGCTCTCCCTGCCAGGACGATCCGCCGGTGCCGCGCTGGTCCAGGCACAAGTCGTCGACGACGCCGTCGCCCAACTCGATCATGGTCGCGAGTGTAATGCGATCAAGGTCCAATAAGAAGATCCCTAACGGACACTCGCCGGACTGGGAGCGGGAAGCCGATTCCCGAGGCCAGGGCCTATATGACCCCTGCTCCCTGGACGTCGTTGCACGTTGGAGCTACTGTCAAGCGCGCATAGTCAACTAATTGAGTAGGGGTAGGCATGCATGCTTTCCGTCAGGCCGTCGAGGCCCATGACATGGCCGCGATCGAGGCGCTGCTCGCCGAGAACGTCGTGTTCACCAGCCCGATCGCGTACCAGCCGTATCCGGGCAAGGCGCTCACCGCGGCGATCCTCCGTGGCGTCTCGCGGGTGTTCGAGGACTTCCACTACGTCCGGGAGATCGCCGACGCGGACGGCCGTGACCTCGCGTTGGTGTTCCAGGCGAAGGTGAACGGCAAGCAGGTCCACGGCTGCGACTTCCTGCACTTCGACGACGACGGCCTCATCGACGACCTGACGGTCATGGTGCGGCCCCTGTCAGGGGCGAACGCCCTGGCCGAGGCGATGGGCGCGCAGTTCGAGCAGATCAAGCAGGAAGCGTTCGGCGCGTGAAGGTACCGCCACGCTGAGGACGGACATTTCGCTCAGGTGGCGCCGATAGTGCCGGCCAGGAGGGTGTCGATGAGCGTGTCCCGTGGAGGCCAGGGGACGTAAGGACGGGCCGCTCGCAGCGTGATGATCCCGTGGAGGGCGGCCCACAGGCACAGCGTGGCCGCGTAGGGGTCCGTACGGGGCAGGCGGCCGGCCTCGATGCAGTCCTTGATGATCTCATGGACGGACTCGAGGACGGCGACGCCGGGTAGCTGGTCGTCGGAGATCGCGCGGGGCAGTTCAGGCACGCTGGGCACCGTGAACATCACGCGATAGACGTCAGGGTGATCGTCGGCGAACTCGCAATAGGCCGCCGCGACCGCGCGTAGCCGGGCCACAGGGTCGGTGTGCCGGGCGACGGCCTGGTCGATGTGGTTGATCAGCTCGACGAAGTGCCGCTGATAGACGGCCAGCAGGAGCGACATCTTGTCAGGGAAGTGCAGATAGACGCTGGTCGCAGCAATCCCGACCTCCCGGGCGACAGCCCGCAAGGACAGCGATTCGTGAGTGGCGCCGTCCTCCAGCAGGCGGTTGGCCGCAGTGACCAGATCCTGCCGCAGGCGGTCGCCTGAACCCCGCGGATTACGGGTGTGACGTGGGGTGCCGTCGGGTCGTGATGCCATCGCCGTGCTCCATCTGCGCGATCGTTCGGACACTCGTCGAGAAGTCTTCAGAAGACCCCTTGACGCATGCCCCACTCTCGCTAACACTACATGCAAGGCAACAACGTTGCGCTACAAGTTGCCTTACATGATAGGCCATCAGGGGACTGGAGCGCAGCAGGTGAGCGGGGACGGGCCGGGGTAGCGTCCGCCCCCTTCCCTGCCGAACGACCCAGAACCTCCGGCCTGTCCACATCCATCAAGTCCGCGTTTCCTCAGGAAACCAACAGGAAGAGAAAGGTGATCAACATGGCTGACAGATCAGTGTGGGGCTGTGTCGGCAGCAACGGTTCGACGATCTACTCGGGGACCGGCTTCAAGGTGGATCGTGTCGCTACGGGTGTCTACACGATCCTCTTCGACGTGCCGTTCGCTAAGTGGCCGTCCGTCGTCGCGACGCAGATGTACCCCGGCACCATGAACAGCAACGGCGGAGACACACGGGACAACGCCGTCGTCATCGCCATCTCCACGGACCGCTTCCGCGTCACCACCGGTGGCAGCGACGGCAAGCAGTCGGACCGGGACTTCTCGTTCATCGCGATGGGCACCGCGTAGGCGCACCTGCCGGTTGTCCTCCCCCAGCCTGGGCGGGGGGCAACCGGCCTCGCCGCGCAAGGAACGTCTACGGCAACAGACAGCCGCCGCGATTCTGGCCGGTGATCAGGGGAGGCGCCGTACGGTGTCGCTGACCTTGCCATCGTTCATCTCGGCGGAGAGCTTGAACGAACGGGACTTCACCTCGGCGGAGAACCAGCGGACGCCGCCCGGACCGCCCGCCGGTCCGAGCGGAAGCTCTGCCGAGGTGCCGTCCGAGTAGCCGATGCGCACCTTCCTCACCCCGGTCCCCGCGAAGCCGATGAGGACGTTGTCGCTGGGCAGGCCGAGCTCCCTCACGTCATGCATGATCGTCAGCGGCACCCGACCGTACTTCGGCTTCCACGGTTCGAAGGTCCCGCCGCCACCGTCCACGATCTCGGCCCGGCGGGAGAGCACGCGGAGCGCGGACGTGAAGGTTCCATCCTGTAGTCCGGCGCTCATGGCCCAGGCTCGTTCGGCGTTCCTGCCGTGCGTGACGACACGCAACGGACGCTTCTCATCGTCGACGGGCGGGAACAGCAGGTCCGGAGGGTACTCCAGGATCTGGCTACGCGCCCGCTCGACGGCTTCAGGACCGGCCGGGCGCAGATCTCGTACGAAGGCGTCCACCACCTCGTCAGCCAGCCCCAGCGCGGACACCTTGACGATCATGCCGTTCTCCCGCCAGAGCCGGACCTTGGGCTTCATGAGGGCCTGATCCTCGTGCACCCAGTCCATACGGAGCGATCCGCTGGACAGGAGGTCGCCACCCGCCAGGCCGGTGGTGCCGCGGATCTCCCGAGGCTCTCCCCTGACCGTGGTACCGGCGAGAACCTCCATGCCGGCATCGCCGGGCAGCTGACTGACGGAGACTCTGGCCCGCGCCCGCCGGTTGGTCCAGATCTGCTCCGTTCCGCCGAGTTCCAGGTGCCAGCCGCTGACGGGCAGCGAACCGGTCTTGACGAGGTCCAGCCCCTGCGGCAGATGCGCGGCGTCGATCCGGGGGCGCCGCAGATCCTCTGCCACTCCGTTGGCCGCCCTGGTCAGCTCGGCGTCCGACAAGCCGTGGCCCAGCACCGCGAACGACTCGAACTCCTGGCTTGCCTTGACCGGCCAGGCGATCCAGCGGTGCTGTCCCGATCCGCCCATGGTCGCCTCGTGCTTGTCCAGCTTGACCGGCTTCCCACGGTAGGGCTGCTCCCAGTCGTACGGCGGATCCCAGTCCTCCGACTCTGTCACCAGGACGGCCAGCGTCCTGTCGCCGGGCGTGTCGCCCTCCGCGTACGCCGTGACCGGATCCTGCTCGGCGTCCGATGCGACCAACTGCTCCAGATAGAGGTCTCCTGGCCGCTCCGGCAGAAGCAGCACCGCGGAGGCCGCCACGGGGCTGCCGCATCCAACGCCCAGGACGATGAGAGCAGCCGCCAGGACCACGCGTAAGGATCTCATTCATGCTTTGACGCGATCTTCCGCGCGCGAGTTCCCCACATGCAGTTCGGAGGACAAGGCCGGGCTTTCCCTTTGCCACCGGAACGCGCAAAGCGCCCGCCAGACGGCACAATGATCGTGTGACGGATGCGATCCAGGCCGAGCGTATGCCGGCCGTCGTACGAGCCGGCCAGTTCATCATGACCCTTGAGATGGCCTTCAGCCTCGTGGGGCTCGCCATCATGATCGGTACCGTCGCTTTCGCCTTCAGCGGCGCGTTCGTCCTACTGATGCTCTACACCGTCGTGATCACAGCGCTCATGGGTTGGCTGCTCTCCCGCTGGCCCTCCCGAAGGAAGCCAGTGCGCTGGGGCGTCATCGGCGTCGAAGTGGTCGCGGCCGGTGGTTACCTCATCATGAACGCGATCGACGGCGACCTCAGCTGGATCAGGCTGATCGCCCCCAGCACGCTCTTCCCGATCGCGGTAGTCGCCACTCTGCTGACACCTTCGGCAACACGCTGGTTCGACCGCTGACCTGGCGCCGATCGCCGCGACGGCCGCGAGCGTGGCCCGTCGCGGCGGGCGCATCACTACGGCTGGCCGGGCCGATCACTCGCCGCCAGCCCCGTGGCCCCTGCCTGAAGCCCCAGCACGGCCTGGGCGACCAGCTCGGGCTGCTCGGCGATCATGTTGTGGCTGGCGGCCAGTTCGAGCACGCGCAGGTGCGGCCGGTCGGCGGTGAGGGTCAGCAGGTCCCGGCGGATTCCCGCGCGCAGTGCCGGCATGAGCTCGCCGACGCGGCCCGGCAGGCCGGGCAGGTTCTGGGTGGCCAGGACGAACAGGGCGGGACAGCGGATGCCGGCCACCGCCGCGACGCTGTCCTGGAAGTGCGGGTCGTACCTGATCTGCCCGGCCAGCGCGGCGTCCGGACGCAGGTGGACACCCCGGTCCGTGGTGCGCAGTGCACGCTGGGGATACATCGCGGCGTGAGCTTCGGGCAGCGGCTGGGCCATCGCGGCGGCTTGGGCGTCGAAGACGGCTTTCAGTTCCGCCAGGAGCGTGGTCAGCTCCTCTTCCCCGATGCCGATGTAGTGCCGCGGTGCGGTCTCGGCCGAGCGCAGGCCGTCGAGGTTGACGATCCCCGGGCTGTCCGGGTGACGCAACGCCCACCGCACCGCGATCATGCCGCCGAGGGAATGGCCGACCACCTGGGGAGCGTCCAGGCCGAAGTGGTCGATCACCGCCTCCACATCGTCCAGGACCTCCTCCCAATCCCATGTTCCGTCGCCGGACAGCCCGTGGCCGCGCAGGTCCATTGCGATGACCCGGTGTGCGCCGGTCAGCAGCGGCGCGACCGCGTCCCAGTGCTGGAGGGTGCCGCCCAGGCCGTGGAGCAGCAGCACGGGAGCCCGGTGGCCGCCGTGGTCACGGACTGCCAGAGGGACCGGACGGTTGCTGATGATCACGTCTTGTGGTGCCACGGGGTGCTCTCCTGAGGTCGGTTGAGCCGGTCGCGGATGGAGGAGGTGGTGACGCCGCCGTCGGGATGCTTGTCGAGCTTGCCGCGTTTGACCAGGTCGTGGACGCCCTGCCGGGTGATGCCGAGCATCGCCCCCGCAGTGGAGTAAGACACCGTCACGGCCGCGGGATGGCCGGCCGCACGGGCCACAGCCCGTCCCAACGCGGTACGCCACCACGACTCGGGCGGGTCGAAGGGGCCGTCGCCGGGGAACAGTGCGCCAATGAGCCGGGCCGCGGTCATAGTGGCGCCTTCCCGGTCGGCGCCGAGCAGCTGGGCGGCCCAGACCTCGGCCTCCACGCGCAGCCGTGCCCTGATCGGGTGGAGAAGCTCGTCGGAGGTCAGCAGGATCTCCAACGGGTCGAGGAGCCGTGTCTCCAGCAGCCGGACCAGCTCGGCCACCAACTCGACATGGTCTTTCGTGGTCGTCACTTGACAGACCATAGCAAGTACTTGCTGCTGCGCGTCAAGTAGTTTCGGCCAGCCACTACTGACGCCCAGCTTCGCGGCATGGCAGCGTCGGCGGCAGTCAGCGCCGTCGTCGTCACCTCCGTCACCCTCAGCGTGACCCTGCTGCTCCGCCCTCCGGGAGGAGACCCGAGCCGAGCCACGAATCCTCTCGCGGACGGCGCCACGAGCTCACCGGTCACCGAGCCCCAGGGGAACCAGGCACAGGGTTCCTCCACGAGGTCTCCCACGAGTTCCCCCACCGAGCCCTCGCCGTCCCCGGCCAAGCGTCGCCCGGGTGGCCAAAGAGGCACGCTGCTGCGCCGCCTGCCGAACCTGCGGCTCGCCGTACCGCTGGAGGAGATCCGGTTCCGTAACGACATGAGCATCTACGGCGTCCACGAACTGCCCGTCACCTGGGAGTAGCGTGGTCGTTGCGGCCTTTTCGGGGTCGCCGGATTTTGTCGGCGGTAAGCGCCGGGAGCGGTGCCGAAGTGCCGTTTGAAGGCGGTGGCGAACGCGTACTCCGAGCCATAGCCGACCTTCCGTGCCACCGTCTCCAGCGGCTCATCGGACGCACGGAGCGTCTGAGCCGCCGCGTTCATCCGTACCCAGGTGAGATAGCTGAGTGGCGGCCGGCCGACGAGCGCGGTGAAGCGGCGGGCGAACGCGGATCGCGACAGCCCCGCCTCCGCGCCGAGATCGTGGACCGTCCACGGTCGGCCAGGATCGTTGTTGATGCGGCACAGCACGTGACTGATCGCCCGATCGTTCAATGCCGGTCCCCAGCCGACCATGGCGCCATGCTCCCCGTACCAGGCGCGTAGCGCGAACAGCAGCAGTGCGTCGAGCAGTGAGCCGATCGCCGACTCCGTACCGATGCCCGGCTTGTCCAGCTCCGTGGACAGAAGGTCGATCACATGGCGCAACGGCGGCTCGTGGCCCAACTGGGCCGGCAGGTGGATGAGGTCCGGCAGGTCATTGACGATCGGATGGCAGCGGTATTCGTCAACGGGGAACACTCCGCTCAGCACCACTGCGGAGACCGGCCTGCCTGAGAGTCCCAGTGACACGGTCCGCGGTTCGAGCTGGAATTCCTCTCCCCTCGTGAGTGGAACGTCTTCCGGCTCCGCATCGGGACCGCCGGCCAACTCGTGAGCGTGCCCGTTGGGGAGCAGCACGACATCGCCCATGCTCAGCGCGACGGGATCGCCCGCATGAGGCATCAAGGTGCAGACCCCCCGCAGCACCACGTGGAACGCCACGCCTGCGACGGGCTGGAGCCGGCCTCCCCACGGAGCATGCCCCGCGATGCGGGCGAACCGGGGCCGGCCTGAGCGCATGGAATCGATCACCTGACTCAGCACGTCCATCGACGCAAGGTACATGAGTCCTTCGTCAGGCGGCAGTCGAGGACGATGACGCATCTACGGGGGATCCTGACGCATGGATCATCTCGGCAACCCTTACGTACGCTGGCTGCCGCCGGCGTCGGACGCCGGCCCGGAACATGAGGCGAAGGGCAATCTAATGATCAATGTTGGCATCATCGTCGCGAGCACCCGTCCCGGACGCGTCGGCGACGCGGTGGGCCGCTGGGTTCTCGACGGGGCGGAGCGGCAGGGCGGTGCGCGGTTCGAGCTGGTGGATCTCATGGACTACGACCTGCCGCAGCTCGATGAGCCGGTGCCCGCGTTGATGGAGACGGACTACAGCCGGCCGCATACCCGCCGCTGGGCCGAGAAGGTCGCCTCGCTGGACGCCTTCGTCTTCGTCACTCCCGAGTACAACCACAGCTTTCCCGGCGTTCTGAAGAACGCGCTCGACTTCGTCTATCACGAGTGGGGGAACAAGGCGGCGGGCTTCGTCGGATATGGCATGGAAGGCGCGGCCCGGGCCATCCAGCACCTGCGTAGCACCATGGCCGCACTCGGAATCGCCGACGTCCGCCACCACGTGGCGCTGCAGATGCACCACGACTTCATCGACTTCAAGGAACTCAAGCCACGGTCACACCAGGACGACGCCGTAAGCGCCATGCTGGCGGACGTCATCGCCTGGGGCCGGGTGTTGAGACCCCTGCGCGACAGCTGACCGTCGACGAACGGCTGGTCCCGATTTCTGGGACGATGAAGACGCGCCGCATATGACGAGTGGCGTCACTCAGAACTGCAGTTCTGACCAGTCGATCACCATAGGGACCGGGTTGCTGACGCTGAGAACGTCGCCGGACTCGTCGTCATTCGGCATCTCCTCGCCACTGTCCACAACCTCAGCGCCCCGGCTGGCCCTCCACCTGCGACAATCGAGGCCAGCGTAAAGCCCAACCGACATTTGACGGCGCAAAAACCGGCAGACCACGGGCTACTACCGACGTCCGAGACGACGGACGTGGCGCTGGGCAGAGCGCCTGGGGGCCTGGGCGGGACTGAGGATGCGCGGTCAACGACGAGGGCCGCACTCTGTGTGTCACCCGCGCCGGGATTCGAGGCTCCGGACCTCAGCAACGCCCTCACCAGCCCCCTGGGCGACGCACGGCAGGCGCCGCCCTCGTGGCCGGTCCTCTAGACCCTCATGGTCCAACCCGCCAACCCGGCGAAGCGTTCGGAACCCCACCTGGCACAACCGGCGACGACGCCCCCAACACCCGCTGGTTCCACCAACGAATCCGCTTCACTCGGCGATGACAAAATTCACCATCTCCGACTACCCCGACAGGTGGGCCAGCAGCATATCCAGCGGCTGCGGCACGCGATCGAGATCGAGTGCCGCGACGAGCGGGCCAGCGTAGCGGATCTTGCGGCCACTGCCTGATCCCATGAACCGGCGCAGTTGGTCGTGAGTGGCGCTCCCGCGCCATGCCAGTTGCTTCTGGAGCGTACGAAATGAGCTGAGCTCGCCCTCGGCATCGACAACGCGCTCAACCGTGGCGGTACCGAGGGCGCGGATCAGCTCGTCTTCCAGGTCAGCGACGCACACGAAGAATCCGAGCGCCTCCAGATCGCTTCGGCTGAGATCGGATCCAAGGCCGGCGCGCTCAAGAGCCTTCCGGAAGTCGCCTTCCTCCCCGACGTCGCACAGGCCGGCCAGCCGGAGATTGCGACCGTGAGGGCCGAACCTGCCGAGATATGTCCCGATGTTCGTGGCACCGCCCATCGCCACCAGGGAGATGCCTTCGGCCGCCAGGTTCCGGCCACGGCGCTCGGCCAACGCTTCGATGGCCGACTTGTCACTGGCTCCCTCGACCAGGACCACGGTCTGCGTGTCGCTCACGAGCCCAGCCTTGCATCGAACCTAGAGAGGTTCATCCCCTTTTACGCGTTGAAATTCCTCCTTTCATCCTCGCCGGTGCAGCAGCGCCATAGCGATGGCGACTTGGGCCGGTTCGAGCGCGACCTTGGCGTCTTCGATATCCCACAGTGCGTTCTGCAGCACGCGGCCGAGACTCCAGCCGACTGCTCGCCCCCGCTCCAGGCCAAGGACCTCGGTCAGCAG
The DNA here is from genome assembly GCF_040648415.1 of Nonomuraea sp. NPDC049141. Classification (NCBI taxonomy): domain Bacteria; kingdom Bacillati; phylum Actinomycetota; class Actinomycetes; order Streptosporangiales; family Streptosporangiaceae; genus Nonomuraea; species Nonomuraea sp. NPDC049141. The sequence continues at coordinate 457,551 of NZ_JBEZDR010000007.1, forward strand.
GTCGAAGCGGCGCAGCACCGCGCGAGCCACATCGCCGGTGGCCTCGACCTCCTCCCACCGGTTGTCCAGCGCCGGCAACAACTCGAACCCCGGGTCCCCGGCCAGCGGTTCAGGGTCAATGGCCAGCCAGGGTTCCCGTTCTCCGGCCAGCACGTTGTCATAGTGCAGGTCCCAATGCAGCAGACAGTTGCCAGACTCACCGACCAGCTCAGCCACGGCGGACGCGCAGGTGCGCACCAACCGCTGCTCGCCGGGGTCGCGCAGCGCCGTCACCGCCTGCGGGACCTGGTCGAGCATGGCCGCGGCGACATCGGACAGCCGTCGCAGATCCCTTGGGGCAGGTACCGAGGTCAGGCGGGCCATCAGCTCGCCCAGGATCTGCATGGCCGCATCATCGTCGGCCGCTGAGGACAGAGACCGGGCCGCGTCCAGGCGTTCCAGTAACTGAGTGCCGCTGTTCTCGTGATAGTCCAGCAGGCGCACAATGCCGTTGCCGCCCCACGCCCGCAGCCCGGTGGCGGCGCCGGCGGTCTCCTCCCGGAGCTGCTGGAACTTAAGGACGGCGGGTGTCCCGTCGGCCTGAAGCACAGGCAGGACCAGCGAGGCCATGCCGTACGCGGCCGGGCCGTCGGGCCGCAGCTCCCAGCGGTCCAGGAACTCGCCGCCGAGGCGAGGCAGATCGGCGATCCAAGCGCGCGCCTCGGCGCCGTTCGCACCATAAGACGCGGCGAACAGATCAGGAACGTCGATGGAGGTCGACGTGTTCATGAAAGGCATCTCCTTCGTGGGTCCAGGGTCGATCTGCGACGAACGAAGGAGATCACGGAGGCGCCCGATTACCGGGCAGGCGTCAAAGCATGCCCCTACCCTACCCGGACACGCCACCGCTGATGATCACGCCGCCCACGAGCCGGTAGACGTCAATCTACCCAGGTCAACTACTCCTTAAGGGGGAACTACACCCATCGCCATAAGCGGGTGTGCACACCCGTTGACCGTTTTCCACATCCGCTGAAGGTCCACGATGAGCCTCCCGTCTCCCCCATGAGCCGACTCTGGCGAAGCATTCGGGAAGGCGGTCCCAGGGGAGCGAGGTCCTCCAGGGGGCGGGCCGTAAGCAGCCTCCTCGGCGAGGCGCTTCCCGGTCGCGGTCTTGAGGGCGGCAAGAGAGCTGTCGATCCACGGCTGCGCGTTCTGGTGCCCTGCTCGCGATACTCAACGGCTTGCAGGAGACATTCGAGCTTGTCGGCGTCGCGCCGCCAGGGGATGGCAGACTGTGACCATGCGGCCACCCCGAGCGAGATTTTTCAACACCGCCGGCCCATGCGGCCCCCAGCAGCACTACATGCTGCCCCCCACACAGCGGCTCCCGCAGGCGCGAGAGCTCATCGAGATGGACCGTTACTTCGTGCTGCACGCGCCCCGGCAGACCGGGAAGACGACCGCGCTGCGCACCCTGGCGTCCGAGCTCACCGCCGACGGTGATGTCACCGCCCTGATGTTCTCCTGCGAGCGCGCCAAGTCGGCCGGTGACGACTACGCCGCCGCGGAGTCACTCCTGCTGGATTCCCTCCGCGAGGCCGCCAAGTGGTCGGGATGGCCAGAGGAGCTGCTGCCGCCGGATCCCTGGCCGCAGGTCACGCCGGGCTGCCGGTTCGGTTCGGCGCTGACCGAATGGTGTCACCGCAGCCCGCGCCGGACCGTGCTGTTCCTCGACGAGATCGACGCCCTGCAGGGCAACAGCCTGGTCAGCATCCTCAGCCAGCTCCGCGACGGTCACAACACGCGGCCGGGGGGCCAGCCGTTCCCCGCGTCCGTGGTGCTGTGCGGACTACGCGACCTGCGAGACTACAAGGTCGCCTCAGGCGGCGAACCCGGCCGGTCCAACCCGGCCAGCCCGTTCAACATCGTCGAGTCACTACGCCTGGGCGACTTCACCGCCGACGAAATCGCCGAGCTGTACGACCAACACACGCAGGCCACCGGCCAGGAGTTCACCAAGGACGCGGTGGACCGGGTCTTCGAACTCACACAGGGACAACCGTGGCTGGTCAACGCCCTCGCCTATGAGATCACCATTCAGATGAAAGTGACCAGTGCCATCACCGCCGGGCAGGTGGAAGACGCCAAGGAGCGGCTGATCCGGAAGCGCGCCACCCATCTGGACGCGCTGGTCGCCCGGCTGCGCGAGCCCCGGGTCAAGCGGGTGATCGAGCCCATCCTTGCCGGGGACTTCCCCGACGTCGACCTCACCTTCTCCGACGACCTGTCCTACGTCTGCGATCTGGGCCTGGTCAAGCAGAAACCCCCGCTGGAGGTGGCGAACCCGATCTACCGGGAAGTCATCCTGCGGGTCCTGGGCGACCCGTCGGAACAGTACGTGATGGCCGATCCGCACAGCTTCGTGCTGCCCGACGGCCGTTTCGACCTGCCGCGACTGCTGGAGGAGTTCGTCGTGTTCTGGCGCGAGCACGGCGAGGTACTCATCCGACAGGAGGGCTACCACGAGGCCGCCTGCCAGATCATCCTCATGGCCTTCCTGCACCGCCTGGTCAACGGCGGAGGCCAGCTCGACCGGGAGTACGCCGCAGGCACCAAACGCCTGGATGTACTGGTCCGGTGGCCCTACACCGGCCCCGAAGGCGAACGGCTCACGCAGCGCGAGGCCATGGAGCTCAAGGTCTGGCGAGCGGGCGAGAACGACCCGATGCCCGACGGCCTCATGCAACTCGACCGGTACCTGGACCGCCTCACCCTCACCACCGGCGCGCTGGTGATCTTCAACCGGCGCCCCGAAGCCCCACCATGGAAGGAACGAGGCGCTTTCGAGCAGGCGACCACACCGTCCGGCCGTCTGGTCACCGTTCTGCGGGTGTGACGGGTGCCTTGCCTTCCGGCTCGCACGCGATTTGATCAACCCGCAGCGAGCGTTTGAAGCAGGGTGGTCTTGCCTGACTGCCTCGGCCCATTGACGATCACCACTCTGAAGGCGTCGAGGAATTCCTCGGCATGGCCGGTCACCTGGCGTGAAACCAACTCCGACATGGCAGCTCCCTCCTGCGCCGATCCAGACCAGCGTAGAGCCCAACCGACATTCGATGTCCTGGTCAATCAGTCGCCGTCAAGGACGCGGGTCATCCACTCCAACGTCCCCGTGCGGAGAGCCTCCTCGGCGAGGCGCTTCCCGGTCGCGGTCTTGAGCGCGGCAAGAGAGCTGTCGATCCACGGCTGCATGTTCTGGTGCCCCTGCTCGCGATATTCAACGGCTTGGAGGAGACATTCCAGTTTGTCGGCGTCGCGTGCACAGATTGCTTCGAGGCTGACCTTCTCCTCGTACTCACCGACCGCATCGCTCACCATGCCCAACACGGGCTCCGGCACGCCCCGCATCTGATCGGCCGTGACTTCCTCGTTCGGGGCCGCCCTGAGGTAGCGCTTGCCGATGTACGGGATGTCGGTGATGCGGGTCTCCTGGGTGTCGTGGAACAGGCTCATGAACGCGGCCCGTTCGGGGTTGCCCCCCTCGAGTGCGGCGATCACGCTGGCGATGATCGCCGCACGGAACGAGTGGTCGGCAATGCTCTCCGGGTCACGCACGCCCGCCACGAGCCATCCGGTGCGCTTGTAGCGCTTGAGCAGCCCGATCTCGTACAGCAGGTCCGTCAGCCCAACCAGGTCGTCCGCCATGAAGGCCCCCTTTTCAGCTGTGGTACATCATGCGCAGAGCGTAGACGACGGCTTCAAGCTCCCGTCGTGACTGCGGCGACACGCCGTTCTCGTCGAGAACACGGGCAGCTTGGGCCTTGAGATCGCCTGCGATACCCGGGTCAAGAGCGGAAGGGGCGGAGCATGAACAGCGCCCAGAGCGTGTGGACGACCACATCGACGTATGGGTTGGCGGAGTCCAGCTTGCTCGTCAGGTGACGGCCCAAATGGGTGCCTCGCCAGTCGTCTGGGCTCAGCTCGACCATGAACATATCGCTCACCTGGGGTTCGCTGACCTCGCCCAGCCAGTACGCCCAGTAGTTGAGGTTGGCCACTTCGCAGACGTCATTGGCCAAGCGGGTGCGGATGAAGTGCTGCAAACCCTCGCGATCACCGATTCTGGCAAGGGAGTGGGCCCCGGACCGGATGACCGCCCAAGACGGCGTCCAGTCCCCCACCGTCTTTCCGGTACGCCGTTCTTCGGCGCGCTGCATACTCGCCAGCCAGTCGGCGGTGTCACCTCCATCGTCGAAACCAGCGACGTAGTGGGCCTGGCGACGCAACAGCAGCCCCTTCACGCTCTCGACGTCAGCGCTCTCGGCCGCCGTCTTCAGGCGGTCGAAGAAGTGTGCGCGTTCATCGGGCAGCAGCGACGGTCCGGCTCCAGCCGGGCCCCGACGGCCGATTCCTTTTGCCACAGCTGCGACGGCTGATGGGGCAGTCTTGGTGAACGGCCATGCCACGAGGTCGGTGAATGGGCGCGTGATCACCCAGGTCGCCAGCGGGTGATCGTCAGCCGTGGCGTCACCGGGATTGGCGCTTAGCACGTAGCCGATGAACCGATCCGCTTCCAAGGCGGTGTCCAGTTGAAGAAGCAGACGTGGTTGCGCGCCGAGGCACAAGAGGGAGTGACGCAACCCTAGATAGGTGCCGGTAGAGGTCGCCATCAACGGCCGGCGTCCGGACTCCCATCCCTGGACGGTCGTGATGTCCACGCTCAACCGTTCGGCGAACCGCTCCTGCGTCAACCCTGCCGACTCTCGGATGACCTTGAGCATATGACCGGACACGCGTCCCTCGCGCCCTCGATCGGCATAACCACGACCAGTGGTCAGGGCTCTGGAACCAGGGGGATTCATGAGGTGGTCACCGCCGCCGGTAACTCGTACTTCCGGTCACTTCTATGTCATCAGCGCCGCACCTAGCGTCTTCACCAGCGTACAGCGTAGCCATCGCAGCACCCAGAGTAACTGGACCCTACTGGTGAGAGTAAATGGAATCGCGACTCGGAACGCAGCTCGGCATGGAACACCTCGCCTGTCCTGCATACCCGCCCCTGTGGATCACCTCCGCCGAACAATTGAAGCGCGAGTTGGCAGATCTAAATATCACGGCCGATGTTCACGACGGCTATCGCCTCGCCCTGGTATCTGTCTGGGCCGGGCTGGTGGTGTGGTGCGATGGCGCGTGGTTCTGGTGGCGATCGGGCTGGGACGACCGCCGCAAGCGGGTCGTGTATGCCCGTCATCCCGCGACTGAGCCACCACGGGCCGCACGGCGGGTCGCCTTCCGCTACACCGACCTACGTGAAAAACATCAGTCGTCGGAGGTGACCGCCGATCCCGCATGCGCTGATCCGGGACCACCGGGCAAGGCCGCACCGTGACGGCGCCACCGCGTACGTCAGGGGCTCGGGCTAGGATCGTGGACCTGGTGCACAGTCCCGCTCGAACCCGTGCCTCTGGCGCATAGTTGATCGGCCGCCGAGGAACCGTGGTCAGCATCCTGCGCAACGGAACCTTGGCCCTGCTCGAACTAGACGTTGAGGACGAAGGGCTGACGGGCAGGGTGCGGCGCTGGCCGGTGCACTGGGATGACTTGGTCGTGGACACCATGGAACCTTGTCCAGACGATCCCGCCGACGGCTACCGGCTTGGGTTGCCAGATGTGGGCCGGGAGGCTGTGCAGCATGCCACACTGCTTGGCACGAAGATCAGCTTGTGCGGGAAGTCGGTGTATCCCCTGCCGGTCTGCGGTTGGTCGATGCGGTTCTCACCCACGGCTGCCCGTGCCTGCCCGGCCTGTATCCGCCTGATAAACGCCGATACCCAGTCGGTGAGCCAACCAGCCGAGGGCAAGAAGGAAGACCAGACGACACTGACTGACCGCAGATAGCAGCCCCGTGGCCAATACGCCAGAGTTACCGTTTCCGCATCGGCTGAAGGACCACCATGGGCCTCCAGCCAAGTTTCCGTTTTCCCCATGGCCCAACCTGCCAACTTCTGGCGAAGCGTTCGGGAAGGCAGTCCGAGCGGAGCGAGGGCCTCCAGGGGGCGGGCGGTAGCCCGCCTGGGAGAACGTCCGGAGCGAAGCGGAGGGCCTTGCAGTGCGCGTAAGCGCCAAAGGAAGAACGTCGAGCTTCCAGGGCGCGAAGCGCCGATTGCGAGCCCTTTGTGGAAGGGCGGGCGTCAAACGGCCAACCACCCAAACGGGTAAGGGGTGGGTTGGAGAAGGACGCCCGGAGCGAAGCGGAGGCCCTTTTCGGGGGGTGAGAAAAGGGGACCGTTTAGCTGATCTTGTGGATCCAGCTGTGGGTGTCGGGGCGGGAGCCGTACTGGATTCCCACCAGTTCCTCACGGATCCGCATCGTCACTTCCCCAGGGGTGCCGTCTCCCACCGTCCATGCCCGGTCCGCGCCCTTGACCGAGCCGACCGGTGTGACCACCGCCGCCGTCCCGCAGGCGAACACCTCCGTGAGTTCTCCCGACTCGCAGCCCGCCTGCCACTCGTCCGTCGAGATCAGGCGCTCTGAAGCCTCCAGGCCGAGGTCGGCGGCGAGGGACAGGATGGAGTCGCGGGTGATGCCGGGCAGCAGGGTGCCGGTCAGTGCGGGGGTGACCAGTTTGTCGCCGAAGACGAAGAACAGGTTCATTCCGCCCATCTCCTCGACGTACCGGTGCTCGTGCGCGTCCAGCCACACCACCTGGTCGCAGCCCTGCTCGACGGCCTGCCGCTGGGCGACGAAGGCGGCGGCGTAGTTGCCGCCGCACTTGGCGAAGCCGGTGCCGCCGGGCGCGGCGCGGGTGTACTCGGTGGAGAGCCAGACGGAGACGGGCTGGACGCCGCCGGTGAAGTAGGAGGCTGCCGGGGAGGCGATGACCATGTACCGGTATGAGCGGGACGGGTAGTTGACGCCGAGGCCGACCTGGGTCGCGATGATGAACGGGCGCAGGTAGAGGCTGTGGCCCTCGGCGGTGGGGACCCAGTCCTTGTCGGTCTGGACGAGGAGTTCGAGTGACTCGACGAACGCCTCTTCCGGAAGCGCGGGCATCGCCATGCGCTCGGCCGAGGTGTTGAAGCGGGCGGCGTTGGCGTACGGGCGGAAGGTCACGATCGAGCCGTTGACCTGCCGGTACGCCTTGAGCCCCTCGAACAGCTCCTGCGCGTAGTGGAACACCGAGGTGGCCGGGTCGAGCGAGAGCGGCCCGTACGGCTCGAGGCGGGCGTCGTGCCAGCCCTCGCCCTCGGTGTAGTCGATCGAGATCATGTGGTCGGTGAAGGTCTGCCCGAACCCGGGGTTCGCCAGTACCTGCTCCCGCTCGGCCGCAGTGCGAGCGTGGTCGGATAGCTGCACGTCGAAGCTGAGCTTCTGAGCGATGGTCATGACGGAGGTCCTTCTCTCTACGGTTCTGGACAGACTCTACGGCTCTGGACATTCACTGCTTAGAGCAGCCTGTACTTCCTATTGTCTCGCTATTTGGGATTGCAAGCGGCTAATGGGGTGCTTTAGCCGTTCAGACGCGAAAAAGCGCCTCGCGGTCCTTGTGCGGACCGCCAGGCGCTTGGGGAGCTGGGCGGCCCTAGCTCGATACTCGCGCGGTGATGTCGTCACCGATCTCGTGTGTCGTACGGCCGGCCCAACCGGCCAGGCGCTCGACGATGTCGTCGGCGACGGCCTGCTCGACCCTGGCCGCCTCGGCGGACAGGCCGAGGTGCTCCAGGAGCATGGCGACCGACAGGATCGTCGCGGTCGGGTCGGCCTTGCCCTGCCCGGCGATGTCGGGGGCGCTGCCGTGCACCGGCTCGAACATGCTGGGCGCGGTGCGCTCGGGGTTGATGTTGCCGCTGGCCGCCAGGCCGATGCCGCCGGCGATCGCCGCGCCGAGGTCGGTGATGATGTCGCCGAAGAGGTTGTCGGTGACGATGACGTCGAACCGCTCAGGCTGGCTCACGAAGAACATCGAGGCCGCGTCGATATGGCTGTAGTCGGTGGTGACCTCGGGGTATTCCTCCGCCACGCGGTTGACCGTGCGCTGCCAGAGGTCGCCGGCGTAGGTGAGGACGTTCGTCTTGTGGACGAGCGTCAGCTTCTTGCGCGGGCGGGACTGGGCCTTCTCGAAGGCGTAGCGGACCACGCGCTCGACACCGTAGGCGGTGTTGAGCGACTCCTGGGTCGCGATCTCATGCGGCGTGCCACGGCGCATGACGCCGCCGGTGCCGGCGTAGAGGCCCTCGGTGCCCTCGCGGACGACGACCATGTCGATGTTCTCGGTCGGTGTGTCGGCCAGCCGGGTCTCGACGCCGGGGAAGAGCTTGACCGGGCGCAGGTTGACGTAGTGGTCGAAGGCGAAGCGGAGGCGGAGCAGCAGGTCGCGCTCCAGGATGCCGGGCGGCACGCTGGGGTCGCCCACGGCGCCGAGCAGGATCGCGTCATAGCCGCGCAGCTCTTCGAGCACGGCGTCGGGCAGTGTCTCGCCCGTGCGGTGATAGCGTGCGGCACCCAGGTCGTAGTGGGTGGCCTCGAACTTGGTCCCGACGGCCTCCAGGACCTTCAGCCCTTCAGCGACGACCTCGGCGCCGATGCCGTCTCCGGGGATGACGGCCAGGCGAATATTCCGCGACTCCATGTGCGTACCTTACCCGCTCGTCTCGACTGTCGAGCATCCTATCTCACTTCTTGGACAAGAGAGTCAGCCTCGCCTGGCGTCGAAGATGAGGTCCCAGGCCCTGGTTCTGGCATGGGCCACCGCGCCCAGTAGCACTCCGCTGTCTCCCAGAGCGCTGGCCACCACCACCGGCCGCAGGGGGCCCAGTTCCGCGATCCGGTCCTTTATCGCCGCGCCGAGAAGGTCCAGGTTGCGGCCCACTCCGCCGCTCAGGACGATGACCTCCGGGTCCAGGACCGCCGCCACCGCCACCAGGAGACCGCCGATGCGGCGGCCTTCCGCCTCCACCACCGAGCGGGCCGCCGGGTCGCCGTCCGCCGCCACCGCGAAGACGTCCTTGGCCGTCTCCAGGTCCAGCCCGGCCGCCCTGGCCGCGCGGACCACGCCGGGGGCGGCGGTCACCGTCTCCGTGGCGCCGTGGGCCAGGGCGTCGTCCGTGGGGGGCGAGTCCGTGGGGACGTAGGAGACCTCTCCCGCCGCTCCCCTGGCACCTACATAGAGCTCGCCGTTGATGACGATGCCCATGCCGACGCCCGTACCGATGGAGACCAGGGCGAAGTTGGACTTGCCGCGTCCCTCCCCGTACGTGTGCTCGCCGACCGCCGCCAGGTTGATGTCGTTCTCGATGATCAGCTCGACGTCGAGGGCCGACCGGAGACGACCCGCCAGGTCAGGCGGGCCCGGGAGGTTGGGCGCGAAGTCCAGGCGGCCCTGGGCCGGGTCGTAGACGCCGGGCGAGCCGACCACCGCGCAGGCGATCGCGGACCAGTCCAGCTCCGCCTCCCTGGCCGCGGCGTGGCACAGCTCGCCCACGAGGATCGCCAGCTCGGCCGAGTCGCGGGCGGTGTTGCGCCCGTCGCAGCGGCCCGCGAACGTACCGCGCAGGTCCGCCACGGCGACGCGGATCCAGTCGCGGCCGATATCGATGCCCGCCACGTGGGTGGAGGCCGCGTTCATGTCATAGAGCGAGGTCACCGGGCCGGGACGGCCCGACACCTCGCCGACCAGGTGCACCAGCCCGTCTTCCTCCAGGCCGGCCAGCGCCGCCGAGACCGTCGGCTTCGACAGTCCGGTGACTTTGGCCAGATCGGCCCGTGACGCCGGGCCGTTCGCGTGGAGCTGGTCGAGCAGCCGACGCTCGTTCAGCACCCGCAGCAGCCGCGGATTACCCAGCCCACCCCGCATATTCACCCTCCTCGCGCCAAACTCTAGCCAACTGCCCTGGTAGTAAACTAGCTTTCTTACCAAACAGCGGGGCGCGCCCACCCGAGAGGACGATGTGCGATGGACCGAGCATGGCGACTGATCCCGGCCGCGGCGGTCTTGTTGGCCGCTGCCGCCTGCGGTAACTCTGCCAACACCAACACCGACAAGGGCACCACCGCGAGCGCCGGGGGCGCCGCGAAGACGATCGCCCTCTTCCTGCCCGAATCCAAGACCACGCGATATGAGGCGTTCGACCGGCCGCTGTTCGAGGCGAAGGTCAAGGAGCTCTGCGCCGACTGCAAGATCCTCTACAGCAACGCCGAGCAGGACGCGGCCAAACAGCAGCAACAGGTCGAGGCGGCCCTCACCCAGGGCGCGAACGTCCTGGTGCTCGACGCGGTCGACGCCAACGCGGTAGCCCCGCTGGTCAACCAGGCCAAGCAGAAGAAGATCCCGGTGATCGCCTACGACCGGCTGATCTCCGGCATCGACTACGCGTACTACGTGTCGTTCAACAACGTCCGTGTCGGCGAGATGCAGGGCCAGGCCCTGCTCGACGCGATGAACGCCAAGGGCACGACGGCCAAGGGCCAGATCGTGGAGATCCACGGCGCCCCGACCGACCCCAGCTCGGCCGACTACAAGAAGGGCGCCAAGAGCGTCCTGGACGGCAAGGTCAAGGTCGGCAGGGAGTTCGACACGCCCGACTGGAGCCCCGACAAGGCCCAGCAGCAGATGGAGCAGGCGATCACCGCGATCGGCCGGGACAACATCGTGGGCGTGCTGTCGGCCAACGACGGCATGGCGGGCGGCGCGATCGCCGCCATGAAGCGCGCGGGCTACAAGGAGCTGCCGCCGATCACCGGGCAGGACGCCGAGCTGGCCGCCGTGCAACGCATCCTCACTGGCGAGCAGTACATGACCATATATCTGGACATCAGGGCTGAGGCGGAGAAGTCCGCCGAGCTGGCCGTGGCCGTGGCCAAGGGTGAGCAGCCCGCCGCGACCAGCAAGGTCAACAACGGCACCGTCGACATTCCGGCCTTCCTCCTCGACCCCATCGCCGTCACCGCGGACAAGGTCAAGGGCACGATCGTGAAGGACAAGTTCTACACGGCCGACCAGATCTGCACCGCCGAGGTCAAGGCGGCCTGCGCCAAGGCTGGCATTCAGTAAATGCTCTCCGCGACAGGCATCTCCAAGCGCTACGGCGCGGTCCAGGCCCTCGACGGCGCGAGCCTCAACCTGCGCCCCGGCGAGGTCACCGCCCTCATGGGCGACAACGGCGCCGGCAAGTCCACGCTGGTCAAGACCATCTCGGGGGTGGTCGTCCCCGACGAGGGCACGATCACGGTCGACGGCACACCGGTCAAAATCACCAACCCGCACGACGCGCAGGCGCTCGGCGTCTCGACCGTCTACCAGGATCTCGCGCTCTGCGAGAACCTGGACGTGGTGGCCAACCTGTTCCTCGGAACGGAACGCCGCCGCTGGACGCTCCTGCACCACATAGAGATGGAACGCGCCACCCGCGAGCTGCTCGAACAGCTCGACGTCCGCATCCGGGACATCAGGGTGCCGGTCGCCATGCTGTCGGGCGGTCAGCGCCAGTCCGTGGCGATCGCCAGGGCGCTGATCGGCGAACCGCGCCTGGTCATCCTGGACGAGCCCACCGCCGCGCTCGGCGTGGAGCAGACGGCCCAGGTGCTCGCGCTGATCGGGCGGCTGCGCGAACGCGGGCTCGCGGTCCTGGTCATCTCACACAACCTGGCCGACGTACGGGAGGTGAGCGACCGCGTGGTCGTGCTGCGCCTGGGACGCAACGCCGGTGAGTTCGGTACGGCCGACACCACGCAGGAGGAGATCGTGGCCGCGATCACGGGGGCAGGACGATGACCGACACACTGGCGCGCAAGCCCTACACGCCGAAGGTCGCGGTCGAGCGGCTGCGACAGGGCGACGTCGGCGCGTGGCCGGTCGTCGGCGGGCTGGTGGCGATCGCGATCGTCTTCAGCGCGCTCAACGACCGCTTCCTCGCACCCGAGAACCTGACGAACCTGGCCCTCCAGATGGCCGCGACCGGCACGATCTCACTGGGCATCATCATGGTGCTGCTGCTCGGCGAGATCGACCTGTCGGCGGGCTCGGTCAGCGGCCTCTGCGCGACGATCATGACGATCATGCACGTCAAGCAGGGCTGGAGCGCGCTGGCGGCCATCCTGATCGCGCTGGCAGCTGGGGCCGGGATCGGGCTGATCCACGGGCTGATGTTCACCAAGCTCCGGATGCCGTCGTTCGTGGTCACGTTGGCCGGGCTGATGGGCTGGCTCGGGCTGCTGCTCTTCCTGCTGCGGCAGGGCGGCACGATCAACCTGCCGTTCACCGGGTTCATCTCGAAGCTGAGCGACACCTGGCTGCCGTCCTGGCTGTCGTGGCTGATGGTGGCGGGCCTGGTGCTCGTCTCGGGCGGCGCGGCGCTGCTCACCCGGCGCCTCAGGCTGGCCGCCGGGCTGCCCGTCACTCCTCTGTGGTGGCTGCTGGTCAGGACGGGCGGGCTGGGCGTACTGCTCGTGGCGGGCGTGCTCATCATGTCGGCCGACCGGGGCGTGCCGCTCCTGCTGATCATCTTCGGCGCGCTGGTCGTGGTGTTCGATCTCGTGCTCCGGCATACCGCGTTCGGCAGGCATGTGTACGCCGTGGGGGGCAACGCGGAGGCGGCGAGACGGGCCGGGATCAACGTGACGCGGATCAGGATCCTGGCGTTCATGCTGGCCTCCACGCTGGCGGCGGCCGGGGGCATCCTGGCGGCCAGCCGGCTGTCGGCGGTCAACCAGCAGTCCGGCGGCAGCGACATCCTGCTCATGGCGATCGCCGCGGCGGTCATCGGCGGCACCTCGCTGTTCGGCGGCCGTGGGCGCGCCTATGACGCGCTGCTCGGGGTGCTGGTCATCCAGTCGATCACCAGCGGCATGTACCTGCTGAGCGTCGACTCCTCCGTACGGTTCATGGTCACCGCCGCGGTGCTGGCCCTGGCCGTGGCGATCGACTCGCTGGCCCGCCGGGGGGCCGCCCAGTGAGCCGGGTGCTGGGCATCGACGTGGGTGGCACGAAGGTCGCCGTCGGCGTGTCCAGCTCCGACGGACCGGAGATCGCCGAGCGGATCCGGCTCGACACCGGCGCCGGCACGCTCGAACGGGCGCTCGCGGCGGCCAGGGACCTGGACGGCGCGCCGGCCGCGGTGGGCTTCTCGACGTGCGGCGTCATCCGCGACGGCCGGGTCTTCCTGGCGCCCAACGTGCCCGGCTGGGAAGGGCTGGAGCTGCCCAGGCTTCTACGGGAGGAGTACGGCGCGATCCCGGTGGCGATCGACAACGACGTGAAGGCGGCAGCGGCGGCCGAACTGCGCTGGGGAGCGCTCCGCGGCGTGTCGGCGGGCGTCTACCTGAACCTGGGCACCGGCCTGGCGGCGGCGCTGGTGGTGAACGGCCAGGTGGTCTCCGGGGCGCACGGCGCGGCGGGCGAGATCGGCTACCTGCAGGCCATCCCGGGCGAGCCCGCCTTCGCCGACGGGCACGTACCCCTGGAGGAGCGGGTCTCCGGAGCCGCGCTCGCGGCCCGGGGCACGGCCCTGCTCGGCCGCGAGACCACGGCGGCCGACCTGCTCGCCCTCTTCGCCACCACCGACGCCTCCGACGGCGCACCCGCCGACACCTCTGACGGCGCTCCCGCCGGACCCGATGTGGCGGGGCTGGTGGACGAGGCGCTCGCGCTGCTGGCCATGAGCGTGGCGAACCTGTGCGCGACGTTCGACCCCGAGTGCCTGGTGGTCGGCGGCGGCATGATGGGCGCGGCGGATCTGATCATGCCACGCCTGACGGCCGAGCTGCGCCGGGCCGTACCCTTCCCGCCCGAGGTGCGCCCGGCGCGGTTCACCGACGACGCCCCGCTGCTCGGCGCGCTGGCACTCGCCCACGCCGCTTCACAGTCTTCATGAGTTTGTGAAATAGGTGTAGCTTAAGGAGCATGGCTACCGAGAAGGTGCAGCTGGCCGCCGAGAAGGCCACGCTCCTCGCCACCCTGTACGGCAGGGCACTGGACGCCCGATCACCGCGTCCCATCCTCGACGACCGCCTGGCGGCGGCGACCGTCGCGCGCATCGACCACGACTTCCGCCAGACCGGCATGGACCGCCGCAACGCCGGCTCGGTCGCGCTCAGAGCCCGCTTCCTGGACGGCTGGGCCAGGGAGTTCCTCTCCCGGCATGCCGAAGCGACCGTGCTGCACCTGGGCTGCGGTCTCGACACGCGGGTCTACCGCCTGGCGCCGCCACCGGGCGTCGACTGGTACGACGTGGACTATCCCGACGTCATCGACCTGCGCCGGCGGCTGTATCCGGAGGAGCACAGGACCATCGGCACGTCGGTCACCGACCTCGGCTGGCTGGACCAGGTGCCCGCGGGCAAGCCGGTGCTGGTCGTCGCCGAGGGGTTGTTCTACTACCTCGATCCGCCGGGTGGCCGGGCGCTGGTCAGGGCGATCGTCGACCGGTTCCCCGGCGGCCAGTTCGTCTTCGACGCGGTCAGCCCCTTCGGGCTGCGCCTGCAGGCGATCAACAGACCGCTCAGGAAGGCCGAGGCCACGATGCGCTGGGGCATCGACGGGCCGGACGACCTGCTGTCGATCAGCCCGAAGCTGCGCCTCGTCACCGCCCTGAGCGCTTTCGACCTGCCCGGCTACGGCCGCCTTTCGGCCTCACACCGGATCTCGGCCGGGATCGCCAAGGTCATGCCACGGCTCGGGAGGGCGGCGGTCTTCTACCGGCTGGAGTTCTGAGGGGCGCCGCCGTTGTCCCTGCGGTCCAGGGCGGTCTGCAGAGCCTCGGTCGCCTCGTCCTCGGTCTCGTCGGTGGCGTTCCAGGCATACATCTCGTACATGGGCGTCTCATCTCATTTCGCGGGGCGTCGTGGTGGTGAAGTCGGATCCCGGTCACGAATCCGACCGGGCCTGATCTCGTGGGGTCCGGATCGCGGACCGGACGAAGGGGCTTACCGGCCGACGCAACGCCGCACACCGCGGCGAGTCGTCGACCTGCCCTAACAGGCCCCGCCGCGGCAGGTAAGAAGTACGAGAACCTGGCGCATCTTTCGAAAGAATACCTGGCGGTAGTTTGGCTGTCTCGTTGGACGTCCTACTATCTCGCATCTTGAGACAGAAAAACGGCTGCCGTGAGAGCGGCAGCCGTTTGTCCTGGAACGGGGTGGGTCAGTCCTCCAGGTCGACCGAGCGGCCGCTGTCGGCACCGATCTCGGCGATGATCTGCTCGATCACGTCGGCCGGGATGGCCGAGTCGACCGTCAGCGCGATCAGCGCGTTGCCGCCCTTGGCGTCGCGGGCCACCTGCATCGAGGCGATGTTGACGCCGTGCTCGCCGAGGAGGCGGCCGACGACGCCGACGATGCCGGGCCGGTCGGCGTAGGTGAAGAACGACAGGTGCGCGGTCGGCTCGATCTCCATCTCGTAGCCGTTGACCTCGACGATCTTCGTGATCTGGCGCGGGCCGGACAGCGTGCCCGAGACCGAGACGCGGCGGCCGTCGGCGAGCACACCGCGCACGGTGACCACGTTGCGCCAGTCGGGGCTGTCGGAGCTGGTCACCAGGTTGACGGAGATCCCGCGGTCCTTGGCCAGGAGCGGCGCGTTCACGTACGTGACCGAGTCCTCGACCACGTCGGTGAAGATGCCCTTGAGCGCGGCCAGCTCAAGGACCCGCACATCCTGCGTGGCGATCTCGCCGCGCACCTCGACGTCGAGCTTCGTGGCGACCTCGCCCGCCAGCGCGGTGAAGACGCGGCCCAGCTTCTCGGCCAGCGGCAGGCCCGGCTTGACGTCCTCGGCGACCGCGCCGCCCTGGACGTTGACCGCGTCGGGCACGAACTCGCCGGCGAGGGCGAGCTTGACGCTCCGCGCGACCTGGGTGCCGGCCTTCTCCTGGGCCTCGTGGGTGGAGGCGCCCAGGTGCGGCGTGACGACGACCTGGTCGAGCTCGAACAGCGGGCTGTCGGTGCAGGGCTCCTTGGAGAACACGTCGATGCCGGCACCGGCGACGCGGCCCTCCTTGATCGCCGAGTAGAGCGCGCCCTCGTCCACGATGCCGCCGCGGGCCACGTTGACGATCCGCACCGAAGGCTTGACCTGGTGCAGCTCCTTGTCACCGATGAGCCCGAGCGTCTCCTTGGACTTGGGCAGGTGCACGGTGATGAAGTCGGCCTGCTTGATGACCTCTTCGAGGCTGAGCAGCTTGACGCCCATCTGGTCGGCGCGGGCCGGCGGCAGGTAGGGGTCGTAGGCGATCAGCTCGACGCCGAACGGCTGCAGGCGCTGCGCCACGAGCTGGCCGATCTTGCCGAGGCCGAGGATGCCGACGACCTTCTCGTCGAGCTCGACACCGGTGTACTTGGACCGCTTCCACTCGCCGTTCTTCAGCGCGGCGTGCGCCTGAGCCGTGTTGCGGGCGCTGGCCAGGATGAGCGCGATGGTCTGCTCGGCGGCGCTGGTGATGTTGGAGGTCGGGGCGTTGACCACCATCACACCGGCCTTGGTGGCAGCCTCGACGTCGACGTTGTCGAGACCGACACCGGCCCGGGCGACCACGCGCAGCTTGGGCGCCGCGGCGATGGCCTCGGCGTCGACCTGCGTGGCGGAGCGGACGATGAGCGCGTCCACGTCGGCGAGCGCGGGCAGGAGTTGCGAGCGGTCGGCGCCGTCGGTGTGGCGGACCTCGAAATCGTTGGCGAGTACGGCGAGGCCTGCCTCTGACAGCTCCTCTGCGACCAGTACGACGGGCTTGCTCATGGAAGTGGATCCTTAGGGGCAGGCGGGCGGGTGTTGAGGGACACGTCTCCGGGCCCCTCGGATCGCTCCGAGTCTATCCGCGCTTGTGAATGTGTTCACGAGGGACCCAGGATCTGAGACAGCCGCCGCCATACCCCGCGCCCCGCAAAGTCATCCACACTGCTCTCATCTTTGTCTTGATCGGGGGATTTCTTGGCTATTAGCCTGATAAGCCGTGACCGACTACCTATGGTTCGTCATATGAGCATCGGGAATCCTGCGCTTGCCGACGTGCTCGCCCAGCATGGCAGTCCACATCGCCTGCTGGCGGCGCTCGCTGACGGTGGGGTTCTGGTGGCAGTGCGACCAGACCGTTCAGTCGTCCTGGGTACGACCCAGGCCGGCGACAGAGTGCTGCTCGGATACACGGGCGCGGCTACGTACGCCCGGCACCGTGGCAGTCACTCCCTCTCCGTCTGCGATCCGGACACGATCCTCGATATCCAGCGCGTCACCGGCGTGCGGGAGATCGTGATCGACGCGGCGGGGCCCGCCGCGGCGGCCGTGCCCATCGACGATCTGCAGCGCTTCCTCTCCTCGACACGTTCGGGACCCCATCCAGTGCTGTCGGGAGCCGTCCCCGCCGCGTACGCGACGGGCGCGATGGCCACGGTGTCACGGGGGTCCGCGCTCGCGCAGGTGGCACCGCCTTCGGCGGACGCGCCCGCGCTGCCGTGGATCCCGGCGCCGCGACCGCACCTGTCGGGGCCCATGCAGCAGGTCGACCCCGGCTACCGGCGGTGCACGCACCCGATCCTGCCCGCCCTGCGGCTGGCGATCGGGAACCTGCTGATGGACTACCCGCTCGTGCACCACGTCTGGATCTCCGAGGCGCGCACCGCCTCGGGGGCGCTGGGGATCATGCTGCACGTGAAAGTGCACATGTCAGCCGCCGAGGACGTGGTCCGCGACCTGCACCGCGGGACCCGTGCCCGGCTGCCGCAGTTCGCGGCGAGCGGGGCGCCCATCCTCATGGCCCGGGTGGCGGACTCGCGCAGCGAACGCCGGATGATCGAGATCGGCGCCCACGTGGTCTGCGCGGACGTGGTCGACTAGCGCCACCCGGCACACCCGGACGCGAGCGACCGCGGCCGGCCTCGGGCGGACCGCGGTCGTCGTCGGCTGGGAGACCGGGAGGTACGCCCTCCCGCGGGCCCTACGTCAGACGGCGGGCCAGTACGAGCCGCGTCCTGGCGGACAGCCCGGCCACCAGCGCGGCCAGCAGCGGCAATCCCACCGCGAACGCGACGAGGAACAGCCAGGGGATGGAGATCGTCGTGGGCCCGGGATCGAACCAGTCCGTCCCCTGGACCCCGTTATGGCGGCTCATCGGCCACGACAACGCGATTCCGCCCACAATCCCGGCCACGACACCGACCAGCGCGCCCAGCCCGGCGATGTAACCCGCCTGACCGGCCACCACCAGCCGCCGGATGCGCCGCGGCGCGCCGACTGCCGACATGGTGTTCAGGTCGTGGCGCATGTCGGCCGCGGCGAGCCCGGTGGCTGCGAACGTGCCGCCGAGCACCAGCACCATGGCGACGCCCAGCAGGATCCAGAACACCTGCGTGAACGCGCCTTCCCTGGGGTTCTCGACATAGAGGTCGACCTGGTTCCCGACCACCGAGAGGTACTGCCTCAGGCGGACCTGATCCGCCGGCTGGTGCATGGCGTACAACCGTCGCTCCTTCATCTGCAGTCCGACGGACCGCAGCACGACCGGTGGAACGACCCCGCCGCTGACCCGCTGGTCGGCGGCGCTCGCCAGCACGGCGGGAACTCTCTTGTCGCTGATCACACCCTCGCTATCCATGGTGTTGACCTTCAGGGTGGCCAGGCCGTCCTTGATCAGCGCCGGATCGAACACCACGATCTTGCCCGCGGCCAGGGCCGCGGCGGCCTGCGGATCCTGACGTCCCTGGATGAAGGCGAGCAACCGCGCGTCGCCGACCGGAAGCTCACCTCCGTAATAGGCGTCCTCGCACTGCCCATCGCAGTTGCGGCCGAGGTCGATCCACGCCTGACGGCCCTGGGAGTCCACCGGACTCGAAGCTGGAAGCAGCTGGGTCTTCGGCAGCTCGCGCTCGGCCGCCGTCCGCAGCCTGGTCCAGCCGCTGTCGTCCAGCTTGACGGCTTCGATCTTGATACTGCCCGTCGGGGCGTAGGGATGGTAGGCGGCGTCGTAGGCCGCGTCGGAGCTGGCGAGTCCGATGCCGAACGCGACCGCCGCCGTGGTGGCCGCCATGACGGCGGCCGTCGCGGAGGCCGTACGGGACCGGTGGCGCGAGGCGTCGCGGACCGACAGGCGCAGCGGGAGCGGCAGCCTGGCGGCGAACCGGCTCGTCCGGCGCACCAGCCACGGCATCAACGCGACCAGCCCCAGCACGACCAGCCCCAGGGCCGCGACGAGCGGCAACTCGTCGCCGCGCGTGCTCAGCCTGACCAGGACCAGCCAGACGAGGACCAGCCCGGCCACCACGAGCAGAAGACCGAGCACCGGACGGCCCGCGCGGTCACGGAGCTCGCCTTCACGGCCCGCCAGCACCTGGGCAGGGCTCTGCCGTGCGGCCTGCACGGCGGGCACCAGGGCGGCGATCAGCCCGCTGACCACGCCGAGCACGGCAACGCCCGCGACACTCGCCCATGGCACCTCCAACGGACCGAGCGACCTGAACAGGTGCCCGGCCAACGGCACCGCCGCGAAAGCGCCTCCGACGCCGAGAACCGTCCCGGCCAGCGCCGCCGCGCCGCCGAGCACCAGCCCGTCGGCGAGCACGATGGCCCGCAGATGCGCCCCCGAGCCGCCCTGCGCCGCGATCACGGCCAGCTCCCGGCGCCGCCGCCGCAGTCCCACGGCGAACGCGGGTCCGGCCAGCAGCACCGTCTCCATGACGATGAAGACGACGGCGAGCGCGATCGCGATCAGCTGGTCCCCGTTCGGGGCGGCTCGGGAGACCCCGGCGGGCGGATTCTCGATGACGGCTCTCGACTGGACCTGCAGCCCGTGGGCGTTCAGCGCCCGCACCCGCGACCAGTCGAACGGCGCGGCGGTGTCGGCGAGCCAGCCAGTGCCGTTGCCGTCTTTCTTGTCCGCCAGGAGCGCGCCTTGGAGTCCGACGAACTCCGGTACACCCGGCCGGTTCGGAAACTCGATCTCGCCGACCACACGCACCCGCTTGTTCGTCCGGATCACCGCGACTGTGTCGCCGACCTTGACTCCCAGCTCCACAACCGCAGGTGTCACCACAGCCTCGCCGGGAGCGGCCGGGAGCCTGCCCTCCGTCAGGCGCCGCATCCCCCGCGTCATCGGGTCCCGCAGGTCCACCTCACTGGCGTCCGCTATCTGGTAGCCGTCCTTGCCCACGAACAGCACGGTGCCCTCGTCGCACGGGATGAGCCGGCCGTCGACCAGTGCGGCCACCCTTGCGGTCGTCCACGGCGGGGCATTGAACGGCTTTCCATCGCCAGACCAGCCCCCGCCCGGGCCTTCCTGCTTGATCCAGCGCTGGCCCGTCGTGGAGATCCGCGCGTCCGCGACGCCCAGCTCGGCGGTCAGCCCCTCCCGCATGTCCACGTCGAGCGTGGCGGCGCCCGTGAGCACGCCCGTGATGAGCAGCACCGGCAGGCCGATCATCACCATGATCAGCGCCGTCCGCCCCTTGAACCGCAGCGCGTCCCTGCGGGAGATCCGCAGCGCGGCGGCGAACGCGCTCATCGGGCGCTCTCCAGCGGCACGGCCGTCGAGTCGGCGATCTCCCCGTCGCGCAGGAACACCACGCGGTCGGCCCACCCGGCGTAGCGGGGCTCGTGGGTGACCAGCAGCACCGCCGCGCCCTCGTCACAGCGCTCGCGCAGCAGCCGCAGGATCCCGTCGCCGCTCGCCGTGTCCAGCGCGCCCGTCGGCTCGTCGGCCAGCACCAGGCGCCGCTCGCCGACCAGCGCCCTGGCGATCGCCACGCGCTGCCGCTGCCCGCCGGACAGCTCCTGGGGAAAGCGGTCGGCCATGTGGTCCACCCCCACCGAGGCCAGTACGGCCAGCGCCTCCTCACGGGCCTGCCGGGAGCGGACGCCGTCGAGCTCTCTCGGTAACATCACGTTCTCGGCGGCCGTGAGCGACGGGATCAGGTTCAGGTCCTGGAAGACGTACCCGACACTGCCGCGCCGCAGCGCCGCCAGGTCCGTCACGGTGGCCAGGTCCGTGCCCTCGATCGTCACGCTGCCCGAGGTCGGCCGGTCGAGGCCGCCCGCGAGGTTGAGCAGGGTCGACTTGCCGGAGCCTGACGGGCCCATGACGGCGACCAACTCACCGCTGGAGACCTCGAGGCTCACTCCCCTGAGCGCGTGCACTTGGCCGTGCACGCGCGTCACCTCATCCAGCCTCATCACAGTCATGCGCTTTTCTCCTTGAGAACGGCCTCGCAGTGGTCCAGCCAGCGCTGTTCCGCCTCGGCCTGAAAGATCAATGAATCGAGGACGAGCCGCTGCCCGAGCCCCTCGGTGTTCGCCCGTTTCGCCCTGGTCAGCTCCTGCAGCGCACGCATGGTGGCGGTGCGCTGGGCCAGGATCACCGCCGAGACGTCGACGTCCCCTGCGGCGACGGCCATGGCGAGCTTGATGACCAGTTCGTCCCGAGGCCGGTCGGTCTGGTCGACGGGGGTGCTGAACCATCGCTCCAGCTCGGCCCGACCGGCCTCGGTGACCGTGTAGACGGCCCTCCCCTGTTCGTCGGCCCCGCCGGGCTCGACGAGGCCGTCACGTTCCATCCGGGAGAGCGTCGTGTAGACCTGGCCGATGTTGAGCGGCCAGGTCGCCCCCGTCGACGCCTCGAATTCCACCCGGAGTTGGTAGCCGTAACGCGGCCCCCTGCTCAGCAACGCGAGCAGTCCGTGTCTGATCGACATGGATACTGAGTATGCATACTGAGTATGCTCAACGCAAGAGATCCGCATATTCTGGACAGGGGACGCGGTTCAGGCCGATACTCAGGGCATGAGCTCGACGCATCCACCGTTCCGCGCGTCCGACGGGGAACGCGATCGCGCGATCGACGAGCTCCGCGACCGTGCCGTCGAAGGGCGGATCTCCCACGACACCTTCGTCGGCCGGGTGGATCAAGCGCTGCGCGCGCGCAACCGGCACGAGCTCGACGACCTGGTCGCCGACCTGCCCCGCCGCCGGACGTTCCGCCAGCGGCTGACCGACGCGGTGTCGAGCGCCTCCGACTTCACCACCCGCCTCCAGGCGGCCTGGCGCAAGCCGCGCCTGCCCCGGCTGGCCCTGCCCGACGACCACCGCGTCCGTTACGTGGTCGGCCGCGGGTCGGCCTGCGACCTGGTGCTGTCCGACCTGACGGTCTCACGGGTGCACGCCGAGCTGCGGCGCGAGGACGACGGCGGATGGATGCTGGTCGATCTGGGCTCGCTCAACGGCACGCGGCTGAACGGCTGGCGGCTGGTGGGGCCCGCCAAGATCAAGTCGGGTGACGAGATCTCCTTCGGCGACTGCGGCTTCCTGGTGAACGCGGGCCAGCTCACGTAAGCGCGCCGTCTTTTCGTGAGCGGGGCCGCCTGCCAGGCTGACCGTGGGCGGCGCCCGCCGTACAGCTGACCCGAAATATACGGATATTTGCGGATTACAGGGTGCGTGCGCTGCCCCATGATCCCAGGCGAGACCCCCAGTCCTCATTGGAGACCCCATGCGGCGCACCTCAGCATCCCTCGTCGCGGGCGCGCTCGTCGCGGCCCTCGCGTGGGCGTCCA
Organism: Nonomuraea sp. NPDC049141; assembly: GCF_040648415.1. Classification (NCBI taxonomy): domain Bacteria; kingdom Bacillati; phylum Actinomycetota; class Actinomycetes; order Streptosporangiales; family Streptosporangiaceae; genus Nonomuraea; species Nonomuraea sp. NPDC049141. Next base: position 480,058 of record NZ_JBEZDR010000007.1, read on the forward strand.
GCCCCTCCTCACCCGCCGTCGCGCTCGACCCCTCGGCGGGCGTCGCGGACCTGACCCAGGACATCAACCAGATACTCGCCGACTCGCGGCTCACCGTCGGCCGGGCCGGCGTGGTCGTCAAGAGCGCGGCCAAGGGCGACGAGCTGTACGCCACCGACGCCGGCAAGGTGATGATACCGGCGTCCAACACCAAGCTGTTCACCTCCGCCGCCGCCGCCGACACGCTCGGCCTCGACTACCGCTTCCCCACCACCGTGCTGGGCGGCGGGCGCAAGCTCGGCTCCGTACTGACGGGTGACCTGGTCCTGCGCGGCACCGGCGACCCGACGATGCTGGCCGAGGACTACGACGCGCTGGCCGCCAAGGTCGCCGCCGCGGGCATCAAGGTGGTCGCGGGCAAGCTGGTCGCCGACGACACGTGGTTCGACTCCGTACGGCTCGGCAACGACTGGACCTGGGACGACGAGACGGCCTACTACGCGGCGCAGATCTCCGCGCTGACCGCCTCCCCGGACCGGGACTACGACGCCGGTTCGGTGATCGTCTCGGTGGCGGCCTCCGGCAGCGAGGTCAAGGTGTCGACCACGCCGGAGACCGACTACCTGAAGATCGTCAACAAGGCCACCGTGGGCACCACGACCGACGTCCTCATCGAACGGCAGCACTCCACGAACACCGTGGTCATCACCGGCACCGTGGCCGACCCGTACCAGGAGTGGGTGGCCGTCGACGACCCCACCCGCTATGTGGCCTCGCTGTTCCGCAAGGCGCTGGCCAAGCACGGCGTCCGCGTGGCGGGCCCCACCGTCACCGGCGCGGCCCCGTCCGGCGCCGCCACGCTGGCCGAGCACCAGTCGATGCCGCTGAGCGAGTTGCTGGTGCCCTTCCTCAAGCTGAGCAACAACATCCACGCCGAGATCCTGACCAAGGCGATGGGCCGCAAGGTCTCCGGCCAGGGCACCTGGGCGGCCGGGCTCAAGGTGAGCACCGACTTCGCCAAGGCCAACGGCGTGCAGGTGCTCAACATGCGTGACGGCTCCGGCCTCTCGCGCCGCGACGGCTTCACGCCGACCTCGATCGCCCAGTTGCTGAGCGCCGTACGCGCCAAGCCGTGGTTCAAGACCTGGTACGACGCGCTGCCCATCGCGGGCAACGCCGACCGGTTCACCGGCGGCACGCTGCGCAGCCGGATGCGCAACACCGCCGCGGCGAACAACGTGCACGCCAAGACCGGTTCGCTGACCGGTGTCACGGCGCTGTCGGGCTACGTGAACAGCGCGGAGGGCGAGCCGCTGGTGTTCTCCATCATGCTCAACCAGTTCCTCTCGAGCTCGCCGAAGGACATCGAGGACAAGATCGCCATCCGGCTCGCCCAGTTCTCGCGAACCGCGCCGGTGGACGCGGTGTCGCAGCTCCGCTCGACGGGTGAGACCGCGACGGCCGACCTCGAGTGCTCCTGGCTCAAGCCCGCCGAGTGCTGACCGCCCGGGCGACGCCTGGCGAGTGCTGAACCGGCGAGGTCCGTCCATGGCCGTGCGGCTTCACGCCGCACGGCCATATTTTTCGGCATCCGACGCCTATATGGCACGGGAGGTTTACCGAGGTGGGTGGGGCGATCGTTACGATTGGGTCACCTGGTACTCCAGATATAGCGGCGTTTTTCGTGACATGAGCGTTGCGGGCCTACCAGAATGCGGGATCGACGCAGGATCTAGCAGGACCGGAGGGACAGGATGCGCGGGCAACTCCAGGCACTCGTCTGCCTCGGAAGTCTGGCGGCATTGAGCTTCCCCGCGCCCGCCACCGCCCAGGCGGCGAGCACGAAGGCCCCGTGCCGGGTCGTGGCCGTCAAGCCGTCCCTGTCCAGGGGCATGGTCACCGGCACGGCCAGCCGGATCGGCTGTGACGCCAAGGCCACGCTCAGAGTCCGGATCGTCCAAGCCATGGCCGGTCCCGACCGTACGCTGAAGAGCGGATCCAAGCTCGTGCTGAACGGCCGGATCGCCGCCCGCGTCCGCTGTACCACCCCCGGCCGCTACTACGTCGTGGCCATGGACTACCAGAGCAAGCCGATCCAGTCGCCGTCCGTGGCGCTGTCCTGCGCGGCACGGACAACGCCGAAGACCGGCACCGCCTCGACCGCCGAGGAACAGGTCGTCAAGCTCACCAACCAGGCGCGCGCCAAGAAGGGCTGCCGCCCCCTCACCCACGACCCCAAGCTCCACGCGGCGGCCGAGCGGCACTCCGCCGACATGGCCGCCCAGGGCTACTTCGACCACGACTCCAAGAACGGCCGGACCCCGGGCAACCGCATCTCGGCGGCCGGCTTCGCGCCGATCAGCACCTGGGGCGAGAACATCGCCATGGGTCAGCCGACGGCCGCCTCGGTCGTACAGGCCTGGCTCGACAGTCCCGGGCACCGCGCCAACATCATGAACTGCTCCTTCACCCATATCGGCGTCGGCCAGTCCACCAAGGGCCCCTACTGGACTCAGGACTTCGCCGCGCACTAGACCACAGAACCCCACCCAGCCAGGGAGCGTCGGGCCTCCACCAGGCGCGCCACCGCGCCGGTTCCCACCGCAACGCCACGGCGCTCCCATCCGGCGGGCCCGGTCGCGCCTCCCCCCGCACAGCGGACCGCGACCGGGCCCGCACCCCTTTCCAGCGGGTACGTGCCCAGTCGGTGATCGACGGTCCGCCCGCGAAGCACCACAGCGCCAGCACCGGGTCGCAGATGGCACAGCCGAAGGAGGAGTACTCGGCGAAGGGGATGATGGGGCTCCCCTGCAGGTGGTGCCCTATGTCCCAGGCGGTGTGGAGCAGCCAGCCGATGCCGATGAAGGTCCAGTTGTCGAGCCCCTTGTAGGCGACATAGGTCATGACGACCGGCAGGACGAACTCCCAGGGGCCGAATCCGCCGCCACTGAGGTAGGCGGCACCCGCTCCCGCGACCGTCAGGGCGTTGATGCGGCGTCGATGCGGCTCGCGGATCAGGGACATGCCGCAAATGGCGATCAGGCCGATCAGGATCGGCATGAAGACGGACATGGGGCGTGACGACCCTTCGGTTGACGAGATCACCACGCTAGGTCGACCGCGGTGCCCCTGGAGCGGGAGGGCGGGCAGGCGCAGTTCATCGTGACCGCCCAGCCGCCGGTGCCCCAGGGTTCGCTGCTGGAGCCGGTGCTGTCGTGGGTCGAGGACAACCTCGCCGAGGAGGTGACCCTGGCGGCGATGGCCGGGCGCAGCGGGCTGAGCGAGCGGACCTTCAGCCGCCGCTTCCGGGAGCGGTTCAAACGCGTGGTCGGCGTCACCCCGCGGTCCTACCGCGCCTCCTTCCGGACCGCCGCCTCCTGACGGCCCAGGCCGCCCCGGTCAGTCGCGGGTGTCCGAGAAGCGGGCCAGGACCAGTGACTCGACGACGCCCACGACCGCGTACGCCAGGATCGACACGGCCGTGACCACCACGATGTCCGCCCACACCTCGTCGTACCGGAACCCGCCGATCGCCCGCAGGATCCCGGCCCCGATCCCCTGCCCGGTCGCCAGCCACTCCGCGATGAGCGCCCCGATGATCGAGGCGGGCACGGAGATCCGCGCCGAGGCGAACACCGAGGGCATCGCCGTCGGCACGGCCACCTTGCGCAGCACGGTCAGCCGCCCGCCCCCGTACGCCATCACCAGGTCGGTGGCCTGCGGCGAGGCCGAGCGCAGCCCGAAGGCGATGTTGACCAGGGCGGGGAAGAACACCACGATGCCGCCGATGACGGCGACGCCGACGAGTTCGCGGCCGAAGACGAGCGTGATCAGCGGCGTCATCACCACGAGCGGCACCGAGCGCAACAGCATCGCGACCGGCATGAACGTCTGCTCGACGGTCCTGAACAGCACGAACGCCATCGCCACGACGACCGCCGCGACCATCCCGGTGGCGAAGCCGATGGCCGCGTCCCTGATCGTGATGCCCAGGGCGGCGAAGACCGCGTCACGATGGGCCGCCGACGAGCCGAACAGGTACTCCCAGACCTGCGGAGGACGCTTGCCCACCAGCGGGCTAATGCCGAACGCCTCCAGGGACAGCCACCAGATCGCCACCACGATGACCACGGAGGGCAGCAGCGGGCCGACGACCCGCAACACGATGCGGCCGATCATCGGGAGGACCTCGCTCTGCCGTACGACCAGGGTGTGACCACGCGCGCGACCAGCGCGACGACCGCGTAGCCGAGGCCCGCGACCAGACCGGCCACGAGTGCCAGCCCCCACGTGCGCGGGACCTGGAACTGCTGCTGGGAGATCATCAAGGAGACGCCGAGTCCCTGGTCATTGCTGCCGAGGTATTCACCGATGATGGCGCCGAGCAGCGCGGAGGGGGCCGAGATCTTCAGCCCGGCGAACGTGCTCGGCAGCGCCGCGATGATCTGGACGTGGCGGAGCTTGGCCAGGCGGCCGCCGCCGTACACCGCGATGAGGTCGAGGCTGGTCCGGTCGGCGGAGCGGAGCCCGAGCAGGGCGCCGATGAGGGTGGTGAAGAAGACGGAGACGGCGGCCAGGAACACCACGGCGGCCTCACCGCCGAAGACGACCAGGATGATCGGGCCGATGGCCAGCAGCGGGATGCAGTAGCTGATCACCGCGAGCTGCGTCGCCACGGCCTCCAGGCGCGGGACGAGCAGGACGAGCAGCGCGACCCCGATGGCCAGGCCGTTGCCCCAGAGGAAGCCCTGGAGCGCGGCGCTCACGGTGGCGGTCGTGTTGGGGCCGTAGAAGCCCCAGCCGTCGTGGCCCATCCCGGCCAGGACCGCCCACGGCGTCGGCACCGCGCCGCCGTCCGCGAAGACCGTCACGGCGAGCAGCCACCACAGGGCGATCAGGACGGCGACGCCGAGCAGGCCGTGGATCCGCTTCACGAGCCGTGCCCCGTCACGAGCCCTGCCCGAAGAGCAGGTCGCTGAGGTGGTCGTGGATGGCGTGGAACTCCGGTGTCCGCATCATCTCCGGCACACGGGGGCGCGGCAGGTCGATCTCCACCAGCTCCACGATCCGGCCCGGGCGCGGGCTCATGACGGCCACCACGTCCGACAGGAAGATCGCCTCACCGATGCCGTGGGTGACCATCAGCGTGGTGGCGGGCTTCTCGGTCCAGATGCGCAGCAGCTCCAGGTTGAGCCGCTGGCGGGTCATGTCGTCCAGGGCGCCGAACGGCTCGTCCAGCAGCAGCACGCTGGGCTTGACCACCAGCGCGCGGGCGATCGACACGCGCTGCCGCATGCCGCCCGACAGCTCGGCGGGCCGCGCCTTCTCGAAGCCCTGCAGGCCGACCAGCTTGATCAGGTCGTCGATCACGCCGGGCTCCGGCTTGAGCCCGGCGACCTCCAGCGGCAGCCGGATGTTGGCCGCGACACTGCGCCAGGCCAGCAGCGCCGAGTCCTGGAAGGCGATGCCGAGGTGGTGGCTCCTGCGGAGTTCCTCGGGGGTCTCGCCGTTGACCCGGATCTCGCCGGTGGTGGGCTGTTCGAGCCCGGCCAGGATGCGCAGCACGGTCGACTTGCCGCAGCCCGAGGGGCCGAGCAGCGACAGGAAGGAGCCCTTCGGCGTCTCCAGGTCGATGTGCTCGATCGCGGTCAGCCCTCTGCTGAACGTCTTGCTCAGCCCCGTGATGCCGATGCCGGTCATGAGAGCTTGAGGCTCGCGTCGGCCTTGTAGATCTCGTCCAGGATCGTCAGGTCGAAGAGGCTCTCGGCCTTGACGGTCAGCCCGGCCTTGGCGAGGGAGGCGATGTTCTGCTCGATCAGCTCGGCGGTCATCGTGAACAGGCCGTTGGCCTTGGCGTCGGGGGTGACGACGAGTTCGTTCTGCATCTTGGCCTCCTCGGTCTGCTCGGCGACGTCGAGGTTCTGGTCCTTGCCGTACGTCTTGGCGGCCAGCTCCGCCGCCTTGGCCGGGTCGGCGACGGCGTCCTTCCAGCCCTTGATCTCGGCCGTGAGGAACGCCTTGAGCTTGTCTCGCTCCTTGTCGATCGTCTCCTGCGTCACCGTGAACGTCTCGGCGACCAGGGGCAGCCCGTGGTCGGCGAACAGCATGTGCGCCGCGTCCACGCCCTGCATCTTCAGCCGCACCGGGCCGCTGGTGACGAAGCCGACATAGCCATCGAGCTGGCCGGAGGTCAGCATCGACGGGTCGGACTGGAACGGCACCCGCGTCACGCTCGACGGGTCGAGGTTGTTGGCCTTGAGCAGCGCGTTCCAGACCAGCTCGTTGGAGTCCTGGACGCCGATCTTCTTGCCGGCCAGGTCCTTGGGGTCCTTGATCGGGTTCTTGCCGAGGGAGACGATGGCGAAGGGGTTCTTCTGGAAGGTCGCGCCGACGATCTTCAGGGGCGCGCCCTGGAGCACGGCGGGCGCGGTGATGGTCGGCGTCGACAGGCCGATCCAGCAGCGGCCGGTGGTCAGGCCCGACTCGACCGAGGTGCCGGAGCCACCGCCCGACAGCAGCTCCACCTGCGAGAACCCGGCGGCCTTGTAGTAGCCCTTGCTGTCGGCGAAGTACTCGCCGGCGAACTCGACGTTCTTCTTCCAGGAGAGCTGGATCTTGACCGCGCCGAACCCGCTCCCACTTCCACCGGACGTTCCGCTGTCGCCACAGGCGGCCAGGCCGAGCGCCAGTCCGGCCAGACCTGTCGTCCGCAGGAACGCGCGACGGTCGAGGGTAGCCATAATTCTCCTTGGAACGGCGATGAACATGCAGGTCAGGAAGCTATACAGTGATTATTACCATCGTGTGACGGAAAACCGGTCACGGCATGGGGTGGGATGATCGGGTGGGGAAAAGCCCAGCCCCGGCGCTTCGGACCCTGTAGGTCCCTACGAGAGCGCCCGGTGAGGTCCGTAGATCCCTCCAGCGGCTGGGGGCGTCCGGTAGCGTCCTTTACGAGATGAGACTTGACGGAATCCCGCTTTGGGACGGTACCGAATACAGGGGCCCGGTCGAGCTGAGCTGGGAACCGGACCGGATCGGCGAAGTACGGCCCACCACGCAGCGGCACGACGACCTGTGCGTGCTCCCCGGCCTGGTCGACACGCACGTTCACCTGATCGGCTACGCCGGCGAGGGCCCGCCGCCGGACTTCGCCACCTGGCCGCTCGTCACCACCCGCGACGAGCAGGTGCTGCACGGCGTCGCCCACGCCCAGCGGGCCATGCGCCACGGCGTGACGACCCTGCGCGACCTGGCCGGGGACGAGGCGCAGATCGCGCTGCGCCGGGCCTTCGACGCCGGCGTGCTGCCCGGCCCACGGGTCCAGGTCCACGGCGTGGTCGGCATGACGGCCGGGCACAACGACCTGTTCGTGCCGCCCGCGATCCCGCAGCGCAAGCCCACCGCCGACGGCCCCGACGAGTGCCGCAAGCTCGTACGCACCTGGGCCCGCGCCGGGATGGACGGCATCAAGCTCACCACCAGCGGCGGCGTGCTGTCGATCGGCGACAAGAACGGCTGGCGCAACTACACGCGCGAGGAGATCAGGGCCGTCGTCGACGAGGCGCACGCGCTCGGCATGCTGGTCGCCTCCCACGCCCACTCCGAGGACGGCATCCGCGTCGCCGTCGAAGAGCACGTCGACTCGATCGAGCACGGCACGCTGCTGAGCAGGGACCTCGCCGAGGTGCTCGCGGCCTGCCGCACGCCCGTCGCGCCGACCCTGCTGATCAACGAGGCCATCGCCGAAGGCCGGGTCCCGGTCACCGCGGAGTCCATGGCCAAGGCCGCCGAGCTGGTGGCCACGCGCAACGTGCTGCTCGCCGAGGCGGCGCGGCTGGGCGTCCGTTTCGTGCTGGGCACCGATGCCAACGGGCACCACGTGCAGTTCGGCGATCAGCTCGCCGAGGTGGTCCACATGACCGAGATTCTGGGCATGTCCGCCCCGGAGGCGCTGCGCGCGGCCACCTCCGACGCCGCCGACTCGATCGGCATGCCGGTGGGCCGGATCGCGCCGGGCCTCGGGGCCGACTTCATCGTGCTGCGCGGCCGCCCTTGGGAGCGGATCGCGGACCTGGCCGTGGCGAACATCGTCGCCGTGGTCTCACGTGGCCGGCTCGTCGCGGGCCGGCTGCCCTGACCTGAGCGCCAGATACAGGTCCGTACGGTCGCGCATCGACGACATCCGCCGCCCGGTCAGCTCCTCGATCCGCTGCATGCGGTAGCGCAACGTGTTGACGTGCACATACAGCTCGTCGGCCGTCCGCTGCCAGGAGCCGCACGTCTCCAGGAAGACGTCCAGCGTGCGCAACAGCTCGGAGCCGTGCCGGGCGTCGTACTCGATGATCGGCCCGAGCAGGTGCTCCCTGAACGAGCGGCGCACGCTCACGGGCAGCTGGGCCAGCAGGAGTTCGTAGCTGTCGACGTCGGCGACCGACATGACGGACACCGGCCCCTCGCCGTAGCGGGCCGACTCCATCCCGCGCCGCGCCGTCTCCAACGCCTCGCCGAGCTGCGACACGCTGGCGGTCGCGTCGCTGATCCCGGCCGCCACCCGCATCCCCGGCCGGTTGGTCACGAGCAGGCGCAGCTCCTCGGTCAGTGCCTGGCGCGACACCTTGCCGTTCACCAGCACCATGGCCTCGTCGGGCCGTCCGCCGACGACCAGATGCCTGCCTCTGCGCTCCAGCGCGTACATGATGGCGGGCACGTCGTCCTCGTCGGTGCCGCCCGTCCTGGCCACCACCATGGCCGTGGTCGGCAGCCCCGGATCGGCCCCGAGCAGCCGCAGGTGGGCCGAGACTTCACCGGGCGCGATCCGCTGCGTGCCCAGGAGGTCGAGCAGCGTCTGCGCCCTGGCCTGCTCGTCCTTGCGCCGCTCGGCCGCGAACGCCTCCTCGGTCACCACCTCGGTGATCGCGCCGAACGACTGGTCGGGCGCGGCCAGGAGCAACGGCAACCGGCGGCGTTCGCACGCCTTGACCAGCGCGTCCGGCAGCTCCCCCAGCACGACCAGCCCGACGATCAAGCCGGCGACGTCGCTTGTCCACAGCGCGTCGGCGAACGTCTCGCAGTCGGACGGCTGGTTGTACCAGACCCCGCTGGTCAGCACGAGGTCGCCGGAACGCAGGTAGCGCCGAGGGTCGGGCAGATCCGTCGGATAGGCCCGTTTCACTTCCCTGCCGAGCCCTTCGTGACCGGTGACCGGCACGAGGCCCAGGTCGTCGCGCCCCAGCAGATCCCCCAGCCTCATGAATCTGATGTTATGCCAGGTCAACGAGTGACAGTTCGGAGGTTCGCACGATACCGTGGCCGGCGCGTTGTCAGGTTTACTCGATCACATGCGGCCCAAAGCTGAACTCCACCTGCACATCGAAGGCACCCTCGAACCCGAGCTCGTCGTCGAGCTGGCCAGGCGTAACGGGATCGACCTGCCGACCTTCGACGCGGAGGCCATCAGGGCCCGGTACGACTTCGCCGACCTCCAGTCGTTCCTGGACATCTACTACGAGAACATGGCCGTGCTCCGCACCGACCGGGACTTCTACGATCTCGCCACCGCCTACCTGCGGCGGGCGCGGGCGCAGGGCGTACGGCATGCGGAGATCTTCTTCGACCCGCAGGCGCATCTGAGCAGGGGTGTGTCGCTGGAGGCGGTGTTCGGCGGGCTGTCGGCCGCCCTCAAGGACAGCGACGTGTCGGCGGCCCTGATCATGTGCTTCCTGCGTGACCGGGGTGCCGCCGAGGCCGAGGAGGTGCTGCGGGCCGCGCTGCCGTACCGGGAGCACTTCATCGGCGTCGGGCTGGACTCGGCGGAGGTCGGGCATCCGCCGGCGTTGTTCCGCCGGGTGTTCGACATGGCGGCCGCGGAGGGCCTGCGCCGGGTCGCGCACGCCGGCGAGGAGGGCGGCCCCGACTACGTGTGGGAGGCCCTGGACGTCCTCAAGGTGGAGCGGGTGGACCACGGCATCCGCGCCATGGAGGACCCGTCGCTGGTCGCCCGCCTGCGGGAGGAGCGGATCCCGCTGACGGTGTGCCCGCTGTCGAACGTCCGGCTGCGCACGGTGCCGTCGCTGCGGGACCACATCCTGCCCGCCATGCTGGACGAGGGCCTGATGGTCACGGTCAACTCCGATGATCCGGCGTACTTCGGCGGTTACGTCGAGGACAACTACCAGGCGCTCAGCGACGAGCTGGGCATGACGGAGGCGCAACTGGACCAGATCGCCCGCAACTCCTTCGCGGCGTCGTTCGTCGAGGTTCCTCTGGAGGGACGTCAGTAGGGTGATCGCCCTGCGCGGCATGGACCCGCGCCGGCCGCCGGCCTCATAGGGCGGTGGACGAGGGCAGCGATCGGCGTGCCTCGCGCGCCAATGTCGTCACGAGCAAGAGCACGAGCACCGCGGCGATGGCGCTCAGTCCCGCGGCGACGCCGATGCTCGGCGCGACGAACGCGGCGAGCAGCACGAGCACCACCGCGACGCCGATCGCCCCCGGCCGCACGACCGTACGGCTCACCAGGGGTGCGTGCAGCACCCACAACAGGACGAGCATGATGACGACCGGGATGGCGACCGAGGCGACCACGACCTCCGCCCCCGCCACGATGTGGTGCTCCCCCTCCCCTACCGAAGCCACCGCGACCTCAAGACCGGCGCCGAGCGCGGCAAGCGCCGCGAATATCACGTAGTGCCCATAGCCCCAGAAGAACGACCTTTCCCGCCGTTCCTTGAGCCCGTCGCCGGCGGGCTCGGAGAAGTAGATCCACCACAGCGCGAAAAGGATGACGAGACCGGCGATCGCGATGACGACGAGGCCGGCGCTCAGCCCGTGCGCGACCGCGCCCTGCACCGCGTTCGTGGCCGCGAGCACGCTCTCGCCCAGCAGGATGATGGTGAACAGCCCGTACCGCTCGGCGATGTGGTGCGGGTGCCAGCTCGTCGATCCCGTACGCTCCGCGATCGGCGGCACCGCGAGGTCGAGGACGGCGCACACGACGAACAGCCAGACCGGCCCGCCGCCCGGCAGCGCGAGCTTGGACACCCAGAGCACCTGGACGAGCGAGATGCCGATCGCGTAGCGGAGCGCCGTCGCGCGTCCTTCGGGGTGCGCGACCGCCGCGCGCAACCACAGGCTCACCAGCCCGGCCCGCATGACCAGGTAGCCGATCGTCACGATGGTGAAGTCACCGTCGAACGCCGTGGGCACCCCGGCCGCGAGCACGAGCACGCCGGCCATCTGCAGGAGCGTCATGACGCGGTACGGCACGTCGTCGGTGTCGTACGCGGAGGCGAACCAGGTGAAGTTCATCCACGCCCACCAGATGGCGAAGAAGACCATGAAGAACGGCCCGATCGCCACCACACCATGCCCCTCCTCGATCGCATGGGCGAGCCGGCTCACGATCTGCGACGCTGCGGCGACGAAGGTGAGATCGAAGAGCAGCTCGAGCGGGCTCGAGACGCGGTGTGGTTCGGCGAGGTCGCGGGCAGCCATACGAGTGCGGAGCGGCGACATATGCCCACCTTATTGGCGCATATGGCCCGACCTGGCCTCGCCGGAGCGGGTCGACCTCGCCATCAGAGAGAACCTGCCCGGCCTTTCTGGACGTGCTCGACGCCTCGGCGCGGGCGGCCGTCCGCGCCGGCGAGTTCACCCGTATGCCAACGTCCTGCTCAGCGTGGGCGTCGTGTTCTGATCGAATGACCGGTCCCCGGCGAGCCGGGGACCGGCGGCGAGGCTACTTGAGCCAGAGGATCCAGCCGTCGGGATATTCGGTGCACTTGTACGCGTTGAAGTTCTCGCGCACCTACTGCTGGCCCGCGTCGACGCACTTCTTCTTAGTTGGGAAATGCCCGTAGGACACCCAGTCGGCCGCCTGAGCGGACAGACCGAGTCCGACGACGGCCAGAACGGCGATTCCCGCGCCCGCGAGCGCAGGGCGGGGCGAGCCGGGGACCGGAGAGACTTATCAAGTGATCTGATCAATATCGTCAGCTCTCGCCCTTGCGGACGACCTCTCCCGCATGACAAAAAGGGAGGTCCGACGTGCTCATGCTGGCGGATCGTTCCAATGATCGAAGAGAGCGAGCTCCTCCCTGCCGGGAGCCTCAAAGTCCTCGGCCCATCGCTCGATCATGTTCCTCGTGATGACAGCCGCGTCCGGCGCGCCTGTCCCATTACGGGCCTCCAGGCGCCGCAGCAGCTCGTCGCGCGTCACATCCAGATAGCGCAGTTCGACGGCAGCACCGAGCAGGCGAGCACACAACCGCAGCTCATCGCGTTCAGCTCGAGCCCAGAAACCGAACTCCAAGATCACAGTCTGGCCGAGACCCAGAAGGCTGTACGCGTGTTGCCGGAAAAGACCTTCCAGCCGGTCACGCGCGTCCGCCTCGTGGAGATCGATGCCCAGCCCCGCCAGCCACTCATCAGGGCACAGGCGAACGGCGGGCAGCTCGTCGGCCAGACGCTTGGACAGCGTCGTCTATCCCGACCCCGGCAACCCGCACAACAAGATCAATCGCCCTGGCCCGTTCCTTTTCACCCCACAAGTTTCGGCGGGCGCGCGACCGGCCGGAACTAGTCCTGGCTCAATGAGGAGTACGAGGAGTACGCGGCGACGTTTCGGTTCGTATCCGGCAGGGTGCCCAGCTTGTTGACCTCGTTCGCCAGTCCTTCGAGAACCGCGCGCAACTGGACCTGGGTGACCTCCGCGAAAGTACGCAAGTAGGCGATACGGCGTTCCAGTTCCTCGGCTTCGACCGAATGGACCTCACCGCTGGAGCGGTAGACGTTGACCGCCTGGCTGGCGGCCTCCTCCGCGCGCTGCTGCGCCTCCTGGAGCAGCTGCTCGTACTGCTGACGCGCTTGGCCCACCAGTCGGCGGGCGTAGTCCTCCGCCTCGGCTATCTGGGCGTCCGCCGTCTGCTGAGCGCGGGAGAGGAGGTTGACCGCGTCGACGTTGAGCCTGGCCTGCTGCGCGCCGCCCGGGTTGGTGGTGTCGGTGCCGTGGTCCTTGTACCAGTTCTTCAGACGGTCGACTTCCGCGCGCAGTTCGGCCTTCTCCATGTCGCTGGCCGTAATGTCCTCGGCCATGCGATACAGGAAGTTACGTACCTCATCTACGTTGTAGCCGCGGCTTCCGAGCTTGGCGCGTGAGAAGTCCTTGTTCCGCACCCGATCCGGTGTGAGTGGCTGGCGGGCGTTCGACGGGCTCTGTGCCCAGGGCGTCTCTCCCATCACTGCTCCCTACCTACGGCACTGGTGAACTCGTCGAAGCGGATTTGCTGGGGCGGCACGCCGGCGTCCAGCAGCCGGGCGACCGAGCTCTGAACCATCTCTTCGGAGCCGCATACGAAGACATCCTGACCGCGCCAGGCCTTCAACGCGACGTCCACCACATAGCCGTTCTCACCGCTGTAGAAGCTGTCATGGGACACGACGGGCACCACGCTCAGCCATGGGTTCTCGGCGTCCATCTTGGAGAGGGTCTCGAGGTCGTACAACTCGCGGGATGTCCGCGCACCCATGAAGAGCCGGACGTTGCAGCGCGACCCTTCGTAGGCCACCTGCTCCACGAGTGCCTTGAGGGGAGCGAGGCCCGTGCCACCGGCGATCAGGAGGAGGTCTCTGGGCTGGCTCGTGTCGAGCGTCAGCTGATCGCCCATCGGCGCGCCGACCCGCAGGATGTCGCCGCGTTGCGAGCCGTGCACCAGAGCCGTGCTGACCGCGCCCGCGTCGACCACGCGTACGTGCAGGTCGATGGTGTTGTCCCGGCGCGGCGCGTTGCCGAAGGAGTAGAACCGCCACATTCTCTGCCGCTGCGCGAGCGAGATCGACGCGGACTGCCCCGCGCGGAAGGGGTAGGGGTAGTTCAGGCGGGCCCGGATCACCGCGATGCCAGGGGCGCGCACCTCGTGCAGGATGATCTCGCCTTCCCACCAGGGCGGCGACGTGGCTGCCGACTCTTCGGCCGCCTCGATCATCACCTTCGAGACCAGGCCGTACGCCTGCGTCCAGTCATGGGCCAGGGCGGGAGTCCAGCGATCGCCGAGAAAGTGCTGCAGGGTGGCGAGCAGCGCCTGCCCGACAGCGGGATAGTGCTGCGCGACCACGGAGAACTTCCGGTGGTCGCGGCCGAGTTGCTGGAGGAACGGAACCAGGTCGTCCACCTGGTCGACATTGCTGACGACGCGTCCCAACGCGGTGACGAGCCGGTCGCGCTGAGTGGCCATGGACACCGGGAACAGGCCGCGCGTCTCGGGATACATCAGGAAAAGGGCTGAGTAGAAGAACAGCGGCACTTGATCACCCGACCGGGCGACCAGGTGCCAGCTGTCCTTTAAAGCTTGCGTGTCCACTTACTCGGCTGCCTCTGCGGGCTGCTCCACGATGGACCCGCGCACCTGGCCCAGGACCGTGACGACGTGCTGCACGATCTCCTCATCGGCGCCGTACTCGTCCCGGAGCACCGTGACGAGCAGGCCGCCGACCTTCTCGTAGTGCTCCCCGGTGACGCCCATGCCCCGGTGCGCGTCGGCTAAGTCATGACCTTCGTACACCTCCGGGCCACCGAGGACGGAGCACAGGAGCATGACCATGTGCCGCTTGAGCCGCGGCATGTCGATGCCGTCGAAATACGGCTTGAGCTCGGGCTCGTCCAGCACGAGCAGGTAGAAGCGGTCGACCAGGTCGCGAACGGTCGGAGCGCCACCGACCTTCTCATAGTGCGAAACCATAGGTACTACAAATCCTCCTAAATCGGACACGCAGGAGTGCGCGCACTTCCGGGGCAACAGCTTGTGTCGCGGGGAGTCAATTTTTTGGTTCTACGCGGGTTACGGCGAGCCCGATCCAGCGGGGCGGCCGTCAGTCGTTCGCCTGGGTGTCCCCCTCGATGGAGGTCACGTCCGCCTTGTCCGCCTGCCTGCTCGGGACTCGGCGGGCGTCGGCAGGTCCATCGAAGGCGGCGACGGCCGCAGGCGTCTCGTCCACCCGCGCGGGCCACACGGGACTCTCCATCGCCGATGGATGAACCGACCGGCGGGGAGCAGGCGGAAGCAGGCCGACGAGCACAGGCCGCGGGACGACGCCGCATCCCGTTACCGTCGCCACCACCTCAGCCATCGCCGCAGGCGGTCTGAGCGCCATCCATGCCCCCATAGAGCGGGTCCCCCGTGCAGGCCGTATACCTGTACTGGCCCTAGCCCCTTCAGGCTTCCGAGCACGCGATCATGTCTCAGGCACACTAGGGGGTGATCAAGGCGCTCGCAACTTGTCCCACAGGGAAAGTGTTCCGTTTTAGACAATCGGTCCGCATTTAATGTCCGTTTTAGACAGCCGGTGCGTATTAAATGCCCGTCCGACCTGGCATAACCGATATTTCCGGCGGCTTTCCCGCCGCACCCTGGACCAGGCCGGCGTCATGTGGCCGACGATCGACGGCGAACCTTCCGCCTCGGGGCTAACGGCTCTGGAGGGCGGCGACGAAGTCCGCCTGGAGGGAGTTCAGGCGGGCGCGGGCCTCGGCCGGATCCATGGGCAGGGGGGCGGCGTGGTCGATGCCCACCGCGCGTACCTGCTCCTCCATCTGCGCGCGGACGGACAGCTGGGCCGCGCGTAGCGCCGCCACGATGGCCTCGGACAGCTCGTCGATGCCCATCGTCCGCAGCACACGCGGGTCGAGCCGGAGGTCGCGAACCAGGCCGTCGGCCTCCACCGTCGCCTTGATCTTCCCGTCCGCCGCCGTGGCCTCACCGGTGACGTCACGGAGCCCGCGCATCGCCTCGCCCAGCTTCACCATGGCCTCGTCGGCCTGCCTGCTGATCTTTTCCAGCTCTTCGGGCGTGACGTCGAACATGGCGTCGAGTTGATCAAGGTTGTCTTAACCGGCCGCCAGCGAACGGTGGCATTCCGCCGAACATCGGGTGAACCACGACGATCAAGGTCTGCCGAGTCGCAAAGATGACCTTGACGTACCACATCAAGAGGAGCCGTATGTCTTCCCAGGAAGAAGCACGTTTCATCACCTCGAAAACGATCTACTCGATGAGCGAGCACTACAGCGACATCTGGGATGACTTCCTGCTCAGCAAGAAACGCGTCTGGCTCGAGGCAGACCTCGACGACGCCACCTTCGGCGTGACCCTGTCGAAGATCTTCAAGTCGGCGTACGACAAGGCCTACGAAGGCTGTGTCGACGCGCTGGACGACGGCCGCGAGGCGGCCGGGGACATGTCCAGCGCGCTGTCCACCTGTGCCCGCAACTGGCAGCGGGCCGAGCAGGCGAGCACGGTGAAGTACCGATGATCGCGCCCAGGGCAACCCTGCTCGCGATCCGGCGGCTCAGCGTCTTCGCAGGCGTGCCCCTGGTGGGACTCTCCTTGCTGGAGAACCTGAACGTGGACGTGGACAAGATCGAGAAGGCCGCCAAGCTCTGGAGAAACGCGGCCAGAGCCCTTGACCGCCCCGTCGAGACGCTGGACGGGCTCCCCGCCGCGGCGCGGAAAGGCTGGATCGCCGACGATCAGCGCGAGTTCTCCCGGGTGACGGGCCACATGCACACCTCCACCGAAGAGCTGCGGGATGCGCTCGACAAAATGGGGGAAATCCTCGAGACCACGGTCTTCGCGTTCCGGGTGTTCGGGAAGGCGATGGCCGGTTTGGGCGTCACGATCTCAGCCGCCTCCGTGTACGCGCTCACCATGATGTTGACGTCGCCCTACACCGCTCGCGTGTACCTGAGGTATCTGGCGAGCGCCGCGGACAAGGTGCTGACCGGGATGTGCGCCGTGCTCATCACCTACGTCATGGGGCAGGCGACCGCTCTTGCCATCGTCGCCACCGAGGCCCAGCAAATGGGCGAGATGGCGAAAACGCTCCTCGATCCGAACGGCTTTTCGCGGGCGGAGCTGCGCGAGGTGGACTTCTCCTCGGTGAAGATCGATACCAAGAAGTTCCCCACGTTCACGAACTTGGAGTCCGATCAGAAGGTGCCTGATGACTTCTGGGTGACTCCCAAGCCCAAGACGTCGTCATAGCCGGTTCCGCACGGACCGGCTTCGTCGCGGGTCGGTCACTAGTGCATCTCTTGGCGGAGTGGGTGATCATGCTGGCAACCGAAAGCCGCAGACATAAGGTAGGAGTTATACTGCCTGCATGGCGTGGGAGATCGTGCTGCTTGAACCCGTGGAGTCTCGGTTCCTCAAGCTATGCGAGAGCGACCCAGACTCTGCGAACCTGATCGAGAGGGCGATCGATCGACTCGCGGAGGTCGGTCCTACCTTGGGGCGTCCCCTTGTAGACACCTTGGCCGACGACGATATGAGCAACCTCAAGGAACTACGTCCGGGTTCACGAGGCCGCACCGAGATTAGAATCGTGTTCGTCTTCGACCCGGCCAGAGAAGCGATCTTCCTCGCAGCCGGCGACAAGGCTGGCAGATGGTCACGCTGGTATGAGGAAATGATCCCGCTGGCCAAAGCTAGATACGCCGACTACCTCGCCGAGAAGGCAGCGGTCGAGAGAGACAGAGAGGGTAAGCGATGAGCCCCGCACGCCGTTGGCAGGACATCAAAGCTGAAGCTCACCGGCTGCACCCCGAGATGGCCGAGCCACAGCGCCAGGCCGCCGCAGACGCGCGCCTGGACGCGTACGTCGCTGGATACCACCTCAAGGAGCTGCGTAAGTCTCTGGGCAAGAAGCAGTCCGAGGTGGCAGCCGCCCTGGGCATCTCACAAGCGCGCGTTTCCCAGATCGAGAACGGCGACCTGGAGTCCATGGAGCTGGAGACCATCCGTGCTTATGCGGCCGCACTCGGTGGACATGTCGATGTGACGATCAGCGTCGGACCTCACTCGGTACGTGTCGCCTGACTAGGGGTTATCCCAATCGCGAGGGGCAGCCCTTCGCGACACAGCAGCACATGTGAGGGGCCTCTTGCGGCCTGATCAGAGTGAAGCCCCAACAGCCAATGCCTGGGCGACAGCGCGAGGGCGCAGCCCTCGCCCTCGGGCAGAACGCCCCGAGCGTAGCGAGGACCACGCCCTTGTGGGGGCGTGGGGGGCGCCGAGCCCCCCACAAGACACAGCCCGAGCCATTGGGCGAAGCCCTCAAACGAGGACCTTGCCTGTAGCCCCAAAGGAAAGAACAGCCCGAGCGTAGCGAGGACCTTTGGTTAGGCCTTGAGCCAGCTCATCATCGGGCGGAGCTTGGCGCCGGTCTTCTCGATCGGGTTCTCGGCCAGCTCCTCGCGGTAACGCGTGAACTCCTTCTGGCCGCCGTCGAACTCCTCCACGAGCTGCCGAGCGAACGTCCCGTCCTGGATCTCGCCCAGGATGCGGCGCATCTCCGCGCGCGTCTCCTCCGTGATGATGCGCGGGCCGCGCGTGTAGCCGCCGAACTCGGCGGTGTCCGACACCGACCAGTACATCTTCGAGATGCCGCCCTCGTACATGAGGTCGACGATGAGCTTCATCTCGTGCAGGCACTCGAAGTAGGCGACCTCGGGCTGGTAGCCGGCCTCGATGAGGGTCTCGAAGCCCGCCTTGATGAGCTCCGACACGCCGCCGCACAGCACGGCCTGCTCGCCGAAGAGGTCGGTCTCGGTCTCCTCGGTGAAGGTGGTGCGCAGCGCGCCGGCGCGGGTGCCGCCGATGCCCTTGGCGTACGAGAGAGCGAGGTCAAGGGCCTTGCCCGAGGCGTCCTTCTCGACCGCCACGAGGACCGGCACGCCGCGCCCGGCCTCGAACTGCCGCCGCACCAGGTGGCCCGGGCCCTTGGGGGCGACCATGCAGACGTCGACGCCCTCGGGGGCCTCGATGAGGCCGTAGCGGATGTTCAGGCCGTGGCCGAAGAACAGGGCGTCGCCTTCGACGAGGTTCGGGGCGACGTGGTCGGCGTACAGGTGGCGCTGGATGTGGTCCGGCGCCAGGATCATCGTGAGGTTCGCCTCCTCGACCGCTTCCGAGGGCGTGAGGACGCGCAGGCCGTCGTTCTCGGCCTTCTCGCGGCTCTTGGAGCCCTCGGGGAGGCCGACGCGCACGTCGACGCCCGAGTCACGCAGGGAGAGCGCGTGGGCGTGGCCTTGGCTGCCGTACCCCAGCACGGCCACGTGACGCCCCTGGATGATCGAGAGGTCGGCCTGGTCGTCGTAGTAAATCTCGGTCACTTGCATAAACCTTTCAGGCGGTACGGTCCAGTGCCCTGAGGGACCGGTCGGTGATGGAACGGGCGCCGCGGCCGATGGCCACCATGCCCGATTGGACGAGCTCCTTGATCCCGAACGGTTCGAGCACCTTGACGAAGGCCTCGAGCTTGTCGGGGGTACCGGTGACCTCGATGGTCACGGCGTCGGCCGCCACGTCGATGCAGCGGGCGCGGAAGAGATTGACGAGCTCCAGCACGTGCGAGCGGCTGTCGGCGTCTGCCTTGACCTTGATCAGCATGAGTTCGCGCTGCACGGACTGGGACGGGTCGAGCTCCACGATCTTGAGCACGTTCACCAGCTTGTTGAGCTGCTTGGTGACCTGCTCCAGCGGCAGCTCCTCGACGCTGACGACGATGGTCATGCGCGAGATGTCGTCGTGCTCGGTCGGGCCCACGGCCAGCGAGTCGATGTTGAAGCCGCGCCTGCTGAACAGCGCCGACACACGCGCCAGTACGCCCGGCTTGTTCTCCACAAGCACAGAAAGCGTATGCCTACTCATCTTCGCTCTCCCACTTCGGCGCCATGTCCCGGGCGATCTTGATGCTGTCGTTGCTCGTGCCCGCCGCGACCATCGGCCAGACCATCGCGTCCTGGTGGACCACGAAGTCGACCACGACGGGCACGTCGTTGATCTCCATGGCCTTCTTGATGGTCGCGTCGACGTCTTCCGGTCGCTCGCACCGCAGCCCGACACAACCATAGGCCTCCGCCAGTTTGACGAAGTCGGGGATCCGGCGTGACGTCTGGAGGTCGGTGTTGGAGTAGCGCTGGTCGTAGAAGAGCGTCTGCCATTGGCGGACCATGCCGAGGTTACCGTTGTTGATGATCGCGACCTTGATCGGCACGCCCTCAAGGGCGCAGGTGGCGAGCTCCTGGTTGGTCATCTGGAAGCAGCCGTCGCCGTCGATGGCCCACACGACGCTGTCCGGCCGGCCCATCTTGGCGCCCATCGCGGCCGGCACGGCGAAGCCCATCGTGCCGAGGCCGCCGGAGTTGATGAACGTGCCCGGGTTCTCGTAGTCGATGAACTGCGAGGCCCACATCTGGTGCTGCCCCACGCCCGCCACGTAGTAGGTGTCGGGCCCGGCGATGGCGCTGAGCCGCTCCATGACGTACTGGGGGGCCAGCGACCCGTCCTCGAACTCCTCGTAGCCGAGCGGGTAGGTCTCCTTCATGCCGTTGAGCAGCTTCCACCAGTCGGCGTAGTCGCCCTCCAGCCCGGCGGTCTCGAAGGCGGCGAGCAGGTCGGTGATGACCTCCTTGCAGTCGCCCACGATCGGCACGTCGGCGTGGCGGTTCTTGGAGATCTCCGCCGGGTCGATGTCGGCGTGGACGACCTTCGCGTGCGGCGCGAACGTCGAGAGCTGGCCGGTCACCCGGTCGTCGAAGCGCACGCCCAGGCCGATGAGCAGGTCGGACTTCTGCAGGGCGCCGACGGCCGTGACGCTGCCGTGCATGCCCGGCATGCCCATGTGCTGGGGATGGCTGTCGGGGAACGTGCCGCGTGCCATCAGCGTGGTGACGACCGGGATGTTGGTGAGCTCGGCCAGCCGGAGCAGCTCGGGCGAGGCGCCCGCCTTGTGCACGCCGCCGCCCACGTAGAGCACCGGGCGCCTGGCCTCGGCGATCAGCTTCGCGGCCTCGCGGATCTGCTTGGAGTGCGGCCGGGTCACCGGCCGGTAGCCGGGCAGCTGCATGGTCGGCGGCCAGGTGAACGTGGTGTCGGCCTGCAACGCGTCCTTGGAGATGTCGACCAGCACCGGACCGGGACGGCCCGTGGAGGCGATGTGGAAGGCCTCCACGATCGTCCGGGGGATGTCCAGCGGATTGGTGATCAGGAAGTTGTGCTTGGTGATCGGCATGGTGATGCCGGAGATGTCGGCTTCCTGGAAGGCGTCCGTGCCGATCGCCGCGCTGGCCACCTGGCCGGTGATCGCCACGATCGGCACCGAGTCCATGTAGGCGTCGGCGATGGGCGTGACCAGGTTGGTCGCGCCGGGGCCGCTGGTCGCCATGCACACCCCGACCTTGCCGGTGGCCTGCGCGTACCCCTCGGCCGCGTGACCCGCGCCCTGCTCGTGCCGTACGAGCACGTGCCGGACTTTGGTCGAGTCGTAGAGGGGATCGTAGGCGGGCAGGATAGCGCCGCCGGGGATCCCGAACACAGTGTCGACTCCCACGTGCTCCAACGCCCTGACCAGGGCTTGTGCACCTGTCATCCGTTCGGTCATCGGCTCGTTCCTTGCGTGGCTACACCTTAAGGACATAAAAAATGCCCCATCCACCGGAGGTGGGACTGGGGCGGCGCGCAGGCGGTAGTGCTTCGCTATCGGCCCGCGCGCCGGCGAAGTACTACGAGAATCTCACTGCGAAGCATGGCCACACCTTAGCCCCACCGGAGGGCCTGGTGTCAACTTCGTGGACACATGTCTCAAACCGTGAGACTGGTCCGCATCAGCGAGTCCACTCCGCGAGCCGCCATCGGCCGTGCGACCAGGAAGCCCTGGCCCCTGGTGCAGCCCATTTCCCGCAGGAGTTCGAGCTGCTCCGGGCGCTCGATGCCCTCGGCCACCACGATGAGGCCCAGGTCGTGGCCGAGCCGGACGATCGTGCGGGTGAGCAGGGTCAGCGTCTCGTCCCGGCCCAGCCCGGACACGAACGACGGATCGATCTTGATCATGTCGACCGGGAGCTGCCGGAGGAACGCCAGCGAGGCGTAGCCGGTGCCGAAGTCGTCGATGGCCAGCCGTACGCCCAGGGCGCGCAGCTCCGACAGCCGCTTGACCGTCTCCTCGGCGTCCTCGACGAGCATCTCCTCGATCACTTCGAGGGTGAGGGCGGAGGCGGGCAGCCCGCTCTCGGCGAGCGCCCCCTCGACCGTCTCGACGAAGCGCGGCGCGGTGATCTGGCGGGCCGACAGGTTGAGCGACAGCCCGATGTCCCAGGAGGAGGCCCGCCAGGCGGCCACCTCGCGGCACGCCTCGTGCAGGATCCACTCGCCCAGCGGCACGATCAGGCCGGTGTCCTCGGCCGGGCCGAGGAACTGGTCGGGCGGCACGAACTCCGAGCCGCGCCACCACCGCACGAGCGCCTCCACCGCGGTCACCCGGGAGGTGGCCAGGTCGACGACCGGCTGGTATTCGATGGCGAACTGGTGCTCGATCAGCGCCCGCTGCAGGTCGGCCGCCAGCTCCAGCCTGCGTACCACGTCGGCGTGCATCTGCGCGGCGAACACCTCCACCCGGCGCCCGCCCAGCTCCTTGGCCCTGGCCATGGCCACGTCGGCGTTGCGGATGAGGTCGCCGGAGGGCATGTCGTCCTCGGCGAAGGCCACGCCCACGCTCGCGGTGAGCGCCACGTCGCGGTCGGCCACCCGGAACGGCTCCTGTGAGACCGCTCTGACCAGCCGTTCGGCCAGGTCGACCGCTATTTGCGCCTCGCCGCCCGTCTCCAGGAGCACCGCGAACTCGTCGCCGCCCCACCGGGCGAGCGTGTCGTCGGGGCGTACGGCCCCGCGCAGCCGGCGCGCGGCCTGCCCGAGGAGGTAGTCGCCGCTGGCGTGGCCGACGGAGTCGTTGACCGAGGTGAACCCGTCGAGGTCGAGGAAGATGACCGCGACGTTGCCGGACGTCCTGCCGGACAGCACCTCGCGCGTGCGCTCCTCGAAGTAGGAGCGGTTGGGCAGCCCGGTGACGCCGTCGTGGAAGGTCAGGTGGGCGACCTGGTTGCGCAGGGCCTCCTCGTCGCTCACGTCCCTGATGGTCACCAGTAGCTGGTCCTCGCCGCCCACGTGGCGGGTGGCGACGGACTCGGTGGGCCGCCAGGTGCCGTCGGCCGCGCGTACGCGGCAGGCGATCAGGCAGGCGCCGGAGGTGGCGCCCTCGTCGTCGAGGCCCATCGCGCGCAGCGCGGCCTGGATGCCGGGTACGTCTTCCGGGTGAATGTAGTCGAAGATCGTCCCGCCGACGAGCTCCTCGGGGCGGTAGCCGTACGTCACCTCGACGCCGGCGCCGATCTCGTACACCACGCCCTCGTAGTCGCAGATCAGCACCACGTCGCCGGTGCTCTCGGCCAGCTCCCTGAGCTGCCGGTCGCCGAGCGAGACCTGCCTGCGCAGCCGCATGTTGGCCGCGGCGAGCACGAACAACCGGATGACCAGAAGCAGGACCACCGAGGCGATGAGCACGACGACGCCGGTGACCGGGGTCTGCGCCTGCCCACCCGCCAGGTGCACGAGCAGCGTGCAGGTCGCGACGGCGACCAGTGCCATCGGCACCATCGCGATCAGGTTGCCGATGGCGCTGCGGTCCGGGCGGGCGTCCGGGTCGGCCGGACGGTGCCCCCAGGGCACGGCGGCCAGGAGCAGGAACGCCACGGGCGCGATCATGATGCTCCACGTCGGCGGAACACCGCCGGCGAGGCGCGCGATCGCGGCGGCCACCCCGGCGACCGTGGTGGTGGCGAGCACGCCGATGCCCGCGAGGCCGAGCGGCCAGGCCGCGCTCCGGCTCGTGATGACGGAGGGGATCACGGCGCAGGTCACCAGCAGGGTGATCATCGGCGGCAGCATGGCGAAGGTGAACATCGCCGGGTCGGCGGCGTCGGCGTAGACCTGCCGCAGCAGCACCACCCAGGCGATCACGAAGAGCGAGGCGGCGCACAGGTAGGCGCCGGTGACGTGCCGCAGCATCACCGTGGCGGGCAGCCTGCGCCGGGCCGCGATGAGCACTCCGCCCGCCGTGAGCACCCCGCCGAGCAGCACGAGCAGGTCCGCGAAACTCACCGCGACGCTGGAACTGTCGACGATCGGGCGGACACCGACCCCGGTGGCCCAGACGATGGCACCGCTGCCCATCCAGCGGGTGCCCATCGCAGTCGAGCGGTGCTCGCCCAGCTTGATCGAGGCGACCAGGAGCGAGGCGGCGGCGAGCAGCGCCGCGAGCAGTCCGGCGATCGCGCCGGTGAGCAGAGCCGGGCCGCCCGCAAGGAGCGCAGCCGCGAACCCCGCCGCACCGAACGCCGCCGCGGCGGCCAGTGGTGCCCGTGGATCACGCCAGCGGATCACAGTCGTTAGCCCATCCCGTCTCGAACACTGTCTCAGTGATCGCCGAAGTCCGGTCGATCACATCGTCAGTGTGTGCGTTTGCGGGTGTGCAGGTGGTGACAACGGCGATGTCGTCACCGATCTGATAACCACACAGACCAATTGCCCCGAAGATTCACTTGACAGCTAGTCAGGAAGCCTCGGTTAGAGGCAACCGTACGCACCGAAGGTCACGGGCCAGCCACGTTCCGGAATCCTCTCAATATGCGTCGGTGATGATGTTGTTCAGCTGCTCACCGGACAGATAGCGGAGGAGCTGCGAGCGCATCAGCCGCAGCATGCGCCGCCCTGAGGCGGGGGTGCTGCCCGCGACGTGCGGGGTGATCAGCAGGCCGGGCGCGCTCCACAGCGGGTGGCCCGCCGGCAGCGGCTCGGGCGCGGTCACGTCGAGCGCGGCGCGCAGTCTGCCGGTCTTCAGCTCCGCGACGAGGGCGTCGGTGTCGACGACACCGCCGCGCGCCGCGTTGACCAGTACCGCGCCGTCCTTCATCCGGGCCAGGAACCCGGCGTCGGCCATCCCGGCCGTCTCCGGCGTGGCGGGCACGAGCAGCACCACGACGTCGGCGTCCGGCAGCAGCGCGGGCAGCTCGTCGAGGGGGTGCACGCCGTCACGCGCGCTCCTGGCCACCCGGACGATCTCGACCTCGAAACCGTCGAGCCGCCGCTCCAGCGCCGCGCCGATGGAGCCGTAGCCGACGATCAGCACCTTGGAGTCGGCCAGCACGTCCGTGTGGTGGTAGGTCCACTCCCCCTGGCGCTGCGCGTCGACGAAGCCCGGGAACTCCCGCAGCACCGCGATCATCGCGCCGACCGCCCACTCGGCGGTGCCGGCGTCGTGCACGCCGCGCGCGTTGCACAGCACCGCGCCTTCGGGCATGTGCGGCCGGTACGGTTCCACCCCCGCGGTGACGGTCTGTACGAGGCGCAGCGAGGTCATCGCGGCCAGCAGGTCCGGCACATCCGCGACCGTGACCAGCGGCGGGATCCACACCTCCACCTCGCCTATGCCATCAGGAATTGGCCCCGTACCGTCATAAACGTCGCATTCCGCCCCGGGCAGATCGGTCAAAACCTCGGCAACGGCATCAGAAGGGACCCAGATCTTCATGCCGAGAACCTTACGGCTAGGGAGGAAGTATGGAACACATCAACTACTGCCGGTTGAAGTCGGTGGTTTGCTCTCGCGGTCCCGTCTGGGTGAAGGGAGGCCGGTAGCGTGTGGCTGGTTGATGGCAGCCCAGCCCGCAATGCCGCGTGTGGCGATGTTGCGGGCCGCAATGTGGTCGGCGTGCCCAGCGAGGCCGCACCGGGTGCAGACGAACCGGCCCCGCGCCGGCCGATTCGCCCTGGACACGTTCCCGCAGTCCGGACAGCTCTGCGAGGTGTAGGCGGGGTCGACCAGCACGAAGGCGACCCCGGCGCGGGCGGCCTTGTAGCGGGTGAAGGCGATCTGCTGGGCGAAGGCCCAGGTGTGCAGGGTGCGTCGCTGGAGCCGGTGAGCCCTGACCCGGCCGCGGATGCCCCGCAGATCCTCCAGGGCGACACCACGGCCGGTGCGTTCGGCTTCACGCACCACGAACTTGCTGATCTGATGGTTGAGGTCGATCATCATCCGGTGCTCACGCCCCGACAGACGGCGCAGCACCCGCCGCGCCGCCGACGTGCCCTTCCTCTGCAACCGTCGGCGCTGGCGGTGGCGCCGCTCGCGCAGGGTGCGGACGTGGCCGTTGCCACCGATCGGGCCGGGCAGGACGGGGCCGGGCAGCACCCCGACGTCGCAGGTGACCGCCAGGTTCGCCACCCCTTGATCCACCCCAATGAAGCCGTGGTCCGGCTCGCGCACCGCCGGCTTCGGCAAGGTGAGGGCGACCTGCAGCAGCCGGGCGTCGTAGGGGACGGCGCCGTGCGGGCGGAAGATGTGGGCGCGTTTCTTGCTGGCGCGCCGGTTGGCATACGCGCCAGTGACCCGGGCGATCGCCCGCACCGCCGCCTGCGCACCCAGCCCGGCCACCTGCGCCCGCACCTCGTAATAGGCCAGCCGGTGCAGCTCCAGCACGGTAAAGACGCGGTGCTGCCAGGCCAGGCGAGACACGACGGTGGCCGCCTGATTACACAGGAGCACCGCCGCTGCCAGCGCGTCGACTTGGGTTGGGGCGGGCGTGAGCCGCAGTTGCACGGTCGCTGGCAGGCCCTGGCGTTTGGTCGCGGAACGGCGGATCGCCATCCTGCACCTCCTGTCACAACGGCCTCACCCACCGCACATGTTACCGAACGCGACCGAGCCTTTCCATACTGTTTTCGAAAGGAGGGGTGGCGCTTCCTCCCGGCCCTGAAGGACCGGGTCTCCGCGCCACCATTCGAATGAGAAAGCTTATGACCCTGATGCTGCTCGCTGTGCTGTCCGCCTGTTCCAGCGCCGGTGGCGCGGCGGGGCCGAGCGTGACCGTCACTGCCGCGCCACCGCCCGGTGAGCCGAAGACCGTGGCAAGGGATCTGGCCGTGCCGTGGGGGATCACCTTCCTGCCCGGCGGCGACGCATTGGTGACCGAGCGGGACACGGCCAGGCTGCTCCGCGTGACTCCGGCGGGCAAGGTCACCGAGCTGGGCCGCATCCACGGCGTCAGCCCCCACGGCGAGGGCGGGCTGATGGGCGTGGCGGTCAAGGAGGACCAGCTCTTCGTGTACTTCACCGCGGCCGACGACAACCGGATCGTCCGCTACCGGTTCACCGGCGACACGGTGTCCGACCCGAAGGTGATCTTGAAGGGCATCCCGAAAGGCGCCATTCACAACGGCGGCCGGCTGGCGTTCGGCCCCGACGGCTTCCTGTACGCCACCACGGGCGAGACGGGCGACCGGCAGCTCGCCCAGCGGCGCGACTCCCTCGGCGGCAAGATCCTGCGTATGACGGTGGACGGCGCCCCCGCGCCCGGCAACCCGTTCGGCACGCTCGTCTACAGCCTCGGCCACCGCAACGTGCAGGGCCTGGCCTGGGATCCGGCGGGCCGGCTGTACGCCTCGGAGTTCGGCCAGAACCGACACGACGAGGTCAACCTCATCAAGCCGGGCGCCAACTACGGCTGGCCGGAGGTGGAGGGCAAGGGCGACAACCCGGAGTTCGTCAACCCGATCATCAC
This sequence comes from Nonomuraea sp. NPDC049141, assembly GCF_040648415.1. Classification (NCBI taxonomy): domain Bacteria; kingdom Bacillati; phylum Actinomycetota; class Actinomycetes; order Streptosporangiales; family Streptosporangiaceae; genus Nonomuraea; species Nonomuraea sp. NPDC049141. Next base: position 507,485 of record NZ_JBEZDR010000007.1, read on the forward strand.
CTGGCCCCCGTCAGAAGCCTCACCCTCCGGCGCGGCCTACGCCGACGGCTCGCTCTGGGTGGCCGCGCTGCGCGGCGAGCGCCTGTGGCAGATCCCGCTCGGCCAGGACGGCGCGCCCGGCACGCCGGTCGCGCACTTCACCGGCACGTACGGCCGGCTCCGCGGCCTGGCCACGGCCCCAGACGGCACGCTGTGGATGTCCACCAGCAACAAGGACGGCCGGGGCGACCCCAGGGACGGCGACGACCGGATCCTGTCCGTCAGCCCGCGCAGCTCCTAGTTGCTGGTCGCGCAGGTCGTCTGGGCCTGCGGCCGGTACTTCGTGGTCAGCTTCTTGTCCCGCTTGACTTCCTTGCCGTCCTTGAGGAACACGCGGGTGACGTCGATCGTGAAGCCCTGCTCGCCGATCGCGGCCATGCAGCCGGGGGCGGAGCTGGTCTCGCGGCGGAACGGGGTGAAGTTCCGCTTCTCCGACTCGACCGCCTCGATCTTGTCGTAGCGCTTGGTGCTCCACAGCTGCACGGTGACCGAGGTGTCGGTCGACGCCGTCTTGATCAGCACGCCGTAGTCGGAGTCGTTGCGCCACTTGAGGTCCATGTCCGGGTAGAGCAGGGCGGCGTCGCGGCCGGCCGGGTAGCGGGCGGCGTGGTAGTCCATCGGCACGTGGGAGACATCGTCGAACCCGCCGAAGAAGACCGCGTTGTACATGGTGGTGGCGAACTGCGAGACGCCGCCGCCGATCATGGGCACCATCCGGCCGCCGACGATCTGCCCCGCCTGGACGTAGCCGCCCTCGACGGTGCGCTCGCCCACGACGTCGTTGATCGAGAACGTCTCCCCCGGCTTCACCAGGTAGCCGTCGAGCTGGGCCGCCATCCGCCGGATGTTCGTCACGCGGGGCAGGCAGCAGTCGAAGGTGGTGGTGAACTCGGCGATGTTCTCCTTGATGCCGAGCCCGCTCACCTCTTCGGTGCCCACCCTCGGGGCGACCACGGCGAGCGACACGGGGATGACACGCGCGCCACCGCCGCTGACCGCCTTGGCCACGTCGCGGGCCAGTTGCTTGGCGTCGATCCCCCTGCCGCGGTGGGCGGGGACCAGCACCGGCTTGCCGTTGACGATCTGGTAGGTGGCGTCACGCGGCGCCTGCGCCGCGTCGACCAGCTTGCTCTCCACCGAGGTGAGCGCCGCTTCGGCGTCGAACTGGGGGGCCAGCCCGCCGCTGTCGTCGGAGACGAAGGTCAGGTTGGCGGCGATCGCGGCCGGGGGCAGCTGGGCCTGCTTGGCGCCGAGCTTCAGCGTGAGAGGAGCGGACACGGCCCGTTTGGCGGCGGTCTCGGCCTGCTTGACGGCGGTGGGTGTGGTGTCGGGCTTGGCGGGCCTGAGCGTGAGGAAGACCGATTCGCGGCCGGTGAGGAAGGCGTCGGTGATCACGCGGACGGCCTCGGGCTTGTCGAGCACCACGCCGTCGCGCGGATCCGAGGTGACGGGCTGCCCGTTCTTGAAGGCCACCCGGCCGTCGCGCGGCTTCTTGTCGTAGGTCTCCGCCAGCCCCTCGATGGTCCTGGCCAGCTGGGAGGAGTCGATCGTCATCTTCGGCTGGAGCTCGGTGGCGCCGGTCAGCCCCCGCCATACCTCGACCGGGCTGGGGAAGCCGCTGGGCGCCTGCCCGATCGTGCTGACCACGTCGAGTTCGAGGCCGGCCTCGTCGGCCTGGATGGTCTCCTTGTGGCCACCGATGTCGGCGACGACGGGCTTGTTCAGCTTGGTGGAGAGCTCGGTACGGAGCTTGTCGGCCGCCTGCGTCACGGTGAGTCCGCCAATGTCCACACCGGCCACACGCGTGCCACGCAGTACGGACCCCGACATGAGCACGGCCGGCACCAGGTACGCCAGCGCGAGCAGGATCACGACGAGCAGGACCAGCGCGGGCAGGAGGCGACGGCGGCGGGGCGGCTCCGGATCGAGGAAGGCGGGCAGCCGGTCGGAGGCGCCCGGCAGGCCGAACACGGGGGCGGGCGGCACGGGCGGATCCTGCCAGCGCCCCTCGTTCACCGGCCATGGCTGTGGCGGAGGCGCCACCGGAGGCAGAGCGCCGCCGGCCTTCTGGCCGTTCTGGCCATTCGGGGGGCTGGGAGTCGCCGGTCGGGGCTCCGGCTGGCCCGGCGGCCCGAAGATGTCACGGGACACCCCTGGGGGCAGCCCCTCGACCCGAGGCTTCTTGCTGCCGCCTGACATGGGCAGAGGCACTGAAGCGAAAGGGTCGGTCGGCGATTCGATCGGTCCGGCGTTACGCACGCCTCAATCTCCTCCCGCTCCGCAGCCACATCCTCAGGCAACAGTAAGGCACGCGCATTGGGATATGTCACGAGAAATGACTACGGAAGTGTGTCAACCTAGCCACCGGTAGCGATGTTCGGGGCGTCCGGCCGTACCGTACCGGGGCCTGAGTTCGGCGTGCCCGGCGACGCACAGGTATTCGAGGTAGCGGCGGGCGCTGACGCGGGACAGGCCCGCGAGCGAGGCGGCCTCGGCCGCCGACAGGTCGCCGCCCGACTCCCGGAGTGTGTCGGCGACCAGCGCGCACGTCGCCGACGACAGGCCCTTGGGCAGCGGCGCCGCGATGGGCTGCGTGCCGAAGAGCCGGTCGACGTCGTCCTGACGAGCCTCCGCGCCGATGGCGGTGAGCCGTTTGCGGGTGTCGGCGTACTGCTGGAGCCGCTCGGTCAGCGCGGCGGCGGTGAACGGCTTGATCAGGTAGTTGACCGCGCCGCCGCGCATCGCCTCCCTGACCGTGGACACGTCGCGGGCGGCACTGATCATGAGGACGTCCACGTTGTGCAGCGCCTTGAGCACCTCAAGTCCCGACATGTCGGGTAGGTAGATGTCGAGCAGCACGAGGTCCGGCCGGAGCTCGGCGGCCATGGCGAGCGCGGAGGCCCCGGTGTGCGCGGCGGCCACCACCTGGAAGCCGGGCATCCGCGCCACGTAGCCGCTGTGAATGCGCGCCACCATGAAGTCGTCGTCCACGACCAGCACCCGGATCTCGCTCATCGCACCGGTTCCCGGACTGGTGCGGGCAGCAGGGCGGTGAAGACGGCGCCGTCCGCGTTGCCCACCTTCACCCAGCCGCCCCTGCGCAGGCACGCCTGCCGGGTCAACGCCAGGCCGAGCCCGCGCGGCCCCGAATGGGCGGCCTTGGTGGTGAACCCCTCCCTGAACACCTCTTCGACCAGGTCAGGAGCGATACCGGGACCTGAGTCGCCGACCCGTACGTGCAGGCCCTCGGCGTCGGTCAGCACCGACACCTCGATCGTGCCCGTGGCCCCGTCGAGCGCGTCCATCGCGTTGGCCACCAGGTTGCCGACCACCAGGACCGCGTCCTGCGGGTCGCCGAGCGTACCCTCCGCCACCGCGGAGTCCTCGGACAGGACGAGCTGGACGCCGCGCTCGGCCGCCTCCGCCGACTTGGCGAGCAGCAACGCGGCCAGCGTCGGGTCCTGGACGCGATCGCGCAGGCCGGTGGCGTACGTGCCGCGGGTGGTGCGGGTGATGAAGCCGATCGCGGCGTCGTGCTCGCCCAGTTCGAGCAGGCCGACGACGGTGTGCATGCGGTTGGCGAACTCGTGCGCCTGGGCCCTGAGCGCCTCGGTGGCGCTGCTGGTGTCGTCGAGCTCGCGGGCCAGCCGTACGAGCTCGGTGCGGTCTCTGAGGGTGACCACCCAGCCGCGGTGCTGGCCGCGTACGGAGACCGGCGTGCGGTTGAGGACCAGCACCCGCTCACCGTGCAGCACGATCCGGTCCTCGCCCGGGTCGGCGCCGCCGAGCACGTCGCGCATCCGCTCGGAGACCGGCATCTGGGTGAGGTCCTCGCCCACCTCGCCGAGCAGTTCGCGGGCGGAGTCGTTGACGAGCGTCACGCGGCCCGCGAGGTCGAGCGCGAGCACGCCCTCCTTGACCCCGTGCAGCACGCCCTCGCGCTGCTCCAGCAGCCCGGCGATCTCGCGCGGCTCCAGGCCGAACGTCTGCCGGCGCACCCGCGCGGTGATCAGTGCCGCCGCCGCGAGGCCGGACAGCAGCACGGCCAGCGCGGTCCACACCAGCGGCGGCAGCGCGCCCGCGAGCTGACCGGTGACCGTGGTCTGGAGGACGCCGACGGAGACCAGGCCGATGACGTTGCCGTACTCGTCGAAGATCGGCGCCTTGCCCCTGACCGTGGTGCCTATCGTGCCGGTCTCGGTGCCGACCCAGCTCTTGCCGGTGTTCAGCACCGAGGCGCCGTCGGTGGACAGCCGCTTGCCGATCAGCGCGGCGTTGGGGTGGGCGTACCGCGTCTGCTCGCGGTTGGCGATGACCACGTAGTCGGCGCCGGTCGTCTGCTGGACGCTCAGCGCGAGCGGCTGCAGCACGGTCTGCGGATCCTTGACGTCGAACGCGGCCCTGACCTGAGGCAGCCCCGCCACGGACTGGGCGATCGCCAGCGCCCGCTGCTCGTACAGCGAGTCCAGTTGGGCGCGCGTGTGATTGGCCCACACGCCTCCTGTGCCTCCGACGGCCAGCAGCACGATGACCATCTGGAGCACGAACAGCTGGGTTCCGAGGGAGGCGTCACGTACCCGTCTCACCTGGCCCATGGAAACATGCCGAGGTCACAGGGGGGTTGCGACCAATACGACCTATACGACGGCTATCGTAAAAAGGTCGACTCCATCGGCAACGGACTTCACCATCCAGTATCTCGTAACGTGAAATCCCCCCTTTGGAGTGATCATGCGTCTCCGCATACTCGCCGCCGTCGCGGCGCTCTCCGTCGCCGCGGTGTCCGGCTGCGGCGCCGGCTCCGGTTCCGGCTCTGAAGGCGGGGGGACCGGCGCTCTGCGCATCATGGCTCCCGCCTCACCGGGCGGCGGCTGGGACCAGACATCCCGTACGGCCGAGCAAGCGATCAAGGCCGTCGACCCGAAGCGCCGGGTCGAGGTGTACAACGTGCCCGGCGCGGGCGGCACGATCGGCCTGGCCCAGTTGGCCGGCGAGAAGGGCAACGGCAACCTGCTGATGACCATGGGCCTGGTCATGGTCGGCGCGATCGAGCAGAACAAGTCCAAGGTCACCCTGGCCCAGACCACGCCGATCGCCAAGCTGACCGAGGAGTACGAGATCATCGTGGTCCCGGCCGCCTCCCCGTTCAAGTCGGTGGCCGACCTGGTCGCCGCCTGGAAGGCCGACCCGAAGAAGGTGTCCATCTCGGGCGGCTCGGCCGGTGGCACCGACCACATCGCGGCCGGGCTGATGGCCAAGGCCGCCGGCGTGGACCCGAAGCAGGTCAACTACATCGCCCACTCGGGCGGCGGCGAGGCGCTGAACGAGCTGCTCGGCAACAAGGTGAGCGTCGGCATCTCGGGCGTCGGCGAGTTCGCCGAGCACGTGAAGTCCGGCAAGCTGCGCGCGCTGGCCGTGACCTCGGCCCAGCGGCTGCCCGACCTCGACGCGCCCACGCTCAAGGAGGCGGGGCTGGACGTGGAGCTGACCAACTGGCGCGGCTTCGTGGCACCCCCCGGGATCGACGACGCGGCCAAGAAGTCGCTGACCGACCTGGTGACCAAGATGCACGACTCGCAGCCATGGAAGGACGCGGTGGCCAAGAACGGCTGGATCGACTCCTTCCAGACCGGGCAGCAGTTCGCCGACTACCTCAACTCCGAGCAGGCCAAGGTCAAGACCATCATCGCCGAGTTGGGCGTCGTCTCCTGATGTCCGAGACCACAACCGGTCGTACCGGCCCGGGTGACGGCGAGAAGCGGCGCTGGAGATGGCGGCCCGAGCTGGGGCTGGCTCTCATCGTGCTCGCGCTCGGGGTGTTCGTCGTCATCGGGACGCTCGACGTGTCCGCCGCCGCCTCGCAGCTCGGCATCGGGCCGCGGTTCTTCCCGATGCTGGTGGGCGGCTCCATGATCGTCGTCGGCCTGTTCTATGTGGCCGACGTGCTCAGGGGCGGCCGCGGCGACCCCGAGGAGAGCGAGGACGTCGACGTGGACGCCCCCGCCGACTGGCGCAGCGTCGGGCTGGTGAGCGGGATCTTCCTGGCGTTCACCGCGGTGCTGAACGTGCTCGGCTGGATCATCGCCGCGAGCCTGCTGTTCTTCGGCCTGTCGCTGGTGCTCGGCGCTGAGCACCGGCTGCGCGCGGCGGGCGTCGGAGTGATCCTGGGGATCGCCACCTACCTGCTGTTCGTCAAGGGCCTGGGCGTGTCGCTGCCCGGTGGGCTGCTGCGGGGGGTGATCTAGGTGAACTCGTTCCAGCTCCTGCTCGACGGTTTCGCCGGGGCGCTGACGCCGATCAACCTCATGTACGCGCTCATCGGCGTCACCCTCGGCACCCTCGTCGGCGTGCTGCCCGGCATCGGGCCCGCCATGACGGTGGCGCTGCTCCTGCCCATCACCTTCACCGTGCCGCCGACCAGCGCGTTCATCATGTTCGCCGGGATCTACTACGGCGGCATGTACGGCGGCTCGACCACCTCCATCCTGCTCAACACCCCCGGCGAGTCGTCCTCGATGATCACCGCGCTGGAGGGCAACAAGATGGCCAGGCGCGGCCGGGCGGCGCAGGCGCTGGCCACCGCGGCCATCGGCTCGTTCGTGGCGGGCACGATCGCGACCGCGCTGCTGGTCGTGGCGGCGCCCGCGGTGGTGAGCTTCGCCATCGCGTTCGGCCCCGAGGACTACTTCGCGCTGGCGATCCTGGCCTTCACCGCGGTGTCGTCGGTGCTGTCCCGCTCGGTCGTGCGCGGACTGGCCTCGCTCGGGTTCGGCCTGGTGATCGGGCTGATCGGCATCGACCAGCAGACCGGGCAGGCACGGCTCACGCTCGGCATGGACCAGCTGCTCGACGGCGTGGACGTGGTGGTCGTGGCCGTCGGGCTGTTCGCGCTGGGCGAGGCCCTGTACGTGGCCTCGCGGCTGCGTCACTCCCTGCCCGAGGTGGTACCGGTGGGCCGGGCCTGGATGGGCCGTACCGACTGGCGCCGGTCGTGGCTGCCCTGGCTGCGCGGCACCGCGCTCGGCTTCCCGTTCGGCGCGCTGCCCGGCGGCGGCGCCGAGATCCCGACCTTCCTGTCGTACGCGGCCGAGAAGCGGCTGGCCCGCGGCGTCGCCAAGGAGGAGTTCGGCAAGGGCGCCATCGAAGGCGTCGCCGGGCCCGAGGCGGCCAACAACGCCTCGGCCGCCGGGACCCTGGTGCCGCTGCTGACGCTGGGCCTGCCCACGTCCGCGACGGCCGCGATCCTGCTCGCCGCCTTCCAGCAGTACGGCCTGCAGCCCGGGCCGCAGCTGTTCGACCACAACCCGGCCCTGGTGTGGGGCATGATCGCGTCGCTGTTCATCGGCAACACGATGCTCCTCGTGCTGAACCTGCCCCTGGCGCCGCTCTGGGCGCGCGTGCTGCGCATCCCCCGGCCGTACCTGTACGCGGGCATCGTGCTGTTCGCCGCGCTCGGCGTGTACGCCCTGAACGGCTCGGTGGTGGACCTGGTCGCGCTCTTCCTGCTGGGCCTGCTCGGGTACGCGATGCGGCGCTTCGGACTGCCGGTCGCCCCGGCGGTGATCGGCCTGATCCTGGGGCCGATGGCGGAGATCCAGCTACGCCGGGCCCTGGCCATCGGGGCGGGCGACGTGACCGTGCTGGTGAGCAGCCCCATCGCGGTGATCCTGCTGCTGCTCTCTTTGCTGGCGCTGCTCGCGCCGCTGTTCAGGAAGCTGATGGAACGGCGCCACGTCGAACCGGCCCTGCCCACATCGCGGGAGGACTAGGGCCCCGTTTCCTGTCGTAGCGACCGGGCATCATGGCGGCCATGGCCGTGAAAGTACAGGTGACCTTCGACTGCGCCGACCCCGAGAAGCTGGCCAGGTTCTGGGCCGAGGCGCTCCGCTACCGGCTGGAGGAGCCTCCCCAGGGCTTCGCCACCTGGCAGGACTACTGGCGCGCGCGGGGGCTGCCCGAGGAGGAGCTGACCGGCGACGGCGGCTACGACTCGGTCGTCGATCCGGCCGGGGTGGGGCCGCGCCTGTGGTTCCAGAAGGTGCCCGAGGGCAAGGTGGTCAAAAACCGCCTCCACCTCGACCTGTCGATCACGTCAGGCCATGACCGCCCGGTGGAGGTCCGCAAGGCCCAGCTCGACGCCGAGGCCGAACGACTGGTCGGGCTGGGGGCGACGCTGTCGAAGGTGCTCCTGGTGGAGGGCCTGCCCGACTACTAAGCGATCACCCTGCTCGACCCGGAGGGCAATGAGTTCTGCATCAGCTGAGCGTTTACCGGCTTTGCGACGGAGGCCCCGCCGGCTCGCTTCGTCAGCGAGTGGCGGGGCCTTCGGCGACGCATTACCCCTCGACGGGCTTACTCGGAGACGCCCAGCTTCTCCAGGATCAGCTCGCGGGCCCGGGCGGCGTCGGCCTTGCCGCGGCTGGCCTTCATCACGCCGCCCACCAGCGCACCGGCCGCGGCGATCTTCCCGGAGCGGACCTTGTCGGCCGCGTCGGCGTTGCCGGCGATGACCTGGTCGACGATCGCCGACAGCTCGCCCTCGTCGTTGACGATCTTCAGCCCGCGCCGCTCGACGACCTCGTCCGGCGAACCCTCCCCGGCCAGCACGCCTTCGAGCACCTCGCGGGCCAGCTTGTCGTTGAGCGCACCGGAGGCCACCAGCTCGGTGACCCGGGCGATCTGCGCGGGCGTGATGGGCAGGGCGGCCAGGGCCACCCCGGACTCGTTGGCCCGCCGCGCCAGCTCGCCCATCCACCACTTGCGCGCGTCGGCGGCCGGCGCGCCCGCCGCGACCGTCGCCTCGACCAGGTCGAACGCGTCGGCGTTGTGCATGGCCTGCATGTCGAGGTCGGACACCCCCCACTCGGCCTGCAGCCGCTTGCGCCTGACCGACGGCAGCTCGGGCAGCGCTTCCTTGAGCGTGGCCACCCAGGCCGGGTCGGGCGCGATCGGCACCAGGTCGGGCTCGGGGAAGTAGCGGTAGTCCTGCGCCTCCTCCTTGGACCTGCCGGGCGTGGTGACGCCGGTGTCCTCGTGGAAGTGCCTGGTCTCCTGGATGATCCGGCCGCCGTCGGCGAGGATCGCCGCCTGCCGCTCGATCTCGCTGCGCACGGCGCGCTCGACGCTGCGCAGCGAGTTGACGTTCTTGGTCTCGGTACGGGTGCCCCACTCGGAGGCGCCACGCGGCATGAGCGAGACGTTGACGTCGCAGCGCAGCGAGCCCTCTTCCATGCGCACGTCGGAGACGCCCAGCGAGCGCATGGTCTCGCGCAGCTCGGTCACGTACGCCTTGGCCACGTCGGGCGCCAGGCTCTCGGTGCCCTCGATCGGCTTGGTGACGATCTCCACCAGCGGGATGCCGGCCCGGTTGTAGTCGACGATCGAGTAGTCGGCGCCCTGGATGCGGCCGGTCGCGCCGCCCACGTGGGTGGACTTGCCGGTGTCCTCCTCCAGGTGCACCCGCTCGATCTCGACCCGCACGGTCCGGCCGTCGACCTCGACATCGAGGTAGCCGTCGAAGCAGAGCGGCTCGTCGTACTGGGAGATCTGGTAGTTCTTCGGCATGTCCGGATAGAAGTAGTTCTTCCGGGCAAAGCGGCACCACTCGGCGATCGAGCAGTTCAGCGCCAGGCCGATGCGGATCGTCGACTCGATCGCGACGGCGTTGGCCGTCGGCAGCGAGCCGGGAAAGGCCAGGCAGGTCGGGCAGACCTGCGTGTTGGGCGGGGCGCCGAAGGTCGTCTTGCACCCACAGAACATCTTCGACGCGGTGCCGAGTTCGACGTGCGTCTCCAGCCCGAGCACCGGCTCGAACCGGGCGAGCGCCTCGTCGTACGGCATGTGCGTATCGACAGTCATGGTGGAGTCCTTAGTTCAGAGAGCCGGAGCCTTGGACAGCAGGCTGCCGCCCCAGCGGCTTTCGAGGGCCTGCTCGACGGCGGCGCCGACGCGGTAGCAGCGGTCGTCGCCCAGCACCGGGGCCATGATCTGCAGGCCGACCGGGAGCCCGTCCTCGTCGGCCAGGCCGCACGGGACCGAGATGGCCGCGTTGCCCGACAGGTTGGACGGGATCGTGCACAGGTCGGCGAGGTACATGGCGATCGGGTCGTCCGCGCGCTCACCGATCGGGAACGCCGTCGTCGGCGTCGTCGGCGAGACCAGCACGTCCACCTGGTGGAAGGCGGCCTCGAACTCGCGCGAGATGACCGTGCGCACCTTCTGCGCCTGACCGTAGTAGGCGTCGTAGTAGCCGCTCGACAGCGCGTAGGTGCCGAGCATGATGCGCCGCTTGACCTCGGGGCCGAACCCGGCGGCCCTGGTCATCGCCATGACCTCCTCGGCGCTGCGGGTGCCGTCGTCGCCGACGCGCAGGCCGTAGCGCATGGCGTCGAAGCGCGCCAGGTTGGAGGAGCACTCCGACGGCGCGATCAGGTAGTAGGCGGGCAGCGCGGTCAGGAACGACGGGCAGGAGACCTCGACGACCTTGGCGCCGAGCGATTCGAGCAGCTCGACGGCCTCGTGGAAGCGGGCCAGCACGCCGGCCTGGTAGCCCTCGCCACCGAACTCCTTGACCACGCCGACGCGCAGGCCGGAGATGTCGGCGTTGCGAGCGGCCTCGACCACGGAAGGCACGGGCGCGTCGACCGAGGTGGAGTCCATCGGGTCGTGCCCGGAGAACGCCTCGTGCAGCAGCGCCGCGTCGAGCACGTTGCGGGCGAACGGGCCGGGCGTGTCGAGCGAGCTGGCGAACGCGATCAGGCCGTAACGCGACGAACCGCCATAGGTCGGCTTCATGCCCACGATGCCGGTCACCGCGGCTGGCTGCCGGATCGAGCCACCGGTGTCGGTGCCGGTGGACAGCGGCGCCTCGTACGCGGCGACGGCGGCGCTGGAGCCACCGGACGACCCGCCGGGGATCCTGGTCAGGTCCCACGGGTTGTGCGTCGGGCCGTAGGCGGAGTTCTCGGTGGAGGAGCCCATCGCGAACTCGTCGAGGTTCGTCTTGCCGAGGATGACCAGCCCGGCCGCGCGCAGGCGGCTCGTGACGGTCGCGTCGTACGGCGGGCGCCAGCCTTCGAGGATCTTGGACGCGGCCGTCGTCGGCATGTCGGCGGTCGCGAAGATGTCCTTGTGCGCGATCGGCACCCCGGCCAGCGGGCCGAGCCGCTCACCGGCGCCCAGCCGGGCGTCGACGGCCCTCGCCTGCTCGACGGTGGTCTCGCGGTCGATGTGCAGAAACGCGTTGATCTTGGGCTCGACCTCGGCCATGCGGTCAAGATGCGCCTCGGCCACCTCGACGGCGGTCACCTCGCCACCGGCGATCAGCGCGCCCAGCTCGGCGGCGGTCTTGTGGATCAGGCTCATGCCTCCTCCCCCAGGATGCGCGGGACCCGGAAGCGGTTGTCCTCGACGGCCGGCGCGCCGGACAGCGCTTGCTCGGGCGTCAGGGACTGTCGCACCTCGTCGGCGCGGAAGACATTGGTCAGCGGAAGCGCGTGCGACGAAGGCGGAACGTCCTCGGCGGCGACCTCGGCCACCTTCGCGACCGACTCGATGATGGCATCGAGTTGGGTGGCGTAGTGGGCGAGTTCGTCATCGGTGAGGGCCAGCCTGGACAACCGGGCCAGGTGTGCGACCTCGTCGCGGGTTATGGCGGACATGAGTCGTTTAACCCGTTTCGTGGATGGAGTTGGGACACTGTCATCCTAGGGGCCTTGACGGAGCGAGACCGAACCGTTAATCCTCGCCACAGTGGAAGCGTCGGCTCAAGCGGTCTGAGTGACCTCGGAGCGGTAGCCGTACTCGATCCCGGGCGAGCTCTCGAAGTGTTCGCGCAGCCAGACCGTGGCCTCGGCGGGCGGCATGGGCTCGTTGAACAGCCAGCCCTGGCCCATCTCGCAGCCCATCTCGGTGAGCCGGATCGCCACGTCGTCCGACTCCACGCCCTCGGCGACCGAGTGCAGGCCGAGGGAGCGGACCAGGTCGACGATGGAGCGCACGATCCGGTAGTCGTCGTCGGACTCGGCGATGCGCTTGACGAACGACGCGTCGATCTTCACCTCGGACACCGCCAGCCGCTGCAGCCTGATCAGCGAGGAGTAGCCGGTGCCGAAGTCGTCGAGGGACAGCGGCACGCCGAGCACGGCCAGCGCCTTGATCGTCTCGTGCGTGTAAGCCTGGTCGCCCATCAGGATGCGCTCGGTGACCTCCAGCTGGATCGCCGAGGGCGGCAGCCGGAGCTTGGCCAGCCCCGCCTCCAGCTGGTCGGGCAGCGCCGAGTCGAGCAGGTCGCGGGCGGAGATGTTGACCGAGACCTGCACCCGCAGGCCGCTGTGCCACCAGCGGGCGGCCTGCTCCAGCGCGGCCTCGATGACGTATTCGGTGAGCTGGCGCATGAGGTAGGACTGCTCGGCCAGCGGGATGAACTCCGACGGCGGGATCTGGCCGTGCACCGGGTGGCGCCAGCGCAGCAGGGCCTCCATGCCATGCACGGCGCCGGTGCCCAGGCCGACCTTGGGCTGGTAGTGCAGCCTGAGGTCGCGGTTGTCGACGGCGCGCCGCAGGTCGCCGAGGAGGTTGAGGCGTTCGGGCGAGTTGCGGTCCTTGTCCGGCTGGTAGAGCTCCACACCGGTACGCCCCTCCTTGGCAAGGTACATGGCCACGTCGGCGCGCTGGAGCAGCAGCTCGAAGTCGGGGGCGTGGTCGGGATAGAGCGCGATGCCGACGGATCCGTCGAGGTCGAACGACATGCCTTCCAGCCGTACCGGCTCTCTGAGCGCCGCCCGCAGCCTGGCCGCCACCTCGCGGGCCGCGTGGGCGTCCCTGATAGAGGGCAGCAGGACGGCGAACTCGTCACCGCCCAGCCGGGCCACGACGTCGCCGGGCCGTACGGAATGGGTGAGCCGGTGGGCGACCATCTGCAGCAGCCGGTCACCAACCGGGTGGCCCATCGTGTCGTTGACCTCCTTGAACCGGTCGAGGTCGATCAGGAACAGGCCGACCCGCTCGTCCTGGCGGGCCTCGGCGAGCGCCTCCTCGGTGCTCACGATCAGCATCTTGCGGTTGGGCAGGGCGGTCAGCTCGTCGTGCATCGCCTGGTGGTCGCGGCGCATGGACAGCGTGGCGGTGAAGTAGACCGCCGCCAGGGGTGCCACGAACAGCGGCACGAGGGAGGGCGCGTGGGTCATCACCACGACGACCAGGGGCGCCAGGCCGAGCAGCGCGGCGTAGACGAGGCTCTGCGGGCCGAGGCTGGCCCTCAGCACGCGGGTGATCGACCGGCGCTCGTGCAGCGCCACCGCGCCGCTCACCAGCGCGGCCCTGACGGCGAAGTAGGCGATGCCGGCCAGCGTGATCGCCAGCATGTCGGAGCCCGTGGGAACCCACGGCGCGGCCGGGCGCGGCACGATGCCGAACAGGCCGAGCACCACGCCGGCGGCGGTCAGCGCGAGCGTCGACTGGGCGATGTTGAACATCACCCGGTGCCACGCCTTGCGGGTGACGATGCCGTTCATCGTCACGGCCACCGCCTGCATCAGCACCGCCACGGGCAGGCCGAAGTGCAGGAGCACGGCGAAGGTGAACATGGTGGAGGGGTACGTGCCGCCGACGGCGGTCGCCGAGGACACCATGACGGGCCTGAGCTCGCCCAGCACGGCGAGGATGGTCAGCACCCAGAACAAGGGTGTGCGGGCGAGCTCCGCCAGACCGGCCGGGTCGAGCCGGAGCATGGCCACGGCCAGCGCGGTGAAGCCGATCACGGTGATGCCGGCGAGGAACGCCCACAGAGGCGTCCCGACGCGTGGCCCTGTGTCGCGGGTGTCGGTTGGGTCAGCCATCAGTAACAGAACCCCCATTAGGTCACTATGGGAGGGTACGACCTTTACCCCACTTCGCGAAACCAACCGCGTACGTTCCGTCACTTATCCTTCGGACATATACCCCAAAACCACTCTTCGTATGCTACCCGCGACAATCTGTAGATGGCCTATGGCTCCGGAGTGACAGCCGCCTGCGCCGCCGCGTCCGGTCCCTCGGTCAGGAGCACCTCGAAGCCCGCCCCGTCGAGGATCGGCACGCCCAGGCTGACGGCCTTGTCGTACTTGGACCCGGCGTTGTCCCCCGCCACCAGGAACGAGGTCTTCTTCGACACCGAGCTCGCGACCTTGCCGCCCCGATCGCTGAGCGCCTCGGCGGCGGAGTCGCGGGTGAAGCCCGGCAGCGTGCCCGTCACCACGAAGGTCAGCCCCTCCAGCGTCTGCGGCCCCTTCTCGGGAGCGGGCTCGTCCTCCATGCGGACGCCCGCGGCCCGCCAGCGGGTGATGATCTCGCGATGCCAGTCGACCTCGAACCAGGCGCGGATGGTGGCCGCCACCCGCGACCCGATGCCCTTGATCGCGGCGAGCTCCTCCTCCGAGGCGGCCATGACGGCGTCGATCGAGCGCAGGGCGACCGCCAGGTCGCGGGCCGTGGGCGGCCCGACGTGGCGGATGGACAGCGCGACCAGCACGTTGGCCAGCGGCGCCTGCTTCGCCCGCTCGAGCTCCTCGATGAGCTTGTGAGCGTTCTGGCTGGCCTCGCCGTTGATGTTGGAGAAGAACGAGACGACCTTCTCCTCGCCCGTCTTCGGATCGATCTTGGGCAGGCCGCTGTCCTTGTCGCGGACCACTGACCTGATCGGGATCAACCTGTCCAGCGTCAGGTCGAACAGATCGGCCTCGGTACGCACGACCGGCTCCTGCGGCGGCAGCGGCTGGGTGAGCGCGGTCGCCGCGACGTAGCCGAGCCCGTCGATGTCGAACGCGGTGCGCCGGGCCGCGAAGAACAGCCGCTCGCGGATCTGCGCGGGACAGCCGCGGGCGTTGGGGCAGCGCAGGTCGGCGTCGCCCTCCTGCTCGTAGGCCAGCTCCGTGCCGCACTCGGGGCAGTGGGTGGGCATGACGAACGGGCGCTCGGACCCGTCACGCAGGTCGGTGACCGGGCTGAGGATCTCGGGGATGACGTCGCCCGCCTTGCGCAGCACGACGGTGTCGCCGATGAGCACGCCCTTGGCGGCCACCACCGCGGCGTTGTGCAGCGTGGCGCGCTCGACCGTGGAACCGGCCACGCTGATCGGCTCCATCACGGCGAACGGCGTGACGCGGCCGGTGCGGCCGACGCCCACCTGGATGTCGAGCAGCTTGGTGTTGACCTCTTCCGGCGGGTATTTGAAGGCGATCGCCCAGCGCGGCGCCCGCGAGGTGGAGCCGAGCTCACGCTGGGTGCGGAAGTCGTCGACCTTGACCACCACGCCGTCGATCTCGTAGGGCGGGTCGTGGCGGTGCACGCGGTAGTGCTCGATGAAGGCGTCGATCTCGGCGAGGTCGCCGACCACCCGGTAGAGGTCGCTGACCGGCAGGCCGAACTCCCGCAGCCGCTCGTAGACCTCGGACTGCGCCTTGGGCTCGGCCGCGCCCTCCCACACGCCGACACCGTGCACGATCATGCGCAGCGGGCGCTGGGCGGAGATCCGCGGATCCTTCTGGCGCAGCGAGCCGGCCGACGCGTTGCGCGGGTTGGCGAAGGGCGCGATCCCCTGCTCGACGAGCTGCTCGTTGAGCCGGCCGAACTCCTCGACCGGCATGTAGACCTCGCCCCGGACCTCGATCAGGCTGGGGATGTCGGTGCCCTTCAGCCGGTGGGGCACGCCCTCGATGGTGCGGACATTGGGCGTCACGTCGTCGCCCGTCCGGCCGTCGCCCCTGGTCGCGCCGCGCTCCAGCCGGCCGTCGCGGTAGACGAGCGCGATCGCCAGCCCATCGATCTTGAGCTCGCAGAGGTAGGGCCCGGGATCGCCCTCGGCCAGCCGCTCGGCCCGCGCCTGCCACGCGGCCATCCCGGCCGGGTCGAAGGCGTTGTCGAGGCTCTCCATCGGCGCCAGGTGATCGACCTTGGCGAAGTCACCGGCGACCGGCGCGCCCACCTTCTGCGTCGGCGAGTCGGGCGTCACCAGGCCCGGATGCGCCGCCTCCAGCGCGAGCAGCTCGTTGAACCACTCGTCGAACTGACCGTCGCTGACCGTGGGCCGGTCGAGCACGTAGTAGCGATAGCGGGCTTCCTCCACCAGCTCGCTCACCTCGGCGTGCCGCTCACGCGCGGCCACAGGCACGCCCTCGACGCTTGGCTCGCTCACCAGGGTCTCCTTCCGTCCAACACCCTGAGCAAACGCTATCGCCGAGTACCGGCAACGGGCACCTTCCGCGGTGCCCGGTCGCGGCGTGAACGGGGTCAGCCGCCCTGGGACCAGACCCCGTCCCAGGACGAGCACTTGCCGGTGACCTTCGTGGCCGTGCCGCGGCAGACCCGGCCTTCGATGGAGAGCATGTAGCCGGTGGGGAAGGAGAACGCCAGCGGCTTGGTCCCCGAGCAGTTGTGGAAGGTCTTGGCGCCCCTGCCGCCGTCGTCCTTGACCCACCGGAACTTCAGCCACGAGCACCCGCTCCGGCCGGGGAAGTCGTAGAGCTTGCCGTTGATCGTGAACCCCGGCCGGTCGAGGACGACCTTGCCCTTGGCCTTGCCCGCCCGGTCGGTCGAGTAGATGGAGCCCCAGTTCCATGTCTCAGGGTTGGCAGCGGCCGCGGCCGGCGCGGCAAGGGACGCGGAGGAGATCAGGAGCGTGACGCCGACCGCCACAGTACGAAAGATCATAAAGTGAGGCTACTCAGCCGGATTGCAACCCGCTTGCCGGATCGTCGCGCAGCACCTGAGCGGCCTTGCGGCAGGCGGCGAGGGCGGCCCGCGCATAGCCGGGCGAGGCTCCGGCGAGCCCGCAGGCCGGGGTCAGCACGACCTGCCCGGCCAGCTTGTCGGGCGGGAAGCCGAGCCGCCGCCACAGGTCCAGCGCGGGCCTGGCGACGACACCGGCATCGGCCAGCCGGGTGTCGGTGCCCGGCACCACCCCGAGGAACAGCAGCAGCCCCGCCTCCAGAGCCTCCCCGAGCGCGTCGTCGTCCCGGCGGCTGAGCAGGGAGGCGTCCAGCGAGACGCCGCGGACACCGGCCGTACGGAGGAGGCGGAGGGGCACCGAGGGCGCGCAGCAGTGCACGACCGGGTCGCCGAACAGGCGCAGCGACTCCGCCACCCGCCAGCCCTCCACGGGGGCCAGCCGCCCGAAGCCCGAGGCGGTCGGCACGGTGCCCGCGAGCACGCCGGGCAGGCCCGGCTCGTCGAGTTGCAGGACGATCTCGGTGACCCCGGGCAGGCGCCGCCGCACCTCCGCGACGTGGTCCTCGACGCCCTGGGCGAGCGAGGCGATCAGGTCGCGTACGGCTCCGGCGTCGGAGAGCATCTTGTCGCCGTACTTGAGCTCGATGGTGCCCGCCAGCGTCCACGGCCCGCAGACCTGCAGCTTGAGCGGCCCCGCGTAGTCGTGCCCGACCTCCTCCAGACCGTCGAGATCGCGTCTGAGATGGTCGACGGCCCGCTGGTGGTCGCGTCCCGGCCGGTCGGCCAGCCGCCATCCCGACGGCTGCACCTCCACCGCCAGGTCGACGAGCAGCCCAGCCGTCCGCCCCACCAGGTCGGCGCCTACGCCACGGGCCGGCAACTCAGGTAGGTACGGCAGGCTCGGCAATTCCCCGAACACCATCCGAAGCGCCTCGAAATGATCCTCACCCGGATGCGACCCAACCCCGGTGGCTTCCAACGTCGACATGGCACCAGCGTAGGCTCTGGAAACATGAAGCTGACCAAGCACGGCCACGCGTGCGTACGCCTGGAGAAGGACGGCAACGTCCTCGTCGTCGACCCCGGCACCTTCACCGAGGGCCCCGTGCTCGACGGTGCCGGCGCGGTGCTCATCACCCACGAGCACATGGACCACGTCGACGTCGAGCGGCTCAAGGCCGCCTCTCCCGACCTGGAGATCTGGACCTGCGAGGTGGTCGCCGCCCAGTTGACGGAGGTGCCGGCGAAAGTACAGGTCGTACGGCATGGCGACGACTTCACGGCGGCGGGTTTCGCGGTGAAGGCGTTCGGTGAGTGGCATGCGAAGAACCACCCTGACGTGCCGATTGTGCAGAATGTCGGCTTCATGGTCGACGATGAGGTCTTCTACCCGGGTGACGCGCTGACCCTGCCGGGGGTCGAGGTGCCCACCCTCCTGGTGCCCACGAACGCTCCCTGGATGAAGCTGCTGGAGATGGTCGACTACCTGCGCGCGGTCCGGCCGGCCAGGGCGTACTCCACCCATGACGGGCTGCTCAACGACATCGGCCTCAGCCTGGTCGACAACTACCTGAAGCTGGAGTCCGACAAGCAGCACGCCGACATGCGACGACTCAAGGTCGGCGAGTCGGTCGAGCTGTCCTGAAGTGTCAGCCGGCTGCGGCGATGGTGGCCGAGCCGATGACGGTCTCGCCTGAGTACAGCACCGCCGCCTGCCCCGCCGCGACCCCCGTGGCGGGGCGGTCGAGGGTGATCCGCAGCCCCTCGCCGGTCTCCTCGAAACGGCACCCGTAGACCTCGCCGTGGGCCCGCAACTGCACCTTCAGCTCGCCCAGCGCGCCCAGCGCGACAGGCTCCGCCGGGCCGTTCCAGACCGGCCGGCCGCAGGTGATCGAGGTGACCTCCAGCGCCGACCGCGGCCCCACCGTGACCGTGTTGGACACGGGCTCGATCGACAGCACGTAGCGCGGCCTGCCGTCGGCGGCGGGCCGGTCGATGTGCAGCCCCTTGCGCTGGCCGATCGTGAAGCCATGGGCACCGTGGTGGTTGCCGACGACCTCACCCTCCTGGTCGACGATCGGCCCTTCGGCCGCGCCGAGCCGCTTGGCCAGGAAGCCCCGGGTGTCGCCGTCGGCGATGAAGCAGATGTCGTGGCTGTCGGGCTTGTCGGCGACCGTCAGGCCCCGCCTGGCGGCCTCCTCGCGTACCTCGGCCTTGGTCGAGTCGCCCAGCGGGAAGATCGCGTGGCCGAGCTGCTCACGGGTGAGCACGCCCAGCACGTAGGACTGGTCCTTGCCCTGGTCGGCGCTCCTCGACAGCACGCCGCCCACCAGCCTGGCGTGGTGGCCGGTGGCGACCGCGTCGAAGCCCAGCGCCAGCGCCCGGTCGAGCACCGCCGAGAACTTGATCTTCTCGTTGCACCGCAGGCACGGATTGGGCGTGCGGCCCGCGGCGTACTCGGCCACGAAGTCCTCGACCACGTCGCGCTGGAAGCGCTCGGCCATGTCCCAGATGTAGAACGGGATGCCGATCACGTCGGCGGCGCGCCGCGCGTCGCGGGAGTCCTCGACCGTGCAGCAGCCCCTGGCCCCCGTGCGGTGGGACTGGGGGTTGGCCGACAGGGCCAGATGCACGCCAGTAACGTCGTGACCGGCCTCGGCGATCCGGGCGGCGGCCACGGCGGAGTCGACGCCGCCCGACATGGCGGCAAGCACACGCAATCCCATGACCATCCCAGCGTACTGTCCCGCCAAGGGTGCCCGGCCATCTGCACAAGCGGGGCCCGCGTCTGGGAGGATTCAGGCCATGCGACTGTTCGGGCGCAAGGACGACGAAGAAGAGCCCACCGAGCCGAGCGACGGCATCGCGCCGTTCTGGGCGTGGTGGGAGGAGACCAGGCCGCGGCTCGACTCGCTGGTGGCCGCCGGTGAGGCCGAGGGGCTGTCGGAATGGATCGCCCCGGCCGTGGCCGCGGTGCATCCCGACCTGGTCTGGGAGGTGGCTCCCGGCCGGAACGCGGCGCACGCGCTGGTCGTGACCGCCGCCGGCGACCCCGAGCTGCGCTCACTGGCGCACCGCTGGGTCAAGGGCGCGCCGCCCGCCGACCTGCTGTGGGAGTTCCATCCGTCACGCCAGGTCAACCCCCAGGCGCTGGAGCTCACGCTCGACGTGGGCGGTTTCGAGTTCGCGCTGGACAAGCTGATGCTGGGGCTGCGGGTGCCGCCCAACTCACCGCGCGTGGACGTGGCCGCCTATCACCCGATCTTCGGCCAGCTCGACGAGGACACCCGGCTGGAGGCCACGCTGCTGGCCCTCGACTGGCTGCTCGGCGAGGACGACGTGGCGCGCTGGGTGGGCGAGATCACCCCGGCCACGTTCCAGCCGATCGACTCGGTCGCCGCCGTGCATCTGCCCGCCGTGGTGGCCGACCTGGCCTCCGGCTACGAAGAGGAGCAGTGGGCGCTGCTGGAGGGCCAGACGGCGGCGGGCGCGCCACTGATCGCCACCGCCCGCTATCCGCTGCGGCCGGTCGACTATCCGCTCTTCGACCAGCACATCGCGATCACGCTGCCGTACGCGCATCGCGACGAGAACGGGCTGCCCGTCGGCGAGTCGCTGGCGGCGCTGCGCGACTTCGAGGAGCGGCTGGCGGCCCGGCTGCTCAAGCTCCACGACGACGCGGTGCTGGCCGCGCACCTGAGCGCCGAGAGCCACCGGGTCATCCACATCTACGCCGACCCGACCGGCGACGCGGCGATCCACGCCAAGGAGCTGATCGTGAGCTGGGAGGAAGGCGAACCGCGGGTCGACGTGGCGACCGACCCCGCGTGGACCGCGGTGGTGGCCTTCATCAACTAGCCGCCGCTAGCTGAGTCCGGCGCGGCAGGCGCGTTCGACCGCCGCGGGCAGCACCTCGATCAGGCGGTCGACGTCGTCCTGGGTCGAGGTGTGGCCGAGCGAGAACCTGAGCGACCCCCTGGCCGCCGCCGCGTCGGCGCCCATCGCCAGCAGCACGTGGGAGGGCTGGGCCACCCCGGCCGAGCAGGCCGACCCGGTCGAACACTCCACGCCCTTGGCGTCGAGCAGCATGAGCAGGGCGTCGCCCTCGCAGCCGGGGAAGGAGAAGTGGGCGTTTCCCGGCAGGCGGTCCACCGGGTCGCCGTTGAGCACCACGTCGGGGACCGCCTGGCGTACGCGCTGGATGAGGTCGTCCCGCAGCTCGGTCAGGCGGCGGCTCAGCTCCTGCTGCTCCTTGACCGCGACGCGGATCGCGGCGGCGAAGCCGGCGATGGCGGGCCCGTCGAGCGTGCCGGAGCGCACGTCGCGCTCCTGGCCGCCGCCGTGCATGACCGAGACCGGCGTCTGCCCTCGGGCCAGCAGCAGCGCGCCGACGCCCAGCGGGCCGCCGACCTTGTGCCCGGTCACCGTCAGCGCGTCGGCGCCCGAGTCGGCGAACGACACCGGCAGCTGCCCGACCGCCTGCACGGCGTCGGTGTGGAACGGGATGCCGCTGTCGTGCGCGATGGCGGCCAGGATGCGCACGGGCTGGACCGTGCCCACCTCGTTGTTGGCCCACATGACGCTGATCATGGCGACGTCGTCGGGGTCGCGGGCGATGGCGGCGCGCAGCGTGTCGGGATGCACCCGGCCGAGCTCGTCGACCTCCAGCAGCTCGACCTGCGCGCCCTGGCTGTCGGCCAGCCAATGGGCCGGGTCGAGCGCCGCGTGGTGCTCGACCGAGCTGATCAGCAGTCGCTTCCGCGGCCGGCGCGCCCAGTAGAGGCCCTTGACGGCAAGGTTGTCGGCTTCGGTGCCGCCCGAGGTGAACACGACCTCGCTCGGTCTGGCGCCCAGCGTGTCGGCGATCGTCTCGCGGGATTCCTCGACCACCCTGCGCACTCGGCGGCCGGTCGCGTGCAGCGATGACGCGTTTCCGACCAGGCCGAGTTGCTCCGTCATGGCCTCGATCGCCTCGGGAAGCATGGGCGTGGTCGCCGCGTGATCAAGGTAGGCCGACGGTCTGCTCACCAGGAAAGCGTATCCCCTTTGCCACTGTACCGTCCGGACGGTACAGTAGAGGCATGAGAAGGGACGAGCTCTTGGATGCGGCAGAGGATCTCCTCTGCGACCAGGGCTCGACCGCGCTGACCCTGTCCGCGGTGGCCGATCGGGCCGGCGTGAGCAAGGGTGGCCTCCTTTACCACTTCTCCTCCAAGGAAGCCCTGATCAAGGGCATGGTCGAGCGGCTGATCGACGATTTCGACGAGTTGATGGCCGCCCAGACCGGCGCCACCTACACCGAGCGCTACCTGGCGGCGACGCTGGAGGCCGTGCGCTCCAACCGGCTGCGACGATGGGCCGTGGTCACCGGGGCCTCGGGCAACATGTTCCTCCTCGCGCCGATACGCGAGGCGATGGCCCGCTGGCACAGCGAGGGACTGGACGACGAGCCCGACCGGGTGGCGTCCCAGATCGTCCGGCTGGCCTGCGAGGGGCTCTGGGACGTGGCGAGCCACGATCCCGACCTCAACGCCGAGGGCGACCTGCGCGCCCTTGAGGCCCGCTGTCGCGCCCTTCTCAAACCCTAACCCCCCTTACCCCCTTACCTTCCTTCGCCGCCCGGGCTCGCGTCATGAGCTCCGGGCCGCGTCGCGTGCCAACTAATGAGTGATTTGCGAGGTATATCCCTATGATCCGCGACTTGAGGATCGCCCGTTATGGGGCGGTTCTTACTTTTGTTCTGGCCGGGCTGCTGGTGGGCACGATGACCGTGCGCATCCCGGCGTTGACCGACAAGCTCGGCCTGTCCGAGTCGGCGGTCGGCGTGCTCCTGCTCGCCTGGGGCGTGGGCGCCTTGATCACCATGCAGTCCATGCGCCGGATCATGGCCCGCGCGGGCAGCAAGACGATCCTGCGGATCGGCGGCCCGCTCACGGCGCTCGGCCTGGTGGGCGTGGCCTTCGCGCCGAACTTCCCGCTGCTGCTGGCCGCCTCCGTGTTCTTCGGCATGGCGTTCGGCATGGTGGACATCGCGATGAACGCGCAGGGCTCCACCGTGGAGCGGGCCTACGGGCGCCCGCTGCTGAACGGCATGCACGCCGGCTGGTGCGTGGGCGCGATCTCGGCGGGCGCCCTGGGCAGCCTGTCGATCGCCCTGGGCCTGTCGTTCACCGCCAACCTGGCGCTGGTCGGCCTGGTCTCGCTGCCGGTGACGGTCCTGCTGGGCCGCACCTACCTGCCCGAGGCCCCGGCCGCGCGGACCGCCACCAAGGCCGGACGCCGCCTGCCCCCGGTCGTCTACCTGCTCGGCGCCATCATGTTCTTCGCGTTCATGGTGGAGGGCACGGTCGCCGACTGGAACGGGTTGTTCATGCGTGACACCCTGGGCGCGCCGGAGGCGCTGGCCGCGCTCGGCTACCCCGTCTTCGAGGTGGGCATGCTGGTGGCCAGGCTCACCGGCGACCGGCTGGGGTCCAGGTTCGGGGTGCGCGGCATCATGACCGCCTCCGGCGTGGCCACCGCGGGGTTCTTCGCCGTCGTCCTGGTCGCGCCCGCGCCGCTGGTGGCGGTGGTGACGATGTTCTTCGTCGGCCTCGGCGTGGCCACGATCTCGCCGATGACGCTCTCGCTGGCCGGGACCGCCACCGACAACCCCGGCCCGGCGATCGCCCAGGCCGGTGCCATGGGCTACGCGGGACTGCTGCTCGGCCCCGTGGTGATCGGCTTCCTGACGGACGCCACGTCGCTGCGCGCCGCGCTCGGGATCGCCGTCGTGCTGGGTGTGGCGATCGCGGTGGCCGCCCGCTTCCTGCCACGTCAGGAGCCCATGTCGGTCACGGTCTGGCCGGCCGTCGAGGACGCGAGCAGGGAGCCCGAGCCGGCCCACGCCTGACCCCGTGACATTTGTCCTAGTTGGGTGGCTTACATTCTGCACTGCCCCGATCCGCCAGTCAGTGCGAGGCTGAGCCCATGGTCAAACCGATCGCCACCGCCTCGGTCCTCGTCGTGACCGCCGTGCCGAGTGTCCTCCAGTTCTTCCTCCCCGGCCTGGAGCCCGCGCTCATGCGGGACCCGGCGGCCATCGACGCCGGGGAATGGTGGCGGCTGGTGACCTCCCTCGTCGTTCAGGACGGCGGCGTGTTGGGCACGCTGTTCAACCTGGTGTTCCTGGCGGTGCTCGGCTACCTCGCCGAGCGCTCGCTCGGGCCAGCCCGCTGGCTCATCCTGTACGGCGCGGGCGCCGTGGCCGGACAGGCGGCCGGATACCTGTTCAACGATCCGGGAGCCGGGAACTCGATCGCCCTGTGCGGCCTGGCGGCGGGCCTGGCCATCGCCTGCGAGGGATCGCTGGAGCGCTCCGTGGGCGCCTTCTACGCGGTGATGCTGGGCGCGTCCGCCCTCGCGCCGTCCGACGGCACCTGGAGCTGGGTGGTGACGGCGGCGCTCGCCGCGGCCGGGTTCCAGCTGGTGGTCCACCGGGAGCGGCTGCCCCTGTGGATCTTCCCCGTCGTCCTCGTGGCCGTCGGCGTCATGCTCGCCGCCCTCGCCGACCTCCATGGCGTGGCCCTGCTGGGTGGCATGATCGCGGCCTGGGCTCTGACCGTAAAGTCCCGTTCGACCTCACGGCCTACATCGCTCGCGTAAAGAACGGGCCCGGCACCCCCTACGGGGAGCAGCAGTTTCACGCGCTCATGTCCGAGAACGGGGTGATCCCGTGGTCACTTGGCCAGGCCCGGGAGCTGGCGACGCGGATCCGGGAGGCGCTCGCCGGGGCGTGAGCTGGAAGTTCTCTGTGGATCTCGGCCGGGCCTCGCGGCAATCCGCTGCTCGGGGGCTCGGGCTCACAGAAACCTCACAGATCTCCTCAGAAGCCCTCCATCCCGGCGTACGACGCTGGCCGCATGATCCAGCTCAACGGACTGACGAAACGCTACGGCGAGGTGCTCGCCGTGGACGACCTCACCTTCACCGTACGACCGGGCCTGGTCACCGGCTTCCTCGGCCCGAACGGCGCGGGCAAATCCACCACGATGCGGATGATCATCGGCCTCGACCGGCCCACCTCGGGCTCGGTCACCGTCAACGGGCGGGCCTACCGCGACCTGCCCCAGCCACTGCGGGAGGTGGGGGCGCTGCTGGAGGCGCAGGCCGTGCACCCGCACCGCAGCGCCTACAACCACCTGCGCTACCTGGCGCAGACCAACGGGATCCACGACCGGCGCGTGGCCGAGGTGCTCGACCTGGTCGGGCTCACGGACGCGGCCGGGCGGCGGGCGGGGGTGTTCTCCCTGGGCATGAGCCAGCGGCTCGGCATCGCCGCCGCCCTGCTCGGCGACCCGCCGGTGCTGCTGTTCGACGAGCCGGTGAACGGGCTGGACCCCGAGGGCGTCCTGTGGATCCGCACGCTGATGCGCGGGCTGGCCGCCGAAGGGCGCACGGTGCTGGTCTCCAGCCACCTGATGGGCGAGATGGCGCTGACGGCCGACCGGCTGGTGGTCATCGGCAAGGGCAGGCTCATCGCCGACGCGGAGACCGCGACCTTCACTGACACCGGCGAGGGAGTGCTCGTCCGTACACCTGAGGGCGTCATGTTCACCCGGCTGCTGCTGCTGGCCGGAGCCCGGGTGCGGGCGGGCCTCGACGGCGAGCTGATCGTGACCGGCCTGACCGCGCCCGACATCGGGCGGCTGGCCGCCACCGAGGGCGTGCCCCTGTTCGAGCTCGCCCCGCGCCGCACCAGCCTGGAGGAGGCCTTCATGGAGCTCACCTGTGACAGCGTCGAGTACGGAGCGGCCCGATGACCGCCGCGGGCGTGCTGCGCGCCGAATGGACCAAGTTCGCCACCATCCGCTCGACGACGGTCCTCTCCGCGGCGATCGTCGCGATCTCGACCATGTTCGGCTGGCTGTTCGGCACCGCGAGCGCCAACCAGTACGCCGCCGCCTCGGCACAGGACCGGCTGGACTTCGACCCGATGTCCCCGGCCACGCGGGGCCTGTTCATCGTGCAGTTGCTGGTCGCGGGGCTGGGCGCGCTGGTGGCCTCGTCCGAGTACGGCTCGCGCACGATCCGGGCGAGCGCCGCGGCCGTGGGCCGGCGGCGCCTGCTGACCGCCAAGGCCGGGATGACCCTGCTGGCCGCACTGCCGGTGAGCGTGGCGGCCGTGTGGCTGATGGTCCTGACCTGCATGGCGACGCTTTCCGCTCGCGGGGCGCCGGCCATCTGGTTCGGCGACGCCGCCGTCGTCCGCGTCCTGACGCTCGGCCCGCTCGTGCTCACGCTGCTGGCGCTCTTCGGCCTGGCGCTCGGCTTCCTGATGCGGGCCACGGCCGCCGCGGTGAACGTCAGCACCGCCTTCCTGCTGCTCCCGATCTTCGCCGGGTCCTCTCCCGGCTGGCTGCGCGAGCTCCTCGGCATCTACTGGCCGAACGTGGCGGCCTTCTCGGCCGCCTCGGGTCAGGCGGACGCCGGTCTTCCCCCCTGGGCCGGGTTCGGGATCCTCATCGGGTTCACGGCGGTGATGCTGGGCGTCGCGTTCGTGAAGTTCGAGTCCCGCGATCTCTGAGCGCACGGCTCGTACGGACTCATAAGCTCAAAACGGTCAGGACAGGGAGGGCGTCAGTTGCGTGACGGCGAACGGCTGCTCGTAGTCGACGACGAACCCACCGTCAGGGAGCTGCTCTCGGCCACCCTGCGCTTCGCGGGCTTCACCGTGAGCTCGGCCGAGAGCGGCGTGCAGGCGCTGGAGTCGGCCGGACTCGACCCGCCCGATCTGGTCCTGCTCGATGTGATGCTGCCTGATCTCGATGGGTTCGAGGTCATCCGCCGGCTCAGGATGCTGCCCCGGGGCGAGGGCCGGCCGGGGCCGGTGCCGGTGCTGTTCCTGACGGCCCGCGACGCCACGGCCGACAAGATCAACGGGTTGCGCCTGGGCGGCGACGACTACGTGACCAAGCCGTTCGACCTGGAGGAGCTCCTGGCCCGCATCAGGGCCATACTCCGGCGCACCGGCGCGGCCCCCGGCGCCGGCACGCTGCGTGTGGCCGACCTCGAAGTCGATCCCGAGGGCCACCAGGTGACCAGGGCGGGCCAGGCCGTACGGCTGTCACCGACGGAGTTCAGGCTGCTGCTCCACCTGGTGCTCAACGCCGGGCGGGTGCTGTCCAAGGCGCAGATCCTCGAACACGTCTGGCGCTACGACTTCGCCGGGGACTCCAGCATCGTCGACACCTATGTCAGCTACCTGCGCCGCAAGGTGGACACCGGGGACACGAAGCTGATCCACACCGTCCACGGCGTCGGATACGTGCTGCGCAGGCCCAAACAGTGATCGGGCGCCTGTCCCTGCGGCTCAGGCTGCTGGCCATCACGGTGGCGCTGCTGGTCGCCGGGCTGGTGGTGATCAGTTCCGTGGTCGTGCAACAGCTGGAATCCCAGCTTCTGACCAGGATCGACGAGAAGCTGGCGCCCATGGGCGCCGCCCTGTCCGTGATCCCGCCCGAGCTGGCCGAACGGCTGCGACAGGGGTCGGCCGGCAACCCCGCGGCGCAGCTCGACCTCTTCGGGCAGGGTTACGCGGCCTACCTGTCCGCCGACGGCACGATCCTGCGGGAGCTGAGCACCGTACCCGGCCCCCGGCTGCCTCGGCTGGACTCCGCGGCCGTCGCCGCCCACGCGAAGCGGCCGTTCACCGTGAGTGGTGCCGATGGCGTGGATTGGCGGGCGGTCGCGCTGCCCAAGGCGAAACCGGACAGCTCCGGTCACGCCAGTGTGGTCGTGGCGGTCTCGCTCGACGCCATGGACGCGACGATCGGCCGGGTGCGGTTCGCCTGTCTCGTCGCGGGATCGGTGCTGCTGGCCGTACTGGCGCTCATCGGAAGTGTGGCGATCCGGGCGGGGCTCGCGCCGCTGCGGCGCGTGGAGGAGACCGCGGCGGCGATCGCCGGCGGTGACCTGACCAGGCGGGTGCCGTACCTGGCCATGCCGGGGACGGAAATCGGGCGGCTCGCGCACGCGCTGAACGGCATGCTCGCCCAGATCGAGCAGGGGTTCGCCGCCCGCGCGGAGTCCGAGGCCCGCATGCGCGGGTTCGTCGCCGATGTCAGTCACGAGCTGCGCACGCCGCTGTTCGGCATCAAGGGGTTCTCGGAGCTGTACCGGATGGGCGGCACGGACGCCGAGGCGGCGCTGGCCCGCATCGAGAGCGAGTCCGGGCGCCTGGCCCGGCTGGTGGACGACCTGCTGCTGCTCGCCTACCTCGATGAACCCGAGAGGCTCGATCTGACCCCCATGGACCTGCGTACGCTGGCCGCCGACGCGCGGCATGACTTCGCCGCGCTGGACCCGTCCAGGCCGGTCGCGTTCACCGGGCCCGGCGACGGACCCGCGGCGAGCGCTCCGGTGCTGGGCGACGAGGCCAGGCTACGGCAGGTGGTGAGCAACCTCGTCGGCAACGCCGTCACCCACACGCCCGCGGGCTCCCCGGTCAGGATCGGCGTCGGCACCGTGGGCAGACAGGCGGTGCTGGTCATCGAGGACGAGGGGCCGGGGCTCAGCGCCGAGGAGTCGGCCCGTGTCTTCGACCGCTTCTACCGCGCCGACGGCTCCAGGGCCAGGTCCACCGGTGGAGCGGGACTCGGCCTGGCCATCGTGCGCTCCATCGTCGCCGCCCACGGGGGTCGCGTGGAGGTCCGCTCCGCGCCGGGGCGGGGAGCGGCCTTCCACGTCCTGCTCCCCGCCATCGACCCGTGAACCTACTTGCGCTTGGTGACCTCTTCGGTGAGCTGTGGCACGACCTGGTGCAGGTCGCCCACGACGCCGTAGTCGGCGAGCTCGAAGATCGGCGCCTCCGGGTCCTTGTTGATCGCGACGATGGTCTTCGCGGTCTGCATCCCGGCCCGGTGCTGGATCGCACCGGAGATGCCGGCCGCGATGTAGAGCTGCGGCGACACCGTCTTGCCCGTCTGGCCCACCTGGAACTGGTGCGGGTACCAGCCGGCGTCCGTGGCGGCGCGCGAGGCGCCCACGGCCGCGCCCAGGGCGTCGGCCAGGCCCTCGATGACCGAGAAGTTCTCGGCCGAGCCGACACCACGGCCACCGGAGACCACGATCGCGGCCTCGGTCAGCTCGGGGCGCGCGCCCTTCTCCTGCTTCACCCGGTCGAGGACGCGGGCGGCCCTGGCGGACTCGGTCAGCGTGATCGACACCTGCTCCTCGGTGCCCGTCCCCGCGGCGGCCTCGGGGGCCGTCGAGTTCGGGCGGACGGCGATGATCGGCGTGCCCTTGCTCACCTTCGAGCGGACGTTGACGCCGCCGCCGAAGATGGACTGGTCGGCCACGAAGCCCTCGCCCAGGCCCACGGCGTCGGTGATGACGCCCGAGCCGGTCTTGACCGCGAGGCGGCCGGCGACCTCCTTGCCCTCGGTCGTGGCGGCCACCAGCACCGCGGCGGGCGACTTGTCCGCCACCAGGTGGGCGAGCAGCTCGGCCTTGGGCGCGACGACATAGTCCACGATCTCGTCGGCACCGGCGACGTAGATCTTGTCAGCACCGTATTCGGCGAGCCTGGCCTTGGCGCCGTCGGTGATGCCGGGGCCGGCCCAGACGGCGGCCGGCGTGCCGAGCGAGCGGGCCAGAGTCAGCAGTTCGAGCGTGACCTTCTTGACCTCTCCGTCGACGTGCTCGACGAGAACGAGAATCTCCGACATATCAGCTGTTCTCTCCCGGGCTCAGATGAACTTCTTGGACGCGAGGAAGTCGGCGGCCTTGGAGCCCCCGTCGCCCTCGTCCTTGACGATCGTGCCGGCCGCGCGCGGCGGGGCCGCGGCGAAGTCGACGACCTCGGACCAGGCCGCACCCAGGCCGACCTGGTCGGCCGCGATCTCCGCGTCGGCGATGGCCAGCGTCTCGACCGGCTTCTTCTTGGCCGCCATGATGCCCTTGAAGGAGGGGTAGCGCGGGTCGTTGATCTTCTCCACCACGGACACGACGGCGGGCAGCTCGGCCGCGACCTTGTCGAACCCGTAGTCGGTGATCCGCTCGATCACGATCTGCGAGCCCTCGACCTCGACCTTCTTGGCCAGCGTGAGCTGCGGCGCGTCCAGGCGCTCGGCCAGCATCGCGGCCAGCACGCCCGTACGCGCGTCGGTCGACTCCGAGCCCAGGATGACCAGGTCGAACCCGATCTTCTTGAGCACCTGCGCCATCGCGTAGGAGGTCGACAGGGCGTCGGAGCCGTGCAGCGCGTCGTCCGTCAGGTGGACGGCCTTGTCGGCGCCCATGGCCAGGGCCTTGCGGATGGTCTCGGTGGCCCGGCTCGGCCCCATGGTGAGAACGGTCACCTCACCGCCGTGGGCTTCCTTGAGCTTCAGGGCCTCCTCGACCGCATACTCGTCAAGCTCGTTCACCACGCCGTCGACGGCGTCACGGTCGAGCGTCTTGTCATCGGACCGGAGCTTGCGCTCGGTCGCCGTGTCGGGGACCTGCTTCACGCAGACGACGATGTTCATGGCCGGTGGACGACCTCCCGTGTTCGCGTACGCCGTCGCTCGGTGCGACTGGCGCCTGATGCATGCTGACAGACTGCCAGGTGCCCTATGAGGGCGGTGACAGGGGGTGGACTCCCTCTGCCTTGCCGCCATGTTACCCATGAGTAGCTTAGCTGCAAGCGCGAGGCTTGCGACAAAGCATCCACCACCCTACCGAACTTTATTCCGTTACCTGAGTTCAGGCCGACAGCAGGAAGACGATCCCGACCACCAGCGCCGTCCCGGCGAACAGCGCGAGCGTGAACGTACTGAAGAACGTGCTCAGCCCCAGGCAGAGCCCCGCGGCCCCGAGCATCGCCGCGAAATCGTAAATGATCCGGCTCGTCCTGAAGAGGCCGCGCGATAACAGCGCCACCCCCGCGTCGACCACGGCCACCAGCGCGTACGCGGCCAGCAGGAACAGCGCCACCTCCGGCAGCGGCTCCCGCGCGGCGGCGGCCAGCAGCGCCACGAACAGCCCGGAGCCGATCAGCCAGCGCCTGCGTACCGTCTCCCGGTGCCGGGCCCTGGACTCCTCGACCGGTGGACGGAGCCGCTCCTGGCCCGGCCGCCATTCGCGGGTCTCCAGGTCCTTCGTGTCGCCCTGCCGGGAGCGCAGGGCGGTAGCCGCGGGCGGGCGGGCGTGGTGGGCGCGAGGGATCTCGACGCCCAGCCGGGCGCAGATCTGCGCGGCCGTCGGCCGCGCGGCCGGGTCGATGGCCAGGCACTCGTGCAGCAGCGGGGCCAGCCAGTCCGGCGCCCCCTCCAGGTCGGCGTCGTGGTGCACGACGCGGTAGGCGACCGCCGACGCCGGCCCCTGCCCGTACGGCTGGCGTCCCGTGGCCGCGTAGGCCAGCGTGGCCCCGAAGGAGAACACGTCGGCCGCCATCCCCGACTCCTTGCCCTCCAGCACCTCGGGCGCCAGATAGCCGGGCGTGCCCACCACGGCTCCCGAGGCCGTCACCGAGAGCGAGTCGAGCGCGCTGGCGATGCCGAAGTCGATGACGACCGGCTCGCCCTCGGCCATCATCACGTTGGCCGGCTTCAGATCCCGGTGCACGACCCCCGCCTCGTGCATGGCCAGCAGCGCGTCGGCCAGCCCGGAGGCCAGCAGCCGCAGCTCGGCCACCGGCGTGGGGACCGCGCTGAGCGGCCTGCCCTGGACGTAGCGGGTCACCAGATAGGGCTCGGCCACGTCGAGAGAGGCGTCGA
Source organism: Nonomuraea sp. NPDC049141 (assembly GCF_040648415.1). Classification (NCBI taxonomy): domain Bacteria; kingdom Bacillati; phylum Actinomycetota; class Actinomycetes; order Streptosporangiales; family Streptosporangiaceae; genus Nonomuraea; species Nonomuraea sp. NPDC049141. Next base: position 538,966 of record NZ_JBEZDR010000007.1, read on the forward strand.
GCACCTCGGCCACGTGCGGCCCGCCCACCAGCCGCATGGTCTCCACCTCGCGGGCCAGCCGGGCCAGCGCGCCGCTGTCGGCCGTCACGTGCGGGTGCAGAACCTTGACCGCGACCGTACGGCCCTCGGGGTCGAGTGCCAGGTGCACCACGCCGAACCCGCCCGCTCCGAGCCGGGAGAGTAACTGATACGGGCCCAGCTTCTGGCTCATACCCCTGTTCTCCCCCCGGAGCGGGCCAAGACACTTACGACCAGGGTGACAGGAATCCCATTCCCATGCCGTTGAGCAGACTGTCGATCAGGCCGGTGATCAACCCCATCGTGCTGTGCCGCGCCTGGCTGGTCAGCTCGTCGATCACCGTCTCCGGAGCCCGCCAGGGCACCCACGACGGGTTCTGGCCCATCGCGAACATCACCGCGAGCAGCGCGGCCGTACCGACGACCAGGGCGGCGACCAGGGCCGCGCCGGGAGTGCGCAGAATGCCGGTGAGCGAGCGCGTGACCGCCTTGCGCGGCGCGCCGCCGCCCGGCAGCACGAACAGCCCGGCCGAGAAGGCGCCCGCGCCGTACGCGGCGGCGTCGTTGACGCTCATCCCACCGCCCCAGCGCAGCACGCCCCAGACGCAGACACCGAACATCAGCGCCAGCGGCACGTGGACCAGCGTCACGAGCGCGGCCTTGACCAGCGCCCACGGTGTGCCGACCAGGACGAGCAGCGGGTCGGCCGCACTGCTCCCGCGCACCTGCCGGCGCTTGACCATGTCGCCGAAGAGGTATTCGCCGACCCGCAGCACCAGCGCCAGCGCGACGGCCACCGCGCTCACCGCGACGGGCAGCATGACCGCCAGCGCGGTCAGCGTGACCAGCAGTAGCAGGCCGACGAACTGGCTGCCGACCAGATAGCGCTTGCGCTCGGCCGGCGGCGCGGGCGAGTAAGGGGGCGGCTGCTGGGGTGGCCGCGCCCGCTGACTCGCCTCGGTGGGCTGGTAGGCGGGCGGATGGGTGGGCGGCGCCGGATAGCCGGCGACCCGCTGGTCGACGCGCGGGGCCGGGTGCCTGTCCGGCATCGGCGCCGGGACGTAGGGCGGCGGCTTCTCCTCGCGCGGCGGCGCGGGCGGGCTGCCGTACGTGACCGGCGGCAGCACGTCGGCGTAGTTGTCCATGACCCGCGTCCGGTTGCCCATCCGCTTGGTGCCGGTCGGCCCGTCGGACGGCGTCTCGTGGAAGGAGGTCACCGTCGGGTCCAGCGACCTGGCCATCCGCAGGAGTTCCTGGGCGCTGGGCCGGGCGCCGGGCTCGACGCGCAGTGCGCGGCTCAGCCAGCCGCGCAGCCAGGCGGGCGCCTTGTCGATCTGCGCGCGCCCTTCCATGATGTTGAAGCAGACCGCCTCGAAGGTGCCCGTGCCGAACGGCGGCGCGCCCGTCGCGGCGAAGAACACCGTGGAGGCCAGCGCGTGCACGTCGGCCGCCTGGGTGATCTCCGAGTCGCGGATGATCTCGGGCGCCAGGTAGCCGGGCGTGCCGACGAACATCCCCGTCTGGGTCAGCCTGGTGGCGTTGACCAGGTGCGCGATGCCGAAGTCGATGACCAGCGGCTCGCCGTTGACCAGCATGACGTTGGACGGCTTGAAGTCGCGGTGGATCACCTCGGCCGCGTGGATGGCCACCAGCGCCTGGCACAGGCCCTGGGTCAGCCTGATGATCTGCCGCGCCTCCAGCGCGCCCTCCGCCAGCACGGTCTCCTCGAGCGTGCGGCCGGGCGCGAAGCGGGTCACGACGTACGGCTGGCCGCCGACGAGCTCGGCGTCGACCACTTCGGCCACGTACGGGCTGCGTACCCGGCGCATGGTCTCGACCTCGCGCGTCAGCCGGTCACGAGCCTTCAGGTCGGCCGCCACGTGCGGGTGCAGCACCTTGATGGCCACCTCGCGGCCCTCGGAGTCGAGGCCCAGGTGGACCACACCCATGCCGCCCTCGCCGATCTTCCTGACCAGCCGGTAGGGGCCAAGACGTTCCGGTGCCTGGGTGCTCATCGCCACCGTCCCAGCATCATCCCCCGGGGTTCCCCTTCAGTCCGTTGAGCTGGGTCACCACAGGTCCGACGTTCAGCGGAGCCCATACGGCCCTCCTCGCGTTGTCGAACGTGCCGTAGGCGAGGATCAGGGAGAGCGCGGCCCCCGCCGCAAGAACTCCCACCATCACCATCGCCGCTGTTCTCGAGGGTACGAGCGATGAGAGGGTTCTGCGCATCTGCCTTCCAGGTCCCTCTACTCCCGGGCCCGAGCAGACGGTCCACAGGGCGATCGCCGCTCCCCAGGCCAGCGCGTTGTAAGGGTTCATCTTGACGACCACGGCGAGCAGCAACGTCACCGGGAGTCCCAGGATAAGCGCGTAGAAGGTCAGCGCGAAGGTGATGCCCACCGACTTGACCAGCGCTTTGGGGAAGGCGAACACCCGCACCACGTCGAGCGCCGCCGATCCGGTGGACCTGCGCGCGGTGAGCTCCGGCTGGGCCAGGTCGGCCGCGCGCAGCAGCACCACGACCGGGATCGCCACCAGGGCCACCAGCACGGGCGCCAGCACGGCCGCCACGATCATCAGGATCAGCAGCATCGCGCTGGCCAGGCCATAGGCCCTGGACCGCTGGAGCGCCTGCCCCGGGCGGGCGCCCGGGATGAACGGCTCGCGCTTGGTCCGCAGGTCGGGCTGCTGGTAGGAGTCGCGCGGGCCCTGCTGGTCCGGCGGGAGGTACGGGTCGCGCTTCGCCTGGGGATCGGGCGGGAACTGGCCCTGGACCGGGATGTAGGGCGGCGGCTGGACCGGGTTGCCCCTGCCGTAGTCGGGCGCGTCGGGGCGCACCCGGCGGGTGGGGATGTCGGGCGGGTCCGTCGGGCGTACGCGCCGGGTCGGCACGTCGGCCTCGGCCGGCGGCGTGTGGCTGTTGTGCTGGGCGGAGACCTGCCACGGCTGCGGGGTGGCCTCGCGCTGCATCTTGCGCAGCTCCTCAGGAGTCACCCTGCGGGTCGGCCACGGGTCGCCCTGCTGCTCGGGGAGCAGCGAGACGTACTGCTGGTCCGGCGGCGGCTGCTGGGGCGGCTGGCCCTGGGGCGGACGGTTCTGGCCGGGCCCCTGCTGTGGCTGTCCCGGTTGCTGGCGCAGCTGGCCGTCGACGAGCTTCCGCGGCGTCATAGGCGGCGTCGAGACGTCGTACGACGGCTTGTCGGCCAGCGGCTGCGGCGTCGGCAGCTCGATCGACGGGCTGGAGCGGTCGGACCGCGGCACGGTCGAGATCTCGTCGGCCACACCGCTCGGCGGCCTGGGCAGCATCCGTGCGGTCTGCTCGGCCAGCTCTGCGGCCTTGGGCCGCTTGGCGGGGTTGCGCTGGAAGGCGGCCTTGAGCAGCGGCTGCAGCTCGGCCGGGGCCGCGCTCACGTCGGCCTTGCCCGCGGTGATGTTGTAGAAGATCATCTCCAGCGTGCCCTTGCCGAAGGGCGGCTGCCCGGTGCCCGCGTACAGCAGCGTGCCCGCCCAGGCGTGGACGTCGACCTCGGGGCCGGCCTCCTGCCCCTCGATGATCTCGGGGGCGAGGTATCCGGGCGTGCCGATGAACATCCCCGTCTGCGTCAGCCGGGTCGCGTCGACCGCCTGGGCGATGCCGAAGTCGATGAGGACCGGCTCGCCGTCGATGATCAGCACGTTGCCCGGCTTGAGGTCGCGGTGGATCACCCCGACCGCGTGCACGGCGGCCAGCGCGGTGGCGACCCCGTGCGCGATCCTGACCAGCGCGGGCAGATCGAGCGGGCCGTCGTCCTTGACGATCTCGTCGAGCGGTCGTCCGGGGACGTAACGCGTGACGATATACGGCCGATGACCGGTCACATCGGCGTCGAGCACCTCGGCGATGTACTTGCTGCGCGCCCGGCGCATGGTCTCGACCTCGCGCGAGAGCCGCCGCCTGGCGACCTCGTCGCCGGCGACTTCGGCGCGTAGGACCTTGACCGCCACCTGTCTCCCCTGTGGGTCGACAGCGAGGTGGACAACGCCCATTCCGCCTTCACCGAGCCGCCTGAGCAGCCGGTAAGGGCCGAGTCGGTCATCGTTCATGGCATGAAGCACCATACCGGCTTAATCCCCGCCCACGAGATGAACCATGAGGCCACATTCCCACTCGTACAACGTTCCGATGGGGCCCATCGGTTTCCAGTTCAACGGTCTCGAATTGGCGTCAGTTCGCCAGAGGGAGGACCTCTGCACCCTTAAGTCCGGCAAGTGTGGATCCGGCGATGGCCAACTTGGACCGCCGCACCCCGCTTCCGATCACCACTCTGTGGTGCTCCGCCACCTTCGTGTCCACCAGGATCGGCCAGTCGGCGGGCAGGCCCAGCGGGGTGATGCCGCCGTACTCCATCCCGGTGAGCTCGACCGCCTCCGCCATCGGGGCGAAGCTCGCCTTGCGCGCGTCGAGATGCCTGCGCACGACGCCGTTCACGTCGACCCGCATCGTCGCGAGCACCATGCACGCCGCGTAACGCGTCTCGCCGCCGCGCTTGGCCGCGACGACCACGCAGTTGGCCGACTCGTCGAGTGTCACGCCGTAGCGCTCGCAGAACGCCGCCGTATCGGCCAGCTCGGGGTCGATCTCGGCCACGTCGACGCCGCCGAGTCCCTGCACGGCACGTGCCACCGGCTCGGCCAGCAGGTCGATCCGGTCGGTCGCGGGCACCCAGTCCAACGTCATCCCATCTCCTCGATCGCTTTCTCTGAGGACCTTACGCCGGTCCCCGGAGTCGCGTGCGACGTCACGGTGACTGCAATACCCGTTGGTGCAGCTGGGTGACGGCGCCGCGGGCCGACTCCATGGCGCCCGCCTGCCACGCGATCAGGTAGGTGAGCCAGTCACCCGCGAAGTAGACCCTTCCGCTGGGGCGTTGCAGAAGAGTGAACGACGAATCAATGGCGGGCCAGCGCACCCAGCCGCCCTGGATGTGCTCCTGACGGTCCCAGGCGATGGAGACGCTGGAGAGCAGGTCCTTGCCGTACTTGTCGCCGTGGATCTTCCTGCCCTGGGTGAGGGCGCGGCGCCTGCGGTCCTCCGGGGTGAGCGCGCCGTAGAGCTCGGCGTTCCGCTCGGTGTTGTAGTAGCCGACGAGCACGCCGCGCTCGGAGTGGAAGCCGGCCGACGGGTACCAGATGTGGGTGATGTCCAGGTCCGTCTCGGTCACGCCGCCGTAGATGCGGTCCTCCAGCTCCCACCAGCGCCGGCCGTACTCCAGCCCGATCTTGCCGCTCGCGACCGGGATGGGCGTCTTGAGGGCGGCAGTGACGGGGGCGCCGAGGTTGTGCGGGATCTTCGCGAGCAGGTGGGGCGGGAGGGTGGCGATGCAGTAGTCGGCCTTGAGCGAGCCGCCGTCCCAGGTGACCTCGACGCCGTCGGCCAGGTTGGTGATCTTGTTGACCTTGACGCCGGTCCTGATCCGGTCCTCGCCGACCGCCGCCGTGAGCTTGGTGACGATCGCGTCCATGCCGCCGACCGGCTGCAACATGGGGGTGGACTGCTCGTAGCCGAAGTCGTTGGTGATCGAACGGCCGGTGCCGGCGGCGAGGACGGCGTGCAGGGTGCCGGGAGCCGGGATGGGGGTGCCACCGTCCAGCGCCGGATATTTGACGAAACCGCGGCGGTCGGAGCCTTCGTAGCCGAGCTTGGGACCCAGGTCGCCGAACCTGCGGAGGAACTCCAGCAGGCGTTCCTGGTCGTCCCTGCTGACCTGCTTGTCGAGCGCGCCGACATTTGTCGCTTTAGCCAGAAGCTCAGCGACATATCCGTACATATCAGCACGCGCGGCTCTTGCCCGGATCGTCTGGCCGTTCGTGTGGACGAGGGCCTGTCCGTTGTTGTTGATGAACGTCTCGATCGGGATGCCCAGCTCGCGGCAGTAGTCGAGCGTGACCATCCACGGCGCGATCCGCCCCGGGCCCGCGTTGAAGTAGACGCCCTCGCCGAACTTCACGTCCTGGGCGGGGCCGTTCAGCTCGGCCAGCCGATCGCCGCCGCGCAGCGTGAGGTTCCGGCCGCCGGCCCGGTCCCTGGCCTCCAGCAGTGTGCAGTCGTAACCGGCCTTGCCCAGCTCGTACGCGGCGGTCAACCCCGCGACGCCGGCCCCGATGATCACCACCTTGGCCGCCGCCTTGCCGCGCAGCGAGAAGTCACCCTGCCGGGGAGAGGCGAAGTCCTTGTCCTGCCCGGACGGCGCCAGACCCAGCGCGCCCATGGCGGCGTACATCGCTCCCGCGCCACCCACCGCCCCGATGCCGACGAGCAAGCTCCGCCGGGTCAGCGCCGCGCCCTCCATGCCCCTGCTCCCCACTGTGCGGGCCTACCGTCCGCGAGCTCACCTTTGCGCGCCCGCCCTTGCGGGCCCGCTGTCGCGCACCCTTTTCCGCTTTTCGCGGCCCATCTTCGCGGGTCCGACGGCCGCGCGTCTCGTCTATCGAACGGCGCCGTCGTACGACCTCACTCGCCTTGCGAGCGCTCAGCCGTACGGACCGCTGCCACAGGCGACCTGGCCACCGATCGTGGCGAAGATACCGAACAACGCCATGATCTGTGCGAAGTCATCGGTGGTGAACTCGGTGTGCCGCGCCCCGACCGACTTCACGCCGGGCACGAGCCCCACAGCGGCCGCGATGGCAGTGGAGTTCCACTCCACGCCCAGCGTGTACGGCGCCGCCACCCGGTAAGGCGTGAAGTCGCTCAACCGCCCCAACGCCCTTGCCGTCGCCTCACGGATCCGCGCCTGGGCGACGCTTGGCGGCAGCAGTTCGGCCGAGAACTTGTCGATCCCCTTCTTGACCGCCACCGTCTCCACATCGCCGAGCAACTCGCGCGCCTCTTCACCGACGGCCTCGTCCCCGGTCACCACCACGACCGGAACACCATGAGCCCCGGCGCACGCCGCCACCAGCCGCGTCTCGCCGCACACCTCGCCGTTGAGGTAGACGTTCTGGATCTCCTTGCCCATCCAGGTGTGGTTGAGCACGCCGTGGGGCACCCCCGCGCGAGCGTGGTAGCCCACGAAACAGGCGGCCTGGAACGACCCGTCGACCCCCTGCGCCATCCGCTGCGCCTTACCCGGTCCGCGGATGAGGGTGGCACGCGGGTCCAGCAGGTCGATCCGCAGATTCTTGGTGGACCCGTGCGCGTCGTTCACCAGCACCGTGGTCGCCCCCGCCTCGAACGCCCCCTCGACGGCGGCATTGGCGTCGGCGGTCATGAGCTCGCATCCCCGCTCGTAACCACGCTTACCGGCGTGCATCTCCTCGGGGTCGGTGAGCCCGGTCACGCCCTCCATGTCGACCGACAGATACACCTTCACAGCCCTACTCCTCACCTGTCCCAGCAAGCCTCATGTGGCCTATCACGTGCCCCATGTCTCCACCCGGCGGACCTCGGCCTCGGTCATGAGCCCGACCTCGGACGTCATGAACTCGGCCGCCTGGTAACGCCACGGGGCGGGGATCTCGGCGAGCGCCGGCGGATAGCAGTGGTCGAGCCAGCTCGTCGACTCCTCGGTGGCGTCGAAGTAGTCGAGCGCCTTGCCGAACAGCGTGTCCTCGATGCCGGGCACCCGCGCCAGGCCGTACTCGACCATCTCCTGCCCCCCGTACGGTGGCGGCTGGAGCCACTTGCGCACCCGGGGATCGTCGGCGGTGAAGGGTGTGTCGAGCGGCCGACGCTCGACGGCGGCCTGGATGAGCTCCTTGTACAGGCACTTGCCGCACGTACGGCACGGGCCGTCGGTGCCCTGCAGGCACCATCGGACGTGCTCCTTGAGCTCCGAGGTCAGCGCCAGCCGCATGGTGACCGCCTCACTCACGCCGCCCACGGGAAGCACGATGTGCACCCCCGCCGCCGCGAACAACCGCCCCCACGCCCCGTGCGGCGCCCACATCAGGTTGTCGGGCGTGTAACGCAGCAGATAGCGATCCCCGCCGAGCCACCGTGAACCCAGTTCATAACCGAACGCCAGTCCCCCGAGATCCATCCGGTCGGCGTGCAGCAGCGCCCCAACGGCGACCGCGTGGTGCTCCGGGTATCCGGGCCGGGGCTCGGACAGTGTGAACTCCAGGTCGGAGTCCACGATGGTGAGCTCCCGTCCGGTCCGCCGGGCCAGCCTGGCCAGAACGTCGGAGCGGTAGTGCGGCCACCGATTCGGCACACGGGGATGCGACACCCGCCGGAAGTGCACGAACGGCGCCTCGGGATAGATGGCCGCCGCCGCCACGGAGTCCGCGCCACCGCTGTAGGAGATCGCTAAGTTCGTCCCGGTACGACGGGCCTCCGCACCTACCGGCCCCGCTTCGACGCCCCACCCGTCGTGCAGCGCGGCGGCCACCTCCGGGGAGATGGCCCGGTCGAACACGATCTCCTTACGCGTCCACGGCGCCACCACGGTCCACGCGGCGACGGCGAAGAGATCGGGGTGCGCGTCCTCGGGGACGCCGGCGACCGTGCAGGAGTTGGTGGCCAGCTTGACCGGGTGCTCGTCCGCGGCCTTGCCGGTGATCTCGTCAGCGGCCCCGAGCCGGAACGTCAGCTCGCCTCCGGCCCAGCTCACGCGCATGACTGATCCTCCACCCGAACGCCGTCACCAGGGCCCGGCGTCCGCGACTTGAGGTCGTCGATCGCCTGCCAGAGGAGAACCTCGTTCTGCAGCACGCCGTCCAGCGCCTTGGCCGTCTCCTGAGCCAGGCGGTGGGTGTCGTCGAGCCTGGCCTTGTCGGCGGTGGCCGCGGTGGCGGGCCTGGCATTCCTGAGGCGCTCGACCTCGTCCTGCAAGCTCGCCATCTCCCGGCGCAGGGTCTGGACCTCCCACAGGGCGTCCCTGATGTCCTGGCGGTGATCGCCGATGGAGATATAGCGGGAATCAAACCACGTGCGCACGGCTTTGCGCAGGCGGGCGGGGACCAGGACGCGCATCATGAAACGCCACGATAGTGGCAAATCTTCGGCCTTCAGGACGCTGTTTCCGAATGGCAACCAAGTCACATAACTGGTGTCAACATCACTTGTCGCGACGGGTCCCAGCGGGATTACCGACCCCCACTTGTCGCGCGCCTTTCATGATCATGACGCTGGGAGAAGTCCTGGGCGTGGTCGGACGCGCCCTTACCGCAAGCGTCCGGGCCGGCGTTCCACCTGAGCGGTCCATACTCGATGGTGTGAACCTCGTCCCCCCAGATCTTCACGGTGCTCACCCGCCGGTCGTCCTGCCGTCCCCGGGAGTCTGACCGTGGTCGAGGAGCTGATCGCGTACGTGCGGGAAGCGTTCGGGTGGGATGAGGACGTCACGGCGTCTCCGGGGCCCCGGGGCGCACTGGGTCAGATCTGGCGGCTGGACGTCGGCCCGGCACGCTACGCGCTCAAGGAGATCTTCGCCGAGCCGCCGTCGGAGGCGTTGATCGAGGCGGAGCTGGCGTTCGCGCGGCAGGCGGCCGAGGCGGGCGTACGGCTGCCCGCGAGCCACCCCGACCGCGAAGGGCGCCACCTGCTCACGCCGCCCGGCGGGACCTGGCTGCGCCTGTACGACTGGCTCGACCTGCGGCCGCTCGACCTGACGGCCCGAGCCACACCGCGCGAGGTCGGCGCACTGCTCGCCCGCCTGCACCGATGCGCCCCGGCCACGACGGCCGAGCCGGGCGGCGGACCGCCCGATCCCTGGTACGACCGCGTCCCCGCCGCCCATGAGTGGGCGAAAGCGTCCGCCGAGTGGGCGGAAGCTTCCGCGTCCGGCGTGGTGTGGGCCGCACGACTGGCCGACCTGCTGACCACGCTGCCCGAGCTGTGCACGGCCGTCGCGCCCGCCGACCCCGCCAGGCTGATCGTCTGCCATCGCGACCTGCACCCGGAGAACGTCCTCGCCGAATCCACCGGCGATCTGGTGGTCGTCGACTGGGACAACCTCGGTCCGGCCGAGCCGGGCCGAGAGCTGGCCCGGGCGCTGTTCGACTGGTTCTGCGACAACTCGATCGCCGACCTCGACGCCATGCGGGGCATGTACGAGGCGTACGTGCGCGCGGGCGGCCCTGGTCGCATCACCGATCCGGCGGACTTCTCCATGCTCCTCGCCTCCCGCCTGAATTTCCTGCGCGTCCAGGCGCGCGCCGCGCTCGACCCGCGCGCCGAGCGGCGGCACCGCGAGTGGGCGGAACGCGAGATCGACGAGGGACTGCGCATCCTGCCCACCCCACGGCAGTTGGCCGACGTGCTGGAGCTGGCCCGCGCGCGCTAGACCTGCTTCAGCATGCCGCCGTCGATGACCAGTTCCGAGCCGCTGATGTTCGGCGCTTTGCCGGAGGCGAGAAAGACCACCAGGGCGGCGACCTCGGCAGGTTCGGTCATGTGCCCGGTCGACAGGTTGGTCGCGGCCGGGATGCCCTCGACGAATTCCTCGAGCGACACGCCCGCCTGGCGGGCCAGCGTCGCTCCGTTGCTGCCGGGTGCGGTCCAGACCGGGGTACGCACCGGTCCGGGGGCGATCGTGTTCACCCGCACGCCCTGGGGGCCGAACTCTTCAGCGAGAGCCTTGCCGAGGTTGGCCAGTGCCGCCTTGGCGGCCGAGTAGTCCACCAGGTAGGGGAGCGCCAGGCGCGAGTTGACCGAGCCGATGTTCACCACCTGGCCGCGCCGCCGCAGGATGCTCGGCAGCGCCGCCCTGGTGGCCCGCACGGCACTCCACAGGGTCAGATCGAAGGTGCGCTGCCAGTCCTCGTCGGTGGCCGACAGAAAGCCGTCGAGTCGTGGCGCGGCACCGCCGACGTTGTTCACCAGCAGGTCGATCCCGACGAACTCGCCGAGCGCCGCGTCGATGAGCCGTCCGGGCCCTTCGGGCGTGGCCAGATCGACTTCGATGGGGAGTGCCGCGAGCTCCTTTAGTTCCGTACTGATCGTCCGCGCCCCCGCGGCCACCCGGTAGCCGTTCTCCACCAGCGCCCGTACCACGGCGAGGCCGATGCCCTTGCTGGCTCCGGTGACCACCGCGATCTTCTCATTTTCCGACATGAGTTACCTTTCTCTCGTTGATCTTTCCGGGCAGGCGAAGGGCGAGCAGCGAGCCGAGCACGCAGATCGCCAGAGCCCACCAGAACGTGCTTTCGAACAACCGGATGTCGATCAGCGCGCCGGGCCCTCGCCGGAGAGCGTGCGCCGCGTAGCCGAGCAGGAGCGCCGTTCCGCCGGGCACCGGCGCGAGGACCGCGACCGAGCCGGCGCCGAAACCGTCACCGGCACGGGTGAGGCCGTAGAGCAGCACCGCGAGGCCGAGCGAGAGCAGCAGGAGGCCGAGGACGTCCAGTCGTGTCGTGCCGGTTTCCGGGCGATCGCGAGGCAGCACCCTCAGTGACAGGACCACCGCCAGCAGTCCCAGCGGCAGGTTCATCGCGAACAACCAGCGCCAGGACAGATGGTCGATGATCACCCTTGCCCCGACGAGCACCGTCAGAGAGTCGGCGACAGTGGTCAGCGCGCTACCCGCAAGGTAGACGCCCAGCGCGGCCAGCCAGAGCGTCCTGCCGCCGAATCGGTCGGCGCCCCATCCCGCGACCGGGACGGCCACCGCCAGGGCGAGCAGGTAGGCGGTGGTGACCCACTGGATCTGGCCGCGCGGTGCCGCCAGCGCTCCGGAGAGCCGATCGATCCCCACGACCACGACCGTGCTGCTGTTGAGCAGGGCGAGGAACGCGCCGAAGCCAAGGACGCCGCCCAGCGCCGGCAGCCCCGGAGTTGATCGTGTCTGGAATGCCATCGCCCCTCGTCGACACTAGTAAACGGCTTTGATAGTGTTCGACTATACTTAAACCGTTAGGTGGTGTCGACATGGGGTGGGACAGGGACGAGCCGGCCGCGGAATTTCACCGCGTACCGGCCCGGTTGGTCGCGGTGTTCGATTTCCTCAACACCTGCGATCTGCGGACCTTCGGCGGGCATGAGCCCGACGACGAGCTCGCCGGGTGGCTCGGCGATTGCGATCCGGCCGAGCGCGAGCGCGCCTTCACGCTGCGCCGGGCACTCCGCGCCATGGCGCGGGCCAACCGGACAGGCGAGCTCGACCCGGCCGCGGCCGGAGAGCTCGACGAAGTGGGCGCGACGCTGCCTCTACGGGCGCTGTCCGACGGCGGCGGCCTGCTCGGCGTCACCGCGGCGGACGGCGGCGTTCCGGGTACGCTCGCGAACCTGCTGGCCGACGTCATCGTCGCGTCGGCGGACGGGTCCTGGGCCCGGATGAAGGAATGTGCCGCACCGGACTGCCGCTGGATCTTCTACGACCACGCCAAACCACGCAACGGGCGCTGGTGCTCCACCGCGGGCTGCGGCAACCGGATGAAAACCCGCGCGTACCGCAACCGCACCTCGTGAGCCCTCGTGGCTGGGGAAATGACTGGAGGCAGTCCTGGCGCCGCCGGTAGACTCACCGCGCATGATCGAACTGGACGAGCAGGGACGCCCGGAACCTCCTCTCGCGGGCGACGAGACCGCCACGCTCCTGGGGTTCCTGGAGTACCAGCGCGCGACCTTAGCGTGGAAGTGCGCCGGACTGGACGCCGCCGGCCTGAACGCGACCGTCGCCGCCTCCACGATGACCCTCGGCGGGATGCTCAAGCACCTGGCCTACGTCGAGAGCGACTGGATCTCGCGGTGGCTGCACGGGAGAGACCCGGAGTCCCCATGGAACACGGTGGACTGGAAGGCCGACCCCGACTGGGATTGGCACTCGGCCACCGAGGACACCCCGGAACAGCTCCACGCGCTCTGGCAGGACACCGTGGCCCGCTCCCGCGTTCTGGTCGCGGAGGCGATGGCCGACGGCGGCCTGGAGCGGTTGGCCCAGCGTTCCTGGCCCGATGGCCATACGCCCAGCCTGCGATGGATCCTGTTCCATCTGATCGAGGAGTACGCGCGGCACAACGGACATGCCGACCTCATCCGGGAGTCGGTGGACGGGCAAACCGGCGAGTAACCGCGATCAGGACGCCTTGTCCTCACCCTTCAGGTGCTCGGGCAGGCCGGTATTGGGGATGCCGAACTTCCGCGCGTACTGATCGTTGAGTTCGGACCAGCCGAAGTCGACGGCCGCCGCGCCGCGGATCGGCGGGATCGGCCGCCCTTCGAGCAATTTCTCGGCCACGTCGAGGCAGATGTGCCAGCCGGCCGCGACCTTCGGGAGCCAGTCGCGGTCCTGGACGGTGTGCCGCAGGGTCAGCCGGGCACCGGTGTCGGTGGCCACCAGTTCCCAGCGCAGCAGGTCGGTGCCGAGAGTGTACTCCAGCAGCGTCGGTGGTTCGGCGCGCAGGACCTCGGCCGCCAGGTCCTGGGGATGCTCGTCGTCGATCATCGTGATCGTGGCGTCGCCCGCCTTGGACAGATCGCGGTCAGCGGTGTACGGCGCCCACGCGGCGAGCTGTTCGGGCTCGGTCAGCGCGGCCCACACTTTCTCGGGCGGATGGCGCAGGTCGCGGGTGAAGACCAGCGTCCAGCGGTCTTCCGCCGCCTCGCAGTCGACCTGGGCCAGAGGGCTCGGGCGGTATGCGTCGGACGTCATGACTACTCCAGATTGTCGAGGTGGCGCTCGAGAGCGGCGAGATGCCGGTCCCACAGGGTGCGATACGGCTGAAGCCAGTCGTCGAGCGCCTGGAAGGGACCCGCCTGAATGCGGTAGATCCGCCGCTGCGCCTCCGTACGACAGGTGACGAAACCGGCTTCCCTGAGCACCTTCAGCTGCTTGGAGACCGTGGGCTGGCTGACGTCGAGCGCGTCGACCAGCTCGTTCACGCTGCTCTCGGCCTCCAGGAGCCGGTCGAGAATCCGGCGCCGGGTCGGTTCGGAGAGCACGGAGAACGTATCGACGGACATGCCTCCTATATTCTCTGCCAAGCATATGCCGGTCAAGGTATACACATGTCTTACGCGCTGTGGATTATCATCTTTTGTGGTGCTTTGGGCGCTTTCGGTATCGTGGTGAGAGAGATCCCGGAAGAACCGAGGCGGGCACATGTCCGACCGTGCATCGAAGGAACCCCGTCGGTACCGATACCGGAGTGAGCGCGAACAGCCGGACGGGCAGCGCGGAAACGACGCCCAGGAGCCGGAGTACGACGAGATGGCGCTGGGCGGGGAGCCGCTGAGCGACGAGCCGGATGTCTTCCTCGATGTTCCCCTGCTCAAGGTGGACGAGATCCACCTCGAGGTGGACGATCTCCGGGCACGGGTGTCACTGAGCGCCGAAGTCCTCGACCTGGTCCGGCTCAGTGTGGGAGCGGATGTGGCGCTCGGCCGGGTGGCGCTGGACATCAAGGGCGTCGAGGCCGAGGCGCTGCTCAAGGTACGACTCCGCAACGTCGCGCTGATCCTCGACAGGGTGCTGCGCACCATCGACCACAATCCGCAGATTCTCGAGAACCTGACGCGCGGCCTGGAGTCGACTCTTCGTGACGTCGGAACCGGCGCCGGCCATGCCGTCGGCGAACTCGGCCGGGGAGTAGGAAGAGCCGTGGAAGACGTCGGCCGCGGAGCTGGGGAAGCAGTAGAAGAAGTCGGCCGCGGAACCGGCGGGGCCGTCCATGAGGTCGGCCGTGGGACCGGGGAAGCCGTAGAAGGAGTCGGCCGAAGCACCGGCGCAGCCGTCGAGGAAGTCGGCCGGGGAGCCGGTAAGACGGCCGAATCCGTGGGCGGCACGGTCAAGGGCGGGGGCGAGGGGGACGACGAGCCCGTACGCGACCGTGATCGGGTGCCGAAGCGGACCGCGAAGCGCGCCGTACGAGAAGGCAAGCCCGTCCGACGTCGCCCCCCGGAGGAGACCGAGCGCGAGCGCCCCAGGCCGGTCCGGCGACCGGAGAGGCCCTCATGAACGCCGACGGCGGGCAGCCGATCCTCCATGAGCCGGCGGACATCGTTCTCACCGCCACGGTGAAGGCGGACGAGCTCCGCTTCGACGAGGCGCCGCAGACGCACGTCGAGTTCTCCGGCCGCCCTGGTCACGAGTCAGGCTCCGGCAGCGACCGGACCAACCTGCCGGATCGCGTGGAGGAGAACATCACCTACCGGCACGTCCAGGTTGATTACGTCCTCGCCTCCACGCTCACCATTCGCAGCTAAGCGACAGAACCGTACGAGGGTTTACCCGCCCACTCGTAGGTGGTGTACACGACGCCGGCGTCGGTGACGGTCGACCCGGTGACCTTCAGCCCAGCCGGAGTGGTCCCCTCGGCGAAGAGCCGCTTTCCCTGGCCAAGGATGACGGGGAAGACCAGCAGGCGGTACTCGTCGATCAGTTCGGCCTGCTGGAGCGTACGCATGAGATCGCTGCTCCCCTGGACGAGGATCTCGCCGTCGGTGCGCTGCTTGAGCTCGGCGACCGTCTGAGCGGCCTCGCCCACCAGGACCTGGGTATTGCGCCACTCCGCGTTCATCGGCGTCCGCGTGGCGACGTACTTCGCCATGCCGTTGATCTTGGCGCCGCCTTCCTCGTCGGGCACGTCGGGCCAGTACGAGGCGAGGATCTCGTACGACTTGCGACCCAGAAGCATGCCGTCCGCGCGCTCGAGCTGCTCGCCCATGATGCGGCCGAACCCCTCATCCACGTGCGGGGGCAGCCATCCGCCGTGCGGGAAATCGTTGGAGTCGTCCTCGCCGGCCCCGCCGGGACCCTGCATGACACCGTCCAGCGAAACGAAGGTCGAAACCACCAGCCTGCTCGCCATCTGCCCACTCTTTCGCTCGTGGTGCGGAAAGCGGGTCCGTCCGGCCCGCCGTTTTCCTGTGCCTTCAGCTTGGCGGAACCCATTTACGGAATCCTTAAGGCCTCCCTACGGCGACCGGCGTCCACACGCCGTCCGGAAGTGGGTGGCGATACCGAACGCCTCGCGCAGCTGGGCCATGTCGTGACGGTCACGGTCGCTGGGTTCGTAGCCCTGGTGGAAGGCCACCTGCTGGGCGGCTGACAGACAACCCACCGCAACGCTCTCGATCATGCCCGTGGTGAAGGCGTCCGCCGGATAGAGAAAGACGCCTCCGTGACCGTCGGCTTGCTGGACGGCGGAGCCGTCCGCCTCGAACCGCAGCGGATGCAGATCCAGCTCATGACCGCGCTGGTCCTTCATGACGAAGCGGACGGGCCGGCCCGGTGAGGCATCGGACTGCTCGGCGAACCCGGCGGCCTCCAGCGTCTTGATCAGCAGCGGCTCCTGCTCGACGCGGTGCAGCAGGTCAAGGTCGCGGTGCTCGCGAGTGACCTTGCCCACCAGGGCGTCGATGCCCCATCCACCGGCAACCCACACCTCGCACCCCACGTCACGCAGCAGCGCCAACACCCGCAGCAGCACACTCGCATCCATCATGCGGGGCATTCTGCCCTGCCTCGGGCGACACGAAAATGATCACGGATGGCAACTCGCCGATACGCTGAGTGATCCGTGTTACTACGGACCTTGCTGATCTTTCGAGAGCGTCTCAGGAGGTTCGATGACACTCATTCATGCTGGTCAGGCCGTAGCTATCGCGGCCGCTCTGCTCGCCGGCCCGTTCACCACGGCGTCAGCGGCGGACGCCGTCACCGCCGGCGCGCCGGCGCGGCTGCTGCCCAAGTTCTCGGCGACCCTGGTGGCCCGTCACAGCGGCAAGTGCCTGGACGTATCGGGCGTCAGCACGGCCGACGGAGCCAACATCCACCAGTGGACCTGCATCAACGGTCAGGCCAACCAGGAGTGGAACTTCGTGGCGACCAGCGATGGTTACTACACCCTCCGCGCCACGCACAGCGGCAAGTGCCTGGACGTGGCGGGCGTCAGCACCGCCGACGGAGCCAACGTCCACCAGTGGACCTGCCTCTTCGCCCAGCGCAACCAGGAATGGCGGCTCGTCCAGAAGGACAACGGCTACTTCACCGTCGTCGCCCGTCACAGCGGCAAGTGCCTGGACGTGGCGGGTGTCAGCACGGAGGAGGGGGCCAACGTTCACCAGTGGACCTGCCTGCCCGCCCAGCGCAACCAGGAGTGGCGACTCGCCTGAACGATCTGCGCATGACGGGTCATGTGTCGTCGCCGTCGTTGAGGCGGCGCAGGAGGTCGAGCAGGGTCGCGCGGTCCCCCGCCGACAGGGTCGCGTAGCAGGTGGCCAGGACCTCGTCGGCGATCTGGTGCCCCGCGTCGAGCAGCTGCTCGCCGGCGGGCGTCAGATGGTGCTCGACGCGTCGCCCATGACCCGGCCTGCGCTCGATCAGGCCCTGCGCCACCAACCGGCCGGCGAGTGTGCCGAACGCCTGCTCACTCTGGAACGTCGCCGAAGCCAGAGCACGGGCTGATGCCCCAGGTGTACGGCTGATCGCGCGCAGGGCATCCCACTGGGCCAGCGTGGTGCCGACAGTGGCGAGCCGACTGTCCAGCGCCCGGTGCTGCCGGTATTGGGCTTGCTTGACCGCTCTTCCAAGGACCTGCAGTTCACCGGGCATGGACCCAGTCTAGCGCTTACTCAACTAGCTTATATCAACAAGTTTAGTTATGGTGTGGCCATGCCTACACCTCGCACCATCGCGCTCTACCCGGACCTGCCGCTCACCCTGACCGAATCGGGAACCGGCCGTCCCGTCCTGGTCCTGCACGGCGGTGGCGGCCCCGCCACCGTCGCCGGGCTGGCCGGCCATCTCGCGCGGACCACCCACACCATCACCCCCACCCACCCCGGCTGGGACGGCACGCCCCGCCCCGACTGGTTCACCGGCATCGACGACCTCGCCCTCGCCTACCTGCACTACCTGCACGACCATCAACTGTCCGACGTGCTGGTCATCGGCTCCTCACTCGGCGGCTGGACCGCCGTCGAGATGGCCGTACGCGACAACGCGGGCATCATCACCGGACTCGTCCTGATCGACCCCGTGGGCGTACACGTGCCCGCCGAACCGATCAGGGACTTCTTCGCCCTCGACGCCCGCGGCGCCGCCGAGTACTCCTGGCACGACTCGGACCGCTTCTACGTCGATCCCGCCGACATTCCCGCCGAGCAACTCGCCCTCCGGCAGGCGAACATGGCCACCATGCGCATCCTGGCCGGCGACCCCTACATGCACGACCCCAAACTCGCGCACCGCCTGGCCCGCGTCCACCTGCCTACCCTGCTGATCTGGGGAGAGAGTGACCGCATCGCCACCCCCGCCTACGGCAAGGCGTACGCGGCCGCCTTCGGCAACGCCCGGCTTGAGATCATCCCCGAGGCCGGCCACCTGCCACAGATCGAACAACCGCACGCCACCCATGCGTTGATCGACGCCTACCTGAGCCGCTTCAGTGATCCTCAGGCGATCTTGGGTGCGGCTCGCATGCCCACCCAGCAGTACTGAGTCCCGCCCGTGATGGTGAAGATGACGGGCATCTCCTCGGAGATGCCGGATCCGGCGAAGTACGCGGCGAAAATGGTGTCCGTCACCGGCTTCAGCTCCGATTCGAGGGGCGGGGAGACGCCGGCCGCGTCGTCGACGAATTCGTACCGTACGTGCGGCTTGCCGTCCTGTTCGCTGACCGTGATGATGACGCCCGTACGCCGGTAGGTGCCGAAGAACGGGGTCGCGTCGACCGTGATGGGCGGGCTCGCGGGGGCGAAGGGTTCGGGCATGGTGATGCCGAGCGCGCCGAGGAGTTCGGTGAACAGCTCGACGTACAGGGCGCGCGCGTTCCCGCTGTTGGTCATCAAGGCGATCGCGACGCCGCTGCCGGGGAAGATCCGCAGGAGGGCGTGCTGGGAGACGGCGGAGCCGTCGTGGCCGAACCCGCGGAAGCCCTCCTGGTCGTACAGGCACCAGCCCAGACCCCATCCGTCGGCGGAGACGGTCCATCGGTCGGGGGAATCGACCTCCCGATGCCGCATCGCGGCGACGGATTCGGCGGACAGGACGCGGGTGCCGTCGGGCGCCACGCCGCCGTCCAGGTGCATGCGCGCGAAGCGGACCATGTCACCGGCCGAGACGAGGACCCGCGCGGCCGGGCCTGTCGAGCGAGGCTGGATGTCCCAGACCGGGGCCGGGTCGGGGTCCTGTCCCGGCGCGCCGAGGTGGCCCATCGCGGCCCGGAACCGCAGCACCTCCTCCGGCAGGGTCATCGAGCGCTCAAGTCCCAGCGGGGTGAACAGCATGTCCTTCATCGCCTGGTCCCACGTCTTGCCGGTGAGCACCTCGATGATGCGGCCCAGCACGACGAACCCGAGGCCGGCGTAGGACGCCGCGGTGCCCGGTGGGAGGGCCAGCGGCACCTCCCGGGCGGCCGCGACGTACTTGGCGAGGCAGTCGTCGCCCCGGCCGGTGTCGTGGTGGAAGTCATTGGTGAGTCCGCCGCTGTGGGACAGCAACTGCCGGACCGTGATGACCTTGGTGGCCTCGGGGTCCGGGGTGCCGAACTCTGGCAGCACGTCCACGACCAGCGCGTCCAGGTCGAGCTTTCCCTCGTCGACCAGCCGCATGATCACGGTGGCGGTGTAGACCTTGGCGATCGATCCGGACTGGAACACCGAGTCCGGCGTCACCTCCACACCCGTCGCCCGGTTCAGCACCCCCGAGGCCAGCTCGTGGATCTCACCGTCCACCAGCACCGCCAGCGCGGCTCCCGGCACGTGATGCTTGGCGCGCAGGAAATCCAGCCGCTCCTGCCAGTGCGACGCGAAGTCCCCGGCCGTAGCGCGTTCGTTGGACATTTCGGCTCCTTCAGCGATGCCGTGCGGTCTTGTGTGCACCCGACGATGCCCACCACCGCTGTCAGCGAGCTGATGCCGCGCTGTTACGGGGTTTCGAACCAGGTCATCATGGCTTGGCCAGCGGGATGATCCTTCGGTACTTGCCACCGGGCGCCTGCTGCGGCGGCTCCTCGGCGTGTTCGAGTGTGACGTCACCGACCTTGTGCTCGGTGAGCAGGTGGGCGATCTCGCCGCGCACCGCCTGCCACACGCGGTCGGCGTCGGCGCCCTCCTCCGGCTGCAGGCGCACGCGCAGCGTGGTGGGCGCCGTCTGGACGATCTGGAACTGTTCGATGCCGGAGGCACGGTCCAGCAAGGTGCCGAAGGCCATGGGCGAGATGCTGACGTTCTCGCCGCGACCGGTGGGGAAGGTGAGCATGTCGGCGGCGCGCCCCCGCACCTGGATGGCGGGCAGCGGGCTGCCGCACGGGCAGGGATCGGGGCGGAGCAGAACGCTGTCACCGAGGTCGTAGCGCAGGATCGGCTGGACGCGGTTGACGAGGTTGCTGAGCAGGACTGTGTGCGACAACTCGCCCGGCGCGACCGGCCGGTGGTCGGCGTCGACGGGTTCGAGCACGGCCCAGTCGCTGTTGACGTGGTACCAGCCATGCCGGCAGCCGACGCTGAGGAAGCCGCACTCGGTGGCGGCGTAGGCGACACGCACCTTGGCACCGAACGCGGTGGCGAGCCGTTCCAGATCAGCCGCCGTCGACGTCTCACCGCCGACGATGATCAGCACCGGATGGATGCGCAGGCGACCGGCTTCCTGCTCGCCGGCCAGCAGCGTGATCATGCTCAGGAAGCCGACCAGGATCGCGGGGTTGTACCGGTTGAGCTCGGCCGTGAGCTCCGGCAGCGGCTGGTGTATCGAGAAGGTCCGCATCGCCCGGCCGAGCAGCGGGCTGTCCCGCTGGAACCGGGCTGTCCCGGCGGCACTGAGAAAATGGCCGCCGGGTGCGGACATGACGGCGCTACGGCCGGCGCGGGCGAGGGTGCGGATGACGTCGCCGACTCCCACACCGGCGCTGGCGCGCGACCCGAGGGAGGTCTCCACGGCCATGCTCCGCTGATCTATCAGGAAGATGCCGCGCACCCCGCTGGTGCCGGTGGTCGTGGCCACCAGGTATTTGCCACAGAACCGCTCCCCCACCAGGGCGGGGTCGGCCACGAACTCCTGAACTCGCTCCAGGGTCACCTCGCGGTCGGTGACCCAGTCGTCGAAGCGGCCCATCAGCAGCTTCTTGTTGGTGACCGGCAGCAGCATGGGGTCGTCGACCTGCTCCGGCAGGTCTCGGTACAGCTCGCGGTAGTACGGTGAGTTGGCGCGGGCGTAGGCCACCATCTCGACCAGGTGGGCCCGCTGCCGCCGCGCGATCGCCGCGGGGCCTTCGCGCATGGCGCGTCGTGCGTCGCGGGCAAGTTGTCGAGCGCTTTCTTGCATTATGGGGTATTCCTTTCTCCGGTGAGCGGGATGTCGCTCTCCTCAGGAAGCTCGGAGACCATAGGCGCGGGTCGTACCGAGAGCAGGCCGGACATGGCGATGTCGAGGCCACGCTGGGTGGCCTCCCACAGCTCCTCCTGCGACCGGCCGAGCTGGACACTCGCCAGGCCCGTCTGCTGAATGGCGCCCAGCAGGGATCCGGTCATCGCCGCCGCCGTGATCGGGTCCAGTTGGCCGGGGAACACCTTCACCAGCTCGTCGGCGATCCGTCGCTGCAGCTCCATCAGCATGTACAGGCTCTTCGCCTGGAGCGACGGCGTGGTCAGGACCAGCCGGGCCGCCGCCGACAGCTCCTCGGGCTCCCGGCGGGGAATCTTGGGCCGTCGGTGGGCTCTGTACTCCTGGACCATCCTGCCCAGCACCTCGCCCGGGCTCTCTTGCGGCTGGCGTTTCGCGATCGCCTCGAACATCACGTCGTAGTCCTGCTCGACGTCTACGAACAGCACCTCGTCCTTGCTGCGGAAGTAGTTGGAGAACGTCTTGGGGTCGACATCCGCCGCCGCGGCGATCTGCGCCATCGTGGTCTGCTCATACCCCTGCTCCTCGAACAGCCCGATGGCCGCCATGACGATCCGCTGTCGAGTCAGCCGCTTCTTCCGCTCGCGCCGCGTCTCCTGCATACCCCAAATATACGCATAAAAGAATTTTCCCAGCAACTGGAATATTGCGCGTCACGCAGGTTAGTCGCGGAAGGCGAGCGCGTGCTCGGCCGCCCACGAGCGGAACGAACGCGCCGCACCTGCGGTGACCTCCTCCACCGTGGCGGTGACCGGCGCCGGGCAGTTGGTCATGTCGGCCTGGGCGCGCAGAATGCCGTCCACCGCCTCGGGGGGCCAGCCGCGGGCCAGCATCTCCCGCCGGGCATCCTGCGGGGAGGTCTCCTCCCAACGCACCGGGCGACCGATCGCCTCACCGATGACGCGCGCCTGCTCGGCCTGGGTCAGTGAGTGCGGCCCGGTCAGCTCGTACACGGCGCCGTCGTGTCCGTCCCGGGTCAGTGCCCGCACCGCGACCGCCGCGATGTCCCGCTCGTGCACCAGGGACATCGCGGCCTGGCCGTACGGCGCGCGCACCACGCCCTCCGCGCGGATCTGCTCGGCCCAGCGCAGGGTGTTGGCCGCGAAGGCGTGCGGGCGCAGGATCGTCCACTCCAGCCCGGACCGCTCGATCAGCCGCTCGGCCCGCCGTTCATGCTCACGCACGGCCGCCGATGACAGATAGACCACCCGGCGGGCATGCTCGGCCGCGACCGCCAGCACCGCCTCCAGCCCCTCAGCCGAGGCGAAGGGCCAGACCAGGAACACCGCCTCGACGCCCTCGACGGCGGCGTTCAGGGAGTCGAGCACCGACAGATCACCGCGCACGCTCTCGGCGGCGGGCGGGAGCTCGGCCGGTCCTCGGGTCAGCGCGCGAACCTCGGCCCCCGCCTCCAGCAGTTGCGCTGTCACGTGGCGGCCGACCGTGCCGGTCGCTCCGGTGACCAGAATCCGTTGTGGCATCTGATGCCTCCTGTCGAAGGAACAACTGATGCTCCAACGTAGGAGGGCCGGACAGGATGACCAATGCTTTAACGTGCGGGATTCATACGCGATCGTCTAAGTGGCGATCGTCAGGCCGCCCTTTCCAGGTCGTCATAGGTCACTCGGTGCGCCAGCGGCAGCCCGGCGGCCAGCCGCTCCAACTCGTCCAGCACGGCGGCGCCCATCCGGGACAACTCATTGCCATGCGAGCCGGCGAGGTGCGGGGTGAGGAAGACGTTGGGCAGGTCGAACAGCTGGGAGTGCGGCGGGAGCGGCTCGGGCTCGGTGACGTCGAGGATCGCCGACAGCCGCCCCGACTTCAACTCGGCCACCAGCGCGTCGGTGTCCACCAGGCTGCCCCTGGCCGTGTTGATCAGCACCGCGCCGTCCGGCATCAGCTTCAGGCGCTCGCGGTTCAGCATGTGCCTGGTCTCCGAGGTGGCCGGGGCGTGCAGGCTGACGATGTCGCTGCGGCTGAGCAGCTCTTCGAGTGAGGCCTGCCGGATCCCCTCGACGCTGGTGTAGGGGTCGTACAGGCACAGCTCCAGGTCGTACGGCGCGAGCAGGTCGATCACCTTGCGGCCGATCCGGGAGGCGCCGACGATGCCCACCCGCCTGCCGTTGTTACCGACCGTGGCCTGGATCTGGGCGAGGGTGAAGGTGCGCTCGCGCCGGTAACGCTCGCCCAGGGTGAAGATGCCCTTGCCGGCCAGCAGGATCGCGCCGACGGTGTATTCGGCCACCGGCACCGCGTTGGCGTCGGCCGCCGAGGAGATCAGCAGATCGCGCTCCCAGCAGGCCGGGGAGACCAGGCTCTTCACCGAGCCGGCCGCGTGCAGCACGGCACGCAGCCTGGGGGCGGCGGCCAGCAGTTCCGCGTCCAGCGGGGGGCAGCCCCAGCCGGTGATCAGGATCTCGGTCTCGGCGAGGGACAGGCGGGGATCGTCGAACCGCTCGGCGACCAGCGTCACGTCGATGTCCGCGATCGTGTCCAGACGTCGCAGCAGGGGCGCGGGGAAGAGCAGCGCGAGGTGTTCCTCGTGCATGGCGAACAGCGCCTTCGGGCGGGTGGACACGGAGAAGCCCTCCACTTCGTAGATAACGGTTTCTACGGTAGGACCACGGCCGCCAAATGGTCAACGCTTGCCTCGGAAGCCAACATTCGCGCAGGTAGCTGCAGCCATCTTGATCAAAGAGTGGTCAATTGTAACGTATCCGTAACGCATTCTTGTGGGATGAGCTGTGCAGTCGTAGCGTTCGCAGAGACCGGTTTCTATCGCCGGGCAGCTCCGCCAACCATCGCGGCGGATGTCAGCGCGCAGAACTGCCGTGATGCCCAATCTGGAGGAATGTCATGAACGGCACCCGATGCCACCGGCCGAGTGCGGCGAGAGAGCGGTCCTGGCGATGAGCCGGGTGGAGACCAGGCGGGAAACACAGGCGAGACCGCCGTCAGAACCGCCCGAGAGCAAGCGTCGCACCCGGCCCAGGAGGGCGCGGGTGAGCCTGGCGGCCGGGCTGCTCGCGCTGCCGGCGGTCGTCTACTTCGTGGTCTTCAACTACCTGCCCATGGCCGGTCTGGTGGTCGCGTTCAAGTCCTTCGACGTCTCTCAGGGCATCTTCGACAGCCCCTGGAACGGCCTGGAGAACTTCAGGTACTTCCTGGACTCCGGGGACGCGGCACGGATCCTGTTCAACACGATCTTCCTCAACGCGCTGTTCCTGGCCACGACCCTCGCCGCGGGGATCACTCTGGCGATCATGCTGAACGAGATCCGGAGCACGCTGTTCAAACGGGTCTCCCAGTCCGTGGTCTTCTTCCCCTACTTCGTCTCCCCCGTGGTGATCAGCATCATGTTGCAGGTCTTCCTCGCGGGCGCCTCCGGCGGAGGCGGGGCCGTCAACGACATGCTGAACCTGTTCTCCCTGCCCACGCTGGACTGGTACACCGAGCCGGGACCGTGGCCGTGGATCCTCACCGTGGTGAAGGTCTGGCAGCTGGGCGGGTACATGAGCGTCATCTTCCTGGCCGCGATCACCGGGATCCCCGAAGAGGTCTACGAGGCCGGGATGATCGACGGCGCGTCGAGGGCGCAGATGGCCTGGCGGATCACCCTTCCGCTGCTGCGGCCGACCGCGGGAGTCCTGACCGTGCTGGGTGTCGGCCGCATCTTCTACGGCGACTTCGGCACCATCTACGCGATCGTCGGGGACAACGGCACCCTGTTCGACACGACGGACGTCATCGACACGTACGTGTTCCGCGCCCTGCGTCAGCTCGGCGACTTCGGCACCACCGCCGCGGTGGGCCTGTTCCAGTCGGTGGTCGGGTTCGTCCTCGTGGTGATCGCGGTCATGATCCAGCGCAAGTACGCCAAGGAGACCAGCGTCCTATGAGCCGTAGAAAGCTGGAGCCCTTCACGATCATCAGCATCATCGGCGTCGGATTCGCCGTGCTGGCCTGCGCGGTACCGTTCTGGCTGATCATCTCGGGGTCCTTCACCAGCGAGGTGGACCTGGCGGTGACCGGGTACAGCTTCTTCCCCTCGGCCTTCGACCTCACCGCGTACAAGATGATCTTCACTGGTCCGGCGGTGCTCGACGCCTACATCGCCAGCGTCTTCATCACCGTGGTCGGCACCGCCCTGTCCCTGGCCGTGACCTCGGGAGTGAGCTGGGTCATCGCCCGGCGCCTGCCGTACATCAGCCGGCCGCTGACCATCTTCGCCTACCTGCCGATGCTGTTCACCGGCGGGCTCGTACCGCTGTACCTGCTGGTCACGCAGTATCTGCACCTGCAGAACACCTACTTCGCGGTGATCCTGCCGCTGCTGGTCGCCCCGTTCCTGGTCTTCATCCAGGTGAGCGCCTTCCGCCAGCTCCCCGCGTCGATCTTCGAGTCGGCCAAGGTGGACGGCGCGGGCGAGCTGCGGATCTTCTTCCAGATCGCGCTACCGCTGTCCAAACCGATCCTCGCCGTCGTGGGCCTGTTCTACGCCGTGCACTACTGGAACGAGTGGTTCACCGCGCTGCTGTTCATCGACGACGTCCACAAGTTCCCGCTCCCCCTGGTCCTGCAGAACCTGATCTCCAACATCTCGTTCACCCAGATGCTGCCGCAGCTCGCCGAGCAGGCGACGCCGGTCTACCAGCTCCGGCTGGCCCTCACGGCCGTCACCATCGGCCCGATCCTGCTGGCCTACCCCTTCGCCCAGCGCTACTTCGTCAAAGGCATCACCCTTGGCGCCACCAAGGGCTGAGCTCGCTCCCCCCATCAAGGAGACACCGTGTCTGATCAGAACCTGTCTCGGCGCGGCCTGCTGAGCGTCGGAGGTGGCCTCGGCCTCGCCGCCCTCTTCGCCGGTGCCGGCTGCTCCTCATCGCAGCAGCCGACGGGAAGCCAGAGCAGCGCGCCCGGCAAGGCGCTCACGCTCAGCCTGCTGCTCCCCGGCGACGTACCGGCCGGCTGGGACGCCGTCCTGGCCGAGGTCAACAAGAAGCTCCAGGCCGAACAGGGCTTCACCATCAAGCCGCAGTTCATCCCCTGGGCCAACTACGGCCAGCAGGCGCTGCTGAAGTTCACCGCCGGGGAGAGCTTCGACACCGCGCTGCAGGCCCGCTGGCTCAACATGACCCAGCTCGCCGCCAGCGGCTCGATCGTGGAGCTGAGCTCCCTGCTCAGCAGCGGCAAGTACCCCAACCTGACCGCCACCATAGACCCCAAGATCATCGAGCTGAACCGGTGGAGCGGCAAGCTGTACGGCCTGCCGCAGATCAACTCCGTCGCCCGCTTCCACCACTTCGCCATCCGCCAGGATCTGGCCGACAAGTACGGCATGAGCGAGATCACCGACT
This sequence comes from Nonomuraea sp. NPDC049141, assembly GCF_040648415.1. Taxonomy (NCBI): domain Bacteria; kingdom Bacillati; phylum Actinomycetota; class Actinomycetes; order Streptosporangiales; family Streptosporangiaceae; genus Nonomuraea; species Nonomuraea sp. NPDC049141. The sequence continues at coordinate 565,610 of NZ_JBEZDR010000007.1, forward strand.
TCGCCGGCCTGGAGAAGTTCTGGTACGACGTCAAGCAGAAGGAAAAGGGCGTCACCCCGATCGCGGTCAACTCCCGCATGCCCAAACTGCTGGTCGCGTGGAACCCGGTCGGCTGGCTCAACCCCTCCATGTGGGAGAACCCCCGCGTGAGCATCTCGTCCTTCACCGGCGAATCGCTCGCCTTCGTCCTCGCCGCCGACGGCAAGCAGACCGGCTCCGCCAACCCGGTGCCGTTCTGGGAGGCGCCGGGCATGCTGGACGCACTCCGCCTGGTACGCAAGTACTACCAGGACGGCCTGATCAACAAGAACGCGCTCACCGTTGACTCCAAGGCGCTCGAATCCCAGTTCAAGGCTGGCCGCTTCGCCACGGGCTGGGCCATGACCGATGGCCTGACCTCGCAGATGCTGCCCGAGCTGACCAAGAACGTCCCCGGTGCGATGCTGTCCAACGTGGTCCCGCTCAAGGGCGGCAAGGACGCCAAGCCGTACCAGACCTTCCAGGCCGACAACTTCCTCGTGCTCAACGCCAAGGGGCAGAGCAACGAGAAGGCCCTGCAACTGGAGGACTGGCTGTCGATCAAGGAGAACCACGACCTGATCACGTACGGCATCCAGGGCAAGGACTGGAACCCCGTCGGCGACGACAAGTACGAGATGCTGTCCACCTACTCCTTCCCGGGCTTCGCGCTCTCCTGGCGGGCCAAGCTGGAGCGCCGGATCAAGGACATGACCGCGTCCGAGTCGGCCTGGTTCGACTGGGCGCAGAAGGCCGACAACTTCACCATCGACCCGTACGCCAGCTTCACCCCCGACCCCGAACCGGTGAAGCGGGAGAACACCCAGGTCACCGCCGCCATGACGCAGTTCGCCAACCCGCTGTTCATCGGAGCGGTCGACGTCGACCAGGGGCTGGACAAGCTGAAGAAGGCCCTCGACCGGGCCGGCCTGCCCAAGCTGCAGGCCGAGCTGGCCAAGCAGGCCGACGCTTACCTCAAGGGGCAGTGACCACCACACGGCACATCAGGCCCTCCTGGATCTTCCGGGAGGGCCTGCTACCTGACCTTGTCGAAAACGTCGGGCCGGGAGAACAGATAGCCCCGGGACAGCGGCCAGTACCGCACCACGGCCTTGCCGATCACCGCGTCCTCCGAGATGAAGCCACCGCCAGGCTCCTGCATGTGCCCCCGGGAGTCCAGTGAGGCGCTGCGATGATCCCCCATCAGCCACAACTTCCCGGCCGGCACCGTGACGTCGAACTTCCTGCCGGATGCGTAATCGCCGGGGTAGAGATAGGACGTCTCCTCCAGCGGCGTGCCGTTGACCGTGAGGCGCTTCTTGGCGTCGCAGCACACCACCTTGTCGCCGCCGACGCCGATGACCCGCTTGATGGTGTCCACGCCGCCCCAGCCCTTGAACACCACGATGTCGCCGCGATCTGGCTTGCCCGCGAGCTTGTTCACGAACACGCGGTCATCGATCTGCAACGTGTTCTCCATCGATCCTGACGGGATGTAGAACGAGCCGACCACGAACGCCTGCAGCAGCAGGGCGATGCCCACGGTCAGGACGAGCAGCAACAGCGTCTCGCGGAAGCCGCCCTTCTTTTTCTCTTTCCCCACGCCCTCCGCCTTCTTGGTGACGGGACCTTGGCGAGCCACCGAACGCGGCAACCCTATGCCATATCGATCTTTGTCCGTCATAAAGCCGGCGTTCTGCTGTGCCTGTCCGGGAGGCTCGCGAGGAGGTCAGCGTCGCCATCGACCCGCTAGGGCCGGCCGCGCGCCGCGTCGTCGGTGCTTACGCTCTTGTAGATCCCGAACAGGGTCTCCAACCCCCCAATGACCATCAAGACCACGCCGACCTTGGACGGCGTGAAGATGAAGATCTCCACATCGAGTCCGAACAGCCATAGCGCCAGCCCCGCCACAAAGGTGATCGAACCAGTGAGGAGAGTCTTGCGGGCAGAGGCCATGAGCGGTCCTTTCGACTGAGGGGATAGACGCACCGAATCTTCAACAGACCCTAGACAGACCCGGCCTGTACGGCCTCCTGCCAGTTGAGGAGATCGAATTACATCCTTCGGCTGACACCGCCCCCCGACACCGGCATCTGATCAGCCACTCCTGTCCGGGCGGAGGCGGTCACTCCCGGAATTACGCTGCCAGCGCGGACGCCACATTCAGATGCAGCCTGCCAACGGGCTGGTTGAGGTGTCGCACACGGAGTTGTCCGCGGAGTACTCACCATGGGAGGTATGGATCGAACCCTGGCCATGGACAAGAGGGGGAACGCGCTGACGGCGTTCCTGCCAGCCACACACGTCCCCAGCGTGCCGGACGACTTACCGATGCCAGCAGCTCTGGTCGTGGTCTGGTACGGCCGGCACCTGCTCCTGGTCTTCGACCGCTTCCGTCAGCAGTGGGAACTACCAGGCGGCCGGATCGACCCTGGCGAGACTCCCCTCCAAGCAGCCGTACGGGAACTGCACGAGGAGAGCGGCCTGCATGTGCCCACCCTCACCCTCGCCGGGTACGCACGCTTCTGGCTCACCACCCCACCACGCAACGAATACGCCGCCGTTTACACCACCCATGCCACCACTCGCCACCACGACTTCATCCCCAACCACGAGATCAGCGCCGTCTGCTGGTGGGACACAACCAACCCTCCCCCCAGCAACTCCCAGATCATCGACACGACCCTGGCCCTGCACACCCGCCTCGAAGACCATCCAAACGACTGAACTCACCACAGCAAGACACAACACGAAGACGGCCGCACCGTTCGATGACGGGTGCAGCAGCTCGCCGTCGAAGGCACCGAGTCTGAACCACGTCAACCGCCGCTGTCGGATCGCAGTAGCCGTCACTGCTCGTCGGCCTGGGGCCCGCGGACTCGTGGCGGAACCTCTCTATCTCTCGTGCTGACGACTTACCATCTCGGCGATCCAGACGGGGGCGAACGGAGACGTGCAGTTCGGGGGAGTCGGGTAATCCTTGAGCACTTCCAGGCGCTCGCCGATGTCGATCGCGCGGGCGCGGTGCTCGGCGTGCTGAATCCCGATCTGAGCGAGGCAGTGGTTCATCGACCACTGCAGACGATCCGGGGCGTCCTTCATCTCCGCCTCGATGACATCGAGCAGTCCCGCGAGGTCGAGGCCCTCGGGTGTCTTCGCCACCCGCTCGGCGGTCAGCGCCCAGCCGGCACTCGCGACCACTGGATCCGGATCCGTGCGCCAGGCGAGGCGCAGCTCTTCGGAGTACGGGTTCTTCTTCACCACGTAGTTCACGAACCAGTCGTGCACCTTGGGGGCGCGCGTCTCGCGCAGCATGGTGTCCAGCTCGTCGCGCTCGAATGCCTTCGGACGGCAGATCAGGATCGCCAGGAGCCTCGCCCCGGTGTCATCTGTCTCCCAGAGTTCGCGCGCGAGATCCTGCTGCGTCTTGAGCTGTTTCGCGAGCGCGCGTAGCTTGCCGAGGTTCACACCGTGATCGTCACCGTGCTTCTCATTCACCTTGCGCACCTTCGGGTCCTCAAGCACGGCCAACTCAGCCATGACCTGCGCCACCGTCGTCTCGGTCACCTCAGCCTCCTGTCCGTCGCGCAAGAAACCTAGCCCACGGCCGATGGTGACCGGTATGCCTTGGCGACCCCAAGCCCGGATCGTCCGCGAGGGTCAGCGCCAGGGCGCATCGGGAAAAGTTCGCGTACGGTCTGTCGAATTCGCGTCGTCCGTCCGACGTAGAGGCGTACCGACCAGACGCACAGCCAAGGAGACCCACTCATGGCCCAGTACGCGATCCTCATCTTCGACAACCCCGAAGCCGGCGACTACACCCCCGAGCAGCAGGCGGCGAGCCAGCGGCACGCCGACGACCTCGTCGACTCCGGCGCCATGATCGCAGCGTACGCGCTGCAGTCCGCCGACACCGCCACCTCGTTGCGCGGCGACCTGGTCACTGACGGGCCCTTCATCGACTCCAAGGAAGTCATCGCCGGCGTCTGCGTCATCGAGGCTCCCGACCTCGACGCCGCCCTGGACCTGGCGCGTCGTAACCCCGCCGTCCAGTGGGGTCGTGGCGGTGTGGAGGTGCGTCCCGTCGCGGGCGGCATCGCGCCCATCGCGCGATGACGGCCGCGGCGGACGCGGGCCAGGCGGTCGCCGACGCGCATCGGCACGAGTGGGCTTTCGTGCTCGCCTCGACGGTCCGCGTCGCGCAGGATCTGGACCTGGCCGAGGAGTGCGTTCAGGAGGCGTATGCCGTGGCGCTCTCGGCCTGGGAACGCGATGGGATCCCCACCAACCCCGTGGCATGGCTCACCACCACGGCCAAGCGCCGGGCGATGGACGCGATCCGCCGCGAACGGACCTTCCGCTCGAAGCTGCCGCTGCTGGTGGAACCCGAAGTGACTGTCGACGAGCCCGCTCTAGGCAGGGTGACCGCAGTGGAACTGGAGGATGCCGTACCCGACGAACGGCTGCGGCTCATCTTCACCTGCTGCCATCCCGCACTCGCGCAGGAGGCGCAGCTCGCGCTCACACTGCGGCTGGTGTGCGGACTGCCGACGTCGGACGTCGCCCGGGCGCTACTGGTGTCGGAACAGACCATGGCCGCCCGGATCACCCGAGCGAAGAAGAAGATCACCGTTGCCCGCATCCCCTATCGGCTCCCGCGCCCAGCGGACCTGCCGGACCGGCTGGCAGCCGTACTGAGCGTGCTCCACCTGCTGTTCACCGCCGGGCACACGGCACCCTCCGGCCCTGCGCTCATGCGCACCGACCTGGCCGACCGCGCGCTGCACCTGGTCCGCGCGCTGCGGGAGCTCATGCCCGACGAACCCGAGGTACGAGGGCTGCTGGCGCTGCTCGTGGTCACGGACGCCCGGCGTACGACCCGGACCAGCTCTGACGGCCGGCTGCTGCGGCTTCAGGAGCAGGACCGTTCGCGGTGGGACCGTACCGCGCTGGCCGAGGCGCACGAGCTGATCGTGGCCGGGCTGCGCGGCGGTCGCGCGGGGCGCTACATGCTGCAGGCGGCGATCGCCTCGCTGTACGCCGAGGCGCCGTCGTACGAGCAGACGGACTGGCCACAGATCGTGGCCCTCTACGACAGGCTGCTGGTGCTGTGGCCCTCACCGGTCGTCGCGCTGAACAGGACCGTGCCGGTGTCGATGGTCCATGGACCGGCGGTCGCCCTGGCGCTGGTCGAGGCGTTGGAGCAGGATGAGCGGCTTTCCCGGTACCAGTATCTGCCGACGATCAAGGCAGACCTGCTTCAGCGACTGGGGCGTACGGACGAGGCGGCGGCCGCGTACCGGGTGGCGCTCGAGCTGACTGACAACGAGGTTGAGCGGGCGTTCCTCGCCGGGCGGCTAACTGATCAGGGGAACAGTGTCGGCACGATGCCTCGGCAGGCCGCGTCCAGCGGTCGGGCACCTTCCGAGTAGACACCAGTGAGCGTCGATGGCCTCCACGGCAGCCCGACGCACCTCCCCGTCTTCGTCGTTGACAGCGCGGTCCTTGAGCCAAGGCAGGGTGCCGGGGTCATCGGCCCAGCCTGAGGCAGTGGCCTGCGCGGCGCCCCGACGCACATCCCAGCGTTCGTCGTTGACGGCGCGCTCCTTGAGGAGGGGCAGGGTGGCGGGGTTATCGGCCCCGGTGTCATTCACGCCGTCTAGGGTCGCAGCGCGTATCCATCGTGATCAATCGGAATACGAGGAATGACCCCATCGAACAGCGGCACCAGGCGGGGGATGAAAGGCATCCCACGCCTGGGACGAGGCAAGTCGTCTCAGACAGGGCACTAAAGGGCTGCCTACCCAGGATCTCTTGAGCAGCCGATCGTCCCAGCCGTGTGCGGCGAGTACCGAAGTCAGCGATCGCAACGGTCCAGACCACTCTCAGGCCAAGGCCCCTGCCCGGAGAACCTCTTCGCGCAGGATCTGATCGATTTCATTGGCATCAGCGTTGTGACTCGTCTGCCGTCGGAGTTCCTTCCGTACAGCATCAATGACTGAGCCCTTTTCATCCTGAGAACGGCCGTCTTCGATGAGCTGGAAGACGAGGATGGCCTGCACGAGCGCGGTCGCGCGATGCAGGCAGCAACGCGCCGGACAGCCACCGCACGCCGTATCGCTGATGCAGGAGTTCGACGGCGGCGCGGCTGGCCCGCGCAGGCCACGATGGAAGCTGCCGCGCAGCAGGTGGAGCACGCACGGTGTCGGCCATCTGGCGTCTCCTTGATCGTCGGATCCGCCGTGCATGAGATACTCCCGCTCGCCTAGGATGTGTTGTTCATGACCTCCACGCGAACGCGCAAGCCCCGGAAGGATGCGGCGGAGAACACTGAGCGGCTGATTGCCGCAGCTGTGCGTGCGGGGCTGGCCGAGGGTAAGTTCGTTCCGCTGGAGCAGATCGCCGCTGAGGCGGGAGTCGGGATCGGGACGCTCTACCGTCGCTACCCGAACCGGGAGGCGCTGCTTGAGGCGATGGCGGTCCGCGCCTATCGTCTGATCCTGGCCGAGGCCGAGGACGCGCTGACGTCCGGCGATACCGGTCATGACTCGATCAGCCGGTTCCTCCATCAAACCTTCGCTCATCGCGACGAACTGGTGCTTCCGCTCCACGGAGCGCCCATGACCGAGGGCACCGAGTCCGCGGAGCTGCGCGCGCGCATGCAGCAGACCATGGGCGCCATCCTTGAGCGCGGCCACCAGGACGGTTCGGTCCGCACGGATGTGAATGCGGGGACCGTGGTGCGTTTCGGGGCGATGCTCGCGCAGCCGATGTCGAACGTGCCCGGCTGGGCCGAGGCGGCCGCCGAGCTGCGCGCGGTGTTCCTGCGCGGCATCGCACCCGATCGCGGTTAGTTCGACGCGTCAGTTCCGGCGCGCGCGGGACCCTGGTCCGATACCCATGCTGCGAAGTCGCGCACGTCGGGGACGAGGTGGCGCGTGACGTCGAAGTCGGCCTGGTAGGCGGGGACGGTGGTGAACCACTGGAACATCGCTCGCATGTCCTCGTCATTACGGAGCACCTCGATCGGCAGCCCTTCGTACCGCGTCGGTCGGCCGAGCTTGGCTGCGATCCGGTCGGCCACCTGAGCCATGGTGAGCTCATCGCCGGCGAGTTCGACCGCATCACCATCGATGACATCAGGGACGATCAAGAGACGCGCGGCGGCGGCGCCGATGTCGCGAACGGCGATCATCTGGAGCGGAACGTCACCCGCAACCGGCAGGCGAAGCACCAGCTCCCCACTCCCGCCGTCGGCGAGCTGCGGCGCCAGGTTTTCCATGAAGAACGTCGGGCGGACGAACTTCGCCGGCACCACCTTGCTAAGCCGCTGTTCGACCTGGTGCTTGCTCTCGAAGTGCGGGATCCCTGTCGCTCGCTCCGCCCCGCCGACCGACGAGTACACGACGTGCGGCACGCCCGCGCGTGCCGCGGCATCCGCGACGGTCACACCGCGGCGCGCCTCGCCCTCCGTGCCGTCCGCTCCCTCGAACGTCGTCATGAAGAACAGTGCCGCGACCTCGGTGAGTGCTTGCTGGAGCGATTCACTGTTCTCCTGGTCGGCGGCGACGACCTCCACGCCGCGGGCTCGGAGAGCACGTGCGCCCGCGGCTTCGGTGTCGCGAACCAGGGCGCGAACCGCTTGCTTCTGCGCGAGCAGAGCATCCACCACGCTGCCGCCCTGCTGTCCGGTCGCACCGATCACGGCGATGGGCTGCTGAAGATGAGTCATGAGTCATCCAATCTGAGGAGATGACAGATAAAGCGGAGGAAATCCTCCGTTATTCCCGTACGATGAGCGCATGCTCGCTGACGCGGACTCAGACGGTTACGCCGCCGCCACCCGACCCCATAACTCGTCCATCAAGCAGCGACCTGCGCGGGTCGCAGTCGTCTCGCGTCCGGAGGACATCGCGCCCACGCTCGATGAGGTGGCTGCGCTTGCGCGGTCATCGGGCACGCCACTCGAGATCGTGCCGCAGGCAACCGGCCACGGAGCCGGCGCGCCGGTGGGCAAGGGGGCGGTCCTCCTCGACACGTCGAGGCTCACCGACGTGTCGATCGACCCCGAGTCGCGCGTCGCCATGGTTGGGGCCGGCGCAACCTGGTCTGCGGTGAACGCCGCCGCCGAACAGCATGGCTTGCTCGGATTAGCCGGCTCAGCCCCGAGTGTGTCCGTGTCCGGTTACACCTTCGGCGGCGGCATCGGTTGGCTTGTGCGACGGGATGGACTTGCCAGTGGAGCACTTCGTGCCGTCCACTAAGTCGACGGCAGCGGTCGTTCCCGCACCGCTGCGGACGATGCCACCGACGAGGTCGATCGAGCGGCGATGTGGGCCTTCCGCGGAGCGGGGGGAGTCGGATCGCTCACACGCTGGGGTTCGACCTCGTCCCAGCGGCGGACCGGACTTGCTCGGATCCACCTCGATCCACCTACGGCAACCCCGGCCATCGGCGACGCGCGGTGGCTCGACGCATCGACCCCTGTCATCGCCGAAGCGCTCCTCTCGACAGCCGCGGCAGACGACGCCCCGATCGTGATGATGGAGATCCGCCACGTGGCGGGCGCACCGGTCAGGCGCATCGGGGCCGTTGTGGCCCTGCCGGGCGACTTCATCTACCACGCGGTCGCGCCGCTCAGCCTGTTCCTCCGTGAACGGATCGAAGCAGGGTTCGCTCGGGCACGATCTGTCTGGTCGATTGCCGACGCCGACTCGACGCCGGGCTCGTGGGTCAAGGGCGCGGCTGGCGTGCCGGATGCGCTGCCAGCGGATGTCCGGAAGCGGTCCGCGGCGATCGCCGACGCTGTAGACCCGGACGCCCGAATCCGCCGCTCGCGCCTGCTCGGATGATTCCGTGGCGCTCGTCGACCCAGCGATGGGGCCGGGGCTCGATCAGGCTCCGCCGCCAGTGGGGTTCTGGCGTGCGGCGCGCTTCTGGCGCGGCTTCGCCGACCGGGGCGGGATGGAGCGCATGTGATCGCGGACGACGGTGAGGACACGAGCGAGGCTGTCGATGTCCGCGCGCGTGAGCGGTTCGAGGAAGAGTTGCCGCAGGACGTCGATGTGACCGGGGAACACCCTGGCGAGCACGTCCCGTCCCGCCTCGGTGATGGTCACCGTCACGCCCCGGTCGTCCTCCGCCGACGGGCTGCGGGCGACGAGTCCGGTCTTCTCCAGCAGGCCCACCTGGTAAGTCAGGCCGCTGCGGCTGTACACAACCCCGTCTGCCAGCTCGGTCATGCGCTGGCTGCCGTCTGCCGCGTCCCCGAGTCTGGCCAAGAGCTGGAACTGGACGTAGCTGAGGTCGCCGGCGTCGCGCAGCTGCTGCTCCACCGTGTGGCGCAGGAGGCTGCTCACCTCGATCAGCGCGAAGTACGCGCCGAGTTCGGCGGGATCGAGCGGCGGAGGGGACGCTTCTTCGGTCATGCCGCGATCGTACTTGCTTCGAGTTCGAAGCAGTGCTAGCTTCATTTACCGGAAGTGCTTCGAATTCGAAGCATATTGCTCCTCGAAGAAAGAAGTTCGTCATGAAGGCAGTGCGATTCCACGAGTACGGCGATGCTGATGTCCTGCGCTACGAGGACGTGGCGCTGCCCGTCCCCAGCGCTGGTGAGGTTCGCATCCGGGTCGCGGCGACGTCGTTCAACCCGGTCGACGCCGGTATCCGCAGCGGTGGCCTCCAGGGCCCATTCCCGGTGACGCTCCCGCACACGCCCGGCATCGACGTCGCCGGTACGGTCGACGCGCTCGGTGACGGCGTCGATGCGGTGGCGGTCGGTGACGAGGTCGTCGGATTCCTCCCGATGATCGGCGACGGCGCAGCCGCTGAGTACGTCATCGCGCCCGCCGAGGTCCTGGCGGCCGCGCCTTCGAGCGTGCCGCTCGCTGACGCGGCGGCCCTGCCACTGGTGGGCCTGACCGCATGGCAGGCACTGTTCGAACTCGGCGAGCTCACCGCCGGGCAACGCGTGCTCATCACCGGCGCCGGAGGCGCTGTCGGTGCCTACGCGGTGCAGCTGGCAAAGAACGCCGGCGCGCACGTCATCGCCACGGCGAGCCCGCGCAGCGCGGACCGGGTCCGGGCCGCCGGTGCCGACGAGGTCCTCGACCACACCGCGACCGACGTGGTGGATGCGGCGACCCAGCCGGTCGACCTCATGCTCAACCTCGCACCGATCGAGCCCTCGCAGCTCGCCGACCAGGCCGCTCTCGTGCGATCCGGCGGGGCCGTGGTCAACACCACGGTGTGGATGCAGGCGCCGAGCGATGAAACGCGCCATGTGCGCGGGATCAACGTCTTCGTCCGGAGCGACACCAAGCAGCTCGCCGGCCTCGTGGCGGCGATCGACCGAGGCGAACTTCACATCGACATCAGCCGCCGTATCCAGCTCAAGGACCTCCCGGCCTTCCACGCGGAAGTCGCCGCCGGTGCCGTGTCCGGCAAGGTCGTCGTCCTTGCGCCGACCGCCTGACCCTCTCATCCCTCACTGGACCTGAATCGAACGGAACCGAACATGCCCCTCATCCTGGATCCCGAAGTCGCCGAAGCCATGGCCCCCATGGGCGAAGCGATGGCCGGCATGATCCCGCCGGCCGTCGGCGACGTCGCCGGACGACGTGCCATGTGGGAACCGATTCTTGACGCGTCAGGGAAGGCCCAGCCGATCCCGGAGGACGTCACCACACACGACTACGTCGCCGCCACGGACGACGGCGCCCAGATCACGATGCGCTGGTACGCCAAGCATGAGAGCATCCCCGGCTCGGCCGTGCTGTTCCTCCACGGCGGCGGCTACCTTTTCGGCCATATCGAGCACTTCGACGGCCCCGTCACCCGGTACGTCTCAGCGAGCGGCGTGCCCATGCTCTCCGTCGAGTACCGCCGAGCACCCGAACACCCCTATCCCACCCCACTCGAAGACGCCTACACCGCCCTGAAGTGGCTCAACGGGCACGCCGCCGAGCTCGGCGTCGACCCCGACCGGATAGGCGTCATGGGCGACAGCGCAGGTGGGGGTATGGCGGCCGCGCTCTCGATCCTCAGCCGCGACCGCCGTGGCCCGCAGATCGCCCGGCAGATCCTCCTGATGCCGATGCTCGACGACCGGAACACCACCCCGGACCCGCACATCGCACCCCTCGCCGTGTGGACCTACGACGACAGCCGCACCGCCTGGCCCGCACTCCTCGGCGACGCGGCCGGCGGGCCTGACGTCCCGGCCACCGCCGCCCCGGCTCGCCTCGAGAACGCGACCGACCTGCCGCCGGCCTACCTCGAAATCGGGCAGATCGACGCCTTCCGCGACGAAGCCAGCGCCTACGCCATCACGCTCAGCCGCGCCGGCGTCCCGGTCGAGTTTCACCTCCACCCCGGGGTCCCGCACGAATTCGACTCCATCGCCTTCAACGCGGACGTCTCCCGACGCGCGATCGCCGACCGCATCCGCGTCCTGAAGTCAATCTGAACCCCTTCGGACCACACTCTCCCTCGCCCCGCGAGCGTGCTCCGAAGGGTTCCTGTTCTACCCTTGTCGCACAAATTGCCTGTTCGACAGGGGATCGGCTCGCCCGCTCCCTGCAGGGCTACCTGCGCTTTTGCTGCTGACGCAGGCTGCCGATGTGGCGAGACGGTCCCTGGGCATCTCGATCGTGATGGTGGCACATCGCGGATCGGCAGGGATGAAGCGGCCCTGCGCCGCGGTGGACCTTATCCGTTGTCCCTCCCGTCCCCCGTCGGCAGAGGAGGATGGCGCTCATGGGCCGGCCAACCCAGGAGCAGTGGGCGGCGGCGCTGCATCGGCTCCGGCGGCCGGCCGAGCAGGGCGGTGCGCTGAGCGCTGAGGTCGCCGCGACGGCGGCGGCTCTGGGGGTGGCCGAGCGTACGGTGTGGCGCTGGATGGCGTTAAGCACGGGTCAAGTGCCCGTTGTCACATCCGTCACAAGTCACCGGCTGACCGGAGCTACCCGTGGCGAAGCGAGTGCGGGCGGAGCGAGGCCCTTCAGGGGTCGGACCCTTGGCCCGACTGGAAGAAACGCCTGAGTCCCGAGCGCGAAGCGCCCATCGCGGAGCCCGTTGTGCGCCGGAGGTGCTTCCAGGAGAACGGCCGGAGCGGAGCGGAGGGCCCTTGCAGTGCGCGTGAGCGCCTAAGGAAAAGCGCCGAGCTTCCAGATGCTCTCGAATGAGAGCACGCCACGGGGCGTCCGACGCTAATGCTCGGGCGTCCTCTATGATCGCTCTCTGGCGAAAGTTGATCTACAGGTCTTCAACCTCTTGACGCCTAGCCCAGCGATCTAACGTAACAGCATTGATCTTGTCTATGGAACATCCGATCAAGCTTTTGATCGGAGGGCCAGAACTAGTTGCCAAACATTAGTTGAAGGGTTACTTAGAAAGTCTTCCCCAGTCGGATCGAGTTGGCGAGCTCTAAGGCAGGCCGCATCCAACCCATGGAGGAAATCAGAAAATCGAGTATTCCCTTCGCTCCAGCCTGGTGCCACAGATTTCAGCCTGCGTTTTGCCTCGTTCGCCGACAGAAACGGTCGGGTGCAGTCTGCGTGATGCATAATCAACCAGACCTCGAAACATGGCGTCGACAGGCAAGGTCGATCGAACCACGCTTTGCCTCACTTATCAGCGCCGACGTAAGGCCCTCATCCAACTCCATGTCCAATACGCACCAGACGGCATCGTACTCGTCCGATCGTCTAGCGACAGCTTCGCGGACTATGGAAAGATGATCGACTTTAGGGGTGTCAACATCAATATGAGGACCCTGTCGCGACCACATCCCTACGAAGTAGTCCTTTTCAGTCTTTCCTTCGCAGAAGATCAGGAAGCTCGCACGCTCTTGCCGCGTCCCCTTCTTCTTGTGCTCAAGGTCGGTATCTGTCCGAATGCCTCCCTTTCTCGTCCTAGATGTTCGAGGGGACATCGTCCGCCTCTCGACGTTCAGCTAGCGCGGCAGCGAAGAGTTCGTCACTGACAATCGGAACGGCACCGTAGCGACCAGCCAGGTATCGGCGTTCACGGTTGTCTTCACGACGCGGCTTGAAGTCTGAAAGCGAAAACAGCTCGGTAACGCCACATTCATTCTTTTCGGTGAACCAGACGTGGTCGCGTTGTAGCACTTCTTCGCCTTGGATCCGTCCGAGGAGAGTAGCGTCATGGCTGCTAAAAATCAGCTGAGCCCCGTGTATATTGACATCTTGATCGCGGAACAATCTTACAAGCTGTGCCGTCAAGTAGGGATGCAGGCTTGAATCTAGCTCGTCAACGATGAGCACCGATCCAGTGTCTAGCGATCTGAAAGCGCCAAGCCCAAGATCATACAGCGTTTGCGTCCCCAAAGACTGGTCTCTCAGATTTAGCGGAAACGTGCCGCTTTCACCTCGATGCCTAAAGAGCACATCCTTGCGCCGTGTTGGCGAATGGCTGCCAAGTCCTTTAATGCGTGCGGACCTTTGGGCTAGCTCTGCATCACTTTCCTCCACGATCTCCGCGGATTCAATACCGGTATCTGCGGCCTGAAGTAGGGATGTCATTCTTTCCAGGTAGCCGAAACGCTCCAGAGATTCGACAAGTGTTCCCAGGCGCGAAAATCGAAGAATTTGAGGGTTGCGATAAATTACCTCGGCAAACCAATCGTAGACTGGCCGAACCAAATCCTGCTTTGAGCGCGCCGCGACGGAGAGAAACAGCACGTTCGATTCTGTTATTGCTGCCACCTGGTGCATAGAAGCGGGAGACTGGTCGCCGATTGAATAATCGTCGCCACGTCTATGAAAGATCTCCCTCTTCTTCTTTTTTGGATAGCTGAACATCCACTCTTCGACCACTTGTGAGTCGTCAACCGCGAAGCCGTAAGTGTATCGAACCCCTTCAAGGAGAATATCGGCAACATACGTGGATGGTTCATCACGCGTGGCTGGATCCAATGCGAATGAATGGCGCGAAATCCCGGTTCCAGGTTCGCTCTCTCGAAGAGAACCGCGCACCATGTTACGCATATATGCCAAAGCGTCCAGCACATTTGACTTGCCGGAAGCGTTGGCGCCGAAAAGCGCCACGACAGGGACCGCTTCCCAGCCGTCTCTAGGATCATCTTCCCCGTATGCAGGGGTTAGTAGTAGCTGTTGCTCGTCACGGAGCGAGCGGTGATTACTGACGCGAAAACTCAGCAGCATTACCCGGCTGCCCTCCTCATCACGGGGCGCAGACCCCCTCTCGTGCGGAAGAACCGCACGCCAAGATGGGAGCAACTCTACGTGACCAAGGGGCTTGGTGTCTTGTTGGGTCCTGCATGAGTGGCTCGACCAGCCTACGAAACTGCGATGCAGATGCCCATTCCATACGAATACGTAGACAAGATGTTCAAGGCAGATCAGGCCGAGGATCACCTTGGCGGAGATGACATCTGGCTGCGGCCTTGACGTGGCAGGACGAGGAAGCGCGCCAGCAAGCTCCCATGCATCTGCACAACACGGCGTTACATCGAGGGTTCGAGTCGGCAGTCGTGCCTGCCTCTCGGTTAGCGGATCGCGCTACCGTCACGATGGACAGGCGTCTCATGGGGAGCGCGTTGCTCTCCCAGGGCTCCGGCGTAGTGGAGTTTTGTCCGGTTTCTCGATCATGTGAGGTTGAGGACGGTGAGCGTGCGGGTGGCGTCGCGCGAGATGTGGCGGA